>CASDSM010000030.1 GCA_949283375.1 uncultured Eubacteriales bacterium | reverse complement strand
TCCGCACCTGGCTCAATTCATCGCTCAGGCCCGACAGACTCATCTGCTTATCCATAGCTTTATTATATCATATTTTTTCTTTGTGCGGTGTTACCTTATAGGCGGAAAGAATGGTTCCCAGCAGATACTTGATGAACGGCACCACATCTTCGGGACCTTCACGCCAACCGATCTGCGTCTGGCCCAGGACATCATAGTAGAGGTCTTTGTTTTTCGCGATCTTGGCCTCCAAGGAGATATACTTGCCCACATAGAACCCGCTGCGGTAGAGCAGCAACGTGGTCAGCAGGCGGCTCATTCTGCCGTTTCCATCGTTGAAGGGATGGACGCAGAGAAAGTCGTGGATGAACACAGGGATGACGATCAACGGTTCCACTTCCAAATTGCCGATCACCCGGTTGTATTCCTCGCAGATCCTGTCCAGGGCCTCCGGCGTTTCATAGGGAGCAAGGGGTGTGAACAGGGTTTCCACATGACCATCGGGATAGGTGGCGCTGATATAGTTCTGCACGTTTTTGGTCCTGCCGGCCATGGGGTTGTTCATGTGGCTGTAGAGGATCTTGTGGAGCTGCAGGATATAGTTCTGGGTGATAGGGATGGCGTCAAAGTTCTCGTGAATGATGTTCAGCACATCACGATAACCCGCGATCTCCTGCTCGTCCCGGTTCCTCGGCGTCGTTTTCTCCTCCACAAGCTGCCGGATGCGTGTATTTGTGGTCACGATGCCTTCGATGGCATTGGACGCCTCGGTACTCTGCACCTTTGCGATCTCTACCAGTTTCTCCAATTCTTCCGGCCGCTGTTTCAGGTACAGTTCCTGCTTTCCGGCTTCTTTATAGATTGCCGCAACCAGGCCCAGGATCTCCGAGTCCCACTTCTGCTCCCGGATTGCGGAGTAATTGAATGTACGCATACCCTTACGCCCTCCTTTATCCCTTTAATATTAGCATGGAATAAGGGGAAGTTCAACTTTCAGAAAGGATTTCCATTAATAGTATGGTGAATTTAAGGGATTCTATACGCCTGTAAGGGCAAATCCACCCGTTTTCCGCCACAGGTCTGCGCCTGTGGCTTTTTTGTGTCTAACAGAGATATGATCGCTTTTCCGTTGCGTATGGGCATACAGCTGCCTTACACTCACACCCGACCCAACAGGTCGGGTCAACCAGACCCGCTGGGTCCTGAAAATGCCGAATCGGAGGCCTTACAATGCAGACAGAGCCAGAGAATGGCCTGCACTTTGAAAACTGAACACACATTCATCAGGTACATTCCTGCTGTCGGTGCGAACGCATCAGCCACGTCAGCGATACGCCAAGACCTGCCGTCAGGGAGACAGAGACGTCTTTTTTCTGATTTGTCTGACCGGGCGGCACGAGCGAGCACGATCGGCTTGTAACGATCGGGCAGCTCCCGATCCGGCGATGAAACCAGCAGGGACAATGATACTTCTGTCCAGCCACAGTCTCAAGCAATGGGGGCAGCCCGGTGAGAACCACGGGGAGGCGAAATGCCTATGGAGCCGGTACGCTGCCGGACGCCTTTCGATGATTTCCCGGCAGAGATGTACTCTGCCACCCAGGGGTGTCGAGGACAAATATGGGAAACGACATAGGAAAACGAAGGGGCAGCCATTGCCCCTTTTCCATACCACATAGTGAGGAGGCAAAGACACAGCATGAGAACCGATTGGGAATACCGCCGGGGGGACATCTATCTGGCGGACCTGTCGCCAGTGTGCGGCTCGGAACAGGGCGGGTTCCGCCCGGTGGTCGTACTCCAGAACAACATCGGAAACCGGCACGCCCCTACCCTGGTGGTGGCGGCCGCCACAGCCAGGACGGAGAAGAAGGCCGGTCAGCCGACCTATTTCCTCATCCAGGACAACCCGGCCTTTCACTGCCCGTCCATGATCCTATTGGAGCAGCTCCGGACCATCGACAAGCAGCGCATTGGCCGCTACCTCGGCAAGGTATCCCAGGAGGAGATGACCGGCATCGAGAGGGCGCTCCAGACCAGCCTGGCGCTGAAGCCATCGTGACCCGGTGGGCAGGCTGGTTCACCGGGCGCGCGATTGGCCGCGGGTAAGCCTGACCAGGGGGCCGCGCCGCCCTCCGGAAGGAGACGGAGAAGCGGATCACGAAGCTTTGCATCGGCACAGCCAGAGCCAGAGAGCCAGCCCCGCCGGGCTGGCTCTTGCCGTCTTCTGCGCTATCCGCAGCCTTCCGTCCTGTCCCTCTGCTGATTTTTAATTATCTCTTTTTTGCCCTCCGGCGCATCTTTTTGCTGTTCCGGACCGGAGGCCGATTTTGCCGGCCATAAGTGCGTTTACTGTTCTTTGCGGCACGACTCATTGTGTTATACCCATAAAAATGCCAGATTCTGACAAACTGAAGCGCGGAAAATGTTCTGTAAAATTTTAAAAAGTGCGTTATCTGCTCGGATTTCGCGCGAAAAAATTTATTGTGTTCTAGCTTGACACAACCAGACGATCTGGGACGGGTCGTCATTCCGAAGGAGATCCGAAGAACGCTGCGTATCCGGGAGGGCGACCCCCTGGAGATCTATACAGACAAGGACGGAGAGGTCATCTTCAAGAAGTACTCCATCATGGGGGACCTGCAAAATGTGGCCGGGCAGATGTGCGAGACCCTCTACAAGACCACCGGCTGCCCGGCGGTGATCACTGACCGGGACAGCGTGCTCGCCGTCTCCGGCGCGCCCCGCCGGGAGCTGCAGGAGCGCCGGGTCTCCTCCGAGCTGGAGCATATCATGGAGGGCCGCCAGCTCTATCAGCACCGCACGGGGGAGGGGGCCATCTCCGTCACGGCGGACGGGGTGAGCCGCCTCGCCCTCTCACTGGCCGCGCCCATCCTCTCAGAGGGGGACGTGATGGGCTGCGTCATCCTCTGCGCGCGGGAGAACGGGCAGGGCCTGGGCGAGACGGAGTATAAGCTCGTCCAGGCGGTCTCCGGCTTCCTGGGCCGCCATATGGAGTCCTGACAGAGCGCACAGGCGAAAACCGCCGTCCTCCCGGCAAGTCCGCGGAGGACGGCGGTTCGGTTGTCTGGCGGCCTGTCAGACGGTCACAGCATGGAGTAGCCGTGGCTGTTGACCAGCGCGTCGATGGGGACCCCCTTCTTGCAGTAGGGGCAGTTGGTGTAGTCGTAGCTCCGGTAGTCCGGCAGCACGCCGACGTCAAAGATGGCGTCCACGGCGATCCCGTCCTGCTGGCTGATGTTGCTGAAGATGGCGGAGACGCCCCGCGTCACCCCGCCGTAGAACTGGATGGTCTCGATCGCCTTGTGGACGGTGTAGCCGGTGGTGATGGAGGCCAGCAGGATGATGCAGTCGCGGTTGGTGATCATCTGCTTGTAGTTGTCCCGGAAGATGAGCTGACTGGTGTTCGCGTTCTGCTCCGGGGTGATGACGCACACATCCCGCCCGCGCGACACGCCGGGCAGGCGCGACTCCGCCAGACGCTCGGCCAGCAGGGTGCCGATCACCTCCGTGCCGTCCATACACAGGATGGTGTCCACCGGGATCCGGTTGCGGTACTTGCGCGAGAGCACCTCGGCGGCCGCCTTCGCCTCCTGATAGACCGACTTGGTGGATGTAAGTTCCATAAAATAGTTGATGTGGGAGTGGTTGGTCACAAAATGGCCCGGGATGGCCTTGAGCGGGATATCAGTGTGCTTGTTCTTGGCATAGAACTTCACGATCTTGCTGTCGAGCGACATGGCGCACCTCCTGTGTTGTGTTGGAACAATTATAAATCAATCCTCCGGAAGATGCAATATACTTTTGCAAAATATCATGAATAACGGGAGGCGTCCGGAACCGACCTCCCGCCAAAAGGACGGATTCCGCCGCCTTGCCCTGCATTTGTCTGTTTTTCCTGCATTTTGTGTGGAATTTCACGAAAGATTCACACTTTGCCCAATGCTGTTCTCTTGCCATTTGAATAGAATGTGATACAATAGTATCCGATCAAAACTGTTTTTCTGTCCCAGCACAGACACATAGGGGAATCATGTATGAGTTATCGCATCGGCATTGATATTGGCTCCACCACCGTCAAGGTGGTGGTGCTCGACGAGAACGACCAGCTCCTCTTCCGCTCCTACGAGCGGCACTTTTCCAAGGTGCGCGAGCGCACCTGCCAGACTCTGCGCTCCATCGCCGGCCAATACAGCGGTCAGGATGTCAAGATGGTCATCACCGGCTCGGCCGGCCTCGGCGTCTCCAAGGCCAGCGGCATCGACTTTGTCCAGGAGGTGTACGCCACCGCCGCGGCGGTCAACACCTACATCCCGGGCACCGACGCCGTGATCGAGCTCGGCGGCGAGGACGCCAAGATCATCTTCTTCGGCGGCGCGCTGGAGGAGCGGATGAACGGCTCCTGCGCCGGCGGCACGGGCGCCTTCATCGACCAGATGGCGACCCTGATGAACGTCACGAGCGACGAGCTGGACAAGCTCTCCCTGAAGCACGAGAAGCTCTATCCCATCGCCTCGCGCTGCGGCGTGTTTGCCAAAAGCGACGTGCAGCCCATTCTGAACCAAGGCGGGCGGAAGGAGGACGTCGCGGCCTCCATCTTCCAGGCGGTGGTGGACCAGACCATCGCCGGGCTGACGCAGGGGCGCGAGCTGAAGGGGAAGATCGTCTTCCTCGGCGGCCCGCTGCACTTTTTGCAGGGCCTGCGCGAGCGCTTTGTCGAGACGCTCCACCTGGATGAGGAGCACGCGATCTTTCCGGAAGACGGCGACTGCTTCGCCGCCATGGGCGCGGCGCTGTGCGCGACGGACTATAAGGAGATCGGCTTTGACGAGGCGCTGCGCCTGCTGGAAGAGAGCGTAGACGCCACCGGCAGCGTGAACACCATGCCGCCCCTCTTTGCCAGCCAGGAGGAGTATGACGCCTTCTGCGCGCGCCACAATTCCCGCCGCCCGCCGGAAAAGGATGCCGCCACCTATGTGGGCGACGCATACCTCGGCATCGATGCCGGCTCCACCACCACCAAGCTGGTCCTGATCGCGCCGGACGGCGGCCTGCTGTATACGTACTATCACTCCAACCTGGGCAATCCCGTCGCCATTGTCCGCGAGCAGCTGGAAAAGATCTATGAGCTCTGCGGCGGCCGGATCACCATCCGCGGCAGCGCGGTCACCGGCTACGGCGAGGACCTGATCAAGAACGCCTTCCGCTGTGACCTCGGCTTGGTCGAGACGATGGCGCACTACAAGGCGGCGGCCCACTTCAACCCCAACGTCGACTTCATCATCGACATCGGCGGCCAGGATATGAAGTGCTTCAAGATCCGCAACGGCGCGGTGGACTCCATCATGCTCAATGAGGCCTGCTCCTCCGGCTGCGGTTCGTTCATTGAGACCTTTGCCCGCGCGCTGGGCTATGAGATCGCCGACTTTGCCAAGATGGGCCTCTTCGCCCCGCACCCGGTGAACCTCGGCAGCCGCTGCACCGTGTTTATGAACTCCTCTGTCAAGCAGGCCCAGAAGGAGGGCGCCTCGGTGGAGGACATCTCGGCGGGCCTGTCCATCTCCATCGTCAAGAACGCCATCTACAAGGTCATCCGCGCGGCCTCGGCCGACGACTTGGGCAAAGAGGTGGTGGTCCAGGGCGGCACCTTCCACAACGACGCCGTCCTGCGCTCCTTCGAGCTGGAGCTCGGCCGGGAGGTCACCCGCCCCACCATCTCCGGCATCATGGGGGCCTTCGGCGCGGCGCTGGCGGCCAGGGAGCTCGGCCTGGAGCGCTCCGCCCTGCTCGGGGCGGAGGAGCTGGCCGGCTTCTCCCATCAGGTCCGTCCGGTCACATGCAACGGCTGCACGAACCACTGCGCCCTGACGGTGAACATCTTCGAGGGCGGCCGCCGCTTCATCTCCGGCAACCGCTGCTCCAAGCCGCTGGGCAAGGAGAAGACCCAGCTCCCCGACCTGATGCGCTATAAGTATGAGAAGCTGCGCGCGATGCAGGGCAGGGGAGAGGGCACCGGCGCGCGCGGGCAGATCGGCCTGCCCTTCGGCCTGAATATGTATGAGAACCTCCCGTTCTGGTTTGCGTTCTTCACCCACCTGAACTTCGAGGTGGTCCTCAGCGCCGAGTCCAGCCGCAAGCTCTACCTCAAGGGCCAGCGGACCATCCCCTCCGACACCGTCTGCTACCCCGCCAAGCTCCTCCACGGCCATGTGGAGGACCTGCTCGAGCGGGAGGTGGAGACCATCTTCTACCCCTGCATGAGCTACAACTTTGACGAGGGCATCAGCGACAACAACTACAACTGCCCCGTCGTGGCCTACTATCCCGACCTGATCGCGGCCAATATCCCCGCCCTGAAGGACAGGCGCTTCCTGCACCCCTACTTCGGCCTGCACCGCCCGAAGGACTTTGAAAAGCACGCCGCCCAGTATTTCCTCCAGGAGTTCGGCATCCCGAAGAAGGAGACGGTGGCCGCCGCCCGCGCGGCCTACGCGGCCTATGACGCCTACAAGGAGGACCTGCGCGCCACCGGGGCGAAGTATGTCGAATACGCCCGCGCCAACGGCCTGCCCATCCTGGTGATCGCCGGCCGCCCGTACCACATGGACCCGGAGATCAACCACGGCATCAACGACCTGGTGACCGGCTTCGGCTTCGTGCTCATCACGGAGGACGCCGTCTCCTGGGAGATGGACCGCCAGACGCGCACCGTGCTCAACCAGTGGACCTATCACGCGCGGATGTACAACGCCGCCCGCTATGTCTGCACGCAGGAGGACATGGAGCTCATCCAGCTCGTCTCCTTCGGCTGCGGCGTGGACGCCATCACGGGCGACGAGATGCGCACCATCCTGGAGGAGGGCGGCAAGCTCTACACCCAGCTCAAGATCGACGACATCAGCAATCTGGGCGCGGTCAAGATCCGTGTCCGCAGCCTGATCGCCGCCATCGAGGCCCGCAAGCAGAACCGCAAATCGTGACGAGAAAGGAGCCGTTATGGCTGAACTGGTATACAACAAGGAGGGGCGCCTCCTCTTCACGAAGGAGATGAAGAAGGAGTATACGATCCTGATGCCGCAGATGCTGCCCATCCACTTCTCCATGTTCCGCAAGCTGATGGAGCTGGAGGGGTACAAGGTGGACCAGCTCAACAACGACAGCCGCAACGTGGTGGACGAGGGGCTGAAATACGTCCACAACGACACCTGCTACCCCGCCCTGCTGGTGATCGGCCAGTTTATGGACGCCATCAAGAACGGCGGCTACGACCCGCACAAGGTCGCCCTGCTCATCACCCAGACCGGCGGCGGCTGCCGCGCCTCCAATTACATCCACCTGCTGCGCAAGGCCCTGCAGAAGTCCGGGATGGAGTACATACCCGTCATCTCGGTCAGCTTCGGCCTGGAGTCCAACCCCGGCTTCTCCCTCACCATCCCGCTCGTGCGCCGCCTGATCTACGCGATGATGTACGGCGACCTCATCATGAACGTCGCCAACCAGGTCCGCCCCTACGAGGTGGAGCGCGGCGCGGCGGATGGGATGGTTGCCCACTGGGTGGACGAGATCGTGGACCGCTTTACCCGCGGCAAGGGGATGAACCGCCGCGAGATGCGCCGCATCTTCCGCGAGATCATCGCGGACTTCGCCGCCATCCCCGTCCGCGAGGAGGAGAAGATCCGCGTTGGCATCGTGGGGGAGATCTACGTCAAATTCTCCGCCCTCGGCAACAACCATCTGGAGGAATTCCTCCTCGCCGAGGGGGCGGAGCCGGTGGTCCCCGGCCTGACCGACTTCATGATCTTCAAGATCTACAACCGCGTGGTGGATGTGAACATCTACGGCGGCAGCGCGCTCAAGAAGGAGGTCTGCGACTTCTTCATGGACTACGTCCAGAAGTGCCAGCACGACATGATCGACGCCCTCAAAGCCTCCGGCCGCTTCCGCGCCCCGGGCGACTTTGAGCAGCTCCGCCGCCTGGTGGACGGCTACCTCGGCGAGGGCTGCAAGATGGGGGAGGGCTGGCTGCTCACCGCCGAGATGCTCGAGCTCATCCACTCCGGGACGAACAACATCGTCTGCGCCCAGCCGTTCGGGTGCCTGCCCAACCACATCGTGGGCAAGGGGATGATCCGCGCCCTGAAGGACAACTACCCCGACTCCAATATCGTCGCGATCGACTATGACCCGAGCGCCACGAGCATCAACCAGGAGAACCGCATCAAGCTGATGCTCGCCAACGCCAAGGGCATGGGCCGCTCGAGAGAGCACGCCACGGTCTGACCGGAAAAAACTCCACTTCGGCCGAAAAACCTGTTGACAAACGGAGAGACTGCGAGTATAATAATCACCGTTGACGACCGGTAAACGGCCGGATGCGCGGATGTGCTGGAATTGGTAGACTGGCAAGCTTGAGGTGCTTGTGCTCGAATGGGCGTACGGGTTCGACTCCCGTCATCCGCACCAAGATATGGGACCTGGAAGGTGACTTCCGGGTCCCTTTCTTTTTTCCTCCGTCAGAGGGAAAATGGCGGGGGGAGGGGGCCGGTGCGCGCAAAGGCGCTTGACTATGTCGAAAAATCTGGTATTCTGTTACTGTGAAGGGAAACCGCCGGACCGGCGGCCGCCCCCGCAGGATGGGCGGAGAGATGACGGCCGGCAGGAGAAGGGAGCGCTGAGCATGACGTGTCCAATTTGTGGGAAGGAGATCCGAGACGGCTCCAAATTCTGTACCTGGTGCGGCAAACCGATCCCCTGTTGCCCGACCTGCGGCAAGGTGATCCGCGAGCGCACGCGCTTTTGCACCCATGACGGGACCCCGCTGCCGGAGGAGCTGCTGCAGCACCTGCCGGAGAAGGCCCCTGTGCCTCCCGTGACGCCGTGGGGCGCACAGCCGCCGGAGCGGCCCCGCCCGCCAAAGGGGGAGAAGCCGCAGCCGGAACGGTCCCACCCGCCGAAGGGGGAGAAGCCGCAGCCGGAGCACCCCCGCCCGGTGCGGCGGGAGGAGCCGCAGCCGGGACAGTCTGGCGGAAAGCGGACGCGGGAGAGCGGACAGGAGGGCCTCGCGATCAAGATCGTGGTCATCCTCCTGGCGGTCCTCCTGGTGGCGCTGACCGGCGTCGCGGTCTATCTGCTCCTGGGCGGCGGCGCGCCGGCGGAGACCGGCGATGCCGGCGGGACTCCGGCGCAGAGCGGGGAGACCGGCCAGGAGGCGGAGGACAGCCAGTCCGGCGGGGACGGCGAGGCGTCCGCCCAGGAGGGAACGTCCGCAGATGCGGCGCAGTCCGGTCAGAGCGGCGAAGCGGATGCGCAGTCCGGTCAGAGCGCCGCAGAGGAGGCGCAGGCCGCCGCTGACGCCGCCGCCGAGGCCGCCGGAGACGACGCTGGAGACGCCGCCGCTGCCGGAGACGGGCAGACGCAGCAGGAGGAACCTCCGGCGGAGCCTGTGGTGGAGTCGGTGCACCGCTATGAGGTGATCGCGGCGGACTTCACTTGGCAGCAGGCGCGCGACGCCTGCGAGGCCCGCGGCGGATATCTGGCGACCATCACCTCGGAGGAGGAATATCAGCAGATCGCCGCGCTGGCGGAGGAGAGCGGCCTGCGGTATCTCTGGCTGGGCGGCGCCCTCCAGTCCGTGCAGGACGACTGGGGAGACGGGAGCTGGATCACCGGAGAGGCCTGGACCTATGACAACTGGTATCCCGGGGAGCCGAGCAAGCAGGACAAGGACGGCACGGAGGAGCTCTACCTCTGCCTGTGGAATGCAGACTACAACGAGCAGCCGCTCGGCTGGACGTTCAACGACCAGCGGGCCGACCTGGTCACGGCGTTCCCCTCCATCTCGGGGGATGTCGGCTTTGTCTGCGAATACGAGGAGACCAGATAACAGCAGAGCAAACACATCGGCCCTCTCCGGGATTTTCTTCCGGGGAGGGCCGCGACTGTCAAACACACTTTTTTGACACGCTGAGCGCCCCCGGCCATTCGATGATGGATGGCCGGGGGCGCCGTGCTTGGGAAGCGGCCGGAGGGAGACCGCGGGGGGTGGTTTACTGCTGCGCCGCCGCGCGCTTTTTGCGCCAGCGCAGGAGGACGAGGGCCTCCGCCGCGATGCAGATGACCGCGATGGCGATGTCGATGCCGAGGAAGGTGGCGGTCATATTGTCCAGACCGGTCTGCTCCTCCGCCACCGTGTAGTTGCCGCTGTTGGCCACGGTGTAGAGGATGTTCTTGCAGGCCTGACGCATGGCCAGCACCAGGGTGGCGGAACCGGTGTTGGTGATCTGGTTGGACTCATGCTGGTTGAAGCCCAGCATGGCGTCGTTGCCGTTGCGGACGCACTCATCCGTCTGCTGATAGCCGTAGGAGCCGTTCCAGTCGGTGAGGACGAAGCCGCGGTAGCCCCACTCATCCCGGAGGATGTTGTTGAGCAGGTAGGGGTTGGCGCTGTTGTTGACGGGGCCGATGAAGTTGAAGGAACCCATCACCGCCATGGGATAGCCCCCCTCGGCGCCGCCCAGGCCCTCGATCGTCTTGACGCAGATCTCAAAGGGCTTCAGATAGATCTCGCGGATGCACTGCTCCTCCGCCCAGGTCAGCAGGAAGGCGCAGCGGTTGGTCTCCTGGTCGTTGAGGACAAAGTGCTTGATGTAGGCGTAGACGCCCTTCTCCGCCAGACCCTTCACCGTGTTGGAGGCGATCAGGCCGGCCAGCACGCCGTCCTCGGAGTAGTACTCAAAGTTCCGGCCGCAGAAGGCGGAGCGGTGGGTGTTCATGGCGGGGGCGTAGCAGCCGAAGATGCCCGCGTCCGCGTACTCCTGGCCGTAGCCCAGGCCGATGCGGTAGGCCAGATCCTGATTCCAGGTCTGGGCGATCAGCAGCTCGGTGGCATAGGCGGTGCCGTAGACCTGGATATACCAGTCATTCAGGCCGGAGGTGCCGTCGGAATCCTGAGTGCCCACCTTGCCGACCGACTCCACGGCCACCGTCTGGAAGCCGCCCAGGTTGACCATGTTGATCATGTCCTCCACAGTGAGCTGGTCCAGAAGATCCTCCCACTGGGGATCGTCATAGCTCACACCGGTGAACTGGGAGAGGGTCAGGCCGTTGTCCGCCCCGGTGGTGGGCATCACGTCGTCCGGGTTGTCGTAGAGGGTGGAGTCGTAGTAGGCCACGGAGGTCTCCCGCATCAGGGCCTTGAGCTCGTCGCTCATCACATAGGCGTCCTCCGCGGGGGCAGCGGTGGCCTCGGCGTAGTTGGCAAAGCCGCCGGCCCGGGAGAGGTAGGTGACATCCCCGGCGGAGAAGTCCTGAAGCTGGTTGGTGGCCACTGCCCCGTCAGAGGAACGGCCCTCCACGCTGTAGTCGATGTCGGCCTCCACGGCAAAGGCGGCCTCGTCCAGCACCGTGTGGGAATTGGCGCGGACGGAGATGGCGTACTCGCCGGCCTCCAGCACATAGCCGCCGTGTTCGGTCTTGAGGCAGGAGGAGTCATAGGAGGCCATGTCCTCGTAGGGGATGGAGAAGGAGACGGTCTCAGACGCGCCGGGCTCGAGCAGGCCGGTCTTTGCAAACTGGATCAGATTGACGCTGGCCTTCTCGATGCCGCCGTCGGTGTAGGGGGGCGTGAAGTAGACCTCCACCACGTCCTTGCCGGCCACGCTGCCGGTGTTGGTGACGGTCACATCAAAGGTGACGTCGGTCCCATCGGCGTTGAAGCTGGAGATCTCCTGGGTAAAGGTGGTGTAGGACAGGCCGTGGCCGAAGGGGTACTGCACCACGGAATCATAGTCAATGAGGCCCTCCTCCGCGGCGGTCTCATAGAACCGGTAGCCCACATAGATGCCCTCCACATAGTTGACAAAGGAGAGCACGCCCTGATAGGCGGGGTCGGCGGCGGTAAAGGCGTCCACCAGCTCCTGCACGTTGTTGTAGACGAAGCTGCCCACATTGTTGTTCCAGGGGGCGTCGTTCACGTCATAGATGTAGGTGTCCACCGTCCGGCCGGAGGGGTTGACCTCGCCGGTGAGGATGCGGCCCAGGGCGGCCATGCCGGTGGCGCCGGTGCCGGGGGCCAGGATGACCGACTCGATGGCGTCATAGTCGTCCACCCAGCCCAGCTCCATGGCGTTGTTGGCGTTGATGACCACGACCACCTTGTCAAACGCCGAGCAGACCAGCTCGATCATGGCCTCCTCCGTGTTGGACAGCTCCAGATAGCTCTCCCCCGGATCGAAGTCGTCATAGTCGCCGTTGTTCGTGTAGGAGCAGGCGAAGTAGTTGTACTGCTCGTTCAGGGTGCCGTCGCTCGTGGCGGTCAGAGCGCGGTGGTCCTGGTCATAGGTGCCGTGGATGACGGCGTTCATGTCCCGGGGCAGGTCCTGGCCCTCTCCGCCGGAGCGGGAGATGACGATCATGGCGGTGTCGGAGAACGCCTTCGCGTTTTCCATCATCTCATCGGTGTAGTGGTCCACCGTGGGCTCGGGCAGGGTCCAGTCGGTGTACTGGACGGAGACCACATTGCCGCCCACATTGCGGGTGGGGCTGTATTCGGTGTACATGTCGATGATCTCGGTGTTGTACTCGATGCCCGCGTTGGTCAGGGAGGTGAGGATGTCGATGGCGTCCGAGCTGTCCGAGGAGCCGGAGCCGGTGCCGCCATAGATGGGGTTGGTGGAGGCCCAGCCGAAGACGTTCAGCCTGGCGCCGGACAGGGGGAGGAGGGAGGCCTCGTTCTTGGCCAGCACCATGCCCTCGTCGCCAATTTCCTCAATGAGCGCCTTGGAGGCGGCGATGGACTCCTCCGAGACGGAGGCCCCGCCGTTCATAATGGGGGCGATATTGTTGTACATCGGGCCGAAGCAGACGATGTTGGCGATGATGGCCACCACCAGCACCCAGGCCACGGCGGCGGACCAGCGCACCACATGGCGCGTGCCCTTCTTCACCACAAAATGCGCGGCGGCCATCACGACCACCATCGGCACCAGCGCGCCGAAGATGGCGTAGATGTAGCCGCTCAGGGCCTCGGCATAGGTCTGCACGTCCACCGCGCTGACGCCAAGGCCTGCAAATACCGGGGTCAGCAGGTCGATCAATAGCTGTATCATGTCTCTTTCCTCCTGTTGTGCCGTTTCAAACGTGCCCGGGACGCCTGGACGCGGCTCTGCCCTCCTCCGCCGCGCGCGAACCGCCGCCCGGCTTTGGCAGATTCGCTTAAATGTGCCGGATATATCAGCTGTATTCAGTATAGGCTGACGGAAAACGAAAGGCAAATACGCGCTTTGAATCCACCTGCATAGTTGAAAGCTATACGGACTTCTGTTATACTCAAAGGGAATCGATTCTCTTTGCGTATCAGACGGACGCCGGCAGGAGGTGAGCGGATTGGAGCTCCGGGTACTGCAATATTTCCTCGCCGTGGCGCAGGAGCAGAGCATCTCCGCCGCGGCAGAGGCGCTGCATCTGTCCCAGCCCACCCTCTCCACCCAGCTCAGGGCGCTGGAGGAGGAGCTGGGCAAGCAGCTGCTCATCCGCGCCGAGCAGGAGAGCGGTCACTGGTCGCTGCGGACCTGGTTTGAGCGCGACTTTGAGCGGCTGGACATCGTCTCCACCTACAATCTGGTCTTCAACGCCTCCCTGATGGTGGAGGAGGGACTGGGCTGCGCCGTCGCATTTGACGGTCTGGTGGACACCGGAGCGGACCGGCCGCTCTGCTTTCGCCCCCTCTCCCCGCGGCAGGAGATCACACCCTCCCTGGTCTGGAGAAAGTCCGCCTTTCCCTCCCGCGCCTCAGAGCGCTTCCTCGACTGCGTGCGGGAGATCGTCCTGGAGGAGACCGCCGCCCCGTCCCGCGCCTGACCGTGTCAGATTCCCGCTTGACAGGGGGCGGCCCCTCTGCTATAATCACCTCACTCATACGACTGACGGAAGTGGAATTGACCACAGGGAGTATGACCTCATCCATCACAGCCGACCGTCTGGGCAGTGTTGTCCGGGCAGTCGGCTTTTGCTATGCAAAAACATAGTGAAAACTGTATGCGCACCGCATTTGCCAGTGTTTCTGGCCCCTCTGCGGCGCAGAATAATGCTGTACCGCCCGGCACACGGAAGAATCAAGGGAAAGGACGATACCGTATGAAGATGCAGCAGCAGTGGCAGGGATTTCGCGGCCGGCTCTGGAAAGAGGAGGTCAACCTGCGCGATTTCATCCAGAACAACTACACCCCCTATGACGGGGACGAGGGCTTCCTCGCCGGCCCCACCGAGGCGACCGTGCGGCTCTGGGACGCCCTGCAGGAACTCCAGCGGCAGGAGCGCGCCCAGGGCGGCGTGCTGGACATGGAGACCGAGGTGGTCAGCACCCTGACCGCCTACGGCCCGGGCTACCTGCGCGAGGACCTCAAAGACCTGGAGCAGGTCGTCGGTCTCCAGACGGACAAGCCGCTCAAGCGGGCCTTCATGCCCTTTGGCGGCATCAAGATGGCGGAGCAGTCCTGCCAGACCTACGGCTATACCCCCGACCCCAAACTGCACCAGATCTTCACGGAATATCACCGGACGCACAACCAGGCGGTCTTTGACGCCTACACCCCCGAGATGAAGCGCGCCCGCCACAACAAGATCATCACCGGCCTGCCGGACACCTATGGCCGCGGCCGCATTGTGGGCGACTACCGCCGCGTGGCCCTCTACGGCGTGGACCTGCTCATCGGGGAGAAGGAGAAGGACCTGGCCAACTGCGGCTGCGGGGCGATGTATGACGACATCATCCGCCAGCGCGACGAGCTGGCCATGCAGCTCGACGCCCTGCGCGACATGAAGCGGATGGCCGCCGCCTATGGCTATGACATCGGCGCCCCCGCCGCCAACGCGAAGGAGGCGGTCCAGTGGCTCTACTTCGGCTACCTCGCCGCCATCAAGACCCAGAACGGGGCGGCGATGAGCGTGGGGCGGATCTCCACCTTCCTGGACATCTATCTCCAGCGCGACCTTGAGCGCGGCGCGCTCACCGAGGCGGAGGCCCAGGAGCTGATCGACCACCTGACGATGAAGTTCCGCATGGTCAAGTTCGCCCGCATCCCCAGCTATAACCAGCTCTTCTCCGGCGACCCGGTGTGGGCCACCCTGGAGGTGGGCGGCCTCGGCCAGGACGGGCGGCATATGGTCACCCGGACCGACTTCCGCTTCCTCCACACGCTGGAGAACATGGGCCCCAGCCCGGAGCCCAACCTGACGGTGCTCTACTCCGAGCGCCTGCCGGAGGCCTTCCGCCGCTACACCGCGCACATCTCCATCGCCACCAGCTCCATCCAGTACGAGAACGACGACGTCATGCGCCCCGTCTGGGGGGACGACTACTCCATCTGCTGCTGCGTCTCCGCCACGCAGACCGGCAAGGAGATGCAGTTCTTCGGCGCGCGCGCCAACCTCGCCAAGTGCCTGCTCTACGCCATCAACGGCGGCGTGGACGAGAAGAGCGGCCAGCAGGTGGGTCCGGAGTACCGCCCCATCACCGCCGAGTATCTGGACTATGACGAGGTGATGGCCAAATACGACCGGATGCTCGACTGGCTGGCCGGGCTGTATGTCAACGTGCTCAACCTCATCCAGTATATGCACGACAAATACTACTACGAGGCGGCGGAGATGGCCCTCATCGACACCGACGTGCGCCGCACCTTCGCCACCGGCATCGCCGGGTTCAGCCATGTGGTGGACTCCCTTGCCGCCATCAAGTACGCGAAAGTCCGCGTCATCCGCAATGCCGGCGGCCTCGCGGTGGACTATGAGACGGAGGGCGACTTCCCCCGCTACGGCAACGACGACGACCGGGCCGACGAGATCGCCGTCTGGCTGCTGCAGACCTTCATGACCAAGCTCAGGAAGTTCCACACCTACCGCAACTCCGAGCCCACCACCTCCATCCTCACCATCACCTCCAACGTGGTCTACGGCAAGGCCACCGGCGCGCTGCCCGACGGCCGCCGGGCGGGCGAGCCCCTCTCCCCCGGCGCGAACCCCAGCTACGGCGCGGAGCAGAACGGCCTGCTCGCCAGCCTGAACTCGGTGGCCAAGCTGCCCTACACCTGGGCGCTCGACGGCATCTCCAATACCCAGACGGTGAACCCCGGCGCGCTCGGCCACGACCACGAGGCGCGGGTGGCCAACCTCGTTCGTATTCTGGACGGCTACTTCGCCCAGGGGGCGCACCACCTGAACGTCAACGTCTTCGGCGTGGAGAAGCTGATGGACGCGATGGAGCACCCGGAGAAGGAGGAGTACGCCAACTTCACCATCCGCGTCTCCGGCTACGCCGTCAAGTTCATCGACCTGACGCGCGAGCAGCAGATGGATGTCATCCGCCGCACCTGCCACGGGCGTCTTTGAGAGGGAACGGTGAGAGCATGGCAGTGACCGGCCGCATTCACTCCGTCGAGAGCTTCGGCGCGTCGGACGGCCCCGGCGTGCGCTTCCTCATCTTCCTGCAGGGCTGCGCCCTGCGCTGCCAGTACTGCCACAACGCCGACACCTGGCGCACCTGCGGCGGCACGGAGCGCACCGCAGACGAGCTGCTTGCCCAGGCTCTGCGCTATCGCCCCTACTGGGGGACGGAGGGGGGCATCACCGTCTCCGGCGGCGAGCCCCTCCTCCAGCTCCCCTTTCTGACCGACCTGTTCCGCAAGGCGAAGGCCGCCGGGGTCCACACCGCGCTGGACACCGCCGGCCAGCCCTTTACCCGGGAGGAGCCCTTCTTCAGCCGCTTTTGCGCGCTGATGGAGGCGACCGACCTGGTCCTGCTCGACATCAAGCACATCGACCCGGACGCCCACCGCGCCCTCACCGGCCGTGGGAATGAGAACATTCTCGACCTGGCGCGCTGTCTGGACGAGCTGGGCAAGCCGGTCTGGGTCAGGCACGTCCTCGTCCCCGGGCGGACGGACGACGAAGGCGCCCTGCGCCGCCTGCGCGCCTGCCTGGATACGCTGGGCAACGTGGAGCGGGTGGAGGTCCTGCCCTATCACACCCTGGGCGCCTTCAAGTGGAGGGCCCTCGGCCTGGACTATCCCCTCGAGGGCGTCCAGCCGCCCACCCCGGAGCGGGTGGAAAACGCCCGCCGCCTGCTCGGCGCAGTCTGAGCGGTCAATGGAAAAGCCGGAGAGGATGTTGGTCCTCTCCGGCTTTTATGATGAAAAACGGCAGGGAAAGGCGATCATGCCCCTGCGCAGGAACACAGCAATGGGGTTCGTATGTGTCTGTCGTGCCAAAGAGCGGCCAAAAGCAGCGCACGACTTCAGGGTATCGCTCCATTGTCTGCTTTCTTTTGCGCAAGAGATTTCATCAGCGAAGCTGATTTCGTCCACCCAACAGGGTGGATCTCATTGAAAAGAAGCACCCTTTGCCTGGTTGACAAAGGGTGCTTCTTTTCTGGTGGAGGCGGCGGGAATCGAACCCGCGTCCGAAAACAGATTCACAGGACTTTCTCCGAGCGCAGACGGTTATTTACATTCCCTTCCGCCGGCGTGAGCCGTCACACTACGGCGGTCAGTAGCTTCATGATGCATGGCACGGGCAAAGCTTACCGTACTCACGTTCGCCACTCAAGTCACGCCCCGGACCGGCTCGTGGCCCTTCCGGCCGGGACGGTCGCGCCTAATCAGGCAGCGACAGCAACGGTATGATCGTTGTTATTTGATTTATAAGTTGCCCGTTTTATGGCGGACAGGCGCCGCCGCTCGCTGGTCCTGCTGCACCATCCCCGTCGAAACCAGTACGCCCCCGGATATGGGCAGGCAATGCGCCTGCCCGGGTGTGCAGAGGAAAGAGAAAAATGGGGAAGGGGAGCTCAGCACTTCTCCGGCGCGGGATAGTCCACGCCGAAGGTCTCCACCTCCATGTGGCGGATCTTCTGCGGACGGCGCGGCTTGTCGTTCCAGTCGCGCGGGGCGGCGACGATGGCGTCCGCCGTCTCCATGCCGGAGATCACCTTGCCGAAGGCGGCATACTGCCCGTCCAGATGGGGGGCCTTCTCCACCATGATGAAGAACTGGCTGCCCGCGGAGTTGGGGGAGGCAGAGCGCGCCATGGAGAGCACGCCGCGGTCATGCGCCAGGCTGTTGGCAAAGCCGTTGGCGGCAAACTCGCCGCGGATGGAGTAGCCCGGTCCGCCGTAGCCGGCGCCCATCGGGTCGCCGCCCTGGATCATGAAGCCGGGGATTACCCGGTGGAAGATCAGCCCGTCATAGAAGCCGGACCCGGCGAGGGCCAGGAAGTTGTTCACCGTGTTGGGCGCGACCTCGGGATAGAGCTCGGCCACCATCTCGTCCCCGTTGTCCATCGTGATGGTCACCTGGGGGTGCTTGTTCTCTGCCATATGGAATACCCTCCTTTATCATATGCGGAAGCGGTCGGAATGATACCTGCCTGCGGCCTCAGTAGCGGCCCTGCGACTTCATCGCCCGGTCCATGTCCCGCTTGGCCGAGCGCTCGGCGGCGGTGGCCCGCTTGTCATAGAGCTTCTTGCCGCGCGCGAGCCCCAGCTCCACCTTCACCCGGGAGTCCTTCAGGTAGAGGGAGAGGGGGATGAGGGCGTAGCCGTCCTGCTGGACCTTGGCGTGCAGCCGGGCGATCTCCCGCTTGTGCAGCAGCAGACGCCGGTCGCGCATCGGGTCGCGGTTGAAGATGTTGCCCTTCTCATAGGGGGAGATGTGCATCGCATAGACCATCATCTCGCCGTTTTTCACCTGGCAGAAGGAGTCCTTCAGGTTCACCTTCCCGGCGCGGATGCTCTTGACCTCCGTGCCGGCCAGCTCGATGCCGGCCTCGATGCGGTCTTCAATGTAGTAGTCGTGAAAGGCCTTGCGATTATTTGCAACCGTTTTCACGCCCTTCTGAATGGCCATCTGCGTGCGTGCCCTCCCCTCGCGTCAGTGCTCCGCCGGCCAGATGGGGCGGCAGGCCGCATTGGTCGGGATTTTATTATACCACATTTGTCAAGTGGTTTCTCCGGCTGCCCGGGCGGTTTTTCCGGCGGGGGCGGCGGGGAGACGGCGGCAGGGGGACAAAATTTCTCGCATTTGCCCATTTTTTGCGGAATCGTTGGCAGATTTTGTGAATTTGAAAAAAATATGTAAATTCATCCATGAAAAGTTTCAAAAATGCCGCGCTGCGCTCCGGCGGCTGCCAGAGAAAGGGAATTTCTCTTTGATTTTATTGTAAACCGGTGTTATACTAAGCCTGCCAGAGGTTGACATATCTCCGGCGTGAGATGAATCTTTCCGGTGACGGGACCCCGCGCCTGCGGGCGGACGGCTGTGTTCCTCCCGGTTTTCCCCTCCTGCGGGACATGAGTACAGAATAAGGAAGGTGCCCCCTTTGCAGAAATATGTGATCCAGGGCGGAAAGCCCCTGACCGGCTCGGTCACCATCAGCGGCGCGAAGAATGCGGCGGTCGCCATCATCCCGGCGGCCCTCCTGGCAGACGGGGTCTGCCGGATCGAGAACGTCCCTCAGATCAGCGATGTGACGCTGATCCTGCGCATCCTCCAGGAGCTGGGCGCGCGGGTGAAGCTGGTGAACCGCCACACGGTGGAGATCGACAGCCGTCACATTCTCAGCTTCTGCGTGCCGGACGAGCTCTCGCGCAAGATGCGCGCCTCCTATTACCTGATCGGCGCCCTGCTCGGCCGGTTTGGCCGCGCGGTGGTCTCCATGCCGGGCGGCTGTGACCTGGGCACCCGGCCGATCGACCTGCATCTCAAGAGCTTCCAGGCCCTGGGGGCGAAGGTCTCGGTGGAGGGCGGCTATGTCCACGCCACCGCGCCGGAGGGCCGCCTGCACGGGGCGGGCATCTATATGGACCAGGCCTCTGTCGGCGCGACGATGAACGCGATGCTCGCCGCCGTCCGCGCCCACGGCACGACCACGATCGAGAACGCCGCCAAGGAGCCGCACATCGTCGATCTGGCCAACTTCCTCAATACGATGGGGGCGGACATCGCCGGCGCGGGCACCGACGTCATCCGGGTGCGCGGCGTGCGCGCCCTGCACGGCGGGACCTATTCCATCATCCCCGACCAGATCGAGGCGGGCACCTACCTGGCCGCCGTCGCCGCCGCCGGGGGAGACGTGTTCATCCGCAACGTCATCCCGAAGCATCTGGACTGCATCACCGCCAAGCTGGAGGAGATGGGGGTCCAGGTGGAGGAGTACGGAGACGCGGTGCGTGTGATCCGCCGCGGCCCGCTGCGCCGGACGAACATCAAGACGATGCCCTATCCCGGCTTCCCGACGGACATGCAGCCGCAGATCGCGGCCTGCCTCTGCCTCGCCAACGGGACGAGCGTCATCAACGAGGGCATCTGGGAGAACCGCTACCGCTATGTGGCGGAGTTCCGCCGCCTGGGCGCGCACATCCAGGTGGACGGCAAGATCGCCGTCATCGAGGGGGTGGACCGCCTGACCGGCGCCCCGCTGCGCGCCTGTGACCTGCGCGCGGGCGCGGCGATGGTGATCGCCGGGCTGGCCGCCGAGGGGATGACGGAGATCTCCTGCATCCACTATATCGAGCGGGGCTATGAGAATCTGGTGGAGAAGCTCCAGGGCATCGGCGCGGACATCCGCCTGGTGGACACCCAGGACGAGGACAGCCAGCGCGCAGGCCAGGCCGGCTGAGCGCAGCCAAATCAAGACAAGCTTCACGCGGCAGCAGACGCGCTTTGCTGCCGCGTTTTTCTGGGCAATTGGAAGGGGAGAGGGATCACATTGCAGCTCTACACACTCGCCAGCGGCTCTGCGGGCAACTGCGCCCTGTTTACCTGCGGCGGCGCGCGCCTGCTGGTGGACGCCGGCATCTCCTGCCGGAAGATCACCTGCCGTCTGGCGCAGGCGGGCCTCCAGCCCCGCGACCTGGACGGGATCCTGATCACCCACACCCACGCAGACCACATCTCCGGGCTGCGCGTGCTGCTGCGGCGCTGCCCGCTGCCGGTCTATCTCAGCGAGGCGGCGGGGGAGGACCTGCTGCGCCGCCTGCCTGAGGCGGCAGACCTGCTGCGCCCCTTCCGGCCGGGGGAGACCTTCCGCGTGGGCGGGATGGAGGTGCGCTCTTTCTCCACCTCGCACGACGCGCCCGGCAGCGTGGGCTACCGCCTCAGCGACGGGGAGGAGACGGCGGCGGTGGTCACCGACCTCGGCTATCTCTCCGACGAGGTGCGCGCGCACCTCGCCGGGCGCATCGACCTCGCCCTGGTGGAGGCCAACCACGATCCGGACTGGCTGCGCGCCGGCCCCTATCCTTACCCCCTCCAGGAGCGGGTGCTCGGCCGGTACGGCCACCTCTCCAACGAGGCGTGCGGGGAGCTGGCCGTCTCGCTCGCCCAGGCGGGGACCTCCGTCCTCCTGCTGGCCCACCTGAGCCGGGAGAACAACAGCCCCGCGCGGGCCTGGGACACGGTCGCGCGGATGCTCTCCGGCGCGGACTGTCCCCCCGTCACCCTCGCCGTCGCCCCGGCGGACGAGCTGTGCGGGCCGTTCACCGTCCCCGCCCGGGTGGGAAGGGAGGCGCGCTGCGGATGATGCAGGTCACAGTCCTCTGCGTGGGCAAGCTCAAGGAGCGCTTCTACCTCGACGCGGTGGAGGAGTATCAGAAGCGCCTCGGCCCGCTCTGCCGCCTCTCGGTGGTCCAGCTCGCCGAGCGCCGCCTGCCCGACCGCCCGTCTGCGGCCCAGATCGCCCAGGCCCTCCGCCAGGAGGGGGAGGAACTCCTCTCCCGCTGTCCGCGCGGGGCCGCCCTCGTCCCGCTGTGCGTGGAGGGGGAGCAGCTCTCCAGCCCCGCCCTCGCCGCGCAGATGGAGCGCTGGGCCGTGCAGGGCGGCGGGTCGGTCTGCTTTGTCATCGGCGGCTCCTATGGGCTGGACGAGGCGCTCAAGGCGAGGGGGGTCTTCCGCCTCTCCATGTCCAAAATGACCTTCCCGCACCATCTGGCCCGGGTGATGCTCCTCGAGCAGATCTACCGCGCCTTCCAGATCCAGGCGGGGACAAAATACCATAAATAGGGCAGGCCCTGCCCCAGGACGAATGCGGCAAAAGGCTGTTGAGGATCACCTTGCCTGTGATGCTCAGCAGCCTTTCCGTGTCTGCGCGATTTGGAATTCTGTTGTGCGATCGCTCATCCGCCCACGACGCCGTTGAGCGCGCCGAGCGCCCGGTCCAGCGCCTCCTGACTCCAGGGGTAGCCCTCCCCCTCATAGCCGCAGTCGGAGAGCAGGCCCTCCTGCCCCTCCTCCATCAGCGACCCGCAGGCGGCGTAGACGGCATTGAAGACGTCCACCAGCTCGGGGTCCAGCTCACCGGCGGGGATGGCGTCAAACCACGCGATGGCGGCCTCACACCCCTGCTCCGCCGTGAGGGAGGTCCCCTCCGCCCAGTCGAGCAGGGAGGCGGCGAGCCAGGTGTTGGCGAGCGAGCTGCCCGCCGTGCCCACCCGGCCGTTGGCGCGGATCTGGTTGAGCATCGCCGTGAGCGCGTCCAGCTCCGCCTGGTCAGGGGCGGACTCTCCGGCGGGGGGTTCCTCACTGTCGGGGGCGTCCCCGGCATCAGCGTCGGGTGCGTCCTCTGCGTCGGGGACGCCCTCCCCATCGGGGGCGGACGGGGCGTCCGGCTGCGTATCGTCGCTGCCGGGCTGCTCCGGTTCCTGCGGGGGTTCCTCCGGCGGGGCGTCGGGCGTCTCCGCCTGGCTGTCCCCGGCGGGCGGCTCCTGCTCCCCGGCCTCCGGCGCGGCGGGACCCTGCCCGCAGGCGGCGAGGGAGAGGGAGAGCAGCAGGGCGAGCAGTATGGTCAAAATACGCTTCATGGTTCCGGTATCCTCCTGATCCGGCCGGGCTGTGGCCCGGCCTCTGTCCAAAGCATACCCGGTTTTCCCCAAAATGCAAGGGCTTTTGGAAAATTTTAAGAGAGAAATAAGAAAGCCCGCGCCTGGCCGGACGCCGCATGGTTTTTTGTTCAGATTGACGTAACATACTGGACAAAAGGAAGGAAACGCTGGTATAATAGACACATCCTAAAACAACCTGGAGGTGCCTCCCATGTCCTATCGCGATACCTATGAAAAATGGTTGAATAGCCCTGCCCTCTCCGCAGACGAAAAGGCGGAGCTGGAGTCCATCCGTGGGGATGAGAAAGAGATCGAGAGCCGTTTCTTCGGCCCGCTGGAGTTCGGGACCGCCGGCCTGCGCGGCACGATGTGCGTCGGCCTGCACCACATGAACCGCCATGTCGTCGGCCACGCCACCCAGGCCTTCGCCGAGGTGATCAAGGCCGAGGGCCCCGAGGCGTGCGAGCGCGGCGTCGCCATCGCCTATGACTGCCGCAACCACTCCGAGGAGTTTGCCGCCCAGGCCGCCAGCGTCATGGCCGCCAACGGCATCAAGGTCCGCCTCTATGACGCCCTGCGTCCGACGCCGGAGCTGTCCTTCGCCGTGCGCGAGTATGGCTGCATCGCCGGCATCAACGTCACCGCCTCCCACAACCCGAAGGAGTACAACGGCTACAAGGTCTACTGGTCGGACGGCGCGCAGCTGCCCCCCGTCCACGCCGACACCGTCGCGGCCAAGATGAAGGAGCTGGACATCTTTGACGATGTGAAGACCATGCCGCTCGAGGAGGCCAAGGCCGCCGGACTGGTCACCATGCTCGGCGAGGAGACGGACGAGCGCTTCCTCGGCAACGTCCTCGATCAGATCATCGACCGCGAGGCGGTCGCCAAGGTGGCCGACACCTTCTCCATCGTCTACACCCCCTTCCACGGCACCGGTCACCGCCTGATCCCCGAGGCCCTGCGCCGCATGGGGATGAAGAACGTCATCTGTGTGCCCGAGCAGATGGTGATCGATGGCGACTTCCCCACCGTCAAGTCCCCCAATCCGGAGAACCCCGAGGGCTTCTACCTCGCCGTCGAGCTGGCCAAGGCGAACAACTGCGACCTCATCATCGGCTCCGACCCGGACGCCGACCGCGTGGGCATCATGGTGCGCAACGCCGCGGGCGAGTATGAGGTCTTCACCGGCAACCAGACCGGCGTCATCCTGCTCGACTACCTGATCGGCGCGCGTAAGCGCACCGGCCTGATGCCGGAGCATCCCTATGCCCTCACCACCATCGTCTCCACCCCGATGGCGGGCAAGGTCTGCGAGGTCAACGGCCTCGGCTTTGCCAAGACGTTCACCGGCTTCAAGTTCCTGGCGGAGAAGAAAGACAAGCTGGAGAAGTCGGGCGAGGGGAACGTGATCTTCTCCTTCGAGGAGTCCTACGGCTATATGCTCGGCGACTATGTCCGCGACAAGGACGCCGTCTCCGCCGTCGCCTCCATCGTGGAGATGGCCGCCTGGTACGCCTCCCAGGGCAAGACCCTCTTCAACGCCCTGCAGGAGTGCTATGTCAAGTACGGCTTCTACCGTGAGAAGACGATGAACCTCGTCATGCCCGGCCTGGACGGCATGGCCAAGATGGCCGCCATCATGAAGGGCCTGCGCGACGAACCCAAGACCGAGATCGCCGGCACCCCCGTCCTGGTCACCAAGGACTACAAGCCGGGCACCGCCACCGTCCTCGCCACCGGCGAGACGAGCGGGATGGAGCTGCGTGACTCCAACGTGATGGAGTACGATCTGGCCGACGGCACCACCTTCATCATCCGTCCCTCCGGCACCGAGCCGAAGATCAAGGTCTATATCCTCTGCAACGACCCGGATGAGCAGGCCTGCGCGGACAAGGTGGCCAAGTACGCCGATTACGCCCCCTCCATCAAGGACTGATTGACACGGCAGGGAAAACCTGCTACCATTGACGCATGACATGGGCCGGACCGCTTCCGAACGGTCCGGCCCTTTGTCTGTGTTATGAAACCGCAATACCCCCTCGCCGCCACCCGGCGGCGGAAAAGGAGACCACATGAAGAAACTCCTGCGCTATCTGCGCCCCTACCGCCGCGAGAGCGTGCTCGGCCCGCTCTTCAAACTGCTGGAGGCGTCCTTTGAGCTCTTTGTCCCGCTGGTGATCGCCGACCTGGTGGACGTGGGCATCGCCAACGCCGACGTCCCCGCCATCTGGCGGATGTGCCTGCTGCTCGTCGTCCTCGGCCTGATCGGCCTGGTCTGCTCCATCACCGCCCAGTACTTCGCCGCCCGGGCGGCGGTGGGCTTTGCCACCGGGCTGCGCAGCGACCTCTTCCGCCAGATCGGCGCCCTCTCCTATGCCGAGCTGGACACGGTGGGCACCTCCACCCTCATCACCCGCCTCACCAGCGATGTGAATCAGGTGCAGTCCGGGGTGAATCTGGTGCTCCGCCTCTTCCTGCGCTCGCCCTTCATCGTCTTCGGCGCGATGGTGATGGCCTTCACGATCGACCTGCGCGCCGCCCTCGTCTTCGCCGTGGCGATCCCGCTGCTGTGCGTGGTGGTCTTCGGGGTGATGCTCGCCAGCATCCCCCTCTACCGCCGGGTGCAGGAGGGCCTCGACCAGCTCACCCGGCTCACGCGCGAGCATCTGACCGGCGCGCGCGTCATCCGCGCCTTCAACCGCCAGGCGGACGAGCAGGCCGCCTTTGAGCGCTCGAGCGGCGCGCTGGTGGAGAGCCAGCTCTTTGTGGGCAAGATCTCCGCCCTCACCAACCCGATGACCTATGTGATCGTGAACCTCGCCACCGCCGCCCTGCTCTGGACGGGGGCGCTGCGGGTCCAGTCGGGGGCGCTCAGCCAGGGCGATGTGATCGCGCTGGTGAACTATATGGCCCAGATCCTGGTGGAGCTCATCAAGCTGGCCAACCTCATCCTCTCCGTCACCCGCGCCCTCGCCTGCGCCCGGCGGATCGAGGGGGTGCTCTCCCTCCAGCCCTCCCTGCGCGAGGCGGAGGACGCCGCAAGCGCCCCCCACGCCGCCGCGGGGGAGGAAAAGGTCGCCTTTGACCACGTCTCCTTCGCCTATCCCGGCGCGCAGGCCAACGCCCTGGACGACATCCACCTCACCGTCCGCCGCGGCGAGACGGTGGGCATCATCGGCGGCACCGGCAGCGGCAAGAGCACGCTGGTCAACCTGATCGCCCGCTTCTACGACGCGACGGAGGGGACCGTCCGGGTGGATGGCCGGGACGTGCGCACCCTCCCGCTCGGAGAGGTGCGCGGGCAGACCGGCATCGTGCCGCAGAAGACGGAGCTCTTCAAGGGCACCATCGCCGACAACCTCCGCTGGGGCGACCCGGACGCGGACGAGACGGCGATGGAGGCGGCGCTCGAGGCCGCGCAGGCCCTCGACTTCGTCCGCGCGCGCGGCAAGGGGCTGGAGAGCTGGGTCACGCAGGGGGGCAAGAACCTCTCCGGCGGACAGCGCCAGCGCCTGGCGATCGCCCGCGCCCTCGTCCGGCGGCCGGAGATCCTGATCCTCGACGACAGCGCCTCCGCCCTGGACTACGCCACCGACGCCAATCTCCGCCGGGCGATCCGCTCGCTCGGCGGGGGGATGACGGTGTTCATCGTCTCCCAGCGCACCGCCAGCGTCTGGAACGCCGACCAGATCCTCGTCCTGGACGACGGGCGGCAGGTGGGCCTCGGCACGCACGAGGAGCTGCTGGCCACCTGCCCGGTCTATCAGGAGATCTACCGCTCCCAGTTTGGAAAGGAGGGGGCATAAATGGAACAGGCCTACCATACCCGCGAGACCCTGCGCCAGATCTGGACCTTCCTGCGCCCGTACCGCCTCCTCGCCGCCGGATCGGTGCTCTGCGCGGCGCTCACGGTGGTGCTCACGCTCTGGCTGCCCATCCTCACCGGCGAGGCGGTCAACTGCATCGTCGGGCCGGGGGCGGTGGACTTTGCCGGCCTCGTGCGCTTGCTGGTGCAGATGGGGGTGGTGATCGCCCTCACTGCCCTCTTCCAGTGGCTGATGAACCTCGCCAATAACCGCATCACCTTTTGCGTCGTGCGCGACATCCGCCGCCGCGCCTTTGACCGGCTGGCGGAGCTCCCCCTGCGCTATCTGGACGGCCACCCCCACGGCGACATCCTCAGCAGGATGATCGCCGACGTGGACCAGTTCTCCGACGGACTGCTGATGGGCTTCACCCAGTTTTTCACCGGCGTGCTCACCATCCTGGGCACCCTGGTCATCATGCTGCGCATCCATGCGGGTATCGCCCTGGTGGTCATCGTGCTCACCCCCATGTCCTTCCTGGTGGCGGCCTTCATCGCGAAGCAGACCTACTCCATGTTCAAGCTCCAGTCGGAGACCCGCGGGGAGCTCACCGCCCACATCGACGAGATGATCGGCGGGGCGAAGGTGGTGCAGGCATTTGGCCGCCAGCAGGCCGCCCAGGCGCGCTTTGACGAGATCAACGGCCGTCTGCGCGACTGCAGCCTGCGGGCCACCTTCTTCTCCTCCATCACGAACCCAGCCACCCGTTTTGTCAACAGCATGGTCTACGCCGCCGTCGCCATCGTCGGGGCGCTGGCCGCCCTCGGCGGGGGGATCACGGTGGGCGCGCTCACCTCTCTGCTGAGCTACGCGAACCAGTACACCAAACCGTTCAACGAGATCTCCGGCGTGGTGACCGAGCTGCAGAACGCCGTCGCCTGCGCCGCGCGCGCCTTTGAGCTGATGGACGAGGCCCCGCAGACCCCGGATGCCCCGGACGCCCCGGCGCTGGAGCACGCGCGCGGGGAGGTCCGGCTGGAGGGGGTGGACTTCTCCTACCGCCCGGAGCAGGAGCTGATCCGCGATCTGAACCTCGCCGTCCAGCCCGGCCAGCGCATCGCCATCGTCGGCCCCACCGGCTGCGGCAAGAGCACGGTGATCAACCTGCTCATGCGCTTTTACGACGTGGACGGCGGGTCCATCTCGGTGGACGGGCACGACATCCGCTCCATCACCCGCGACAGCCTGCGGGCCAATTACGGCATGGTCCTCCAGGAGACCTGGCTCAAGACGGGCACCGTCCGGGAGAACATCCTCTTCGGCCACCCCGAGGCCACCGAGGAGGAGATGGTGGCCGCCGCGAAGGCCGCCCACGCCCACAGCTTTATCCGCCGCCTCCCGCAGGGCTATGACACCCGCATCAGCGAGGACGGCGGCAACCTCTCCCAGGGGCAGAAGCAGTTGCTCTGCATTGCCCGGGTGATGCTCCGCCTGCCGCCCATGCTGATTCTGGACGAGGCGACCTCCTCCATCGACACGCGTACCGAGATCCGCATCCAACAGGCTTTTGCCCGTATGATGCAGGGGCGGACCAGCTTCATCGTCGCCCACCGCCTGGCCACCATCCGCGAGGCGGACCAGATCCTCGTCATGCGCGACGGCAGGATCATCGAGCAGGGCAGTCACGACGAGCTGCTCGCGCGCGGCGGCTTCTACTCAGAGCTCTATCACAGCCAGTTCGAGCGCTTCTAAAGCGCCCCCAAACACAGCCAGAGAGACAGAAGAAGGCTGCTGAGTATTCTCGTGAGAGATACTCAGCGGCCTTTCTGCCGTTGTGGAGGAGAAGCTAGGGGAGCAGGCGGACGGCGGCGGCCTCCATCTCCCCTGTGGGCCAGACGGTCAGCCTCCGGCCGTCCACCTCCGCCCGCGCCCCGGTGGGGGCGTAGACCGCGCCGATGCGCCCGGGGCAGCCCTCCGGCAGCTGGATGGTGACCGGCTCTGTCCCGGACCGGCGGAAGAAGTGGAAGACGGCGCAGGCCGCCTCGTGCGCGCCGCCGTCCAGCTCGCCGGGCGTGCGCTGGACGCGCAGCACCGCCTGCCAGCCGGTCAGATGGCGGTCGCTCGGCCCGCGCTCGCCGTAGAAGTAGCTGAAACCGTCCCGGATGACGGGGGCGATGGCGCGGTAGAAGGCGATGGCGCCGTCGATGGCCGCCCACTGCGCCCCGCTCAGCCCGGTCACGTCGCCGGAGAGGCACATCCGCCCGAGGAAGGTGGCCGCCATCGTGTAGCCGATGCGGCGCACGGAGTCCCCCGCGCGGATCACCGCCCAGATCTGGCTCTGCCGGGGGAGGATGCACCGGTGCAGGGCGGCGGCGATGACGGGGATCTCCTCACACTCGTGCGCGTCGGAGAAGGAGGCCATGCTGCACAGGCCCATCATCAGCGGCTCGAGCTTGTGCCCGCCGGAGGCGCAGTTTTCCAGCACGATGCCGGGGACCGCCCGGCGGATGCGCTCCACAAAGGCGACGGAGGCCGCCCGGTCCTGCCGGAGCCCCTCGCCCAGCGACTCCGCCCCGTCGCAGCCGAGGCCGATGGTGTCGTTGTAGTCCATCTTCAGGTAGCCGAAGCCGTATGCCTGGAGCTGGCCGATCACCCGCCCGTCCAGATAGGCCACCGTCTCCGGGCGGCGCAGGTCGAGGAAGCGGCGGTTCTGGGTGGTGAGCACCTGCCCGTCCCGGTGGAGCAGCAGGTCTTCCCGCTGGTAGACCTCCGCGTTGCGGCCCACGTTGTCGATCTCAAACCAGATGCCGGGGACCATCCCCGCCGCGCGGATCTCCTCACAGACCGCGCCCAGCCCCTCGGGGAAGAGGCGGGGGGAGGGGATATAGTCCCCCATCCCGTCGTACCACGGCTTGCCGCCGGCGACGAACCAGCCGCAGTCGATCACAAAGTAGGCAAAGCCCCTGTCCCGGACGGCGGCGAGGATGCGCCGGATGTTCTCGTGGGAGGGGAGACCCCAGGTGGTGCAGTATTCGTTGAAGAGGATGGGGAGGGACTGCTCGCAGGCGGGGCCGGCGTTGACGTACTTCTCGCCGTACTGCGTCAGCCGCTGGCAGGCGAGGTCCACCGGGCCGCGGCAGACGGTCAGGACCGCCTTCGGGGCGGCGAAGGTCTCGCCGGGGGCCACGGTCTTCTGCCAGTGGCCAAACTCCCGGTCCGCCAGACCGCCGGAGAAGGCGAGGGCGTCGTCCCGGCGGTAGAACTCCATCTGCCAGGAGCTCTCCACCGCGAGCTGGGCCGCCCAGACCACCCCGGCCCGGCGGTCCTCCACCGCGCCGAAGGGGAAGTAGCCCTTCACCGGCATGGAGCCCACCTGCCCGTAGCGGACCGAGTGCACCTGCCAGTAGCCCCAGGGGGGCTCGAGGAGGAGGTCCTCCGCCGTCTCCGTCACCAGCCGGCCCTCCTGGCTCCACTTGCTGCGGATGCGGTGCAGGCGCAGGTAGTCCGTGGCCCCCGCCGCCTGAAAGGGGGAGAGCTGCCCCAGGGAGAAGCTGCTGAGCATCTCCAGCGTGACGGGCGCATGGGAGCCGTTGTGGAGGGCGGTGCGGCAGTCTGCGGCGTACTCCCCCTCCGTCCAGGAGAGGGTGTGGCTGATTTGGAGGCCGGAGCCGTCGGAGAGGACGGTCTCGATCTCGGTGCGTCCGCCCTCCGTGCGGCAGTCCTGCCGCTCGTAGCGGAAGCGGTGGACGCTGTCGCTGTTGCGCAGGGTGGTCCCGCCGGCGTAGCCGCCCGGATAGGCGTCCCCCAGCAGCTTCACCTGCGCCAGGCTGTCCCCGCGCAGGACCTTCCCCTCAGAGGGGGCCTCCTGCGCGCCGGACGGCAGGAGGAGCAGCTCCACCTTTCCGCTCTCCCGGAGCAGATAGCGCGCCTCCATATCGCCCAGGACGTATCTGTGCAGCAGCCGGAGCTCTTCTGCCATCTTTCATCACCCTTTCTCTGTCGGAACTTGTCCATTGAACACAATGTGGAACTGCGCGCGGCAGTTCCACAATGCTTGCAGCGGTTATGATGCGGTCTCCTGGGGGACGTAACTGATGTTCACCCGGATATCCTGGGCATAGTTGCCGAAGGACTGGCCGAAGATGGTCAGCCCGCCCACATGCTCCGCGTCCGGCTCCACCGCCAGACGGAGGCGGATGCGGCTGCAATCCTCCAGATTCAGGTCGGAGATGGAGACGTCGGAGATGCGCATTCCGTCGATGAAGGAGCCGCTCTCGTTGATGGTGAGCATCTTGAGCAGGCCGTACTGGTTCCAGTTGGGATACCACCAGTCCGGCGTGAAGATGCCGCGCACGTCGGCAAAGTCGCCGGGGGAGAGCCAGTTGCCCACATGGATGCCGTTGACATAGAAGCTGACGTCGCTCGGCCAGTGCGGGTTGGACCCCGGCGCCTCGGAGGAGAGCTCGGCCGAGATGGTGAGCTGGGTGATGTGGTTGGATGCGGGGGTGAGCTGGGGCACCTGATACTCCACAAAGCCGCGGGAGAACCAGAGGATGTCCGCGTCAAAGTGGTCCGGATGGGAGAAGTAGCGGTTGTCGTCCACCACGCCGATCAGCCCCTCCGCCGTGGACAGGCCGCAGGTGGGGTAGACCTCGCAGTCGCTGTACCGCCCCACCTTGAGAGAGACGGAGCAGGTGCGCTCGTCCACGTCCGCCCCGCTCTTGAGCTCCACGAGCAGCTTGTCCTGCGTGACCTTGCAGATCTTCTGGTTGCCGTGTCCGGTGGACTCGGTGGAGGTGATGACCAGGCCGCAGTCCTCCAGCTTTTTGATGTGCGTGGTCAGCGCGCCGTTGGAGATGTTCAAGTGGTTGGCCAGCTCGTTCATGCTCATCTGCTGCTGGAGCAGGAGCTGAATGATTTTGATGCGCACGCCGGAGCCGAGCGCTTTGAAGATTTCCAATCCGTCTTCCAGGTGTTCAATGTGCAGCATGTCGTTCCCCCGTCCGGGGCGTCGGGCGCGCCCTGAGAAAAAATAAAAAAGAATTTTGGCACAGTGGTCATTATATCAGATTGCGTTTGCCGCGTCAAACGAAATGCGCGGCGTCAGGCGCTTTATTTGCGCTGCACCGGCGCTTTATTTGCCCAGACGGCCGAAGAAGCCGCCGCCGGAGCGGTCCAGATCGTCCTCCAGCTCGCCGGGGAGATACTTGCGGAAGATCTGGATATAGACCGGCGCGGTGAGGCAGGCCAGCGCCCCCGCGCCGCAGATGATGAGAAAGCCGGTGAACGCCGGCCAGATGGCCAGCAGCAGCCAGACGGTCGCCCAGATCGCCGTGAGCACCAGGGTGAGGGGGAAGTGGCGGATCGCCAGCAGGAGGGCGTTCTTGAAGTTGTCAAACATGCCGTTGCGGAATTTCGCCTGGACAGGGAAGATGTACAGCAGCACCATCCAGTACGGCAGCAGCAGCATCGCGCAGGCGACCATCATCACCGTCGCCGCCGGTCCGCCGTAGGTGGAGGTGAAGTTCAGGTCCAGCCAGAGCACCGCCGCGGCCAGCGCCAGGCCGAGCCAGTAGAGGGTGGACTGGCGGAAATTCTCCCGGAAGGACTGGCGGAAATTGGACCAGACCGACCCCTCGTCGGTGCGGATGCGCCGCATGGCGGCGTAGTAGAGCGCCGTGGTGGACGCGCCGATGGTCACGAGCGGCAGACTGTGCACCACCCAGAGAAAATGCAGAATGACGACGTCGCCGATGAAGTTGAGCGCGCGCCAAAGAGGGCCGTTCAAGGAAAACATAAAATACCTCCCGTCCGGAGCGCGCGGAGAAAAACGGGCGCTTGGGCAAAGTGCACAGACGGCTTCCGCCGCCTGTTTTTTCCTATTGTAGGGTCTGCACCAGAGAAAGTCAACAGAAAAGTCTTTGGCATAATAGACAAAATTAAGCCAAAGCGCGAAATATTTCAATAAAATCAAAAAACGCGCTTGTAATATCCTCTCACCTGCGATACAATAGCGTTGAGCTGCCCTGCGCGGCAATTTCAGCCTGAAGTGGTGACGCATATGAAACGAACCGTGAAGAAGACAGAGTATAATATTCCCTTTATTGAGCAGCGCGCAGATCCCTATGTCTACCGTGATGAGGACGGAAGCTACTATTTCACTGCCTCCGTACCGGAATATGACCGCCTGATGCTCCGCCACGCCCCCACCCTGGAGGGCCTGCGCAGCGCCGAAGAGCGCGTGCTCTGGACCCGCCACGCCTCCGGGCCGCAGAGCGCCAACATCTGGGCCCCGGAGCTGCACAAGATCCACGGCCGCTACTACATCTATTACGCCGGGGGCGATATCGACGATATCTTCGAGATCCGCCCCTATGTCCTCGCCTGCGACGGCGACCCGATGACCGGCCGCTGGTATGAGCTCGGCCCGATGCAGGCGGCGGACGACGACCCCTTCTCCTTCCACGCCTTCTCTCTGGATGCCACGATCCTCCCCTATCGGGGGGAACACTACTACATCTGGGCGGAAAAGGTGGGGGTCGGCAAGCAGATCTCCAACCTCTACATCGCCCGGATGGCCGCGCCGAACAAGCTGGCCACCGTCCAGGTCCTGCTCACCACCCCGGACTATGACTGGGAGCGGGTGGACTTCTGGGTGAACGAGGGCCCGGCCATCCTGCGCCACGACGGGAAGATCTTCCTCACCTTCTCCGCCAGCGCCACCGGCGCGTGCTACTGCATGGGCATGCTCTGGGCGGAGGAGGGGAGCGACCTGCTCGACCCCCTCAGCTGGCACAAACTGCGCCGGCCGGTGCTGACCACTGACGAGGAAAAGGGTGTTTATGGACCGGGACACAACTCCTTCGTCCCCGCGGAGGACGGCAAGACCGAGCTCTGCTTCTTCCATGCCCGCCAGTATCCCGAGATCATCGGCGACCCCCTCTTCGACCCCAACCGCCACGTCCTCTATCTCACCGTCCGCTACGACGATCAGGGCTTCCCCCGCTTCGAGCTGGAGAAACAGCGCCCCCTGAACTTTTGAGATACGAAAAGTATTTCATGATTTTATACAAAAATGACCCTTCCAAAATGACAAAGCCCACAAACTTTCCTTCGGGACCCAAAAAAGGATTGTATATTTCGCCGCGCGGTGCTACACTGTGGTCAGCCCGGATTTGCGAAAACAAGAAATATTTCGCAAAAATCTAAAAACGGAGGGAAAAGCAATGAAACTGTCTCGTATCCTGAAGCGCTGTGGCGCCCTGGTGCTGGCTGTGGCCATGATCATGGCCCTGTCCGCCTGCGGCGGCTCCGGCAAGCCGACTCTGAAGGTCTTTCTGTACATGAACGACCATGAGGAGGAGGTCTACTCCGCCATGATCGACAAGTTCGCCGAGGCGCACGCCGAGGAGCTGGCCGACGTGGACCTGCAGATCACCACCCAGAGCGAGTATGCCACCACCCTGACCGGCATGATGACCGCCAACGACATGCCCGACGTGTTCTATGTCGGTCCTGAGAGCGTCAAGACCTTCGTGGACGACGGCTATGTCGCCAACCTGACTCCGCTGCTCGCCGAGGCCGGCATCTCCACCGACGACCTCTCTCCGAGCACCCTGAGCTACTACATGTATGACGGCACCTCCACCGGCAGCGGCGACCTGTACGCTCTGCCCAAGGACTCCTCCACCTTCGCCTATGCCTACAACAAGGACCTGTTCGACGCGGCCGGCCTGGAGTATCCCGACCCCGCCAACCCCTACACCTTCGAGGAGTACGTTGAGGTCCTCAAGGCCCTGACCAAGGACACCGACGGCGACGGCGAGATCGACCAGTGGGGCGCCAGCTTTGCCGACATCTACATGATGTATCAGCTCATCTGGTCCAACGGCGCGAGCTTCTGCTCTGACGACTACAGGACCGTCACCATCGACACCCCCGAGTTCATCGAGGCCGTCCAGGCCTATGTGGACCTGACCCTGGTGGACCAGGTCACCCCGACCGTGGAGCAGGACTCCGCCCTCGGCCCCTATCAGCGCTGGATCGCCGGCCAGACCGCCTTCTACGCCTGCGGCACCTGGGACGTGGCCTCCTTCATGGACCCGAACACCTTCCCGTATAACTGGGATCTGTGCGCCTATCCCACCATGTCCACCGGCACCTCCTACACCTGGAACGGCACCGTCGGCTTCTGCGTCTCTGAGAGCAGCGAGCTCAAGGAGCTGGCCCTCGAGCTGATCTCCTTCCTGTCCACCGACCCAGACGGCCAGCGCGATCTGTCCGGCATGACCGGCTCCTCCTCCGTCCAGGTCCCCAACACCATCAGCCTGCAGCCTGAGTTCAAGGAGATGGTGAACAGCGGCGAGCTGACCTATCCCTCCAACGTGGACGTCTTCTTCAACTACATCAACGGCGAGAACGGCTATCAGGGCCGCATGATGGAGAGCACCTATACGCCCAACGCCGAGTGGCTCAACCGCTTCTTTGAGGGCATGACCGACGTCAAGAGCGGCAAGATCTCCGTGGAGGACTATGTCGCCCAGGTCCAGCCCGAGATGCAGGAGCTGCTGGACAACGCCTGGGAGACCGTGGGCTGATCTCCTGAGCATCCGTCCGCAGAGTCCGGACAGCAGTCACACACAGCACAACGATGGGGTGCGGCCGGCCATTATCGGTCTGGCCGCACCCTCTTTCTTCCAAGGAGGGAAAAGTATGGCGAAAGGTAAAGAGAAGGTAACGCTGAGCAAGGTCGCCCTGGAGGAGGAGCGCTGGGGCCGCCTGTTTGTCATGCCGCCCTTCGTGGGGTTCTGCATCTTCATGGCGTTCCCCATCGTCTTCGCGTTTGTCGCGAGCCTCTCCAACTGGACGGGTACCAACAGCATCTTTGAGAACTTCGTCGGCTTCAAGAACTACATCGACCTGCTCCAGGACGAGCGGTTCTGGAAGACGATGGGCACCACCATCATCTACATGCTGGGCATCCCGATCGGCATGGTGCTCGCCCTGGTCACCGCCGTGGCGATGAACCGCAAGATCCCCGGCGTGAAGATCCTGCGCACCCTCTACTATGTCCCCGTCGTCTCCTCTCTGGTGGCGGTGGCCATCCTGTGGGCCTGGGTGTTCAACTTTGACTACGGCCTGCTCAACATCATCATCAAGGCCCTCACCGGCATGAAGGGCCCCAACTGGCTGGGCGACGAGTTCTGGGTCAAGGTGGCCATGATCATCTTCATGGTCTGGAAGGGCCTGGGCGGCTCCATCATCCTCTACCTGTCCGGCCTGCAGAGCATCCCGCGCGACTACTATGAGGCCGCGACCATCGACGGGGCCACCGGCTGGCAGGCATTCCGCAACATCACCGTGCCGCTGATCTCCCCGGTCACCTTCTACCTGCTCATCACCGGCATCATCGGCGGCTTCCAGGTCTTCGTCGAGGTCTCCGTCATGACCACCAACGGCGGCACGAACTACAGCGCCGCGACTGTGGTCTACTACCTCTGGGACAAGGCCTTCGTCAACCGCCAGATGGGCTACGGCAGCGCAATGGCGTTCATTCTGGCGATCATCATCTTTATCGTGACCTTTATCAACTTCAAGGGTCAGGATAAGTGGGTCAAGACCATGGACTGAGGAGGGAGAGACAATGGCAAAAGCAAACGGCATCCGTTCCGGAAAGAAGCTCTCTGTATTTGATACGGTGGTCTTCCTCATTCTGGTGGCAGGCGCGCTGATCATGGTCTTCCCCCTGGTCTACATGGTGGCCTGCTCCTTCATGACGAAGAACCAGATCCTCTCGGCGGAGTTCTCCGTCATCCCCGACCCGTGGCAGTTCGGCATGTACTCCGAGGTGCTCCACCGCGGCGAGTTCATCCGCGGTATCCGCAACACCCTGCTGGTGGCGGCCCCCGTGCTGGTGGTGGGCGGCTTCACCTCCTCGCTGGCGGCGTTCTCCTTCGCCAAGCTGCGCTTCCGCGGCCGTGAGGCGATGTTCCTCGCGCTGCTGGCGACCATGATGATCCCCTTCGCGGTGGTCATGATCCCGCAGTACGTCATGTTCACCCGCATGGGCTGGACGAACAACCTCACCCCCCTCATCGTGCCCGGCCTGTTCGGCAACGTGAGCATCATCTTCTTCCTGCGTCAGAACCTGACGAGCATCCCCACCGCCCTGGTGGAGGCGGCGAAGATCGACGGGTGCAGCTACTTCCGCATCTACCGCTCCATCTTCCTGCCGCTGATGAAGGGCGCGCTGATGACCCAGCTCATCCTGTGGTTCATGGGCATCTGGAACGACTATCTGGCCCCCACCATCTTCATCCAGGACGATGAGTGGTTCACCCTCCAGGTGGTCATCCGCTCCTTCAACGACCAGTACGCCGTCAACAGCAACTATCCGCTCATCATGGCGGCCTCCGTCATCGCCGTCATTCCGACCCTGCTCCTGTTCTTCTTCTTCCAGCGCTACATCATCGAGTCGCTGGCCATCTCCGGCGTGAAGGGCTGACCGGATGGATGGTCTCCTTCGGCTCAACGTCCAGGACCCCATCCGCAACCCGCCCTACGGCGCGCACGACCCCGGCATGATGTGGGACCCGGTGACGGAGCGCTACTACTCCTACTCCACCGACTTCCACGCCCCGCAATTCGGCCTGCGGGAGCGGATCGGCATCCCGGTCCGCTCCTCGGACGACCTGGTGCGCTTCACCTTCCACGGCTCAGTTCTCTCCCCGGCCGCGGTGCGGCAGGGGAGGGATAACGGCCCCTATCCGCCGACGGCGGGGTTCTGGGCTCCCTTTGCGGAGTATGTGCACGGCGAGTACCGCCTGTACTACTCCGCGACCCGGGCCTTTGGGAGCTCGGAATCCCGCATCTGGCTGGCGGCTGCCCGCCACCCCCTCGGCCCGTTTGAAAACCGCGGCGTGGTGGCGGACACCTGGGGGACGGACGACACCGCGCCCAACGCGATCGACCCGCATGTGCTGCGCGCGCAGGGGAGGACCTGGCTGGTCTACGGCTCCTTCTTCGGGGGCATCTTCCTCAAGGAGCTGGACGACGCCACCGGCCTCTCCCTCGAGCCGCCCGGCGCGCTGGGCCGCTGCATCGCGCGCCGTCCTCCCTCTGCCGGTCCGGACGGGCCGGAGGGGGCCGCGGTGATCTGCCGCCCGGAGACGGGATATGATTACCTCTTCCTGTCCTACGGCTGGCTGGGGGACGGGTATGACGTCCGGGTGGGCCGCGCGCGGCGGCCGGAGGGACCCTATCTCGACGAACAGGGCCGCGACCTCGCGGGGGAGTCCCACGGGCTCAAGCTGGCGGGGAGCTACCGCTTCGGGGCGTCCGCTCCCCACGCGGAGATCTCCGGCGGCTGGAGCTGGGGCGGCCTGCGCGGCCTGGGGCACGGCGTGCCCTTCTGCGACCCGGTGCGCAATCGCGCCTTCTTCGTCCACCACGTCCGGGACGGGGCGGCGTGCTACCGCCGGTATGACCCCGCGATGGACCGGTACAGCTACCGGGACCACTACCTGATGGTCCGGCCGATGTTCTTCCTCGCGGACGGCTGGCCTGTCTTCGGCCCGGAGCCCTTTGCCGGGGAGGACCTCACGCCGCTGCCGCCGCCGGCGGGGGAGACGTGGGAGCTCATCCGCTTTGACGGGCACGACGATCGCCAGCGCACCGCCCGGCGCGTCCGCCTGGACGCGGGGGACGCCCTGCTCTCCCGCTGCGTCTGCTACCGCTGCCGCGACTGGGAGAACGGCGGGCGGGAGATCCTCGCCCTCACCGGTCTGGACGGCTCCGGCCGCGCCTGCTGGGGCAAGCGGACGGACCCTCTCAACTGAAACCGCCCCTCTCCGGGCAACCCCTGGGCCGCCAAACGGAAGCCGTGCAGAGACACCGTTGGATGCGGCCCTTTTTTTACAGGAACCAACGCCTTCCGACTGACGCAAGAGGAAACGGAGGAACGGACATGCGCAAGACAAGAGTGCTCGCCGGGCTGTGCGCGGCCCTGCTGCTTCTGCTCTCCGGCTGCGGCGGCTCATCCCGCCTGCAGGCGGAGACCCCGGTGGAATATACCTTCGAGGAGGTATCCGTCCACGACCCGTCTATTGTCAAAGGGGAGGATGGGAGTTATTATATCTTTGGCTCCCACCTCGCCGTGGCCAGGACGGACGACCTGATGAACTGGTCCTATGTGAATCAGGGCGTGACGAACAACAATCCCATCATCCCCGACGTCTTCCGCGTGATGGAGGACGCCTTCGCCTGGTCGCAGAGCATCACCTTCTGGGCCCCCGACGTGGCCCTGCTCGGCGACGGGCAGTATCACCTCTACTACTGCAACTGCCAGGGGGAGCAGCCGCTGAGCTGCCTGGGCACGGCGGTGTCCGCCTCGGTGGCCGGACCCTATGAGAATGAGGGCATTATGCTCCGCTCCGGCATGAGCCCCTCGGAGGACAACGAGGACGGGCTCACCTACCAGAGCACCCGCGACCCCAACGCGGTGGACCCCTGCGTGTTCTATGACACCGAGGGCCGGCTGTGGATGATCTACGGCTCCTACTCCGGCGGCATCTTCATCAAGGAGATGGACCCGGACACCGGCCTCCCCCTCGCCTCCGGCTACGGGGAGAAGCTCCTCGGCGGCAACCACCTGCGCATCGAGGCCCCCTACGTCATCTACAACCCTGACACAGAATACTACTACCTCTTCCTCTCCTTCGGCGGCCTGGACTCCGACGGGGGATACAACGTCCGCGTCTGCCGGTCGGAGCACCCGGACGGCCCCTATGTGGACTCCATGGGCAACGACATGACCGGCTGCAAGGGCCCCTCCGGCAGCTACTTCAGCGACGTCACCGCCCAGAACTACGGCGTGAAGCTGATGGGCGGCTACAAGTTCCTCTGGGAGGAGGGGGAGCTGGGGGAGGACCGGCTGGGCTATCTCTCCCCGGGGCACAACTCCTGCCTCTACGACGAGGAGAGCGGCAAGTACTTCATCATCTACCACACCCGCTTCGAGGACTCGGGCGAGCTGCACGAGGTGCGCGTCCACCAGATGTTCTTCAACGCCGACGGCTGGCCGGTGATCGCCCCCTACCGCTATGTGGGCGAGAGCCTCCAGACGGTCACGGCGGAGGACGTGGCCGGGGCGTATAAGCTCATCGACCACGGCCGGGAGATCACCGCCGGGATGAGCGAGTCGGTGTCCGTCACCCTCTCCTCCAACGGCTCGGTGAAGGGGGACGGCATCTCCGGGACCTGGGCGCTCGAGGGGGAGAACGCCGCCGTGCTCACCCTGGGGGAGAGCACCTACACCGGATACTTCCTCCCGCAGTGGGACGAGGACGGGCAGAAGTATGTGATGACCTTCACCGTGATGGACCCCGCCACCGGAACCTGCCTCTGGGGCAGCGGCCTGGACGCCCGCGACAGCCTGGAGGCCCGCCGCGCCGGATAACGCGCCCATATCTGTCCACGACCGGCTCTGCCGCCCACGGCAGAACGCTCCGCGTCCCGCGCCGGCGCTCATAAATCAACTTTTGAGGAGAACAAGAGTATGAAACGACTGACGATCAACACGCAGGCCCCCCTGGGCCGCATTGCCCCGGAGATCTACGGCCACTTCTCCGAGCACCTGGGCAGGTGCATCTACGGCGGCCTCTATGTCGGCGAACACTCCGGGATCCCCAACGTCAACGGCATGCGCTCCGACGTGGTCTCCGCCCTGCGGGAGCTGGAGATCCCCGTGCTGCGCTGGCCGGGCGGCTGCTTTGCCGAGGAGTACAACTGGCGCGACGGCATCGGCCCGAAGGAGAGCCGCAAGACCATCGTCAACAACATCTGGGGCGGCGTGACGGAGGACAACTCCTTCGGCACCCACGAGTTCTTTGAGCTCTGCCGCCAGCTCGGCTGCAAGGCCTATGTGAATGGCAGCGTCAGCTATGCCACGCCGCGCGAGATGGGCGAGTGGGTGGAGTACATGACCTTCGACGGCGTCTCCCCCATGGCGGACCTGCGCGCGGAGAACGGCCATCCCGAGCCCTGGCGGGTGGATTACTTCGGCGTGGGCAACGAGAACTGGGGCAACGGCGGCAACATGAACCCCGACTTCTACGGCAACCTCTACCGCCAGTATCAGACCTACGTCCGCTCCTACGACAAAGACCACCCCATCGGGAAGATCTGCTGCGGCCCCAACGTGGACGACTATGAGTGGACGGAGGAGGTGCTGCGCACCTGCTTCCGCCGCTCGGGCAGCGAGCAGGGACGGCACGGCTTTATGGACATGCTCAGCCTGCACTACTACGTCCACCCCGAGGGCTGGGACATCAAGGGCAGCGCCACCGACTTTGACACCGAGGGCTGGTATAAGACGATGGGCAAGGCCCTCTATATGGACACCCTCATCCGCCGCCACACCGCCATCATGGACCGCTTTGACCCGGCGGGGGAGGTCGGCCTCGCCGTGGACGAGTGGGGCACCTGGTTCACCTGCGAGCCGGGCACCAACCCCGGCTTCCTCTACCAGCAGAACACGGTGCGCGATGCCCTGGTCGCCGGCGTCACCCTGAACATCTTCAACAAGCACTGCGACCGCGTCCGCATGGCCTGCCTGGCCCAGATGGTGAACGTCCTCCAGGCGGTCATCCTCACCGAGGGGGAGCGGATGCTGCGCACCCCCACCTACCACGTCATGCACATGTTCCGCCACCATCAGGGCGGGACCCTGCTGGAGAGCACCCTCACCGGCGTGGAGCAGACCGGCACGGCCAAGTGGCAGGTGCCCGCCGTCACCGAGTCGGTCTCGGAGAAGGACGGGGTGATCACCCTCACCCTGAACAACCTCTCCGAGTCGGAGGCGCAGACGGTGGAGGTCTCCCTCGCCGACGGCTGCGGCCTGGAGGTGCTCGAGGCGTCCATCGTCACCGGCGCGCGCAATGAGAGGAACACCTTCGACGCCCCGGACACCGTCACCGAGCGCCCCTTCGGGGGCCATCAGGCGGCGGAGGGCGGCCTCACCGTCACCCTGCCGGCGTGCAGCGTGGTGCTGCTGCGCCTGCGCGAGAGGCAGTAAGTGACCGGCGCGAGACCGTTTGCCCCCGGCGAGGTGCGCGTGACAGACGGCTTCTGGCGCCGGGCGCAGGAGCTGGTGCGCACTGAGGTGATCCCCTACCAGTGGCGGGCGCTCAACGACCAGGTGCCCGGGGCGGAGCCGAGCTACTGCATGCACAACTTCCGCGCCGCCGCCGCGCAGATGCGTGAGCGCCGGGAGAGGCCGGGGGACTGGACGCCGCCGCAGTACACCTTCCGCGGCTTCCAGACCCTCCCGGAGGACCCGGAGCACCCGGAGCCCGGCCGGTTCTACGGCTTTGTCTTTCAGGACAGCGACTTTTCCAAGTGGATCGAGGCGGTGGCCTACACCCTCGCCTGGCATCCCGACCCCGAGCTGGAGCGGACGGCGGACGAGGCGATCGACCTCGTCTGCGCCGCCCAGGACGAGAGCGGCTATCTGGACACCTACTATATCCTCGGCGGGATGGATCAGGCGTACACCAACCTGCGCGACCACCACGAGCTCTACTGCCTCGGACACCTGATCGAGGGGGCGGTCGCCTACTGGGAGGCCACCGGCAAGCGGAAGCTGCTCGACGCCGCCTGCCGCTTCGCCGATGACGCCTGCCGCCGTCTCGGGCCGGAGCCGGGCCAGCTCCGGGGCTATCCCGGCCACGAGATCGCCGAGATGGCCCTCCTGCGCCTCTATGAGGCGACGAGGGAGGGGCGCTATCTCGACCTCGCCCGCTTCTTCCTCGACGAGCGGGGGAGAAAGCCTTATTACTTCGACCTGGAGGAGGAGCGCCGCTGCGCGCGCGACGGCGTCCCCTTCCATCCCACCACCAACCCGGCCTATCATCAGGCGCACCTGCCCGTGCGCGAGCAGCGCGAGGCGGTGGGCCACGCGGTCCGGGCGGTCTATCTCTACGCCGGCATGGCGGACGCCGCCCGCCTCGCGGGGGACAAAAGTCTGCTGGACGCCTGCCGGAACCTGTGGGAGAATATCACCAGAGAGAAGCTCTACCTCACCGGCGGCATCGGCGGGACCCATCTGGGCGAGGCGTTCTCCTTTCCCTACGATCTGCCGGAGGACAGTGCCTACTCCGAGACCTGCGCGGCCATCGGCCTGGTCTTCTTCGCCCGGCGGATGCTCCAGCTCGAGCCGCGGGAGGAATATGCCGCCGTGATGGAGCTGGCCCTGTACAACACCGTTCTGGCCGGGATGGAGCTGGACGGGAGGCGCTTCTTCTACGTCAACCCCCTCTCCGTCGTGCCCGAGCGCTGCCGGAGGGATGAGCGGCTGGCGCACGTCAAGCCCACGCGGCAGAAGTGGTTCGGCTGCGCCTGCTGCCCGCCCAACCTCGCCCGGCTGGTGAGCTCCCTCGGGCGCTATCTCTGCACCCGGACGGAGGACACCCTATGGTTCCACCTCTACGCCGGCTGCGCGCTGACGTGGCAGGTGGGCGGGGAGAACCTCCGCCTGGAGCTCACCTCCGCCCTCCCCTGGTCGGGGGAGGTCCGGCTGCTGGTGCACGCGGACCGTCCGGTGCGCTGCACGATGGCCTTCCGCCTGCCCGGCTGGTGCGCGGGGGAGCAGATCACCGTCTCCGCCCCGGCCCATCTGGCGCGCGCGGACCGGGAGGGCTACTGCTATCTCACCGGCCTCTGGGGGGAGGGGGACTGCGTCTCGCTCGACCTCCCCATGCCCGTCCTGGCGCGCCGGGCGCACACCGCCGTGCGCGAGGAGGCGGGGCGCATCGCCTTCACCCGCGGCCCGGTCACCTACTGCGCCGAGGAGGCGGACAACGGACCCGACCTCCACCTCTGCCGGGTGGACACCGCCCGCCTGGGGGAGGTCGTGGTAGGGGAGGGGGAGGTCTGCGGACAGGCGGTCGGCACCCTCACCGTCCCCGCCCTGCGGCAGACGCCCTCCGGGGCGGACGCGCCGCTCTACACGCGCTGGACGCCGCCGGAAGAGCGGCCCGTCCCGCTCAAGCTGATCCCCTACTTCGCCTGGGCCAACCGGGGGGAGGGGGAGATGTCGGTCTGGCTCCGGAGCTGACGCGGCCAGACGGCGCCAGAGAATCAAGAAGGAGTGTTGCTTATGGAACAGAACAAGTGCTGCCTCGGCATCGAATTTGGCTCCACGCGCATCAAGGCGGTGGCGATCGACGGCGCGCACCGCCCCGCGGCGAGCGGGGACTACACCTGGGCGAGCCGGTATGAAAACGGCATCTGGACCTACGACCTCGCCGAGGTCTGGTC
>CASDSM010000029.1 GCA_949283375.1 uncultured Eubacteriales bacterium | reverse complement strand
CTACCACTACCCGGAGCACGACACTACCCGCACCTGGGCAAAGGTGATCCCGCAGGATCTGAGTGAGCTGCTGACCGAGGGGCTGAAAAAGGACGACTAAAACACAAAGCGGCCTTGCTGATTCAGGAGATCAACAAGGCCGTTTTGTGCATGCTGAATGATCTAACCTGCAAACCACCGGGAACGGCGGCAGAAAACAAAACAATTCAGTTTAGCACACTCGTTATCAAATTGTTATCAAACGACGAAGAAGAGCCCCGAAAGCCCTGGAATTGCAAGGCTTTCGGGGCGTGATTACTTACTCCCACTCAATCGTAGCCGGCGGCTTGGACGTGATATCGTACACCACCCGATTCACGCCCTTGACCTCGTTGACGATGCGGACGGACACCTTATCGAGCACCTCATAGGGGATGCGTGCCCAGTCGGCGGTCATGAAGTCGCTCGTGGTCACCCCGCGCAGAGCGAGGGTATAGTCATAGGTGCGCCCGTCGCCCATGACGCCGACGGAGTGGGTGTCCGTCAGCACGGCGAAGTACTGGCTGATCTTGCTGTCCCAGCCGGCGTTCGCGATCTCCTCGCGGTAGATGGCGTCCGCCAGGCGCAGGGTGTCCGCCTTGGGCTTGGTGACCTCGCCGATGATGCGGATGCCGAGGCCGGGGCCGGGGAAGGGCTGGCGCATCACCAGATAGTCCGGCAGGCCGAGCTCCCGGCCAAGCTGGCGGACCTCGTCCTTGAAGAGCATCCGCAGCGGCTCGATGATCTCGCGGAAGTCCACATAGTCCGGCAGACCGCCGACATTGTGGTGGCTCTTGATGACCGCGGCGTCCCCCGCGCCCGACTCGATCACGTCGGGGTAGATGGTGCCCTGGGCCAGATAGTCCACCTTGCCGATCTTCTTGCCCGCCTGCTCAAAGACGCGGATGAACTGCTCGCCGATGATCTTGCGCTTGTGCTCCGGCTCAGTCACGCCGGCAAGGGCGGTGAGGAAGCGGTCCTCCTCGTTCATGCGGATCAGATTCAGATTCCACTTGGAGAAGGCGGCCTCCACCTCGTCCCCCTCGTTCAGGCGCATCAGGCCGTGGTCGACGAAGACGCAGGTGAGCTGGTCGCCCACCGCCTCGGCCAGGAGGGCCGCCGCGACGGAGGAGTCCACCCCGCCGGAGAGGGCGAGGAGCACCTTGCCATCGCCCACCTTCTCGCGCACGGCGGCGACCGCCGTCTTGCAGTAGTCCTCCATCGTCCAGTCGCCCGCGGCGTGGCAGACCTCATAGAGGAAGTTGCGCAGCATGGAGAGGCCGTACTCCGTGTGATTCACCTCGGGGTGGAACTGCACGCCGTAGAAGCCGCGCGCCTCGTCCGCGATGGCCACATTGGGGCAGGCGGCGGAGTGCGCCACCAGGGAGAAGCCCTCCGGCACCTCGGCCATGTAGTCGCCGTGGCTCATCCAGGTGACGCTCTCGGCGGGCAGACCCTGGAAGAGCTTGCAGGTGTCGTCAAAATATGTCACCGTCTTGCCGTACTCGCGGGCGGAGTCGTCCTCGGCGGCGGTCACCTTGCCGCCCAGATTGTGCGCCAGGAGCTGGCAGCCGTAGCAGATGCCGAGAATGGGCACGCCGAAGTCGAAGATCTCCTTCGGGCACTGCGGGGAGCTGGGGTCGTAGACGCTGTTCGGGCCGCCGGTGAAGATGATGCCGATCGGGTTCATCGCCCGCAGCTCCTCCACCGGGGTGGTGTACGGCTTGACCTCGCAGTACACGCTGCACTCGCGGACCCGGCGGGCGATGAGCTGATTATACTGGCCGCCGAAGTCGAGCACAATGACCATCTGATGGGACAAAGCGATCATCCTTTCTCTTTCTGATTCCGTTTCCGTGTGGATCTTGGGATCACGCGATGGTAAACTCCGCCGCGCGGTGGTCCATGTCCATCCGCAGGCGGTAGTGTCCGGGGGAAATTTCGCCATACTGGCTGACGTCGAGGGAGAGCTCGATCGTCTCTCCGGCGTGCAGCAGGTCCTTGTTCCCGCAGACGCCCACCACGTCGCCGGTGAGCGGCAGCTCAACCCAGCGGCCGGAGACGTCCTGTTGCTCGATCACGCAGGACCAGCCGTAGTCTGCGTCCTCCGGCCCGGGGTTGGAGAGGAGCACCTCCGCCTTGCCATCCGCCACACCCAGCACGGTGAGCGTCACCCGGTCAAGCGCGCCGTCCGCCGAGAGGACAAAGTCCGCCGTGAGCTCCCCCAGGAGCAGACGGTACCGCCCGCCCTCCAGGGCGCCGTAGGGGGTCAGGTCAAAGGTGTGCTCCCTCTGCTCGCCGCCCGCGAGGGTGTAGAGGATGTCCTCCACGCCGTACTCCTCTTCCGGGGTACGTTCGGACCAGTGCCCGTCCGTCTCCCACAGAAGGGTGTAATAGACGCCGTACTCATAGACCGCACCGCCTGCGTTTTTGAGCCGGACTGTGAGGATGCCGTCCTGGAGGTCGAGCACCTCCATCCGGACACCCTCCGGAACGGTCTCCTCCGGCGGCAGGACCGGGTTGCGCATCTCCTCCAGCTCCAGCGCCTGCCAGGGGAAATCAGGGCCGGAGACGGCGTACCACATATCCTCATGGCACAGGTAGCCGCTCTCCAGGTAGAAGAAGGTGACGTCGCCGCCGTTGACGGAGAAGCTCCAGGCGGTGTCCCCCTCGGTGTCGCCAGGTGTCTCCCCCTCGTCAAAGTGCGCTGGATTCAGCTCCAGGTCCGCCAGCCAGCCGCGCAGCGTCTCCACCTCGCGGCCGGTGAGGGTCCACTCCATCGTCTCCGCGGCATAGCTGCAGGTCACATCCACCGAATCCGCCGTCTCCGGCAGCCAGTCCGCCCGAGGCGTCCCCTGCTGCGCGCAGGAGGTCAGGGCCGCGAGGAGGCTCAGCAGAAGCAGCAGGGATATGCTCCGTTTTTTCATGTCTTTCCGCTCCTTTCCATTGGTGGGCAGAGGGTTTTGTCCTTCTGTCCTTTATACGCATCAGAGCGGAAGAATGCTGCACGGGTACTGAAAACAGTTTATCATATCCGCTGAACTTTGGCAACTGCCGGAAGCGGCCTCCCGCCCCCTCCCTTTTCCGCAGGCGCGCCGCCGCGCGGTCTGGCGCAGGCCGGGCATGGCATTGCCGCATGAACAAAAGCTGCCGAGGACCCGCAGCGCGGCAGTTCTCAGCAGCTCTTGTTTTTATCCTGATTTGGCGCAATCCGTTTTCACTCACCCGAGCTGGGCGGCAGAGCTCTCCAGCTGCGCGATCAGGGCGCGGGTCTTCTCCAGATTGGCCCGCTCACGGGCCACCACCGCCTCGGGGGCCTTGGCGGTGAAGCTCTCGTTGGAGAGCTTGCGCTCCAGCCCGGCGAGGTACTTGCGCGCCTTCTCCAGCTCCTTAGCCACACGCGCGCGCTCCTTGTCGAGGTCTACCAGCTCGGCGAGGGGGATATAGCACTTGGCAGACGGGGTGTCCACCGTCACCAGACCCTCCAGCGAGGCGGGGGCGGTGTCCGTCACCTCCACGGCGCTGGCGGAGGCCAGTCGCTGGAGGAAGGGGACGCCGGCGCGGAAGGTGTCCGCGTGGGCGGTGACCACCGTCAGCTCCGCCTTGCGGCCGGGGGCGACGTTCATCTCGCTGCGGCGGGCGCGAACCGCGCGGATGACCTCCATCACGCGCTCCATCGCCCGCTCCTCGGCGGGGAAGGAGAAGTCCGCCCGGTACTCCGGCCAGCTCTGGAGCATCAGGAAGTCGCCGTCATGCGGCAGGGCCTGCCAGATCTCCTCGGTGATGAAGGGCATGAAGGGGTGCAGCAGCTTGAGCGTCTCGGTGAGCACCCAGCAGAGCACCTGCTGGGCCTGGGTGCGCGCTGCCTCGTCCCCGCCGTTCAGGCGGGACTTGGTCAGCTCGATATACCAGTCGCAGTAGCTGTCCCAGATGAAGTCGTAGACCTTCTGGGCGGCCACGCCGAGCTCGTACTTCTCCATGTTCTCCGTCACCTCGCGGATGACGGTGTTGAGCTTGGAGAGAATCCACTTGTCCTCCAGCTCCAGCCGCTCGGGCAGCTCGTTGCGCTCGATCGTCAGGTTCATCAGCAGGAAACGGGAGGCGTTCCAGATCTTGTTGGCGAAGTTGCGCATCGCCTCGCACCGCTCGGTGTAGAAGCGCATGTCGTTGCCGGGGCTGTTGCCGGTGACCAGATTGTAGCGCAGGGCGTCACAGCCGTACTTGTCGATAATCTCCAGCGGGTCGATGCCGTTGCCCAGGCTCTTGGACATCTTGCGCCCCTGCGCGTCGCGCACCAGGCCGTGGATGAGGACGGTGTGGAAGGGGGGCTGCGTGGTGTGCTCGCAGGCGGAGAAGATCATCCGGGCCACCCAGAAGAAGATGATGTCGTAGCCGGTCACCAGCACGTCGGTGGGATAGAAGAACTTGTAGTCCTCCGTCTCCTCCGGCCAGCCGAGGGTGGAAAACGGCCAGAGCGCGGAGGAGAACCAGGTGTCCAGCACGTCCGGGTCGCGCTCGATGCGCGCCGAGCCGCAGTGGGCGCAGCGGTCGGGGTCCTCGCGCGCGACCGTCATCTTCCCGCAGTCGGCGCAGTACCACACCGGAATCTGATGGCCCCACCAGAGCTGGCGGGAGATGCACCAGTCGTGCACGTTCTCCATCCAGTTCATGTAGGTCTTGGAGAAGCGGTCGGGGACGAACTTCACCTCACCGTCGCGCACCACCCGCATGGCCTCCTCGGCCAGCGGCTTCATGCGCACGAACCACTGGGCGGAGATGATGGGCTCCACGTCGTTGTGGCAGCGGTAGCAGGTGCCGACGTTGTGGGAATAATCCTCCACCTTCTCCAGCAGGCCCATCGCCTCCAGGTCGGCCACCACCGTCTTGCGGCACTCGTAGCGGTCCATCCCCTCGTACTTGCCGCCGTTGGCGTTCACGCGGCCGTTGTCGTCCAGGACCCGGATGACCTCCAGGTTGTGGCGCAGGCCCACCTCAAAGTCGTTCGGATCGTGGGCGGGGGTCATCTTCACGCAGCCGGTGCCGAAGTCCATCTCCACATAATCGTCCGCCACGATGGGGATCTCACGGTTCATGATGGGCAGGATGCAGGTCTTGCCCACCAGGTCGCGGTAGCGCTCATCCTTCGGGTTCACCGCCACGCCGGTGTCGCCCATCATGGTCTCCGGCCGGGTGGTGGCCACCACGAGATACTGCGTCGGGTCGTCCTTGAGGGGATAACGCATGTGCCAGAGGTGGCCGGGCTTGTCCTGATACTCCACCTCGGCGTCGGACAGGGCGGTGACGCAGTGGGGGCACCAGTTGATGATCCGGCTGCCCTTGTAGATCAGGTTCTTCTCATACAGCGAGACGAACACCTCGCGCACCGCCTTGGAGCAGCCCTCGTCCATCGTGAAGCGGGAGCGCTCCCAGTCGCAGGAGGCGCCCAGGCGCTTTTGCTGCTCGACGATGCGGTTGCCGTACTTGTTCTTCCAGTCCCAGACCCGCTCGAGGAACTTCTCCCGGCCGAGGTCGTAGCGGGTGAGGCCCTCCTTGGTCCGCAGCTCCTCCTCCACCTTGATCTGGGTGGCGATGCCGGCATGGTCGGTGCCCGGCACCCAGAGGGCGTTATAGCCCTGCATCCGCTTGAAGCGGATGAGGATGTCCTGCAGCGTCGCGTCCATCGCGTGGCCCATGTGGAGCTGGCCGGTGACGTTGGGGGGCGGCATGACGATGGTAAACGGCTTCTTCTCCGGGTCCCGATGGCCCCGGAAGCAGCCGTTTTTCTCCCACATCTCGTAGATGCGGGACTCGGCCTGACTGGGTTCATACACCTTTGGCAGTTCTCTTGCCATGGCTGTTCACGCTCCGTTTCCTCTGTTTTCTCCGGCGGCGGGATGAAAAAACGCCCTGAGCCGATGCTCAGGGCGAATGATCCGCGGTACCACCTGAATTCAGGCCGGCGGGGGGCCGGTCCTGCTCTCTGACCCGGTAACGGCGGGGACCGGCAGCCCCTTACGCTCGCTTCGGGGGCGCAGCTCCGGGGCGACCTTCCGCGCCTGCCGTGGAGCGCCTTTCACCAAAACGGCGCCTCTCTTTCCCGCGGCGGGAGCGCGTACTCCTCCCCATCTTCGCTTTTTGTCAAGTGGTTACAGTATAGCCTCCTCTCCTCCGCTTGTCAAGGAAAATTCCGCCCGCGCCGTCCCGCATCCCGCGGCGGCAGACTTGTCAGCGGCGAAAACCTTTGCTATAATGTGTTTAATTATCTCTTTCTCCCAACGGCCGGGCGGCCCGCGGGCGTCTCTGACTGAGGAACGACATGAAATACGACCAATGGGATTTTCGTACCGGCCGGCCGGAGGCGGCAGCGGTACTGGAACAGGCAAATATTCCCCCCCTGCCGGCGCTGGTGCTGGCGGCCCGGGGCTATGACACACCGCAGCGGGCATACGACTTCCTGCGCAGCGGCGAAGAGCTGCTGCACGACCCCCTCCTGCTGCGCGATATGGACCGCGCCGCCGCGCGCCTGCATCAGGCCCTCCGGCGCGGGGAGCGGATCTGTGTCTACGGGGACTACGACGTGGACGGCATCACGGCCACCTGCCTGCTGGCCACCTTTCTGGCCCGGGCAGGGGCGGAGGTGCTGCCCTATGTGCCCAACCGCCTGACGGAGGGCTACTCGCTCAACTGCGCGGCGATCTCCGAGCTGCACGCGCGCGGCGTCACTTTGATCGTCACCGTGGACTGCGGCATCACCAACGTGGAGGAGACCGCCTTTGCCGCCTCGCTCGGCATGGACGTCGTCATCACCGACCACCACGAGTGCAAGGACCGCCTGCCGGCCGCCGCCGCGGTGGTCAACCCTCACCGGCCGGACTGCTCCTATCCCTTTCAGATGCTCGCGGGGGTGGGGGTCGCCCTCAAGCTGGTCCTGGCGCTGACGCCGGAGGAGGAGCGGCCGGCGGCGCTCGCGGAGTACTGCGACCTTGCCGCCATCGGCACGGTGGCGGACGTGATGGACCTCACCGGGGAAAACCGCGCCATCGTCTCCCTCGGCCTGCGCCGCCTCGCGCAGGGGCCGAGACCGGGCCTCGCCGCCCTCCTGCAGGAGGCGGGGCAGGCGGGCAAGGCGCTCACCGCCTCCACCATCAGCTTCTCCCTCGCCCCGCGCATCAACGCCGCCGGGCGGATGGGCTGTCCGGAGCTGGCGGTCAAGCTGCTGCTCACCCGGGACGCGGCGGAGGCCGCACTCCTCGCCCGCCAGCTCTGCGCCCTCAACCGGGACCGGCAGGCGGTGGAGCTGGACACCTTTGAGCAGTGCCGCGACTACCTCGACCGCCATCCGGAGGCCGCGCGCGGGGCCATCGTCCTGGCCGGAGAGCACTGGCATCAGGGGGTGGTGGGCATCGTCGCCTCCCGCCTCGCCGAGCAGTACCATGTGCCTGTCTTCATGATCTGCCTGGAAAACGGACACGGGAAGGGCTCCTGCCGGTCTTACGGGCAGTTCAACCTCTTTGAGGCGCTGGAGCAATGCGCCGGGCTGCTCGAGACCTTCGGCGGCCATGAACTGGCGGCCGGCTTCTCCATCGAGGAGAGGCAGATCGCCCCCTTCCGCGCGCGGATGAGCGCGCTGGCCTCGGCATGGTACGCCGCCCATCCGGCGGCCTCCAGCCTGACGGTGGACGTGCTCCTGCCGGACGCGCACCTCATCAGCTGGAAGCACGCGCACTCCCTCTCCCTGCTCGAGCCGCACGGGACAGGCAATCCCCCCCCCGTCTTCGCCCTGTCCAATGTGACGGTGGCCGGCTTTACCCGCGTGGGCGGGGGGCGGCACACCCGCCTGCGCCTGCGCAAGAGCGGGATGCAGCTCGAGGGCATCTTCTTCTCCGCCACCCCGCGCGATGCGCAGCTTGTGGTGGGCGGACGGGTGGATGTGGCCTTTCAGCTCCAGGTGAACGATTTTCGCGGCGCGCACACCGCCCAATTGCTCGTGTGCGACCTGCGCCCGGCCCGGGCCGCTGCGGCGGAGGGCCGGCAGCTCTATCTGCGCTACTGTGCCGGAGAGACGCTCTCCGGCGCGGAGCGCCTGCGCTTGACGCCGGAGCGTCAGGACTTTGTCGCCGTGTGGCGCTATCTCGCCCGCAGCGCGGGGGAGCGCGCCCTGCGCGAGTCGCCGGAGCGCCTGTTCCAGAAGATCGCACGCGCAGGCGGACCCGGCAGGGAGTTCGGGCGTACGATGGTCTGTCTGGAGGTTTTCCGCGAGCGCGGGCTGATCGGCCTGGAGCGGGAGGCGGACGCGCTGATCATCACTGTGCGCGCCTCCGGTCCGAAGGTGGACCTGGAGGCCTCCGAGGTCCTGCGCCGCCTGCGCGACCCGGGAGAACAAGAGGGAGGTTGAGGGTATGGACCCTATTTTAGAGATGTATCAGGCGCTGGAGGAGAAGGTGCTGGCCTATAACCCCTCTCTGGACTGCCAGCGTCTGCGCGATGCGTTCCACTTCGCGGACAATCACCATTCCAAGCAGCTCCGGCGGGACGGGACGCCCTATATCACCCATCCGCTCGCGGTGGCGGACATCGTGGCCGATCTCAAGCTGGACCCCGACTCGCTCATCGCCGCCCTGCTGCACGACTGCATCGAGGACACCGATGTCACCCATGAGGAGATCGCCGCCCGCTTTGGCGCGACGGTGGCTGACCTGGTGGAGGGGGTGACCAAGCTCACGCGGGTGCAGTACGTCTCCATGGAAGAGAAGCAGATGGAGAACCTGCGTAAGATGCTCATGGCGATGAGCAAGGACATCCGCGTGGTGCTCGTCAAGCTCTGCGACCGGCTGCACAATATGCGCACGATGCAGTACCAGACCCCGAAGAAGCAGCGGGAGAAGTCGCTGGAGACGATGGAGATCTACGCCCCCATCGCCCACCGTCTCGGCATGCAGCGCATCAAGTGGGAGCTGGAGGACCTGTCGCTCAAATACCTCGACCCGGTGGGCTACCGCGAGATCGAGGATGAGCTGGCCGCCGTCACCTCCCACCAGCAGGAATTTCTCATCAGCGTGCAGAACAAGATCAAGCAGCGGCTGGATCAGGAGGGCGTCCAGTGCACCATCTACTCGCGCATCAAGTCCATCTACTCCATCTACCGCAAGATCTACACCAAGCAGAAGACCCTCTCCGAGATCTTCGACCTCTACGCCCTGCGCGTGATCGTGGACTCGGTGGCCGACTGCTATAAAGTGCTCGGCTTCGTGCACAATATGTTCAACCTCGTCCCTGACCGGTTCAAGGACTATATCTCCACCCCGAAGCCCAACCTCTACCAGTCGCTCCACACCACCGTCATCGGCCGGCAGGGCATCCCCTTTGAGGTACAGATCCGCACCTGGGAGATGCACGAGACGGCGGAATACGGCATTGCCGCCCACTGGAAGTATAAGCAGGGCGGCGGCCAGGAGCTGGGCAACGAGACCTCCTACGAGTGGGTCCGCCGCCTGCTGGAGAGTCAGGAGGGCTCGGACGCGGAGGAGTTTGTCAAGTCGCTCAAGGTGGACCTCTTCTCCGACGAGGTCTTCGTCTTCACCCCGCAGGGGGATGTGGTCAGCCTGCCGGCCGGCTCGACGCCGATCGACTTCGCCTACGCCATCCACTCCGCCGTCGGCAACCGGATGGTGGGCGCGAAGGTGAACGGGCGGATCGTCACTCTCGACTCCCAGCTCCACAACGGCGACATTGTGGAGATCATGACCTCCAAGAACGCCCGCGGCCCCAGCCGGGACTGGATGAAGATCTGCCAGAGCAACGAGGCGCGCAACAAGATCCGCCAGTGGTTCAAGCGCGAGCGGCGGGATGAGAACATCGCCAGCGGCCGCGCCGCCTTCGAGTCCGAGCTCAAGCGCGCCGGATACACCATCGCCCAGATCACCCAGGAGGACGTCCTCCCTCGCGTGCTGAAAAAGGCGCGCTACGGCTCTCTGGACGACCTCTACGCCGCCATCGGCTACGGCGGCATCACCAGCGCCAAGGCGGTCACCCGCATCCGGGACGAGATGCTGCGCATCAGCCGGGAGGAGCGCGAGCGCCAGGCCTCCCTCCAGGCGGAGGACGCGGCGCAGATGGACCTGCACATCTCTGCCAACCGGGAGCTCGCCCCCCTGCCGCAGAAGAAGTTCACCCACACCAAGAGCGGCGTCATCGTCGAGGGGCTGGAGAACTGCATGGTCAAGTTCGCCAAGTGCTGCACCCCGGTGCCCGGCGACCCCATCATCGGCTTTGTCACCCGCGGCTACGGCGTCTCCGTCCACCGGCAGGACTGCCCGAACGCCAGTCCGGACCGCCGCCGGGAGGACCAGGGCCGCTGGCTCTCCGTCTCCTGGGGCGCGAGCGAGATCGACGGCTATCAGACCAGCCTGGACATCTCCGCCAAGGACCGGCAGAACCTCTTCCTGGACGTGGCGGCGGTGCTCTCGGCGGCCAAGATCCGGGTGGACTCCCTCATCGCCAAGGGCATGCCGGACGGCTACGCCCTCATCACCGCCCTGGTGGTGGTACGCGACAGCGACCAGCTCAAGGACGTCATGCGCAAGCTGCACGGCATCTCCGGCGTGATCGACGTGCGCCGGTCCAACCACTGAGAGGGGGCGGACCGATGAGAGCTGTTGTGACCCGCGTCTCCTCCGCCTCTGTCTCCATCGGCGGAGCGGTCTGCGGACAGATCGGCCGGGGCTTCCTCGTCCTGCTGGGCGTCGGCCCGGAGGACACGCAGGAGCAGGCCCGCCGCCTGGCGGAGAAGATCTGCCGCTGCCGGGTATTCGAGGACGAGGGCGGCAAGATGAATCTGGACCTGGCCGCCGTGGGCGGCTCGCTGCTGGTGGTGAGCCAGTTCACCCTCTACGCCGACGTGAAGTCCCGCCGGCCCGGCTTCTCCCACGCTGCACCGCCGCAGGCGGCAGAGCCGCTCTACGAATTCTTTCTCGACTGCTGCCGCGACCTCGGCTTCCCGCCGGAGCACGGGGCATTCGGGGCGGAGATGGCGGTCGCCTCCGTCAACGACGGGCCGGTGACCCTGCTCTTTGACACCGATACACTCTGAATGGGAGGGATTTCCATGTTCATCCGCCGCATGACCGTCGGCATGGTGCAGACCAACTGCTATTTTCTCGGCGATGAGGAGAGCAAAAAGGCCGCCGTCATCGACCCGGGCGATAACGGCGGCGCACTGGCGCAGGCCCTCTCCTCCGCCGGCTACCGGGCAGAGATGATCCTGCTCACCCACGGCCACTTTGACCATGTGGACGGAGTGCGCGATTTTCTGGCTGCGGCGGGGCCGCTGCCGGTCTGTCTGAGCCGGAAGGACTACCCCCTCTGTCCCACCGGCTTTGTCATCCCCTCCGCCGATGGGCTGGGGGAGCTGGACGAGGCCCGCTTTGTCCAGGAGGGGGACGCCCTCTCCCTCGGCGCGCTCACCATCGAGGTGCTCGAGACGCCGGGCCACAGCCCCGGCGGGCTCACCTTCCGGGTGGGGGACGTCCTCTTCACCGGGGACACCCTCTTTGCCGGCTCCTGCGGGCGGACGGACTTTGCTAACAGCGACACCGCCGCCCTGCTCGCCTCCCTGCGCCGTCTGGGGGAGCTGGAGGGGGACTATCAGGTCTACCCCGGCCACATGGGCGCCTCCACTCTGGAGCGGGAGCGGCAGGTCAACCCCTATCTCCGTCAGGCGATGGGGCGCTGACGCGCTCCGGCCAGCTGAGCACGAGGATGGAGCCGAGGATGAGGGCGATGCCGGCGAGCTTGGACGGGCTGCAGTCCTCCTGATAGAGCGTCATGCCGATCAGGGCGCCCACCAGCGGCTCCACCGCCACCAGAATGGCCGCGAGGCCGGACTCCATCCGCTCCAGCCCCCAGGTGTAAAACAGATAGGGCAGGACGGTGCAGACCACGCCGATGCCGAGGCAGTACCAGATCAGCCCGGGCTCCGCGGCGACGGCGGCAGCCACCCGCCCCGCCTCGCCGAGGGGGAGCGACCCCGCCAGACCGAAGAGGAAGGTATAGGCGGTCACCGTCATCGTGTCATACCGCCCGAGGGCGACGCGGCCAAAGATGGTATAGAGGGCGTAAAACAGCCCGGAGGCCAGGCCGAACAGGAGCACGTCCGGCCCGATCGCCGCCGCGCCCCCGGTGAGCCCGGCGACCAGGACGCACCCGGCAAAGGTCATCCCGAGGGCCGCAAGCTTGCGCGCGGTGATCCGCTCGTGAAAGAGCAGGGCGGACAGCAGCATCACAAACACCGGCGAGGTGTACAGCAGCACCACCGCGACCGACGCCTCGCTGCGCTGGATGGTGGTGAAATAGAACCCGTTGAAGAGGGTCACGCTGACGATCCCCGTCCCGGCGAACATCCACCAGTCGCGCGGGCGGATGCGCAGCTTCTCCCGGTCTGTCACCGCCAGAAAGCCGGTGAAGGCGGCGGCGGAGACCGCCATGCGCACCAGCGCGATGGGCATCGCCCCCAGTCCGGCGGCGTTCAGGCGGCGGACGAACAGGCTGATGATGCCCCAGAGCACGCCCGCCAGAACGACGGACAGGGCAGCTTTTCGATTCATGCAAACTCTCTCCTCTCCCGGGCCAGGCGCCCGGCAGAGACTATGATAGGCAAATACCGCCCATTTTGCAAGGATGGATTTTCCATGAAGCTCACGCTTGAGGGGCATGACTACCGCTATGCGGTGGAGCAGATCATGCTCATTCTCTTTCCCGGCCAGCGGCCGGAATATCCCGACGCGCCCCCCGCCCCCGGCGAGGACGCCGCGCGCAGCACCCTGACCCTCCGCGGCGGCACGGCCGCCGCCAGCACCCGCCTCACCCTCGGCGCGCAGACCTCCGAGGGGACGGCGGAGACAGCCCTGCCGGAGGATGGCGGCGCGCTGGAACGGGACAGGCTCTGCCAGCGTATCCTGAAGCAGTCCTTTTACCGGGCCGCCCTCCCCCTGCTCGACCACGCGCCCGACTGGGGCGCGCTCACCGGAGTCCGCCCGGCCAAGCTGGCCGCCAAGGCGCTGGCGGGCGGCGCCAGCCGGGAGGCGGTGGAGCGGCAGTTCCGGGAGGAGTTCTTCGTCTCCCCCCAGCGGACCCGCCTCGCCCTCGAGGCGGCGGAGGCGGGGCTGGAGATCGAGCGCGGCCTGCGCCCGGAGGAGCTCTCGCTCTATGTGGGCATCCCCTTCTGCCCGACGCGCTGCGCGTACTGCTCCTTCGTCTCGGCGGACATCCAGCGCGCACTCCGTCTGGTGGAGCCCTATCTGGACGCCCTTGGGCAGGAGATCGACGCCGCCGCCCGCCTCCTCCCGCAGGTGGGGGCAAGGGTGCGCACCCTCTACTTTGGCGGCGGGACTCCCACCACCCTCTCCCCCGCCCAGCTCGACCGCCTGCTCGGCCAGCTCCACCGCGCGCTCGACCTCACAGGTCTGAGCGAGTGCACCGTGGAGGCCGGGCGACCGGACACCATCACGGCGGAGAAGCTCACAGTGCTGCGCTCTTACGGGGTGGACCGGCTCTCCGTGAATCCCCAGACGATGCAGGACCACGTCCTGCGGGCGATGGGCCGGGCGCACACCGCAGCCGACGTCCTGCGCGCCTACGACCTCGCACGCCGGAGCGGGGACTGGGCGATCAACATGGACCTGATCGCCGGTCTCCCGGAGGACACGGAGGATGGCTTTCGCGACACGCTGGAGACCGTCCTCTCCCTCGCGCCGGAGAACATCACGGTGCACACCCTCGCGCTGAAGAAGGGCGCGCGGCTGATGCTCGAGCAGCACAGCCTCCCCAGCGGAGAGGAGACGGCGCGGATGCTCGCCTACGCCTGGCCGCGGCTGGAGGCGGCGGGCTACCGCCCCTACTACCTCTACCGGCAAAAGTACATGTCCGGCGCACTGGAGAACATCGGCTGGTGCAGGCCGGGCACGGAAGGGGTGTACAACGTGTGCATCATGGAGGAGCTGCACACCATCCTCGCCCTCGGTGCGGGCGGCTCCACCAAGCTCACCGACCCGCGCACCGGCAAGATCGACCGCCTGACCAACCCGAAATATCCCTATGAGTATATCCAGCGCATCCAGCAGCTCTGCCGGGAGAAGGAGGCCCTCGTTCCCTTCTACCATGCGCTGCTGGGCGGCTGACAGGAGGTTTCCCATGTCCTATCTGCTCGTTGAGATCAACCGCCGGGCCGCGAGCGATCCGGCGGCCTTCCTGGCTGAGAGCGACGAGAGCTATCAGCGCCACGTCTGCCAGGCGGCGGAGCACATCCTGGAAAACCGCGCCAGGAGCCCCATCGTCCTGCTCTCCGGCCCCTCCGGCTCAGGAAAGACCACCACCGCCCTCAAGATCGAGGAGGAGCTGCGCCGCCGGGGGGTGGGCACCCACGCCATCGCCCTGGACAATTACTTCCAGACCCCGGACCGGGTGAACGGCCCCAAGACCCCGGAGGGGGACTACGACTATGAGTCCCCGCGCTGCCTGGATATGGAGCTGCTGCACCGGCACTTCTCCGCCCTCGAGCGGGGGGAGGAGATCGGCATCCCCCAATTCGACTTCGCCCACCAGCGCCGCCGGGCGGGCGCGGAGACCCCGCTGCGCCTCGGCCGGGACGAGGTCGCCATCTTTGAGGGCATCCACGCCCTGAACGACGACCTCGCCGGGCAGCATCCGGGAGCCTTCAAGGTCTATATCTCCGCCCGCTCCAACGTTCTGCGTCTGGGGAAGGTGGTCTTCAAGGGAACCTGGATGCGCCTGACCCGCCGGGCGGTGCGCGACCTGCTCTTCCGCGGGACGGATGTGGCGGGGACCCTCGCCATGTGGGACAATGTGCGCCGGGGGGAGAAGATGTATATCTCCCCCTTCAAGCACCAGGCGGACCTGATCTTTGACTCCTCCCTCCCCTATGAGGTGAACGTCCTGCGCCAGTTCGCCGAGCCGCTGTTCCAGCAGCTCCCGGCGGAGAACGTCCGGCGGCGGGAGATTCTGGAGATGATCTGGGCCTTTGACCGGTTCGTGCCCATCGACGACAGTCTGGTGCCGAAGAACTCGCTCATCCGCGAGTTCATCGGCGGCGGGAGCTACGGACGGCATTGATTTCCAAGCCTGCAAAAAAAACATATCTGTCCCACGAAAAATATGTTATACTGACAGAGAAGCACATGCCCGGCCATGCGCCGGGCGGACAAAGGAGTCTTTCACAATGGCAGAGTGTACGCACGATTGTTCCACCTGCAGCGCCAACTGCTCTGAGCGCACCGCGCCGCAGGACCTGCACGAGGCGGCCAACCCCTTCTCCAGGATCGGTCACGTCATCGGCGTGGTGAGCGGCAAGGGCGGCGTCGGCAAGAGCATGGTGACCTCCACGCTGGCCGTGGCGATGTCCCGGCTGGGGAAGAAGGTCGGCATCCTGGACGCGGACATCACCGGCCCCTCTATCCCGAAGGGCTTTGGGCTCTCCGGGCGGATTATGGCCGCCGAGGAGGGGATGCTCCCCGCCAAGACCCGGGGCGGCATCGAGGTGATCTCCCTCAACCTGCTCACCGACAACGAGACGGATCCCGTCGTCTGGCGCGGTCCGGTGATCGCCGGGGCGGTCAAGCAGTTCTGGAATGAGACCTACTGGGGGGACGTGGACTACCTGTTTGTGGACATGCCTCCCGGAACGGGCGACGTGCCGCTCACCGTCTTCCAGTCCCTGCCGGTGGACGGCATCGTGGTGGTCACCTCCCCGCAGGACCTGGTCTCCATGATCGTCACCAAGGCGCTGCGGATGGCGGAGCTGATGACCATCCCCGTCCTCGGCCTGATTGAAAATTTCAGCTACTTCCAGTGCCCCGACTGCGGCAAGCGGCACCACATCTTCGGCCAAAGCAAGATCGCCGAGGTGGCCGCGGCGCACCATGTGCCCGTGCTCGCCCAGCTCCCGATGGACCCCACCCTCGCCGCCGACTGCGATGCGGGCCGTCTGGAGGCCCACCAGCCCAACTACCTGATGGAGGCCGCCGCCTATCTGGACGGCCAGCTCTCCCAGGCGCGCTGAGCCGTGTCCTCCCCCGCCGCGCTGGCCAGGCGCCTGCTCGACCTGATCTACCCGCCCAGGTGCGTCTTCTGCGGCGGCCTGCTGGGCGCGGGCGCGCCCGCCCTCGGCATCTGCCCGCTCTGCCGGGAGACGTTGCCGTACACCGCCGGGCGGGAGGCACTCCTCTGCGGCATCGACTTCACCCTCTGCGCCGCCCCGCTGCGGTATGAAAACCAGGTGAAGCGCTCGCTGCGGCGGTTCAAATTTCACGGAAGACAGACCTATGCAGCGGCCTACGGGCCGCTGCTGCGCGCATGCGCGCAAGATCACTTCCCCACCCCGCCCGACCTCGTCACCTGGGCCCCGCTGCACTGGCGGCGGCGCTACCGCCGCGGCTACGACCAGGCCCGCCTGCTCGCCCGCGAGGCGGCCCGGGCCTACGGTATGGAGCCGGTGCGCCTGCTCGACAAGGTCCGGCACACGAGGCCGCAGTCCTCCCTGCCCGGCCGGGCGCGGGAGGCAAACGCCGCGGACGCCTACCGCCTCCGCCGGGGCGCGGAGGTCGCGGGGCGGCGGGTCCTGCTGGTGGACGACGTGGTGACCACTGGCTCCACCCTCTCCGCATGCGGCCGCGTCCTGCTCGCCGCGGGCGCAGCCGAGGTGGTCTGCCTCGCCCTCGCGCGGGGCGGAATGGGGAAAACTGTCGAAACAGACGGATAAATTTTTCTGTTTTTCCCGGAGAAGTGGCACAGCGGCAATTGCAATGCCGGGCGGGAATGGGTATAATATCTGTACGCGGGCGGGATTATGTTATCCTCCCGCAGCGGTAACCATTTCCCCTGGAAGGTGTATGAATATGAGCTTTGTACGAGATATTGGCATTGACCTTGGCACCGCCTCCGTCCTGGTCTATGTGCAGGGCAAGGGCGTCGTGCTGCGCGAGCCGTCGGTGGTCGCCATCGACAAGACCACCGGCCGCCTGCTCAAGGTGGGCACCGAGGCGCGCCGGATGCTGGGGCGCACCCCGGGCAATATCGTCGCCCTGCGCCCGCTGCGCGACGGGGTGATCTCCGACTATGACATGACTGAGCGGATGCTGCGCGAGTTCATCCGCAAGGTGGCGCCGGTGCGCCTGTTCAAGCCGCGCGTGGTCATTTGCGTCCCCTCCGGCATCACCGAGGTGGAGGAGCGCGCCGTCATTGACGCCGGCATTCAGGCCGGGGCGCGCAAGGTCTACCTGATCGAGGAGCCGGTCGCGGCCGCCATCGGCGCGGGCATCGACATCGCCCAGCCGGAGGGCCACCTGGTGGTGGACATCGGCGGCGGCACCACCGACGTGGCGGTGATCTCCCTCTCCGGCGTGGTGGAGTCCACCTCCATCAAAATCGCGGGCGACCAGTTTGACGAGGCCGTGATCCGCTACATCCGCCGCAAGCACAATGTGCTCATCGGCCAGCGCACGGCAGAGGAGCTGAAGATCTCCATCGGCTGCGTCTTCCCCCGCCCGGAGGAGCAGACGGTCGAGGTGACCGGCCACGACCAGATGACCGGCCTGCCGCGGGTGATCTCCGTCTCCTCCAGCGAGATGATCGAGGCCTTTGAGGAGCCCGCCCAACGGATCGTGGACGCCATCCACGGCGTTCTGGAGCGCACGCCGCCCGAGCTGGTGGCGGACATCTCCACCAACGGCATCGTCATGACCGGCGGCGGCAGCCTGGTCTGGGGCTTTGACCAGCTCGTGGAGTCGCACACCGGCATCGAGACCCATGTCGCGGACGACGCCATCTCCTGCGTGGCCTATGGCACCGGCAAGAGCCTGGAGTCCATCCGGGAGATGCAGGACGGCACGATGAACCTCAGCCGCCGCAAGCAGATGAACAGCTGATCCGTCAGATTCCGGAAGGACGCCCCGTCCTTCCGGTTTTTGTAAATCATTCCAACTATTTCCAAATCATGAGGAGGTATTTGCCATGAAGCTCAGAAAACTGCTCGCCCTGCTGCTGGCCCTGGCCTTCGCGCTGGCGCTCGCCGCCTGCAGTGGCCCCGCCGCGACGGAGGACGGCGCAGAGGACGGCTCCGCCCCTTCCGGCGAGACGCAGGAGGAGACCCCGGAAGATACCGAGCTCCCGGAGGAGACCCCAGAGGAGACCCCCGAGGACACGCCGAATGAGGACACGCCGGAGACCGGGCTGCCGGAGGACGGCGCGGCGGAGACCCTGGAGGGCGGGGAGACGGAGACCCCGGCAGACGGCGGGACGGACGCCCCCGCGGAGATCCCGCAGGAGGCGCAGGCCATGCTCCCCATCTTTGACAGCATCCTGCTGGCCTCCGATGGGACCACCGCGCACAGCGCCCTCTACATCGACTACTTCTGGAGTGTCCTGTATCACATACTCAGCAATCACAGTGATCTGCTGACGGCCACCGGCGAGAACGACGGGCTCTACGTCCGCCAGTCGGTGCAGGAGTGCGCGGCGGCCGCCTTCGGGGACTACTCCGATCTCCCCATCGACACCCTGGTGCCCGAGGAGCACGGCCTGAGCTATGACGAGGGCTGGGACGCCTTTGCCCTGGTCTGGATGTCTGACCGCAGCGCTACGGAGACCACCATCACCGCCTGGAACGCAAACGGCGACGGCACATACACCGCCGAGGCAGTGCTGACCTCCGAGGAGGGGGCCGTGGTCTCCACCGCCACCTTCACGCTGAAGGACAACCCCTATGCAGACGGCATCGCCGACCCCCTCTTTCTCTACACCGTGACCGATGCGAACGTGATCCTCACCGGTACTGTGTCCGAGCAAGCCACCGGCGAGCTGGTCGGGCAGGTGGACAGTCATTCGGTGGAGGTCATGATCGACGGTGAGGCGCAGGTCTTCCAGTGCAGCGAGACCCTCGCCACGCAGCTCGGCGGAATGGACCCGGGGAGCGTCATCACCTTCTCCTACACCACCGACAGCGCCACTGGCGTGAAGACGATCGAGGGTCTGATGCCCTCCGCCCGCTGAGGGCATATCCGCATCACTTCTGAGGGCGTGCAGTCCGACTGCATGCCCTCAGCGTGTCAAAAAAGTCTTTTTGACACGCTGAGTCCGTTTTTGACTGCACGCGAAGGGGCCCTTGGCCCCTGCCTCCGCACCCCCGCTACTCTATCATGTAAGTCTCAGCATCGTTTTTCGACAGTCTCAGGGCGCGCCGCCGGACTTGCGGCGCAGCCTGATTGACGGTATAATGTTGTCCATGAACCATCCGGCGGGCCGCCCGGCGTCCGCCTGTCTGGAAGGAGGACCCCCGAAATGTCCATCGGTTTTATCAAGACGCCGCTGGAGGTGATGGAGCTGCTGCTCTATATCCTCGCGCGGCTGGATGTGCCGGTCTCCATGCCGGACCTGACCGACATCGCCCTGTGCGACGAGGGCGTGAACTATTTTGAGTTCGCCGAGGCGCTCTCCAAGCTGGAGGAGACCGGCCATGTGCAGACCAACGCGGAGGGGCTGATCTCCATCACCCCCAAGGGCCGCAGCAACGGCAAGGCCACGGAGGAGGAGCTGCCCTATTCCGTACGCGTGCGCTGTGACCGCAACGCAGACGCCCTCAACCGCCGTCTCCTGCGCGCCCGTCAGGTCCGCGCATCGGTGACGCCGCGCGCGGACGGCTCGGGCTACTCCGCGCGGCTGATTTTGGACGACGACCAGAGCAATCTGATGACGCTCGAGCTGCTGACGCCCGACCGGGCGACAGGGGAGCAGATCTGCCGCCGCTTTCAGGAGAGCCCGGAGGCGATCTACAATCTGCTCCTGAGCCATCTGGTGGAGTGACGGCATGACGGAACCCGCTCTGCTCGGCATTCCGCTCTCCGAGCTCTTTCTTTACTTTCTCTGGTACTCCTTCCTCGGCTGGGGGATGGAGACGGTCTACTGCTCGGCCCAGGCGGGGCGGTTTGTCTACCGCGGCTTTCTCTTCGGGCCGCTCTGCCCGATCTATGGGGTGGGGATGCTGCTCATCGTCCTCTTTTTCACCCCGCTGCTCGGCCAACCCCTCCTCTTCTATCCCACCGCCTGCATCGTGATGTCCGCCTGGGAGTACTTTGTCGGCTGGCTGCTGGAGACCACCACCCATGTGCGCTACTGGGACTACTCCAAGGTCCCGTTCAACCTGCACGGGCGCATCTGCCTGCCCATCAGTATGTGGTGGGGTGCGATCGCCTACATCGCCATCCGCCTCATCCATCCGGCGACAGAGGGATGGATGGACCTCCTCCAGCCCCCGCTGCGCTGGGTGCTCGCCATCCTGCTCGCGCTGGCGGTGCTGACGGACACCGTCTTCACCGTGCGCAAGCTGGCCCTGACCGCCAAATTCCTCACGCTGGCCGAGCAGGCCCGCGCAGAGCTGGCCCAGCGGCAGGAGGAGCTCCGCTGCGCCGGACGGCAGGCGGCGGAGCAGGCCCGGCTCCAGGCAGCTCTGGCCGCGATGGAGCTGCGCCACAGCGACCTGCTCGCGCGGGCGGAGCAGCACAGCCGCCGCTTCCGCGCCCGCTTCGCCCTGCGCTCGCCGCGCTACCGCGAGACCCTCGATCTTTTGCGCACCAAGGCGGAGGAGCTGTACGACAGCCTGCAGTCCAGACGCAGAGACGGCAGGTAAAGCCTTCATAGCCAAGCAAAAGGGAGCATCGCAGCACAGAACGCTGCGATGCTCCCTTTTTGTGTCTTTTCCGTCTTTTTGCGTTCACATCAGCGGCGCGAACAGGCGCAGCAGGGCGCGGCGGAGCCGCTTGAGCCAGCCGAGGCGGGCGGCGGCCTCCAGATGGATCTCCTGACTCTGGTCCATCGTCGCCAGCAGGTCGTCGCGCACGTCGCAGACCACCGGGTGGTCATAGATCCAGGCCCCGCACTCAAAGTGGAGGTAGAGGCTGCGGTAATCGAGATTGATGGTCCCCACCACGGCATACTGGTCGTCCACGACAAAGGTCTTGGCGTGGATGAAGCCGGGGGTGAACTCGTAGATCTTCACCCCCGCCTCCAGCAGGGCGGGGTAGTGCGCCCGTGTGACCTCAAAGACCATCTTCTTGTCCGGGATATGCGGGGTGATGATGCGCACATCCACGCCGGACTTGGCCGCCGTCTGGAGGGCGACGGTGATGGCGTGGTCGATCACCAGATAGGGGGTGGTGATATAGATATAGCGGGTGGCTCGGTTGATGAGGTTGAGGTAGACGTTGCTCCCCACCGCCTCGCTCGTGAGCGGACTGTCGCTGTAGGGCTGGACGACGCCCGCCCCGGAGGGCATGCCGGCGCTCCAGCGGCCCGGACGGTAGGGCTCAAAGCTCTCCTGACGCCCGGTGGTGTAGTCCCAGTTGGAGAGGAACATCACCGTGAGGTTCCACACCGCTTCGCCGCGCAGGAGCACGCCGTTGTCCTTCCAGTAGCCGAAGCGTTCCTTGACGTTGATATACTCATCGGCCAGATTGATGCCGCCAGTGTAGCCGGTGTGGCCGTCGATCACGCAGATCTTCCGGTGGTCGCGGTTGTTGAGCCGGATGGAGACCACCGGGCGGAAGGGGTTGAAGACGGCGCAGGAGATGCCGCGCTGCTCCATCTGCAGGGCGTAGTTCTTCGGGACGGTGAAGAGGCTGCCGATGTCGTCATACATCAGCCGCACATCCACGCCCTGCTTTGCCTTCTCCTCCAGGATGTCGAGCATGGTGTTCCACATGACGCCCTCTTCGATGATGAAGAACTCCAGGAAGATGAAGTGCTCGGCCTTACTGATCTCCTCGAGCATGCTGCGCCACATCTCCTCCCCGGTGGGGAAGTAGACCGCGTCGGTGTGCACATGCGGGGGGAAGCCGCTGGTCCGGAAGAGATAGCGCGACTGATTGCCCGCGGCGGGATTGGAGGAGATGATCTGCTCCGCCTCCTGCCCCTCGCGCGCGAGGGCCTCGCGGGAGAGCTTGCCCAGGCGCTCCATCCGGCGCTGGTTCCACTGGGAGAGCTGGTTGCCGCCGAAGAGGAGGTAGAACAGCCCGCCGAAGAGGGGGAAAGCCATGATGGGGACGATCCATGCGATCTTATAGTCCGGATGGCTGTTGCGGTTGACGATCCAGAGGACGCTGATCGCGCTGATGAGCAGGCAAAAGCTATAGAACTGGAGGAAATAGGTGGAGAAATAGAGCACCATCAGCACCAGCACCGCCAGCTGCAGCACGATGAACAGTCCGATGAAGAACACCCGGTGGGTCAGCAGCTTGGCCAATTGGCTGAAGATGCTGCGCCGGCGGTTGGTATATTTCAGCTCGGAGAGCTCTTTGGGAATTCTCTGTCTCATTTGACGCACACATTCTCCTCGCCCAGCAGGGCGCGCAGCTCCCGGAGGAGGGAGGGGTGGATCAGGCAGGGCAGGCCGTAGCGCCGCCCGCTGTCCTGACAGCAGAAGACGAGCTGCCCATTCCCCGGGAACATGATCAGCATTTTGCGAATGCGCTCCACCCGCCGGTCCTCCAGCGAGGGGAGCCTGAGGTAGATGCGCCTGGCGGAGGCCAGCTCCTCCCGGCGCTCCGGCCCGGGCGCGGGGGCAGCCGGGCGCTCGCCGTCCCCGTCGAGCGCATAGAGCCGCTCGCAGACGAGCTGCGGCTGCTTCTCATCGCGCACCGAGAGCCGTCCCTCCGCCACGATGCCGCGGCCGGAGGTGAGCAGGTTTCCGCTCTGCTCGATCACACGGGAGAAGACGATGAGCTCCATCGAGCCGGTGTCGTCCTCCAGCATGGTATAGGCCATGAGGGAGTTGCTGCGCGTGGTCCGCGTCCGGCTGGAGAGCACGATGCCCGCCAGGCGGATACGCTGGCCGTCATAGTACTCCTCCGGCCCGCCCTCGCGGGCGAAATCGGCGAGGATGCGCCCCATCGGCGCCGCCTGCGCCCGGCGGACGGCGGCGCGGTAGGTGTCCATCGGGTGACCGGAGAGGTAGATGCCGGTCATCTCCCGCTCCATGTTCATCCGCTCCATCGGGGCGAACTCCGGCACGTTGGGCAGGCGGACCTCCTCCACCGCGCAGTCCGTCTCCGCTCCGTCTCCAAAGAGATTGCACTGCCCCTCCAGATTGCGCCTGCGGTTGTCGGCGATGGCGTCCATCACGGGGTTGAGCACCATGACGAGCTGGCTCCGGCGCGCGCCCATGCTGTCAAAGGCCCCGCAGCGGATCAGATTCTCCAGCGCGCGGCGGTTGAGCTCCTGGTCGAACATCCGCTCGCAGAAGGACTGGAAGGAGCGGAAGGGGCCGTTTGCCGCCCGCTCGCGCTCGAGCTTCTCCACCACACTGCGGCCCACCCCCTTGATGGCAGCCAGACCGAAGCGGATATTCCCGTCCTGCACGGTAAAGTCCGCCCCGGAGCGGTTCACGTCCGGCGGGAGGAGGGAGATGCCCATGTCCTTACAGGCGGAGATATACTCCGCCACCCGGCCGCTGGAGTCGAGCACGCTGGTGAGCAGGGCTGCCATGTACTCCTGCGGATAGTGGCACTTGAAATAAGCCGTCTGATAGGCCACGATGGCGTAGCAGACCGCGTGGGCCTTGTTGAAGGCGTAGTTGGCAAAGTCGTAGATCTCGTCGTAGATCGCCTCCGCCGTCTCCGCCGGGATGCCGCGCTTCACGCAGCCGTCGATCTTCCGCTCCGGGTCGCCGTAGACGAAGCTCCGGCGCTCCTTCTCGATCTCCTTCGCCTTCTTTTTGGAGATGGCGCGACGGACCATATCCGCCTGTCCGAGGGAGAAGCCGGCCAGGCGGCGGAAAATCTCGATCACCTGCTCCTGGTAGACGATGCAGCCGTAGGTGACGGAGAGGATGTCGCGCAGCATGGGGTGCTTGTAGCGTATCTTGGACGGGTCGGATTTGCAGGCGATGAAGCGCGGGATGGACTCCATCGGGCCGGGGCGGTAGAGGGCGATGATGGCGGTGATGTCCTCGATGGACTGCGGGTGCATCTGGAGGCAGACGCCGGTCATCCCCGCCGACTCCATCTGGAACACGCCCGCCGTCTTCCCCTCCGAGAGCATGCGGAAGGTGGCCTCGTCCTCCTCCGGGATGCGGTGGAGGTCAAAGTCCGGCTCTCGCTGGCGGATCATCCGCTGGGCGTCGTCGAGGATGGTGAGGTTGCGCAGGCCGAGGAAGTCCATCTTCAGCAGCCCGAGCTCCTCCAGGGTGGTCATCACATACTGGGTGACCATGCTCTCGTCGTTGCGCGCGAGGGGGACGTATTCATAGACCGGCAGGCGCGTGATGACCACGCCGGCGGCGTGCTTGGATGCGTGGCGGGGCATCCCCTCGATCTTTTTCGAGGTGTCGATCAGCAGGCGGATCTGGTCGTCGCTCTCATAGCGCTCGCGCAGGGGCTTGGAGACCTTCATCGCCTCGTCCAGCGTGATGTGCAGCGGCATGGTGGGCACCAGCTTGGCGAGCTGGTCCACCTCCCCGTAGGGGATGTTCATCACCCGCCCCACGTCGCGCAGCACGCCGCGGGCGGCCATGGTGCCGAAGGTGACGATCTGGGCGACATGGTCCTCGCCGTACTTCCCGTTGACGTAGTCGATCACCTCGCCCCGTCGGCGGTAGCAGAAGTCCATGTCGATATCCGGCATGGTCACCCGCTCCGGGTTGAGAAAGCGTTCGAAATAGAGGGCGTATTTCATCGGGTCCACGTCGGTGATCTCCATGCAGTAGGAGACCATGGAGCCGGCGGCGCTGCCGCGCCCGGGTCCGACGGGGATACCCGCCCCCTTTGCATAGCGGACAAAATCCGCCACGATGAGGAAGTAGTCCACAAACCCCATCTTGCCGATCATGTCCATCTCGTACTCCAGCCGCTCTCGGTAGCCCTCTGGGTCGCCGGGATAGCGCTTGCGGTAGCCCTCCAGGCAGAGCTCGGAGAAGAGGCGAGCGGCGTCGTAGCCGGGCGGATAGTGAAACTCCGGCAGGTGGTGGACGCCGAACTGGAAGTCCATCCGGCAGGCCTCTGCGATCTTCGCCGTGTTCTCGATCGCCTCGGGCCAGTCGGGGAAGAGGGCGCGCATCTCCTCCTCTGATTTGAGGTAGAACTCCTCCGTCTCAAACTTCATCCGGCCAGGGTCGTCCAGCGTCTTGCCGGTCTGGATGCACATGAGCACGTCCTGGGCCTGCGCGTCGGCGCGGGTGAGGTAGTGCGCGTCATTCGTCGCCACGAGGGGGATCTTCAGCTCCCGGGCCAGACGGACCAGCCCGGGCAAGATCGCCCGCTGCGCCTCCAGCCCGTGGTCCTGTATCTCGATATAGTAGTTGCCCTCCCCCATCAGGTCGCGCATCATCTCCGCGTGCGCCCGCGCGCCGTCATAGTCCTCCGCGCGCAGGCGGCGGGGGATCTCTCCGGCCAGGCAGGCGGACAGGGCGATGAGGCCCTCATGGTGCTCGCGCAGCAGGTCGAGGTCGATGCGCGGGCGCATATAGAACCCCTCCAGGTTGGCCTGACTGACCAGATAGGAGAGGTTGCGGTAGCCCGTCTCGTTCCGGCAGAGAAGAATCAGGTGGCGCGCGCCGAGGTCGAGGTCATGGGTCTTGTCAAAGCGGGTGCGCGGGGCGACATAGACCTCACAGCCGATGACCGGGTGGACGCCCTCCTTTTTGCACTCCTTATAAAAATCGACCACGCCATACATGTTGCCGTGGTCGGTGATCGCCACAGCGCTCTGGCCCAGCGCCTTGACGCGCTGCACCAGCTCCCGGATGCGGCAGGCGCCGTCGAGCAGGGAGAATTCGCTGTGGACATGCAGATGGACAAAGGACATGGCAGCTCCTTTTCAGCTTCGGAGGGGAGGGGAGATCGGGCGTTCAGCCCTGCGCCCGATCCAGCTCCTGCAGGCGGCGCAGGCGGTGGTTCAGGCAGGACTTGGAGACGCCGAGGAGCTTTGACAGCTCGCCGAGGGAGAGGTCGGGGTGGGCCACGCGCTCCTCGGCGGTGGCGCGCAGGGCGTCCGGCAGCTTGTCCCAGTCCGGGCCGTCCTGGAGGCGGCGGATCACGGCGATCTGCCCCTGCGCGGCGGCGACCGCCTTGTCCACGTTGGCCATGTCGCAGTTATAGCGGCGGTTCACGCGGTTTCGCAGGTTCTTTTCCAGCTTGGCGTTGATGACCTCCATCGCCGCCACCGGCGCGCCCACCGTGGTCAGAAAGTCGGCGATCGCCTCGCTCTGCTTGAAATAGGTGACGTAGTTCCCCTTGCGCACCGAGGTCTTGGGATAGAGCTCCAGCTCCGCCATCAGCGGGGCGAGCTCGCGGGCGACATAGTAGTGCGAGGTGGCAAACTCGAGATGATATCGTTTTTGGGGGTCTGTGACCGAGCCTCCGGCCAGGAAGGCCCCGCGCAGGAAGGCGGCCCGGCAGCAGTTCTCCTCCAGCAGGCCGTAGTTGACGTGGTGGTTCACCAGCCCGGCGGCGTCCTGCCCGAAGGCGTCGAGGATGCGCGCGAGCTTGTCCGCCCCGGTGATGCGAAAGACGAGCTGGCCGCCCGCCCCGGCATTCTCCGGCGCCTCGTCAAATGTCACATCCAGCGCGCGCCGGAACAGGCGCGCCAGCCGCTGGGCGACCGGCTGGGAGGTGGTGATCAGGCGGACCTCTCCGCTCTGAAAGGTGTTGCAGAACAGCAGGAGGCCGTAGCACTCCGCCAGCGCGCAGCAGGGGCGGCCCATCTTCTCCCGGCAGAGCTCCGCCTTCACCTGGGCGGAGAAGCTCTCCTCCCCCGCGCGGCGCTCCTCAGTGCTCCCGGACATAGCGGACCCCCTGATCCGTCCAGATGCGCACGCACCTGTCCTCCACCACGCTGAGGATCGCGCGGGCGAGCTTCTGCGGGTCGTGGCGCGCCTTCTGCCGCCTCGTCTCGTCCGCGAGGGGCTCGCAGATGAGCTCCACGCCGAGCGCGCGCACCGCGGCCCCGTCCACCAGCATGGGCTGGGCGTTTTCCGTCCGGTAGCGCGCGCGCACGTTCTCCGGGATGCCGGAGGAGTTGGCGAGGCAGAGGTCGATCATCCCCGGCGCCCCGTGGTCGAGCAGGGCGCGGATGTGCTCGGAGAGGGTATACCCCTCCGTCTCCCCCTCCTGGGTCATGATATTGCCGATATAGATGCGCAGCGCCTGGGAGCGGGCGACCGCCTCCGCCACGCCGGAGACGAGCAGATTCGGGATGATGCTGGTGTAGAGGCTCCCCGGGCCGAGGAGGATGACGTCCGCCTGCCCGATCGCCTCGATCACCTGCGGCAGGACGCCGGGGCGCTCCGGCTCCATCCGGACCCGGCTGATGCGGCAGTGCTGCTGCTTCTTGAAGGCGTAGATCTGGCTCTCGCCGCGCACGGAGGTGCCGTTTTCAAACTCGGCGATCAGGTTGACGTTGGTGTCCGTCACCGGCAGGACGCGGCCGGTCACGGCGAGGATCTGGTTCATCCGCTCGACCGCCTGCTCGAAGCTGTCCGAGATGCCGTCGAGGGCGGCGAGGAAGAGATTGCCAAAGCTCTGCCCGGCGAGCACGCCCTCCGGGAAGCGGTAGGCGAGCAGCTCCTCCATGATGGGCTCCACATTCGCCAGGGCCTGCAGGCAGTTGCGCAGGTCTCCCGGAGGGGGCATGCCGAGGTCCTGCCGCAGGACGCCGGAGCCCCCGCCATCGTCCGCCATGGTGACCACAGCGGTAATGTTGCGGGAGTAATATTTCAGGCCGCGCAGCATCGTGGACAGGCCGGTGCCGCCGCCGATGGCGACGATATGCGGCCCTCCGTCGGACGGGATCTTGTAGTTCATCCTCTCATCCTCACTTCCGCTCGCGCATCATGTCACGGTGAAACTCCGAGACGGGATAGCCCAGTTCCCCGACCAGCCCCGCCACGGCATGCGCCATGGCGACCGAGCGGTGCTGCCCGCCGGTGCAGCCCATGGCGATGACCAGACTGGTCTTCCCCTCCTCCTCATAGAGCGGGAGGAGGAAGGCGAGCAGGTCGCGCATCTTCTCCAGAAAGACGGCGGTCTCCCGGTAGCGGTGGAGAAATTCCTGCACCTCTCCGTCCAGGCCGGTCTTGCGCCGCAGCGCCGGGATGTAAAAGGGGTTGGGCAGAAAGCGCACGTCCATCACCAGGTCCGCCTCCAGGGTGATCCCGTGCTTGAAGCCGAAGGACTGCACGCTCACCGAGAGGCCCGCGCGCCGGAGGGTGTCGCTCCCGAACATCTCCAGCAGGGCCGCGCGCAGCTTGGCGGTGGTGTTGAAGCTGGTGGAGTCGAGGATATAGTCCGCCCGCTCGCGCACCGGGGCGAGGAGCTGTTTCTCCCGGCGGATGGCGGACTCCAGGCTCTCGCCCGGCTCGCTGAGCGGGTGCATCCGCCTCGTCTCCTTATAGCGCATGATGACCGCCTCGGTGGAGGCCTCGAGGAAGAAGAGCTTGCAGTCACAGCCCATCGCGCGCATCTCGTCGATGGCCTGAAAGAGCGGCTCGAAGTTGTGGTCGCCCCGGATATCGCTCACCAGGGCGACGCGCTCATAGCGGCTGTTCTTGCCGCTCATCGCCAGCTCGGCAAAGCGCGGCATGAGCACGGCGGGCATATTGTCCACCGTGTAAAAACCGGCGTCCTCCAGAAATTCGCCCACGCGGCTCTTTCCGGCTCCGGACAGGCCGGAGACGATGATGATCTCCATACGCGTTCCCTCCCCTGCAAGGCTGGCCGCCTGTTCAGCTCAGGCGGCGGATCTCCAGCTCCAGCTCGATGCCGGTCTCTCTCCGGACACGGTCGCGGATCTGGTCGGTCAGGCGGAGCACATCGGAACAGGTCGCTCCGCCGCGGTTGATGACAAAGCCGGCGTGCTTCTCCGAGACCTGCGCGCCCCCCACCGTCAGCCCCTTGAGGCCGCACTGGTCGATGAGCGCGGCGGCAAAGCCGCCCGCCGGGCGCTTGAAGGTCGACCCGGCGCTGGGCCACTCCAGCGGCTGCTTGGCCCGGCGCAGGGAGAGCAGACGGTCCATCTTCTCCTGCACGGCGTCCGCATCGCCCGGCTGGAGGCGGAGGATGGAGTGGAGCACCACCATGTCCCCCTCCAGAAACGCGCTGTGGCGATAGGCAAAGTCCTGCTCCGCGCCGGTGAGGGTGACGATATTCCCGTCCCGGTCGAGGGCGGTGGTCTCGGTCACCACGTCCGCCAGCTCCCCGTGATAGGCCCCGGCGTTCATCACCACGCCGCCGCCGAGGGTGCCCGGGATGCCGTGGGCAAACTCCAGACCGGTCAGACCACAGCGCTGGGCAAAGCAGGCCGCCTCGCGCATGGACACCCCCGCCCCGCAGCGCAGCTCCGTCTCGCTCACGCGCTCGAGCTGGTTGAGGCCGGGGTTGGTCTTGATGACGAGGTGGTCCAGCGCCCCGTCGCCGCAGAGGAGATTGCTCCCCCGTCCGAGCAGAAAGGGCTCGATCCCCAGACTGCGGGCGGCGCGGATGGCCGCGAGCGTCTCCTCCGCCGTCTGCGGCATCGCCAGCAGAGCCACCGGCCCGCCGATGCGAAAGGTGGTATATTCACACATGGGTGCCTGCTCTACCAGGCGGATGCCGGGACAGGCCCGGCGCAGTGCTTGTTTCAGTGCCACAATTGAATTCATGCTGATCCTCCCGATCGGGCCGGCGGCGCAGCTGCGCGGACCGGCAGGCCCGGAAAATGTGTGCCGTCCGGAATGGCAGGCGGACGGCGCCGCCTGTCACTGCAAACGGCAACTGTGATCATAATCTATTATACCATCAAACCCCCGCGCGGCAACAGAGAACTTGCGCCGGGGGAACGGCCTGCCCGTCACCCGTTCTGCCCGTAGTCGGGAAGGCGCTTGAGCTCGCAGCGGGTGATGATCCCATCCTCCGGGACCAGGATGCCGTAACCCGGCCTGGAGCCCATCCCGATGGAGCCCGGATTCATCAGCAGCACGCCGCGGTAATACTTGACGCAGGGGACGTGGGTATGCCCGGCCAGCAGGACGTCCACCCGCTGGCGCAGGCCGTAGTGGAAATAGGCCTCGTAGCCGCTCTTGACCGCGTGCTCGTGCCCGTGGGAGAGGAGGAAGCGGCAGCCCTCCAGCGTGACCATCTCCTCCGTGCGCTGGCGGCTGCGCCAGTCGCAGTTGCCAGCCACGCTGTGCAGCTCCACCTCCGGCCAGTCGCGGATCACCCGGAGGATGTCTGACCTGCCGTCGCCGAGGTGGAAGACCACGTCCGGGCGCTCGAGCTCGAGTGCGCGCTGGAGATTCTCCCAGTTGCCGTGGGAGTCGGAACAGACCAGTATTTTCATCGGAAAGACCTCTTCTCTCTCGGGCGGGCCGGGCGGTCACATCCCCCACACCGCCGCATATACTAATAGCAACTCCATCTCTAAAGGGGGAATCTGCCTTGACGCGATCATCCGACCCCCGCCCCGGCTCTTCCGGTCCGGCGGAGGGGGCAGACCTGCTGCGCCAGCCGGCCGAACTGCGCCGGCTGCTCCAGTCGCCAGAGACACGGCGGCTGATCGACCTGCTCCGACAGAGGGGAAACCTGGATGCGGCCGCACGGGCGGCCAAGGGGGGCGACCCTGCCGCCCTGAAGGGGATGCTCAGCGGGCTGCAGGAGAGCCCGGAGGGGGCCGCGGCGCTCGAGCAGCTCGAGCGGCAGCTCAAGCGGTAGCCGGAGAGAGGGGGCGGTCCTGTGGCGGACTGGGAGGAAAAGCTCCATGAAATTCTCTCCTCACCCGCAGCCATGGAGCAGATCATGGCGCTGGCCGGCTCCCTCTCCGGCGAAGGCGGGGCGGCGGCGCCCGGCGGTGACTCCGTCCAGCCGCCGGAGCCGGAACACAGGCCATCCGCCGCGCCGGAGGGGCTCTCCGGCGCGCTGGACGGCCTGCTGGAAGGTCTCAGCCCGGAACTGATCGGCAGGCTGCTCTCCCTGCTCGGCGAGCTTCGCCGCGGCGGCGGCGAGAAGGAGCAGCTGCTGACCGCGCTGCGCCCCTTCCTGCGCCCAGAGCGCCGGGAGGCATTGGACCGGGCGATCGGGCTGGCCCGCGTCAGCCACGTCATCCACGCCGCGCTCGGGCTGATGAGGGGGGAGGAGGATGTATAACCGCTACTGCCCCCGCGAGGGCTATGCGCCGCTCGACGGCGCGGAGCAGCCGCGCGCCCAGCCCTCCTCCGGCGCGCCCCCGCTGGGACAGATTCTTGCCGGCACGCCCGGCAGCCTGACCGGCCTGCTGGGGCGGCTGGGCCTCTCCCGGCTGGAGGGCGGAGACCTCTTTCTCCTCGCCCTGCTCTTCTGGCTCTACCGGGAGACGGGGGACGAGGAGTGGCTCATCCTGCTCGGCCTGGTGCTTCTGAGCGCGCTGCGCTGAGCGTCAGGAGGACTCGCCGTCCTGACGCCGCGCCGCATCCCCCTTCTTCGGGGGGCGGAGGTTGAGATCCGGCAGCTTCAATCCACCCTTGAGCAGGCTGCGCCGGTGGCGGTAGAGCCGGAAGCCGGCCACGCCGAGCACCATGACGGCCAGCACGAGGGGGATCAGCCGTCCGAAGTCCGTCGTGCTCAGCAGCACCGCCGTCAGCCCCAGGGAGGCGGAGACGAGATAGAGCACCGCCACCGTCTGCTGTTTGCTCAGACCCATGTCCAGCAGGCGGTAGTGGACATGCTTGCGGTCCGCCTTCATCGGGTTCTCCCCGTGGCTCACGCGGGAGATGACGGCAAAGCAGACGTCAAAGATCGGCAGGCCCAGCATGACAAAGGGGACGACAAAGGAGATGATGGCGTAGATCTTGAACAGGCCCTGGATGGAGGCCACAGCGAGGATATAGCCGATAAACGTCGAGCCGGTGTCCCCCATGAAGATGCGGGCGGGGCTGATGTTGTACGGCAGAAAGCCGATGCACCCTCCCGCCAGTGCCCCGCAGATGACGGCCACCGAGATATCAGAGTAGCCCAGGGCCACTACCACCAGGCAGACCGACGAGATGGCGGACACCCCGGCGGCCAGCCCGTCCAGCCCGTCGATCAGGTTGACGGCGTTGGTGATGAGGACGATCCAGATCACCGTGACCGGGACGGAGAGCCAGCCGAGATTCAGGTGCCCGCTCGGGGAGATCCATTCGGGCACGCTGACAAATCTGATGACGCTGCCGCCGCAGACGGCGATGATGGCCGCCGCGATCTGCACTGCCAGCTTGGTCAGCGCGCCAAGGCCGCGCGCATCGTCGATCATGCCGAGCACCACGATGATCGCCGCCCCCCAGAGCATGCTCACCTGCTGCTGGCTGAAGCTCATGAACGTCTGGAGGGAGAAATAGAAGCCCAGGAAGATGGACAGGCCCCCCATTCTGGGGGTGGGCGTGGAGTGGAGATGGCGCTCGCTCTCCGTCCCGGCCACACCCGGCATGTCGATGGCGCCCAGCCGGATCGCCAGGCGGCGGACCAGCGGCATGCTGACCATCGTGATCACCATCGCCAGCAGCAGTGCCGCCACCACGATGGCCATAGAGGGATAATTGGTCAAACCCACAAGACAGTACTCCTCACTTCCGGCTCAGCGGGGGACAAATCCTACCTTTTTGTACACCTTGCGCAGCGTCTTATTGGCCATGTGCCCCGCCTTCTCCGCGCCGGCGCGGTAGACCGACTCCAGATAGGGCTTATCTGCCAGCAGGCGGAGGCTCTCCTCCCGGATGGGGCGCAGCAGCTCGACCACACTCTCGCCCACCGCCGTCTTGAACACGCCGTATCCACGGCCGTCAAACTCCGCCGCGATCTCCTCATAGCTCCGGCCGGTGGCGGCGGAGTAGATGGTCATCAGGTTGGAGATGCCGGGCTTCTGCTCCCGGTCAAAGCGGATGGAGTTCTCGCTGTCGGTGACCGCGCGCTTGAAGACGCGCATGATGTCCTCCGGCCGGTCCATCAGGCAGACGCGGCCGCTGTCGGCGTCCTCCGACTTGCTCATCTTGGCCGTCGGGTCGGTCAGGCTCATGATGCGCGCGCCCACCTTGGGCACATAGGTCTCCGGGATCTTGAAGACCTCGCCATAGACGTTGTTGAAGCGCCGGGCAATGGTCCGCGTGATCTCCACATGCTGCTTCTGGTCCTCCCCCACCGGGACATAGTCCGGCTGGTAGAGCAGGATGTCCGCCGCCATGAGCGACGGATAGGTGAACAGGCCGCCGTTGATGTTGTCCGCGTTCTTCGCGCTCTTGTCCTTAAACTGCGTCATCCGGCTCAATTCGCCGAACATCGCGTAGCAGTTGAGCACCCAGCCCAGTTCCGCGTGCTGGGGCACATGGCTCTGGATGAAGAGGGTGTTGCGCTCCGGGTCCAGCCCGCAGGCGATATACTGCGCGAGCTGCTCGAGGGTGCGCCGGCGCAGATCCGCCGGCTTCTGCCGGACGGTGATGGCGTGGAGGTCCGCCATGAAGTAATAGCAGTCAAACTGCTCCGCGCGCTCCGCCCAGTTCTTGATCGCCCCCAGATAGGAGCCGAGCGTCAGCTCGCCGCTGGGCTTGATACCGGACAGCATAATTCCCTTTTGTTCCATATTTCACACGACCTTTATCAAAATTATGCAAAATCGCCTGCAAATCTCCGAGTTCAAAGAGATAGTAAATTATAGCACATCCTCCCGGCAATGGCAATCACCCCGGGCGCGAAACGCCGCAAATTCCGCCGCAGGTCCCCGGCCCGCCCCGGTCGGAAAGGGGAGAATACTGCCGGTATACGCCGGAGCGGCTCCTTTTCTGTCAAGCGGGCATATCCCACAAAGTCGCGCCCCGCTTTTCAGGCAATTTATCCGGTCCGGCCCGGGAGAAAATGGCCTCCGGCCCTTGACAGCGCGCGCCATGCACCCTCCATAACCGCCCGGTCAACCGGAGGTCTACAAAGAGTTATCCACATTGTCCACAGGGTTATCCACAGCAAAAATCCTGTAATCACAAGGGTTTTCCAGCCGAAGGGAGGCGGTCCGGAGGCGGTTTTCCACAGCGCCGCCGTTGACATAACGGTTATTGCCACCCGCCGCAATCCACCGGGCGGCTGGCATAGCCGTTGAGTTCCAGCCCGGCGCGCACGCCGGCGAGGTACTCGTAATAGCCCTGACAGCCGATCATCGCCCCATTGTCCCCGCACAGGCGCAGCTCGGGGAGGAAGAGCTCATACCCCTGCGCGCAGCAGGCCTCCTCCAGATCGCGGCGGATGCGGCTGTTGGCGGCCACGCCGCCGGCCGCGGCGATCTTCCGCCGGCCGGTCTGCCGGGCCGCCAGCATCACGCGCGGCACCAGCTCGTCGCTCACCGCCGCGGCAAAGGAGGCGGCGAAGGAGGGCAGGTCGAGAGCCTCCCCCTTCTGCGCGGCGTTGTGGATGGTGTTGAGCGCCGCCGTCTTCAGGCCGGAAAACGACATGTCCAACGGCGCGCCGTCCACCCTGGAGCGCGGGAGGGGATATTTCCGGTCATCCCCGCCCACGGCCAAGCGGTCCATCGGGCCGCCGCCGGGATAGCCGATGCCGAGCACGCGGGCGACCTTGTCAAAGCACTCCCCCGCCGCATCGTCCCGCGTCGCGCCGAGCAGGTGGAGACGGGTGTAGTCCTCCACGTCCACGATCAGGGTGTTGCCGCCGGAGACGCAGAGACAGAGGAAGGGGGGCTCGAGGTCGGGATGGGTGATATAGTTGGCCGCGATGTGGCCCCGGATGTGGTGCACCGGGATGAGGGGGATGCCGAGGGCGCAGGCGGCCGCCTTAGCGAAGTTCAGCCCCACCAGCACCGCCCCGATCAGCCCGGGGGCGTAGGTGCAGGCGACCGCGTCGATCTCCCCGCGCCCCACCCCCGCCTTGTCAAGGGCGCGGTCGGCGAGCTGGGCGATCGCCTCGAGATGCTTGCGCGAGGCGATCTCGGGCACGACGCCGCCGTAGATGGTGTGCATCTCCACCTGGGAGGCGATCGCGTCGGAGAGGACCTCCCGCCCGTCGCGCACGACGGCGACGGCGGTCTCGTCGCAGGAGGACTCCACTGCCAGGATGATCATTGCGCTCCCTCCTCCGGTTGGAAAAATCGGGTCATGAGGATGGCGTCCTCGGTGGGCTCGTCGTAGTAGTTCTTCCGGCGGCCCACCTGCCGGAAGCCGTGCTTCTCATAGAGGGCGATGGCGGCGAGGTTGCTCGGCCGCACCTCCAGGGTGAGGAAGGCCAGCTTCCGGGCCTGGGCAAAGCGGAGAAAGACCCCCAGCAGGTCGCTCGCCAGGCCCTGACGGCGCAGCTCCCGCCGGACGGCGATATTGTTGACATAGCCCTCGTCCGCCGCCACGGTGAGGCTGGCATAGCCCAGCACCCGGCGGTCACCGTCCACCGCCACGATGCAGGAGCTGTTCAGGCTCTCCAGCTCGTCATAGAGCATCTGCTCCGTCCAGGGCAGGGAGAAGCTTTGCCGCTCCAGCTCCGCGATCTGGGGCACCAGCTCCCGGTCCATAGGGACCAGACGGTACGGGATGGGCCGGGCCTTTCCGGGCACGGAGGCCATGACCGGTTTGAATTCTTGCATAAAACGCTACCTCGATTCACGATATAGAATGGTCGCAGAAGGTGAGCCGCATCTGATACCACCGGGCCCCGCCGTGCGACGAGGAGGAGACCCCCTCATTGCAAAAGCCGAAGGCGGCGTAGTAGTGGGTCAGCTCCTCCTTGCAGGTGAGCACCAGGCCCTTTCGGCCCTTCTGCCGGGCATCCAGAATGGCCGCCCGCAGGAGCCGGCCGGCATACCCCCGGCAGCGGTGGTCCGCCGCCGTCACCAGGCTGAAAATCATCTGCCAGCCGCCCTCCGCGCGGTGGAGCCGGGGGTCCCGGTACATCTCGTCGCGCAGGTCCCTCTCGTCGGTGGCCATGCCGTTGAGCATGGCGAGGACCTGCCCCTCCCGCTCCAGCAGCCAGAAATGGTCCGGGTAGGTCCGGAGACGGCCCTCCAGCCGGTCCCGGCCCGCCCGCTCCTCGGCCGGGAACCCTTCGGCCTCCAGCCGGGTCAGCGTCTCCAGGTCGGCGGGGACGGCGCTGCGGATGGACAGCGCGCTCATCGGGCGCGCCGGGCCTTGCCGGTGACCCGCTCCAGCCGTAGAACGTAGACCGCCACCGCGCCCGACGCGAGGGAGCGGCGGGCATAGTCCTCCCCCTGCGCCGCAAAGTCCGGGCTGTACTTGCGGACCAGGGCCATCAGCCCCGCCTGCCCGTCCTCCGCCTGGGCGATGGTGCCAAAGGCGATGACGCTCTCGTAGCGGGTGGAGAACTTGCCCGGCAGCACCTCGGTCTCCCCCACCACGGTGAAGGAGGCCCTGGCGCCGCCCTGCACTGCCGCCCAGCGGTGGCCCGCGCCGCGGACCCCGTGGAGATAGATGCAGTCCCCCTCCAGGGCGTAGCTCATGGGGACCCCATAGGGACAGCCCTCCCCGTCCACCAGGGAGAGGACGCCGTACTCGCCGCGCTCCAGCAGGTCCATCGCCTCTGCCCGGGACAGCTCCCGTTCCTTTTTTCTCATCTCCATCCATCTGCGCTCCCTTCTGTGGTTTGATCAGTGCGCGTCCGCCCAGCGCAGTCCTGTCTTGGCCTCGGCCACCAGGGGGACGGAGAGGGTCATGACCCCCTCCATCTCCTCCTCCAGGAGGCGGGCGACCTGCTCGGCCTCCCCGGCGGGGCACTCGACGATGAGCTCGTCGTGGACCTGCAGCACAAGCCGTCCACGCAGCCCCTCCGCCTTCAGACGGCTCTGGACGCGGACCATGGCCAGCTTGATGATGTCCGCCGCCGTCCCCTGGATGGGCATGTTCAGCGCCACCCGCTCGCCGAAGGAGCGCGTGTTGAAGTTGGAGCTCTTGAGCTCGGGCAGCCAGCGCCGCCGCCCCATCAGGGTGGAGACCCAGCCGCGCTCACGGGCATCGGCGACGACGCTCTTCTCATAGTCGCGGATGCCGGAATACTTCTCAAAATAGCGGTTCATATACTCCTTCGCCTGGCGCTGGGTCACCCCGATGTCCTGGGCCAGGGAGAAGGCGGAGATGCCGTAGACGATGCCGAAGTTGACCGCCTTGGCCGAGGAGCGCATCTGGCGGGTGACCTCCTCCTCCGGGACGCCGAAGACCCAGGCGGCGGTGGCGGTGTGGACGTCCGCGCCGGTGCGAAAGCCCTCCTGCATCGCCTCGTCCCCGGCGATGTGGGCCAGCAGGCGCAGCTCGATCTGGGAGTAGTCCGCGTCCACCAGGACGTTGCCCGGCGCGGCGAGGAACATCTTGCGCATTTCCGCCCCCAGCGGGGTGCGCACCGGGATATTCTGCAGGTTGGGCTCGGTGGAGGAGAGGCGTCCGGTCGCGGTGACGGTGTTCTGGAAGCTGGTGTGGATCCGCCCGTCCGGGGCGATCACGCGGGTGAGTCCGTCTACATAGGTGCTCTTGAGCTTGGTGAGCTGGCGGTAGTCCAAAATCTCCCCGATGATGGGGTGGTAGGGGCGCAGCTTCTCCAGCACCTCTGCGCCGGTGGAGTAGCCGCGCTTCGTCTTCTTCCCGGCGGGGAGGTTCAGCTCGTCAAAGAGGACGGTGCCGAGCTGCTGGGGGGAGTTGATGTTGAACTCGTGCCCGGCATAGCGGTAGATCGCCGCCTGATGGGTCTGGATGTCCTCCGCCAGCATCTCGCCGAAGTCGGACAACGCCTTGCGGTCCACCAGAAAGCCCGCCCGCTCCATCTCCGCGAGCACCGGGCAGAGCGGCAGCTCCACCATCTCGAGCAGAGGGAGCATCTCCAGCTCCTCCAGCCGGCCGCGCAGCTCGTCGTGCAGGCAGCGCACCACACCGGCGTGCCAGAGGAAGTTGGCCTCCGCCTCGCGGCTGTCTGACAGCGGGGCAAAAGCGTCCGGCGCGGTGAAGGTCTTCGCGTCCGGCAGCTCGGCGTGGAAGTAGCGCATCGCGAGCTTTTCCAGGCTGTAGCTCCCGTCCGTCGGGGAGAGAAGGTAGGCCGCAAGCGCCGTGTCAAACACAAAGCCCTCGGTCGAGAGGCCATGGGCGAGCAGCTCTCCCATCAGCTCCTTGACCTGATGGCCCGCCTTTTTCACCTTTTCAGAGAAGAGGACGGCCAGCGCCCTCTGGTACGCCTCCCCGCCCAGGCGGCCGGGGAGCAGAAGACTCGCCAGCTCCTCTTCCTCCGAGAGGGTGACGGCCACCGCCACCCCCGCGAGATCGGGGAGGGTGAGCACAGCCACCGCGTCCCGCCCCTGCCAGAGCGCGAGCAGCTCCTCCAGGCGCGCGCCGTCCTCCACCACCTCGGAGGTGACGGCGCCGGTGTAGGTCTCCTCCCCGGCGCGCGCCGCGTCCTCCGGGGTGAGGCCGTAGCGCTCGATCATCTTGTTGAACTCCAGGCGCAGGAAGAGCGGATAGAGGGCGGCCCGGTCCACCGGGCGGCGCAGGGCGTCCTCCGGAGCAAAGTCCAGCGGGGCGTCGCAGCGGATGGTGGCGAGGTCATAGGAGAGCTTTGCCATCTCCCGGCCCTCGTCCAGCTTTTTGCGCATGGCGGGCTTCAGCTCCGCCTGGTCAAAGTGGGCGTAGAGGTTTTCCACCGAGCCGTAGGTCCGGAGGAGGGAGAGAGCGGTCTTCTCCCCCACCCCCTTGACGCCGGGGATGTTGTCCGAGGCGTCCCCCATCAGGCTCTTGAGGTCGATCATGTGGATGGGGTCAAAGCCGTACTCCGCCCGGAAGGTCTCCGGCGTCATCTCCCGCGTGGTGGTCTGCCCCATACGGGTGGAGATCAGCTTGACATGGGTGCGCTCGGTGATGAGCTGGAGGGAGTCCTTGTCGCCGGTGACCACGGTGCAGTCCCAGCCGGCGGCCTCGCAGCGGCGGGAGATGGTGCCGAGCAGGTCGTCTGCCTCCCAGCCCTCCAGCTCATAGCGGGGGATGTTCATCGCCGCGAGCACCTCTTTCAGCACCGGCATCTGCACCGCCAGCTCCTCCGGCATCCCGTGGCGGGTGGCCTTGTAGCCCTCATAGCTGAGGTGGCGGAAGGTGGGCGCCGGCAGGTCGAAGGCGACGCAGAGGGCGTCCGGCCCCTCCTCATCCACCAGCTTTTGCAGGATGCTGAGAAAGCCAAAAATGGCGTTGGTATACAGCCCGTCCCGGGTGGCAAACAGGCGCACCCCGTAAAAGGCCCGGTTGACGATGGAGTTTCCATCCAGGACCATCAGTTTCATCGCGTCTCCCCACTTCCCGCCGCGGCGGCGCGGCAGATTTTCACAGAATGTATTGTACCATACCGCAGGGGAAAAAACCACCCGGGGCTCCGGCGTGCGGCAGGGGCAAATTTCATAGAATTTTTATAATTTCTTTATCGCCTTTTTTCGCAAAAGATGGTATCCTGTTGCCATTATGGAAGAGGTGGTTTCCGATGGAGAAAAAGACAAGACTGCTCTGGCTGATCCCGCTGCTGCTGGCAGGCGGGGCCGTGTTCTATTTCCTGCGCACGCAGGTCTTCGCCGCAGGCTACAGCGCCGAGTCCATCCGCGACTGGGTGGACCAGTTCTCCCCCTGGGGGGAGGCGGCCTTCTTCCTGCTCCAGCTCCTCTCGGTGGTCCTCGCGCCCATCCCGAGCAACGTCACTGCCGTGGCGGGCGGGCTGCTCTTCGGCACCCTGATGAGCTTTGTGCTCACCGCCCTCGCCGTGAGCGCGGGCAGCTGCATCGTCTTCGCCCTGGCGCGGTTCTTTGGCCAGTCGTTTGCACAGCGGTTCGTCTCGGAGAAGCTCTCCGACCGCTATCTCGACCTCATCGAGCGCAAGCGGGACACCTTCCTCGTGCTCACCTTCCTCTTCCCCTTCTTCCCGGATGACCTGCTGTGCATCCTCGCGGGGCTGACCGACATCCCCTTCCGCCGCTTTGCCATCATCGCCCTGTGTACCCGTCCCTGGGGCCTGCTGGCCGCCTGTGCCCTCGGGGGAAGCGCCTTCTCTGTCCCGCCCTGGGCGATTTTGCCCGCGGCCCTCGTGCTGGCCGTGCTGTTCTACCTCGGGCTGAAATACGGCGACCGCATTGAGGCGGAGCTGGTGGCGCGCTTTCGCCGCCACCGGGACGGGAAATCGTAAATTCTGTCAGATTTTCCCCTCCGGTTAGCCTTGACTATGGCCCTTGCATCATGATAAAGTATCCAAAACGATTTGACTCATCGGCAGACTGATCAGGCGAAAGCCGGGCCAAACGGCAGCGGAAACACTCCATCCGCGGGACAGTGAGACGTCCCGCGGATGTTTTTCTACCCGTCCGCCCCGTCTGCCGCCGCAGGGAGGAACCGATATGCCCAGAGAGAACACCGAAGCGGAAAACTACGCCCTGTCCATGCGCGTGGCACGGCAGACGGTCGCCGTCAACCTGCTGCTCTCGGCGGGCAAGCTGACGGCCGGCCTGCTCGGCCACTCGGCCGCGATGATCTCAGACGCGGTGAACTCCATCTCCGACATCTTCTCCACCCTGATGGTGATGGTCGGCCTCAAGCTCTCCGGCCGTGCGGCGGACGAGGACCATGAGTACGGCCATGAGCGGCTGGAGTGCGTTGTCGCCATTCTCCTCGCCGCCCTCGTCGCCGTGACCGGCTGCGCCCTCGGCTGGGCGGGCATCCAGAGCATCCGCGCCGCGCAGGAGGGGACGCTCGCCGTGCCCGGCCAGCTGGCCCTCTGGGCGGCGGCGGCCTCCATCGCCGTGAAGGAGGGGATGTATCACTATACCCGCCGCGCCGCGCGCAGGAGCAATTCCACCTCTCTCATGGCAGTCGCCTGGGACCACCGCTCGGACGCCCTCTCCTCTCTCGGCGGGCTGATCGGCATCGCCGGGGCGCGGCTGGGCTACCCGGTGCTCGACCCGGTGGCGAGTCTGGTCATCTGCCTCTTTATCCTCCGCGCGGCGGTGAACATCTTTCGCGAGGCGATCGCCCAGCTCACCGACCGCGCCGCCGACCCCGCCCTGGAGGAGGAAATGCGCACCTGCATCCTCCACCAGCCCGGCGTGCTCGGCCTCGACCTGCTCAAGACGCGGCAGTTCGGCGCAAAGATCTACGTCGATGTGGAGATCGCCGCCGACGGCGCGCTCTCCCTCGTCGCCGCCCACGAGATCGCCCAGCGGGTCCACGACGGGATCGAGCGCCAGTTCCCCGCCGTGAAGCACTGCATGGTGCATGTGAACCCTGCCCGTCAGGACGGCGTCTGACGCGCGAAGCACGCCAAAGCTGCAAAAAAGCCTTCCTCGTTTCCGTGAGGAAGGCTTTTTGTCTGACTGTATTTCCTTACCCGCGGTTCAGTCGCAGGCGGGTGCGGGGGATGTAGACCGGGCCGGAGCGGTAGATCATCCGATGCATCACGCTCGCGAGCAGGAAGGCGCAGACCACGTCGAGCACTGAGTGCTGCTTGAGCAGTACGGTGGACAGGACGATCAGCACCGACAGTACGCCGCAGGCGGCGTACACCGCTGGACGCCGGCGGTCCAGCCCGGCGCGCTTGAGCCCGGCCTGGAGGGTCAGGGTGGCAAAGCAGTGGATGCTGGGGCAGACATTCGTGCTGGTGTCCACCGCCCAGACCTGGGAGACCATCCAGGTGAAGATGTTTTTGTCCGGGTCGATGGCCGGGCGGAGATCCAGCCCGGTGTGGAAGAAGGTATAGAGCACCAGGCAGACCGTCATGCCGCCGAAGAGCACCGCCGCAAAGCGGTAAAAGCGCTCCCTCGGCTGGGTGAGCAGCAGATAGGCAATGCCGCCCGCCATATAGAAGAACCACAGCAGATAGGGGACGACGAAATACTCGCAGAACGGGATGTAGTCGTCCAGCCGGAGCTGAACGATGGTGCAATGGGACGGGTCGCGGCTCTCCAGCCAGCCAAACCACGGGAGATAGAGGAAGAAATACAGGAGCACCCAGGCGTGCGAATACCTGGAAGCCCAATTCGCAGCGCGTTTCATCATGAGCACCTCTCTTTTGAAATGATCGGGTGTTTTATCTTCTGACCATGCGGCGCGCTCTGCGCCCCGCCCGATGCGCGGAGACCGGACGAGCCCCGTCCCCGTGCGGCGTAAGAGCATTATAGTACAGTCAAATGATAAAATCCATGAATAGAGTCTAAAGAATTTCTTAAAAATGAGGCCGTTTTTTATGAAACCTGCGCCGCCGCCCCCCTCCTCCGGGCCGGACGCGCCCGCCCCCTGCCGGCGGAAGAAACGGCGTTTTCGTGAAAAAAGGGCTTGACTGTCAACCCACTTCACCCCTTATACTGACCTCAGGAAGAACGAACGGGGAGGGATATCCCATGACAATCAAGGAAGTGGAGGCCCTGACAGGCATGACGCGGGCCAACATCCGTTTCTATGAGCGGGAGGGGCTGCTCTCCCCTGCGCGCGGGGAGAACGGCTATCGGGATTACAGCGCGCAGGAGGTAGAGGCGCTGCGGCGCGTCCTCCTGCTGCGCGCCCTCGGTCTCTCGCTGGAAGAGCTGCGCGCCCTGGCGGCGGGCGAGGAGGAGCTGACCCCCGCCCTGGCCCGCCGCATGGCCGCCCTGGATGCCCAGCGCGACGAGCTCGACAGCGCACAGCGGGTCTGCCGGGAGATCTGCGGGGACGGGGCGAACTGGGAGACGCTGGACGCGCAGAAGTACCTCGACTCCCTCCGCTCCGGCCCCGCGTCCCGGCCGGAGCCGCCCGAGGCGGACGCCGTCCCCGCCGTGCGCGCGCCCTGGCGGAGGCTGCTCGCCCGCGTGCTGGACGGACTGCTCTGGCAGACGATCTGGCTGCTCTTTTTGATCCTCGTCTGTCACATCAACCCTGCCGGGACGGACACGCCGGGGGCGCTGGCCGACATCGCCGCCTCCCTGCTGCTCCCCCTGGCGCTGGAGCCGGCGGCGCTCACCCTGTTCGGCGCGACGCCGGGCAAGTGGGCGGCGGGTCTGCGCGTGCTCGACGGGGAGGACCGGCGCCTGACCTATTCCGCCGCCCTGCGCCGGACCTGGCGGGTCCTCCTGTTCGGGCTCGGGCTGAACCTCCCTCTCGCAGATCTCTGGCGTCTGTGGCGGAGCTACCGCGCCTGCGAGGCTGGAGAGGAACTCCCCTGGGAGGAGGGCTCCTCCCTCGCCCTGCCGCAGGAGAGTCATCTGCGCGCCGGCCTGCTCTCAGCGGCCACTGTATCCGCTCTGCTGGCCGCGCTGACGCTCGCAGTGGGCGCAGCCCTCACCCCGATGCACCGGGGCGATCTCACGGCGGCAGAGTTCTGCGAGAACTACAACCGCCTGACCACCTTTCTCCTCGGCAGCGGGTCCGACCTCCTGGACGAGACCGGCAGCTGGGACCTGCCGGAACAGGGGGAGAACGGCGCGTTCTACATCTACCTCTCCGAGCCCGCGCCCGACTTTGAGATCATCGAGGAAGATGGGGCGGTCGTCCGGGTCTCCTTCCATCAGGAGATCACGGGCGGCGAGCTGCCCATCTCCAGCGCCGCCTATCAGAATCAGATGTATCTCGCCGCCCTCGCCCTCGGCGGCGCTGAGCCGGCGCTCTCCCCTTTCTCCGCCGGGCGGGAGGAGCTGGAGGCGCTGCTGCGGGTCCAGCCCGTTCAGAGCTTTCACTGCGACGCCGGAGGCCTCACCCTGGCGTGCGAGGTGGTCCATTCCGGCTATCTGGAGACCTCCCTCTCCAGCGAGACCATCGACCTGATGCCGGAAGGGGACGACTGCTCCTTCTCCATCTTCTTTTCCGTCACCCGGGACGGCGGCTGAGACCGCTCCCCTGAGACTGCCAAAAAGCGAAAAACCGTGACGCCCCCGGAGCAGTGCGCGCCTCTCCGGGGGCGCTCTGTCCGCTCTGCGGCGGGGCACGGCGGCAAAATGAGCGAATGATGTTCAGACGCTTCGTTTTCTTTGTGCCCACATGCAAATAACCCTTGCACGTCCGCCGCACTATGTGTATAATATGACTAGCAAATCCGGTGTTACGTCCACAAAACGAACAAATACCGACCAAAACGAACAAAAATGTACTGTGACTAAGGAGCGTGAGCAAACCATGACCGCAGCTGAGAAAAAGCAGCTCGCCATCACCGCCTGCAAGGTGCGCATGGGCATCGTCACCGCCACCCACGGCGCCAAGGCCGGACATCCCGGAGGCAGTCTCTCCGCCGCCGACCTGTTTACCTATCTGTATTTCAAGGAGCTCAACGTCGACCCCGCCGACCCCAAGGCGGACGGGCGCGACCGCTTTGTCCTCTCCAAGGGTCACACGGCGCCCGGCCTGTACTCCGCGCTGGCGCTGCGCGGCTTCTTCCCGGTGGAGGACCTGCCGACGCTGCGGCACATTGACAGCTACCTCCAGGGCCACCCCAATATGAACACCGTCCCCGGCGTGGACATGTCCACCGGCTCGCTCGGCCAGGGCATCTCCGTGGCCGCCGGCATGGCCAAGGGTGCCAAGCTCCAGGGCAAGGACTACCGCGTCTACACCCTGCTCGGCGACGGCGAGATCCAGGAGGGCCAGGTCTGGGAGGCGCTGATGTTCGGCGCGCACTACCATCTGGACAACCTCTGCGTCGTCATCGACAACAACGGCCTGCAGATCGACGGCAAGGTGTCCGACGTCATGAGCCCCTATCCCATCCCCGAGAAGCTGCGCGCCTTCGGCTACGCGGTCGCGGAGATCGACGGGCACGACTTTGACCAGATCGAGGCGGCCATGACCCTGGCCCGCGCGACCAAGGGCAAGCCCTTCGCCATTGTGATGAAGACCACCAAGGGCAAGGGCGTGAGCTACATGGAGGACAAGGCCGGCTGGCACGGCAAGGCCCCCAACGACGAGGAGTATAAGATCGCAATGGACGAGCTGAACGCTCAGCTGGCAGAACTGGAGGCGAACTGAAATGGCAGACGTGAAGAAAATCGCGACCCGTGAGAGCTACGGCAACGCGCTCAAGGCGCTGGGCGCGGAGCATCCCGACCTGGTCGTGCTGGACGCCGACCTCGCCGGCGCCACCAAGACCGGCACCTTCCAGAAGGCCTTCCCCGAGCGCCACATCGACTGCGGCATCGCCGAGTGCAACCTGATCTGCGTCGCCGCCGGCATGGCCACCACCGGGCTGGTCCCCTTCGCCTCCTCCTTCGCCATGTTCGCCGCCGGGCGCGCCTTTGAGCAGGTGCGCAACAGCATCGGCTATCCCCACCTGAACGTCAAGATCGGCGCGACTCACGGCGGCATCTCCGTCGGCGAGGACGGCGCGTCCCACCAGTGCTGCGAGGACTTCGCCCTCATGCGCACCATCCCCGGCATGGTGGTCATGAGCCCCTCGGACGACGTGGAGGCCCGCGCCTGCGTCAAGGCGGCCTACGAGCATGTCGGCCCGGTCTACATGCGCTTCGGCCGCGCAGCCTGCCCCGTCTTCCACAGCGAGGACTATCAGTTTGAGATCGGCAAGGGCGAGGTGGTCTGCGATGGCTCCGACGTGGCCATCATCGCCACCGGCATTATGGTCGCTGAGGCGATCGAGGCGGCCAAGGCGCTCGCCGCGGACGGCATCTCCGCCCGCGTGATCAACATCTGCACCATCAAGCCGCTGGACGAGGCGCTGGTCCTCCAGGCGGCGAAGGACTGCGGCAAGATCATCACCGCCGAGGAGCACTCCGTCATCGGCGGCCTGGGCGAGGCGGTCTGCGGCCTGCTGGCTGAGAAGCTGCCCACCCCCGTCCGCCGCATCGGCGTAAACGACGAGTTCGGCCACTCCGGCCCCGCCGCCGCCCTGCTCAAGCAGTTCGGCCTGAGCGCGGAGCACATCGTTGAGGTCGCCAAGTCCTTCTAACCCTCTCACTTCCCGCGGCAAACCGGCGGGCGTGGGCAGCGGTCTGACCCTGCCGCGCCCGCCGCTTTTCTCTGCATGAATCCAAGAGGAGGTATGCCTCATGACCATCACCACCCAGCCCTTCGGCCGCACCCGGGACGGACAGGACGTCACCGAGTACCGCCTCTCCAACGGAAACGGGATGTCCGTCTCCGTGCTCTCCTTTGCCGCCTCCCTGCACGACGTCGTCGTCCCCGACCGGGACGGCCGGCCGGTGGACATCATGCTCGGCTACGACACCGTAGAGGAGTATGAGGACGACGCCTGCTTCTTCGGCAATCTGGTGGGCCGGTTTGCCAACCGCCTGCGCAGGGCCCGCTTCACCCTCGATGAGGAGACGTATCAGCTCGTCCCCAACGAGGGGGAAAACCATCTGCACGGCACCTACTGCAAGCGCGTGTTCGAGGGCCGCGCGGAGGGGGACGCCCTGGTCTTCGAATTCCTCAGCCCGGACGGCGAAGAGGGCTATCCCGGCAATCTCACCGTCCGCTACAGCTATACCCTGACGGAGGACAACCGCCTGATCCTGGACTATCAGGCCACGACGGACAAGGCCACCATCCTCAACCTCACGAATCACGCCTACTTTAACCTCTCCGGCCACGACAGCGGGGACATCCTGGACATCGAGCTGTGTCTGAACTCCTCCCGCTTCACCGAGGCGGACGAAGAGAGCCTGCTCACCGGCAGCATCCTCCCGGTGGACGGTACGCCGTTTGACTTCCGTACGCCCAAGCCGATCGGCCGGGACATCGACGCGGACCACCCGATGCTCCGCGCCGCAGGGGGCTATGACCTGAACATCGTCCTGGACGAGCCGGGACTGGAGGTCCCCGCCGCCTCCGCCTGGTCCCCGCGCACCGGCATCACGATGGACTACTACACCACCCAGCCGGGCACCCAGTTCTACAGCGGCAACTTTGTCATCTCTGAGGACAAGGTCACGCCGCGCAACGGCAAAGGCGGGGCGCAGTACGGCCGCCGCAGCGCCTTCTGCCTGGAGAGCCAGCACTTTCCCTGCTCGCCCGACTTCCCGCACTTCCCCTCCGCCGTGCTCCGCCCCGGCGAGACCTATCACGAGACCGCCGTCTATCACTTCGGCGTCCGCTGAATCATCCGGACAGAAAAAATCCCCCTTCTCCGTCAGGATCATCCGGAGAAGGGGGATTTTTCGCGCGCAGATATCACATAATACGGTCAGTGACCGGCGGCTCGAGCCGCAGGGCGTCAAAGAAGCGGTAGTAGGGCAGCAGCCAGCGGAAGCCGTCCGCCACCGTCTTCCAGAGGTCCGTCGAGCAGAGCAGCTCGTCCGGGGCGGAGGAGTGGGCGAGCATGACGCCCTTGCGGTTCACCCACGGGTCGAGCAGCCCGGAGAGCTGGACCTTGGGCCGCCGGTAGGTCTCCCCGCCGAGGGCAAAGCGGTCCTGCCGGGCAAAGCGGCGGGCCAGCCGCTCCAGCTCCTCCCGCTTGCGCTGGGCGGTGCGGCGGTAGCGCGCCATGTCCCGCGGCGAGCCCCAGTAGCCGCAGCCGTACTCATAGCCCTCCGGCGAGATCTCAAACCAGAGGGAGGGGCCGCCGTGCCAGTCGCTGGGGTCGTAGGGCCGTTCCAGGCTGAGCCAGAGGTGCTCCTTGTACGGCCCGCCATAGCGCACCCGCCGCGCGTCGCGGTAGATGCGCGTCACCTTCAGGTTCAGCTCCAGGTCGGGGTTCTCCGCCCCGACGCTCTCATACAGCCGCGCGCCGAGGGACTGCATCGGGCGGTAGAGGTGGTTGAGATACTCCTCCTTGTGCGCCTGAAACCAGCTCCGCTCGTTGTTGAAGCGGATGCCCCAGAGGAACTGGATCGTCTCGTCAGAAAACAGGTAGTCCATCCCGTCCTCCTCAGTTCGCGCGGTAGTGGCTGTACGCCTCCGGCGTGGAGGAGATGAGGTTCCCGTCCCCATCGTAGAGGTTGCGGTAGGTCTGCACCTTGTAGCCGGTGTGGCCCGAACTGGTCTTGGCCGGGAGGACCTCCAGCGTCTCGCTGGTGATCTCCACCCGGACATCGTCCGTCTTAGTCCCCTGGATGGAGATGGTAAGCCGCCCGCCGGAGTAGGAGGCGTCCACCCGGATGGGGTAGTCGGTGTTGTTCCTGAACTCATACTCCGGCCCGCCCCAGGAGACGGTGGCGTCCATACCCAGGCCGATGTAGCTGGAGGCATAGGTGTGGTTCACCCGGTTCACGATTTCCAGATTGGAGTAGAGGCAGGCGGCATAGAGGGTGGAGGACACCTGACAGATGCCGCCGCCCACCTCCTGCACCGTCTCTCCGTTGACATAGGCGGGCGCGGCGGAGAAACCGCGCGCGGTAGTCCGCTCGCCCACCACGTCGTTGTAGCTGAACACCTCGCCCGGCATCAGGATGACGCCGTCGCAGAACTCCGCCGCCAGCCGGACATTCTGCCGCCGCCCGCTCGAACCGGAGACATTCGTGCTGTAGCTGCCCAGCTCGTCGCGGAAGAGGAGCTCCTCCAGCTCCGCCGTGGTGAGGTCGGGCTCGGTGGCAATCAGCTCCACCGTCACCGTCTCCCCCGGCGCAGCGGCCTCGAGGGCGGCCTGCGCCGCGTCGATGTCAAAGGAGACGCCGTCTTCCGAGGGCACGATGGCATAGTCGTTCTCCGGGTCCACCGCCGCGTCCTGCGGGGCGGTGTAGACCTCGTCATAGATGCTCTGGAGGTCCACGCCCGCCGCAGTGCTCTCCGCCGTCGGGCAGTCCACCGTCCCGGCGGAGCGCAGCGTGCCGCTCGCCACCAGCCCGGCGAGCTCCTCCGCCAGGGCGTCCACATCCGCCACGACGCCGTCCGAACCCTTGACAATGGTGACGCTCTCTGCGCCCACCTCATAGGTGGCGCCGGAGGCGGTGTTCACCGCTGTGATGCCGCTGGCCTCGATCTGCGCGCGCAGGGCGTCCGGGTCGCCCACGGCGGGCAGGACCTCCTCGCTCCAGGTCTCAAACTGCACGCGCAGCCACTCCAGCCCGCGCGTGAAAAAGCTCCCGTGGCCGCGCTCCATCGCCCGGGCGAGCGCGTCGGAGGCATCCAGCGAGAGGGCGTTTGCCGTATCGTCCCAGAGGACGACGGTATAGGTCTCCCCATCGAGGGCGACGGCGGCTGACGCGCCCTGATAGTCCGCGCGAAAATCCTCCTGAATGGCCGCCCCGGCCTCCTCCAGCGTCAGGCCGCCGAGGGAGACGCCGTTGATTTCGGTGTTGGGCATCACCGTCTCCTGGTCCACCAGGGCGCACAGGAGCGCATAGCCCCCGCCCAGCACGGCCAGAATCAGGATCAGCAGGGCCGCGGCGATGTGCCAGACGGCTCTCTTCTTTTTCTGAATCGTTCCATGTTTTGCCATTTTTCCGCTCCATCATCGGTAAATCCTGTTATTTCGGGGTGCTGTGCCCCTGTTTTGTCAGTATATCGAATCCCCGCGCAAAATTCAAGGCCAAACCACATTTTCTTGTCTTGCAAATTGGGGACAATATTGTTATAATAGCCATTAAGAAAAGAGCATGACGGTCCTGAATTGTACGTTTCCTACACAGCCGCCCCCGACTGTGTCAGGGGCGCATCTTTTTCGCCCGGGAGGTTGTTTTTATGCGTCATTTTATTGGAATTGACATTGGCGGCACCAATATCGCCGTCGGCATCGTATCAGAGGACGGCACTCTGATCAAAAAGCTCAGTGTTCCCACCGGCGCGGCCCGCGCGCAGCAGGAGCTGATCGACGACATGACCGCCTCCGTGCGTGCCGTGCTCGAGCTGGCGGGCATGACCCTCTCCGACATCACCTCCGTCGGCATCGGCGTGCCCGGTGCCGTCACGCCGGACGGCGTGGTGATCCGTGCCGTCAACCTCGGCTGGAAGCATGTCCCGCTGGCGGATATCATGTCCAATTCCCTCGGCCTGCCGGTCTATCTCGGCAACGATGCCGACTGTGCCGCTCTGGGCGAGGTGGTCGCCGGCAGCGGCAGCAACTGCAACAGCGCGCTCATGATCACCCTCGGCACCGGCATCGGCGGCGGCTTCATCGTCGGCGGGAAGATCTTCACCGGCTGCACCGGCCAGGGCACCGAGCCGGGCCACTTCACCTTCCTCTACGGCGGCGAACCCTGCGGCTGCGGACGGCGCGGCTGCTTTGAGACCTACGCCTCCGCCACCGCGCTGATCCGCCAGACGAAGCAGGCGATGGAGAAGAATCCGGACTCCAAGATGTGGGCCCTGGTGGACAACGATTTGGACAAGGTCAACGGCAAGATCCCCTTCGACGCGGCCAAGCTGGAGGACGGCACCGCCCGCGCCGTCATCGCCCAGTACATTGACTATCTCGGTCAGGGCATCGCCAGCCTGGTCAACTCCTTCCGCCCCGAGCTGGTCATCATGGGCGGTGGCATCTGCAATCAGGGCGACTACCTGATGATCCCGCTCAACGAGTCCATCCGCAAATACTGCTACGCCCCGGAGGAGCTCACTCCGCCGCCCGCCGTGCGCGCCACCCTGGGCAACGACGCCGGCATCATCGGCGCGGCCGCGCTCCAGATGTCGATGGAGAAGTCCTGATACAGCTTTCCCGCCCACGCGCGGGGCCACTCCGCCCCGCCGCTGGGAAAAACAGTTTTGCGTGGCAAAGGACCTGTCGCAGAATGAAAAAATCTGCGACAGGTCCTTTTTCTGTTTTTTTGCTACTGTTCGATCCCCTCCACCGTCGCGTCCCGGACGAGCTGGAGGCCGTCCGCCCAAGAATAGACGGTGTAGCTCGGCGTGCCGAAGTAGACCGTCCGGGTCACCCGGCTGCCGCACATGTCGGTGTAGGAGACGGGGACAAACGCCGCTCCGCTCACCGCCGACTCGATCAGGGCGGCCTGCTGCGTGGTCAGCACCGGCCACTTGATCTTGATGGTCGTCTTATAGGCGATGATGCTGCCCACCATCCTGCCCGAGGCGGTGCGGCCGGTGTTGGCCGACCACACCTTCTCCGTCGAGATGGTCACTCCCTCGAGGGCGGGGTCGGGCATCTCCACGCCGTTGATGGTCAGCCCGGTCACCGTGACTGCGCTCATCTCTCTCCCTCCTCACACATAGATCGGGCAGACGCCGGTGCGGCGCGTCTCCCCGTTGATCTCGCGCACCACCTCGCGCGCCAGGCGCGCGCCGCCGACGTAGACCTCGATCACCGTCTCGCCGCCGCCCGCGCCGTCGCTCCTGCGGAGCTGTCCGGCCAGCACGGCGGCCAGCCGGTCCATCCATCCGGTGTTGCGGTCCAGCGGGAGCACCGCCTCACGGCCCGCCTCGCCGATCAGGGAGAGGGTGGGACCGAGCGCCACGCCTCCCTCCGCCAGCTTGCTGATGGTGGGCAGCCTCGCGATGGTCACGCTGCCGGCGGGCACGAGCACCCGCCCCGCCACTTTAATCGCCGGCCAGGAGAACTTCAGCGCGCTGTTGATCTTCCGGATGACGCGGTTGATCAGCTCGACGGCGGCGTTGAGTCCGTTGCGCACCGGGCTGCTGACGGCGTTCTTCAGAGCGGAGAGCTTGGACTGCACTCCGCTGACCAGGGCGCCGACGGCATTTTTTACCTTGCCGGGCAGCGAGGCGATCGCGCTGACCGCGCCGGAGACCAGGGAGGTAAAGGCGCCGACCACGCCGCTGCGGCAGCCGTTTGCCGCGCTCAGGAGAGCGCTCTTCACCCCGTCCCAGGCGCTGGCCGCCCGGTCGCGCAGGCCGCTCCAGCTCGACGGGAGGCCCCGGATCGCCCCGGCGAGGGTGTTCATCCCGCCCGCCGCCAGGTTCAGCCCGGTGACGAGCAGGGAGCCGGTCCAGCTGCCCATCGGTTTGAGCAGGTAGTCCCAGACCGCCTGCCCCACCGGCTGCAGGAGGCCGAGCGCCGCCGTGAGCAGCCGCACCGCCCCGGCGAACAGGTTGAGCGCTGCCGGGGCCGCGCTCTCCACCGTCCACCCCGCCAGCGGCAGCAGGACGTTGACATAGGCCCAGTACAGCGCGCCGGAGAGCAGCTCCACCAGGGGCTGGAGGGCCTGCACCAGATTGGAAAAGCCGGTCAGCAGCGGTTTGAAATTGATCTGCGAGGCCCAGACCGCCGAGGCGGCGGACAGGTCGTGCAGGCAGTCGAGCACCGTCTGCGCGATGGCGAGCAGACCGCGGAAGATCCCCTCGCCCAGGCCGCCCTCCGTCCACGCCTCGGCAAAGCGCCCGGCGAGACCGCCCACTGTGCTCAGCAGGTTCTGGGCGATCCGGAGGACGGTGGACACGAGCTGCGTCCCTGTCCCGTCCGTCCAGACCGCCATCCAGCTCTCCCCCAGCGCCGAGACCAGGCCGCCCAGGCGGTCCATGGCTTGCTCCGCCTCGGCGAGGGTGCGCGCGCCCTCGCGCTCCCACGCCTCGCGGAAAGGCTGCCAGAGCCGGGAGAGGGTCTCCTGCAGTCCCCCGGCCACCTCGACCCACGCGCCGCCCGCCGCCGCCCCGGCAGAACCGCCCCCGCCCGAGGCGGAGGAACTGCCGGAGGAGCCGCCGCCGGAGGGCGCGCTCACCCGGGTGATCTGGTCAAAGGCATAGAGGTCGCGCTGCGCCCGCGCCGCCGATCGCGCCGAACGGGTCACCTTGCCGATGGACTGGGCGGTTTTCTCCGCCGCGCGGCTGCCAGCCTGCCAGACGCGGACGCCAAAGAGGCCGGTCACCAGCGCGGAGAGGCGGGCCGCCACCGGCTCCACCGCCCGCAGCAGGGAGGTGAAGAGATTCATCCCCGCCGTCGCCACCGGCAGAAATGCCTGTCCGAGCTGTCCCAGCGCCGTGCGCATCCGCCCGAGCGACTGGGTATAGGCCTGCTCCATCAGGGAGGCCCGGCGCAAAAACTGGTCCACTGTGAGGGTGATCTGCTCCACCCCGCGGCGAAAGCCGCCCTCCTCCAGGCGGAGGCGGACCACCTTTTCCTCTGTCTCCATTGTCATCCCTCCTCACGTCTCACGCCGGCGGCGGCATGCCGCTGCATGATCTGCCGATAGCGCTCTACCTCCAGGGCGCGGACCTCGTCCTCCGTCCAGAAGGGGAAATGCTCATACACCGGCGGGAGCCGCTCCCCCGCCAGGCACTGCGCCGCCCGCTCCGCCGCCCGCGCGGCGATCACGCTGAGCATCTGCCCCCGCTCGCGCGTCCGGCGGCGATGGGCGCGCACGGCGGCGGCCGTCTCGCCCCAGGTCCACTCCTCCGCCTCCTGCGGGGAGATCCCGGCAAGGCAGCCCTCCTCCATCAGCTCCTCCAGCGTCAGGCCGCCGGAGGAAAAGGGCCGTCCCCCTCCTCCGGCAGCGTCTGCTCCACGCCGCCCTCCCGCGCCGTGCGCAGCATCCCGGAAAACGCCTGCTCCACCGTCTCGCGCAGGGCGTCCTTGAGGCGGCGTGCCTGCTGCTCGGAGAGCAGGCCGGAGGCGGCGGCGATGTCAAGGGCGAGCGCGCCGAAGCGCTCCTGTCCGCAGTAGCCCGCATCCACGAGCAGGTCATAGAGCGCCTCGCCGTCCGCCGTGGGGGCATTCGCCCCCTCCCAGTCCAGCGCCGCGCCGAGCAGGGCGCTCATCCGCTCCCCGTCCGCCGCCGCGAGCAGGACGGTCTGGAGGGTCTCCTCGTCAAAGCGCTCTCTCAGCCGCCGCTGGCCGCGCAGGGTCAGCCGCAGGCGGTATTCCCCGCCGTCCACACGGAGGGGGACACATTTTCTCATCATGGTTCATCCGTCCTTTCTGCCGGCGGCGCGGCAGGTTCCGCCCGCCGCGCCGCCCAGAGGTTCAAGTTTCAAAAGGGTCTCAGCCAATCCGGTCCGGGGGACCAGTCAGAGTGCAAATGCCCACTTTTGCTCGACTGCCCGTCAGGCCGCCGCCGGGTTGGTCACCGTCCAGTCCGACTGGAGGGAGATGGCGCACTTGGCGGAGATCAGCTCGTCCACCTTTGCGCCCACCACATAGGTGGTCACATAGCCGGTGGTGGAAAACGCCGTGCCGTCCGGCAGCTCCACCTTCACCGCGACCACCTCGCCCGCCGTCTGGATCGCCTTGAGCACGCGGTAGTCCGAGTCCGCCTCGCTGTTGTCATAGAGGTAGGTCACCTCAAAGGACTGGGTGTCCTGCACGCCGGGGACGTTCTTCTTCATCGTGTCGCGCAGGCAGGTCGCGTCCAGGCTGGACGGGCTACCGCCGATGTCGCCGATCTCGGTGACGTAGTTGAGCTCGTTTTCGTCCACCGTCACCTTGATGCCGATGGTGGAAAGGCCCTGCTTTGCCATAATTCATCATCCTTTCTGTGTGGTCCGGCCTGCCCGGCATCTTAGCCTGGCAAGCCGCCTTCGTCAATCCATCCAGCGCCCCCACCGCTTGTCCACCTTCCGTCCAAAGCGGAGGGTGCGGCGGTAGCAGCCCCCGGCGCCCTCGTCATAGCTCTCCGGCCCGGCGTAGACGCGGCGGAGGCCAAGCCCGGTCATCGCCCGGTTCACCGCCTCCGTCAGCGCCAGCCGCGCCGCCGGGGTCTCTGTCCAGAGGTCCACCTGGAAGACGACCTCATCCACCACCGGACAGGCCGTGCCCACATTGGCGTACTCCCCCCAGATGACCGCGTTGCCCTCTGCCGCCCCTTTCGGATAGCGGCCGCGCAGGGTGTAGGGCACCTCCGTCTCCAGCGCGGAGAGGGCGGCGCGGATCTGCTCCCGCGCGTCGATCATGGTCTGCTCCATCCCATCGCCCCCTCTCAGCCGATGCGCTGGGCGAGCACCTTGCGGTGGCCCGGCCAGTGCTGGACGGAGCGGACCTCATAGAGCTCCTCCCCCACCTGCAGGCGGTCAAAGGCGCTCACCTCCAGCGCGGAGAAGAGGCAGCCCTGGAGCACGCCGCTCGGCTGCTCCCCCGGCTCGCCGGGCCGCTCGCCCGAGGTGAGGCGGCCGGAGGTCTGCCAGGACTGGACCGGCTGCCAGCAGACCGCCCCCTCCTCCCCATCCGCGGCGGTGAAGTCGGGCCGCTCCATGTCGTAGACTGCAACCGGCTCGCCGCTCTCGTCCTCCTCCAGCCGCCTGCGGTAGAGGGAGAACCCCCGCTTCCAGGCGGCCGGGCAGCTCCGGCTCAGCATGGCACCCTCCGGTAGCGGGCCAGGCTCTCGAGCACCTCCGCCACGCCGGAGCGGAACTCCGCCGGGCTGAGATAGCTCTCACTCTGGCTGACCTGCCCCTCCGTATAGGTGGCGGACTTCAGCCCGGCGCGCGTCTCCTCCCAGCGGTCGCGCCGCCAGAGGAGGGCGGCCAGCTCCACCGTCTTGGACAGGAAGCGCTCCTCCAGCGTGTCCGCGCCGAGGTAGAGCAGCACCTCCCACTCTGCGGCCAGCAGGGCGTCCTGGAGGGAGACCGCCTCATCCTCCGCCGTCTGCGCGTCGAGGGAGAGCCTGCGCGCCAGACGCTCCGCCGCCTGCTCCAGCAGCTCCGCCGTCATCGCGCATCACCCCTTGTCGCAGGTCATCAGGGCCAGCGCCTTGGGCTGGACCACCTTTGCCCCGAAGACGTGCAGGCCCTTCACCGCGTCGGAGAAGTTCTTCTCCAGCCGGTACGCCTCCAGCTCCACGAGCTGCTCGGCAAAGGCCCCGGCGGCGTTCGTCCCGGCGATCACCTTATACTTCGCGCCCGCGGTGTTCGGCACGTTGTTGGACAGGTGGATCTGGAAGCCCGCGGCCTCGCCCACCAGACCGCCCTGCAGGATCGCCTGGTTGTAGCCGGTGCCGTTGCCGACAAAGCGCTCGTCCTTGAGCAACAGGCCGTGGTACCAGGGCGGCACTACCACCCAGCGCCCGAGCATGGGCACGTTCGCCTCGTTGAGCAGCACGCCGAGGTCCACCAGATAGTCATAGGCGGTCGCAGCGGTGGGGGCGAGGGGGGAGGCGTCCGAGCCGAGCACGTTGGAGGCATCCACCCCGGCGGCCAGCAGGCCCGCGAGGTACTGGTCGATCACATCGTTGATGCCGTAGCTCGCCCGCTGCATCGCCGCGTCCACCAGCTTGGGGTTGGACTGGGCGTTGTCGATGTCCTTGACCTGGAAGTTGAAGTACTTCGCCTGATCGATGGCGAGGTCCTGCTGCGTCCCGTCCAGCTCCTCCGGGTCGGCGATGTCCGCGCCGGTGTAGTCGCTGATGGTGATGTCGCCGATCTGGTTGATGTGTACCGTGTCGCCAAAGGCGCGGATCTCCCCCTCATAGTCGCGGTTCATCAGCCGGGCGTAGACGTGGGCCTTGTCCAGATGCTCCAGCAGCCGGGCAGACCAGATTTCAGGGATAAAGTTTGCGAGATTGGAAGCCATGTCAAATCATCCTTTCCTTTTGTCCATTGTTCAGGCGCTCAGCGCCCCTCCCGCAGGAGGCTCGCCACCTGCGGCCACTGGCGGTTGATCTCCTGACGGCTCATGCCGTGCAGGCTCTCGCGCGAGAGCGCGGGGGGCTGCTCCATCGCCCGGGGCGCACCGCCGCGCATCCGGCTGGAGACCGCCTGCGCCAGCGCCTCCTGGAAGAGGCGGGCAAAGGTCTCCACCCGTCCGGCGCTCTCCGCCTCGTCCGCCCCGGTGAGGTAGGGGGCAAAGCGCGCGTCCAGTCCCCGCTCCTGCAGGGCGCGCGCCACCTCCACCTGACGCAGCCGCGCCTCAAAGCCGCGCCGCTCGGCCTCCAGCTCCGCGCGCTCCCCGGCCAGGCGCTCGGCCGCCGCCGCCTCGGCATCCGCCAGATAACCCGCACGCGCCTCCTCCAGCGCCGCCGCCTTCTCCCGTTCCCAATTGGCCCGGGCGGTGGCGAGGGCCTGGCTCACCTTGCGGTCGCAGGCCGCCTGATAGCCCCGGTCCTCCCGCAGCAGCGTCTCAAAGTCGACGTGCGCGCGCTCCTGTGTCTCTCGGTTCATCTGAGTTCCTCCTTTCGAGCCGGACCGTCCGTCGCCGCCCGGTCCGTATCACCGTTATGGTTGGAACAGGCATCGCCTGCTGTTCCCGTCTCCTCCTCGCGCTGGCGCGCCAGGTTCCGCGCCGCCTCCGCCGGGTCGCGGATGAACCAGAGCTGCCCGAGCAGCGTCTGGTCGTCCACCATCCCGCGCAGCCGGGTGACCAGCTCCACCCGCTCGGCCTCGTTGATGGGGAGATTCACCGTGAACACCACGTCCACGTCCTCCACCCCCACCCGGTCCATCACGCCCTTGACGTGCAGCCAGTGGTTGTAGAGGGCGAGGCGCTCCCGCAGCCCGCGCTCCATCTGGCGCATCTTGCGCTTCACCAGCAGGTCCATCGTCAGCAGCTTGAGCTTGAGGGCCTGGCCGGAGGCGTTGCCGGAGAACTTCTCGTCCGACATGTCCACCGTCATCGTCATCTTGTGCATCTCCCGCACCAGGGCGTCGGCGAGCACCTGGACCCCCGTCTCGTCAAAGGTCTTCTGGATGTACTCCGCCCGGGCGTCCAGCGGTGCCCCGTCGAGGAAGCGCTCGCGCCCCAGCTTCTCCTCCTCGCCGGGGGCGAGGGTCATGCCGAAGAAGACGAGCAGGGCGTCCACAAACTTCCGCTTGTCCGTCAGGCGGCTGGAGAGCAGCTCGTCATAGGCGTCGATCAGGCTGAGAATCTGCTCAAAGTCCCCCTGCCGCTCGGCGTTGTTCTCGTAGGCGATCACGGGCACCGCGCCGAAGTAGTGCTCCCGCGCCGGCCCCACCGGGGAGAAGGCCGCCGTGACCAGGTCGCCGCTGCGGTAGTCGCGCGCAGTCCGGCCGGTGTAGCGGGTGGCGAAGTAGTACGGCTCCCCCGTCACCGTCTCCCGCCGGTCCCAGAGCAGGGCGAAGAGCTTGTTGTGCTCCACCGTCGTGTCGCAGACCAGGATGCCGTTGCGCGGGTCGATGCAGGCGCTGCGCGGCTCGGGGTCCTCCCCGCCGGAGGCGTAGCAGAGCTCCAGGCAGTCGCCCATCACCCCCATGCCCTTGCCGAGTTCCAGGTCCACCCGGCCGATGTGCTGCCGCTCGTAGCAGCCGAGCAGCGGGGCGAGGTCGATCTCCCGGCCCCAGGCCCCGGCGGACGGACGGCGGTTCGCGTCGTACTTCACCCCCTCGCCCAGGTAGTAGCCCAGGGCGATGTCCACCACATACTTGGCGTAGTTGGCCGAGGCGCGGATCTCCTCCGCCCCGGCGGCGCGGCGGAAGATGTCGTGCTCGCCGCGGTAGTAGCGGTCCAGCCGCTGGTAGCGCGCGTTGGCCTGCTCCGCCTTGCGCACGCAGTAGCGGATCACCTCGGGGGAGATCTCCTCCAGATCGGGGACCTCCGCGCGGTCGAGATAGAGAATCATCGGTTTTCCCTCCTGTTCTTCACGTCCCTCTCGGGCGGCGGGCCACACGGGCCTCCCCGCGCCGCAGGACGGTGCTCACAAAATAGCGCATGGCGTCCATGCAGTGGTCGTTCTCCTTGCGCGGGCAGTCCTGCCCGCCGCCGTCCTCCTCCCAGACGTAGGCGCGAAACTCCGCGCAGGTGCGGCGGCAGCGCTCGTGCACGGCGAGGGAGCCCTCCTGCAGCCGCTGGCCCACCCGGCGGATGCCGTCGAGCACGGCGTTATCCGCCCCGAGCACGGGATAGCCCCGCTGGCGCAGCAGGGCCATAAAGCTCGCCGCCGACGGGTCCACGATCACCGCGCGCGGCGTCACCCCGTCCAGCCAGCGCGCGAGGTCGTCGGCATACTCCCCGTCCGTCTTCTGGCGCATCTTCTCCCGGCCGGACCAGTAGTACTCGCGCAGGCAGTACCACCGCCCGTCCCGCCCCTGCTGCCAGAGGAGGAAGACGGTGGGGTTGCGCGTGCCGTAGTCCACCGAGACGTAGGCCGGGCCGCGCACCTCCACCGGCCCTGTGATCACATGGGCCGCGGGGTCGAACATGTCGTAGATCAGCCCCTCCGCCGCCACCCACTCGCCGAGCACATAGCGCTGGTAGAACACGCCGGTGTACAGCCGCTCATACCGCCGCCGGATCCCCTCGGTGAGGGCGGGGTTGTCCTCCATCGTGAAGTGGAGGTAGAGCAGGTTGCGCTCTCCCGCCCGCCGCACCCAGTCCTGATAGAACCAGTGCTCAGGGGACTCCGGATTGCAGTTGAACCAGAACCGGCTCCCCTCCACGCTGCACCGGGCGAGGGCCTGCTCCACAAAGGAGCGGGGCATGAGCGCCACCTCGTCCAGGAGGACCCCCGCCAGGGTGATGCCCTGGATGAGCTGATAGCTGCTCTCGTCCTTGCCGCCGAAGAGGAAGTACTCGTTCTCCCGCCCGTCCCGGCGGAGGATGAGCTTGTTCTCGCTGCGCCGCTCCTCCACGGTGACGATCCCCTCCAGCCACTGGGGGAGCTGGCCGGTCACGTTGCGCCGCAGGCTCTCGATCGTCTTGCCGCAGAGGGCGAAGCGCTGGCGGTCAAACCGCTCCATGCTCCAGAGCACGAAGCCGAGGGCCATGCTCAGCGTCTTGCCCGAGCGCACCGACCCGTCGCAGAGGACGCCGTCACGGCTCTGAAAGTCCGGGTGCTTCCACCACGTCATCGTCAGCCTTTGCCGCCGGCTGAAGCTCCGGTATCGCATCTCGGCTGTACACCTCCCTCTCCCAATCTCCCAGGGCGTCGAACAGATTGTTCTCCGGCCGCTCCTCCGGGGCGTCCTCCCCCTCGCTGTCCCAGATCTCCGGGCGGCGGCGTTTGAGCCAGAGGCTGATCGCCGTCACGTTGGGGGCGGCGTCCTTCTCCGTCGTCACCAGCTTCTCCCCCCGGTCGGTCTGTTCCGTCTTCTCCTCGGTATAGCGGTAGCCGAGCGCCGCCTTGAGCAGGGCGTCCTCCACCTGGTAGTCCGCCATCTCGCCGGTGAGCGCCAGCGCCTCGCCGATGGCGGGGTACCGCCGCCGCCAGACGCGCAGGCCCATCGGCTTGAGCCCCATCCGCCGGGCGATCTCCCGCGGCGGCACCCCGTCTCTGGCCCAGCCGCGCAGCAGGAGCAGCTGCCGGGGCTGCTGCCAGAATTCATGCTGTTTCAAAATCCCTCCCTCACCTTCCGTCACCGTTTTTTCTGCTTGGCCATTGCCTTGTGACAGGGCCCATTCTAGCCGCTCCCCGCCGCGGGCGAAATGCAAAAAGAAAATTTTCCGCTCTGTTTTTCCGGAGAAAATCCCGTATCTTGCCCTTGTACTGCAAATACGGCGCAAAATTTCCCCGCTCCCGACTGCGCTCGTATCTCGTCCCTTGACTTTCTCGATATTCGAGGTTATAATGCAGACAGGAACCTCGATATTCGAGGATTGGAGGCGAACGGATGCCAAGGCCAAAATTTCAGACTCTGACGGAGCAGATGTTCTACACCCTGCTCTGCCTGCGCGAGGAGTGCTGCGGCACCGACATCCTCGACCGCGTCCCTGCGATGACGGGCGGCCGGGTCAGCATCGGCTCGGGCACCCTCTACACCCTGCTCGAGCAGTTCGCCGAGGAGGGGATGATCACGGAGACGCGGCGGGAGGGCCGCCGCCGCAGCTACCGCCTGACGGACCGGGGCCGGGCAATGCTGGCCCAGGAGTACCGGCGCATACTCGCCCAGGCAGAGGACTACCGCCGCATCTTTGGAGAGGAGGATGTGACATGAGACAGACCAAACGGCGCATCGAGTTCTTTTCCTTTTTTGATCTGGCGGGCATCGCCGCCCATCTGGAGCGCCAGGCCGCGCGCGGCTGGATGCTGGAGCGGTGCAGCCAGCTCTTCTGGCGCTACCGCCGGACGGAGCCGCAGCAGTGCACCTTTGCCGTCTGCTGCTTTCCGAAGGGCTCGGAATATGACCCCGAGCCGCCGGAAAACCAGCGCGATTACTACGACCTCTGCGCCCACACCGGCTGGGAGCTGACCGCCTCCTTCGCCTGGATGCAGATCTTCCGCACCACCCGGCCCGCCCCTGTCCCCATCGAGACCGACCCCGCCCTCGCGCTCGAGACCCTCCACCGCGCCACCCGGCGCAACCGGGTGAGCTATCTTGCGGTCCTGGTGATCTGGCTGCCGGTGTTCCTCCTGCAGGTGGGGCGCGCCGTGTCCGACCCGGCCGGCTTTTTCGCCAGCTCCACCGATCTCTTCAGCGCGGCGCTCTCCTTCTTCCTCCTGCTGCTCTGCCTGACAGAGCTCGGCGGCTACTACCTCTGGCGGCGCCGGGCGCGGCGGGCCACGGCGCAGGGCGGCCCCCTCCCCGACGCGCGATGGAACACCCTCCTCCAGCGCGTCCTGCTCGCCCTGGACCTCGGCATCCTCGTCCTCGAGCTGATCAGCCTGGCCTCGCAGGGGAACGCCCTCCCGGTGCTCTTCAGCGTGATGTCGTTCGGCTATATGTTCGGCCTCATCACGCTGGTGAACGCCGTGCGCAATCTCCTCCGGCGGCGCGGCACGCCCAGGACGCGCAACGCCGTGCTCACCACCCTGGCCAGCTTTCTGCTCGCCTTCGTCCTGTGGGGCGGCATCACCTACGCCGCCGTCCAGGCGGTCTCCCACGGCGTGCTGGCCTCCGCCCCCACCGACCCCCCGCTGAGCCTGTCCGCCCTCTCCGGGGAGACGCCGGAAGAGGAGCGCACGCGCAGCTCCTCCTCCGCCTCCCCCCTGCTCGCGCGGCTGGAGTTCTTCTCCTATGACGCCGGGCAGCCCACCCTCTGGCTGGACTACTGCGTGTACACCGTCCGCCTTAGCGCCCTCTATGAGCTCTGCTGGGACGACCTGGCGTCCGGGCTGTTAGACGAGCCCGTCGCCGAAAGCGGGACCCTCATCGCCGCCGACGCCGCCCCCTGGGGCGCGCAGCAGGCGATGCGCCTCTATGACGTCAACGGGGAGGAGACCAACACCTACCTGCTGCGCTACCAGACCCGCGCCGTCCTGCTCCGCGCGGGCTGGCCGCTCACCGCGGCGCAGATGGCCCAGGCCGGTCAGGCGCTCGGCGGAGGCTGAGCGCCCGTCCGGGGCCGGACCGGGGGCGGGACGGCCCGCATGCACCCGGCCGCCCGCCCCGCCGCAAAAGCGTCTCCGAAGCCAGAGGCAAGTTCTTCCCTGTTTAATGCAGAAAGTATCAGATAATGTCGAGTTATGGAGAAAACATCGTCCATAAAAGAGAAAAACCGTCTGTACCGCCAGTTGACGCCGCAGGCAGTTTTGACGGATAAAGCAGGACAGCTTGCAGAAACGGAGAAAAATTTTTTGAAATATGGTGGAAAATTGGCGCTATACCCATTGACGGGGGAGTGCGCTTCTGCTATTCTTGAACACAAGCACAAAGGAGTGTAAACGGGTCTTCCGTTTGCGCTCCTTTTCGCTTTCCTGTAAAGAAGTGAAGGAGGAATTATCATGAAGAAGAATCGGCTTCTGGCTCTGCTGCTGGCCCTGTGCATGGCCTTCAGCCTGGCCGCCTGCGGCGGCAGCGGCACGTCCGGCGACACCTCTGACGGCGAGAGCGCGGATGGCGCGGCGGATGCCGGTGATGCCGGCGAGAGCGGCAGCTCTGACGCGTCCATCACCCTCGGCATGATCGGCCCGCTGACCGGCAGTCTGGCGGTCTACGGCACCCACGTCCAGCGGGGCGTGGAGCTCGCCATTGAGGAGATCAACGCCGCCGGCGGCGTCACCCTCTCTGACGGTACTTATCAGCTCGCCGTCGAGGCCCGCGACGATCAGGGCGACTCCACCGAGTGCGTCAACGCGATGAACTCCCTCATCTCCGAGGGCATCGGCCTGGTGATCGGCTCGGCCACCTCCGGCTGCACCAGCGCCATCACCTCCATCGCCAACTCCGAAGGTGTGGTCCTCATCACCCCGTCCGGCACGGCGGACACGCTGACCACCGAGATGGACTACGTCTTCCGCACCTGCTTCAAGGACTCCTTCCAGGGCGAGCTGGCCGCCCAGTACGCCGCCGACGAGGGCTACACCAAGGTGGGCATCGTCTACTGCTCCGCCGACACCTACTCCGCCGGCCTGCGCGATGCCTTCACCGCCGCCTGCGCCGATAAGGGTCTGGAGGTCGTCGCCGAGGAGTCGGTGGCCACCATGACCGAGGTGGACTACACCAACCAGTTCAACAAGATGGTCTCCGCCGGGGCCGAGCTGGTCTTCACCCCGTTCTACTATGACGTCATGGGTCCCTATCTGGTGCCGCAGGCCCGCAGCGCCGGCTTCACCGGCGTGCTGCTCGGCGCGGACGGTGTGGACAACACCGAGACCACCATCCCCGACGGCGCGGACCTCTCCGTCTACAACGACGTGATGTTTGTCAACCACTACTCCACTGAGCTGGCCACCAGCGATATCTCCGTCAACTTTGTGGCCAGCTATGAGGCCAAGTACGGCGAGACCCCGAACAACTTCGACGCCCTGGGCTATGACGCCGTCTATGTCTACAAGGCGGCGATGGAGGCCGCCGGCTCCGCCGATGCCGCCGCTGTCCAGGCTGCCCTGGCCAACCAGAGCGTGACCTACGAGGTGGCAACCGGCTCCTTCTCCTTCGACGACACCGGCACACCGATCAAGTCCGGCGTCCTGATGGGCTACAGCTACACCGAGGGCGATGAGGCGGTCTCCAAGATCGCGGTCAAGGTCCTGAACGTGGCCTGACCGGACACGATCCAAATCCCCAGGTCCACACAGGGAGGGGGAGGCGCAAGCCTCCCCCGAGACTGTCGAAAAACCACGCTGAGACTTCCGCAACAGAGCAGCGGGGGTGCGGAGGAGGGGGCAAAGGCCCCCCTTCGCGTGCAGTCAAAACCGTTTTGGGGAACTTCTGAGAAGTTTCAAAAACGGACCCAGCGTGGCAAAAGACTTTTTGACACGCTGGGGGAGGCGCAAGCCTCCCCCTTTGGGACCACTGAGACAACAACTCCGCCCGGAGAAAGAGAGGAACCTCATGATTACCTTTATCCAGTTCCTGATCACAGGGCTGCGGCTGGGGAGCGTGTACGCCCTGATCGCGCTGGGCTACACCATGGTCTATGGCATCATCAAGCTGATCAACTTTGCCCACGGCGACTTTATCATGGTGGGCGGTTATTCTCTGTTTTTCACCATTCCGGTCTTTATGAACCTCGGCCTGCCAGGCTGGCTGGCGGTGGTGCCGGCGATCGTGATCTGCGCGCTCGTCGGCATGCTCGTTGAGCTGCTGGCCTACCGGCCAGTGCGGAAGACGGGGAATAACCTCACCTGTCTGATCACCGCCATTGCCATGAGCTTTGTGCTGGAGAACCTGGCCCAGGCCATCCCCGCCATCGGCCCCGACCCCAAGGTGCCCTACACCCTCTTTGCCAGCACTATCTCGATCGCCGGCGTGTCGGTGAGCCACGCGACCATCCTCACCGTGGCGGTCTCCGCCGTCATCATGGTGGCGCTCTACTTCTTCACCCAGAAGGCGAAGATCGGCTGCGCGATGCGCTGCGTCTCCGAGGACAAGGAGGCGGCCACCCTGATGGGCATCGACGTGAACAAGGCCATCATCGTCACCTTCGGCATCGGCGCGGGCCTGGCCGCGGTGGCGGCGCTGATGTATATCGCCCAATACCCCAAGGTGTTCACCACCATGGGGGTGACGCTCGGCATCTACGCCTTTGTCGCCGCCGTGCTGGGGGGCATCGGCTCCCTGCCCGGCGCGGTGCTCGGCGGGCTGGTGATCGGCATCGTCCAGTCCGGTGCGAACACCTACATCAACTCCTCCATGTCCGATACCTTCGTCTATCTGATCCTGATCGTGGTGCTGATGCTCAAGCCGGCCGGCATCCTGGGCAAGAATGTGGGTGAGAAAGTATGACAAAGACTGATAAGAGACGGTATCTGCTCAACTTTGCCGCCGCCGTTCTGGTGTTCGCCGTCACCGTCGTCATGGGCATGACGGGAGGGGACGCCATGAAGCTGAGCATCGCCCCCTCCATCTGGCAGTGCAGCTATCTCATCATCATGGCCGCCTCGCTCAATCTGGTGCTCGGCTTCCTCGGCCAGCTCTCTCTGGGGCACTGCGGCTTTATGGCGGTGGGGGCCTACACCTCCGCCCTGCTCTCGCTGGCCTTTGAGCGCGCGGGCTTCTATACCGACAAGTCCGGCCCCGCCTTCCTGCTGGTGCTGGTGCTCAGCGTCCTGCTCGCAGGCATCGCCGCGGCGGTGCTCGGTCTGGTGGTCGGCATCCCCGCCCTCCGGCTCAAGGGGGACTATCTGGCCATCATCACCCTCGGCTTTGGCATGATCATCGTCAACGTGATCAACAACCTGCCCTTCTGCGGCCAGCAGGGCCTCGACCAGGGCTCCGCCTCCTCCGCCCTCTACGCCAACGGCCTGGCCTTCTCCAACGATGAGAAGATGAGCTACCTCTGGGTGGTGGGCGTGGTGGTCATCCTCTGCATGACGAGCATGTTCATGTTCGTCCGCTCCAAGTACGGCCGGGCGATCCGCGCCATTCGCGACAACGAGATCGCCGCCTCCGCCTCCGGCATCAATGTGAGCTACTTCAAGGTGATCACCTTCACCATCTCCGCCTTCTACGCCGGCATCACCGGCGCGCTCTACTCCTGCTGCAACGCGGCGCTCGCGACCACCTCGTTCGCCTTCACGAACGGCTCCATTTTGAACTCGGTGTTCATCGTCGTCATGGTGGTGGTGGGCGGCATGGGCTCGCTCACCGGCTCGGTGATCGCCGCCGTCCTCCTCTTCCTGCTCAACTACACCATCAAGAACGGCGGCTGGGTGGACCTGCTGCCCGCCTTCCTCCAGGGCGTGTTCACCTACCCCATGCTGGTGTACTCCATCGCCCTGATCATCGTCATCATGTTCCGCCCGCGCGGCATCATGGGCTCCCGGGAGTTCGCCCTGTGCGACATCCCCAAGTGGCCCGGACAGTTCAGGAGTTACCTCGCCGCGCGCCGCGCGGGCAGAGAGGACCGGAGGAAGGAGGCCGCGCATCATGGCTGACGCTGCCACCCCCGTGCTGGAGACCCGCCACCTCGGAATCTCCTTCGGCGGCCTGCACGCCGTCTCAGACTTCAACATCTCCATCTATCCCGGCGAGCTGGTGGGCCTGATCGGCCCGAACGGCGCGGGCAAGACCACCGTCTTCAACCTCCTCACCGGCGTCTACGTCCCCACCGAGGGGACCGTCCTGCTCGACGGCAAGCCGCTCAACGGCAAGAAGACCCATCAGTTTGTCGAGGCGGGCATCGCCCGCACCTTCCAGAACATCCGCCTGTTCCACGCCATGACGGTGATCGAAAACGTCAAGGCCGCCTGCACGAAGGACATCCACTACAACCTCTTTGACGCCACCTTCCGCACCCGCCGCTTCTGGCGGGAGGAGAACGCCGTCACCGAGAAGGCCCTGGACCTGCTGGAGATCTGCGGCCTGCGGGACAAGGCGGACCTCCTGGCCTCCAGCCTCCCCTACGGCCAGCAGCGCAAGCTGGAGATCGCCCGGGCGCTCGCCACCGATATGAAGGTCCTCCTGCTCGACGAGCCCGCCGCCGGCATGAACCCCACCGAGACGGCGGAGCTGCTCGGCGTCATCAACGTGATCCGCGACAAGCTGGGGGTGGCCATCCTGCTCATCGAGCACGACATGTCGCTGGTGATGAACGTCTGCGAGCGCATCCAGGTGATCGACTACGGCCAGACCATCGCCTCCGGCCTGCCGCAGGAGATCGCCAACGACCCGAAGGTCATCGCGGCCTATCTGGGCGAGTGAGGAGGAGCGGAATATGCTGGAAATCAGAGATCTGAACGTCCACTACGGGGCGATCCACGCCCTGAAGGGCATCTCCCTCACGGTGGGAGACGGAGAGCTGGTCTCCCTGATCGGCGCCAACGGCGCGGGGAAGACCACCACCCTGCACACCATCTCCGGCCTGCTCAGGGCGACCTCCGGCTCCATCACCCTGGACGGGGCCGACCTGCAAAAAGTGCCCGCCAACACCATCATCAACCTCGGCCTGGCCCACGTCCCGGAGGGGCGTCACGTCTTTGCCAGTATGACGGTGGAGGAGAACCTGAAGATGGGGGCCTACACCCTGCGCGATGCCAAACGGGTGGCCGCGAATATGGAGAAGGTCTACGGCCACTTCCCCCGGCTCCAGGAGCGCCGCCGCCAGCTGGCCGGCACCCTCTCCGGCGGCGAGCAGCAGATGCTCGCCACCGGCCGGGCGCTGATGACCGACCCCAAGATGGTGCTCATGGACGAGCCGTCCATGGGCCTGAGCCCCATCCTGGTCAAGGAGATCTTCAAGATCATCCGGGAACTGCACGAGAGCGGCATCACCATCCTGCTGGTGGAGCAGAACGCGAAAATGGCCCTCTCCGTCAGCGACCGCGCCTACGTCCTGGAGACCGGCTCCATCTCGATGGAGGGTCCCGCGGCCCAGCTGGCGGAGGACGACCGCGTCCGCAAGGCCTACCTGGGCGCATAAGGAGGGGAGAGAGATGAGCCATTACATCATCACCGTGGCCCGCGAGACCGGCAGCGGGGGACACAACATCACCCGCAAGCTCTCTGCGGCGCTGAACATTCCCTATTACGACCGCGACCTGCTGCGCATGGCCTCCGACGTGAGCGGCATCCACGAGCGCCTCTTCGGCGCCTATGACGAGCGCATCGGCTGGCGGGAGATGCTCTCAGCAGCGAAGAAGGTGTACACCGGCGAGATCCTCCCGCCGGACAGCGACGACTACATCTCCACCCGCAACCTTTTCAGCTTCCAGGCGAAGATCATCAAGGAGCTGGCCAAGACGGAGAGCTGCATCATCCTGGGCCGCTGTGCCAACTACCTCCTCCAGGACCAGCCAAATGTGCTCAAGGTCTTCATCCACGCCCCCCTGGAGGCCCGGCTGGCCCGCGTCTCCTCCTACTCCCTGGCCTGGAGCCAGCGGGAGGTGGCAAAGCACCTCCGGGTGGAGGACAAGCGCCGCTCCGCCTACTACCACTACTACACCGGCGAGGAGTGGCGCGACGCCGCCGCCTACGACATCTCCCTCGACTCCGAGCAGCTCGGGGAGGACGGCTGCGTGGAGCGCATCCGCCAGCTTCTGCCCATCTACGTCAAATAAGTGCGAAAAAGTCATGGAGCGGCGTCTTCGGCACAGTTCCATGACTTTTTATCATTTCTATATCATTGTGGGCGGCCCGCTCAGGCCTCTGAGCTCCACCCGGGCAAGGGGAAGTCTCCCGACAATCAGAGATACAGCTCACATTCCGAGAACAGCGCGGCTTTGCCCGCCAAAATCACCTTGTCGCCCGACACCCTGCAATAGAGCGTCCCGCCGCGTCTGGAGGCCTGACAGGCAACCAAGCTTTCCTTGTTCAGCCGCTTTGCCCAATAGGGGACAATATGGCAGTGACCGGAGCCGCACACGGGGTCCTCTGGCACCCCAAGCTTCGGCGCAAAGCTGCGGGAGACAGAGTCAAACGCCCTGCCGGGAGCTGTGGCATGCAGGAGCAGCCCATCCAGCCCCAGGAGCTTCTCCAGATCCGGCGTGAGATGCCTGACGGTGTCCTCCTCCTCAAACACGCAGAGCAGGTCCCTGCCGATATAGGCCTCTGACGGGACCGCTCCGATCGCGTCGGTCATCGCCTCCGTCACCGGTATTTTCTCCAGTTGGTACGCCGGAAATTCCATTTCCAGCAGGTCCCCACGCCTGCTGACCGTCAAATCCCCGCTGAGCGTGGAAAAGACGACCTCCTCCGCGCGGGGCATGTAAAACCGGAACAGCACATACGCACAGGCCAGCGTCGCGTGTCCGCACAGGTCGATCTCTCCACCGGGCGTAAACCAGAGCAGGTGATACCTCTCTCCCTCCCGGACGGCAAATGCCGTCTCCGAGAAATTGTTCTCTCGTGTGATATTCATCATGAGGTCTTCCGGTATCCATTCCTCCAGTATGCAGATGGCGGCCGGGTTTCCGTGAAATACCTCATCTGTAAACGCATCGACGACATACTGCTTCATCTCAGCACACATCCTTTCCTGTACAGCTTTCTTCCTATTACAGCACCATAAACAGCGTGCCCGCCCCGATCAGGACGCACCCGATCAGCGACCGCACCGTAAACTCCTCCTTCAGAAAGAGGAAGGCCAGCACCAGCGTGATGACCGTGCTCAGCTTGTCGATGGGCACCACCCTGGACGCCGCCCCGATCTGCAGGGCTCGGAAATAGCACAGCCAGGACGCCCCGGTCGCCAGACCGGACAGGATCAGAAACAGCCAACTCTTCCGTCCGATCGACGCGATCCCGCCCTGGGCGCCGGTCAGGAAGACCATCCCCCACGCCATGACTACCACCACGACCGTCCGGATCGCGGTGGCGAGGTTTGAATTCACCCCGTCGATGCCCACCTTTGCCAGGATGGACGTCAGGGCCGCAAACACTGCCGAGAGCAGTGCAAACACCAACCACATAAGCTGCTCCTTCCGGAACTGCTGCACAGCGCCGCCGGCGCCCGATGCAGCGGTTCCCCTGTTTTTCTCACGGCTGTGCCGCCGCCGCCGCCGCGGCGCGGACGCTCTCCTCCGACCAGTCCGGCGTGCCTGCCAGGCAGATCACCTGCCGGCCCGCGCGGACCCAGGCGCGGTTCCACTCTCCGCCCTGCATGAGATAGCCCCAGTCCGTCCGCTCCGCCGCGGGGAGGGCCACGTCCTCCAGCACCGTCTCCGCGAGGCCGGGGAGGGCGCAGGTGTAGACCACCGACTCGATCACCGTGCCGTCCGCCCACGCCTCATAGTACCGCTCTTCCCGGACAAGCAGGGACGACTCCCGTGCATAAGAGGCGGTGACCTCCCCCGCCGCGTCCAGTCCGAGGTCCTCCGCCTGGACGACGCTGCCGCTCAGGCTCCGCCGGGCGGCCGCCCCGCCGCGCAGGCTGTCCCAGCCCTCTGACGGCATCACCCAGCCGAGGACCATCGCCGCGGCCAGACAGAGGAAGACGCCCACCGTCGCCGCCCGTCCCCGCCTCTGCCGGTCCTCCCGCCAGAGCAGTCCGGGGAGGACCGCCGACGCGATCAGCCCCGCCGCCAGCAACAGCCGCAGCCAGAGCCGGGGCGCCTGTTCCAGCCAGATCACCGCCAGCGAGATCGTGAGCAGGGCCAGCGCGCCGAGCTGCGCCAGCGCCCGGGCCCAGATCCCCGCGGCGGAGGCCCCACGGTGCGGCCTGCACCGCACCGCCATGCAGAAGGCCAGCCACCCCATCCAGAGCACGGCGGAGACAAGGAATGCCGGCAGGGCGACGAGCAGGGCGGTCCGCGCGTCGGAGAGATACCACCGCTCCGACAGGGCGGACCAGTCCACCCCGGCCACCCCTCCCCCAATGAGAAGGACCGCCGCCGTGATGACCAGAAAGGCGGCGGACCAGAGCAGCCAGTCCCGGAAGACCGCGCACCAGCGGCGGTAGTCCTCCTCCCGGCGCAGCGGCTCCGGGCTCTGGCAGGGCATGGATTTGTAGATGTCCATCCCCCAGATGGTGTCCACCGCCTGCCACCCCCGCTCTTCCCGGAAGCGGACCTGCGCGCGCAGCTCCTCCTCCGACCGGCGCGGGTCGGAGGGGGTCACATCGTAGATCAGCTCGCTCCGGCCCGTCCGCTCAAACCGCCCGGTGAAGAGGCCGCCCTTGCCCATCAGCTCCCAGCCCGCGCGCGCCTGGCGGTTGAGCCGCCGCCGGACGCCCTCATAGTCGCCGAAGAGGAAGAAGAGGAATCTGTTCCGTGTCTCTGCCATGCCAGTCCCGCCTTTTCTGTGTTGCTGGCATCATTGTACCACATTTCCCCCGCGCCGGGGAGGGCATTTGCCTGCCTTCCAAGCAAATGCAGGCATTTGCCTGGAGTTTGCAGTCCTCCCATACCCCAAGGGCACTTTGTCGCCGCCGCTGGCGGCTCGGGCGCGCGCACGGATTTTTGTTCCAAAAGTCCGCACACTCGTCGGACGATCAGTTTTTTTCGGCCGGTACAACAAGGTGAATTGCCCCGCAGGGGCAAGAGGAGGCCCCTTGGAGGTGCCCGTCCGAAAAATAAATTGCAATCTATTTGGCCCTGCGGGCCAAACTCGGCGAGACCTTTTTTAACACGCTGTTGCCTGCCCGGAAGGCGCCCCGGATCAGTTGCCGCTGGGCGCGAGGGGTGCTATAATGAAAAGAACGAGTCTGCCAAAAGTGCCTTGCCCCGTCCCATTCCGGCAGCTCAGGAGGTGTCATGATGGACGCACGCTTTGCCATGGACGCGCCGGACCAGCCCGGCCGCCTGATCGCCCACCGGGGACTGAGCGCCCTCGCGCCGGAGAACACCCTGCCCGCCTTTGAGCTGGCCGGGCGTGCCGGCTGCTTCTGGGGCATCGAGACCGACATCCACTGCGCGGCGGACGGCCGCTTCGTCTGCCTGCACAACGAGCAGATCGACGAGATGACCGCCGGGCGCGGCCCGGTCTGGGCGTATACCCTCGACGAGCTGCGCAGCTTCCCCATCGACGCGGGCAGCAATATCGCCCGCTATCCCGGCCTTACCATCCCCACGCTGGAGGAGTATCTGGAGGTCTGCAGGAGATACGATCTTGCGGCGGTCATCGAGCTGAAGGAGGACCTCCCGGAGCGCCAGGTCGCCCGGTTCTATGAACTGCTCGGCCGGGAGGGGATGCTGGACCAGTGCCTGTGCATCAGCTTCCGCTATCCCCTGCTCCAGGCGCTGCGGGCGATCACCCGGGAGATCCCGGTCCAGTACCTCGTCTACCGCGCGGACCGGGCAGACGTGGACGCCGCCGCCGCCCTCGGCAACAGCGGCATCGACTTTGAGCGGGCAGATTCCGTTCTGCTCTCCTACGCCCGCCGTCTGGGCTGCACCACCAATATCTGGACGGTAGACGACCCCGGACGGCAGCGGTTCTGGCGCGCGGCGGGCATCGGCTTTCTCACCACCAACCGGGCCGCACAGGTCTGAGCGCACCTTTTTGCACTTGCCAACCGGCGCGAAACAGGGTACACTGGACACAATATCTCCCAAGGAGGGATTTTTATGCTCAACGAGAGCAACAATTACTGTGAAACGCTGGTCCGCTCCGCCGGCGACAAGACCGCCCGCCTGCTCACGACGGTCTGCGCCGTGGCGGCGGCAGCCCTCATCCTGCTCTTCCTGCTCTTCGGCGGGCTGCTGCTCCTGCTGCTGGCGGCGGCCAGCGTGGCCCTGTGGTACTTCAACCGCCGCCGCTGCCAGGTAGAGTATGAGTACCAGTTCTGGGGCCGCCAGCTGGACATCGAGTGCATCTACGGCGCGGAGAAGCGCAAGCCGCTGGCGACCTATCAGATGGACCAGGTCGAGGTGATGGCCCGGGAGGGGGACGAGGCGCTCGCGTCCTATCAGGGTCGCCAGCTGCCCACCCGCGACCTGACCGACGGCGGCAGGAGCGGCGCGGCGGTCTATGTGATGTACGTCAACGCCCCGGACCTGCGCCGCATCCGCCTCCAGCCCAGCCCGGAGATGCTGTGCAACATGTGGCGCGTCGCCCCGCAGCAGGTCAAGCTGCCCCCCGAGGTGCGCGCCCAGGCCCTGGCGCAGGAGGATTGACCCGCCCCGTTCACAGACCGTTCACGGAAGGTTCTTGATTTCTTCAACACTCCGGGCGGGAACCTGTTATAATAGAGCATGTCAGGAACGACAGAACAACATCCTCCCTCTCTTTTCTCTTCTTTCTCTCTCGAACGCCCCCGGCTGTGTCAGGACCACGGCCGGGGGTGCTTCGTCTTCTGAAAAAATTCTCCCCGCGGTCGAAAAAAGGGGTTGACTTTCCGCGCGGAGAATGGTATATTATATCTCGCGTTCAGCACCAGGACACACGCACGAGTGGTGGAATTGGTAGACTCGCTGGCTTCAGGTGCCAGTGCTCGTTGTGGGCGTGCGGGTTCGACTCCCGCCTCGTGCACCAGATGATGATCCGAGCTTCTCCTCCGGGAGATGAGCTCGGATCATTTCTTTTTCCTCTCCGCCCGCCGCTCCGGCGGATTTCGTCTCTCTGCCATGATTGACTTTTAGGCCCATACATGGTACAGTATTCCTGTTATTTATATTTCAGCTGGCAGATTCGTCCACTTGATATGCGCTCGAATGGAGGATTTTATTATGCATCAATATACAAAAGAGGAGCTGCGCACCCTGATCGAGGGCAAGCTCCGCCGGCACTTCGGCCGCATCCCGTCTGAGGCCACCCAGGTCCAGATGTTCAAGGCCTGCGCGCTGGTCATCCGCGATATGATGGCCAACAACCGCATCGTCACCTCCAAGGCCACCGACGTGGCCCAGGCCCGGCAGGTGCACTATCTGTCCATGGAGTTCCTGATGGGCCGCTCCCTGATGAAGAACGCCTACAATCTCGGCGTGATGGAGCCGCTGAGTGAGGCGATCCGCTCCCTCGGCTTTGAGCCGGGCGACCTGTTCGAGATCGAGCCGGACGCCGGCCTGGGCAACGGCGGTCTGGGCCGTCTGGCCGCCTGCTACCTCGACTCCATGACCACGCAGGAGATCCCCGCCATCGGCTACTCCATCTGCTATGAGCTCGGCATCTTCAAGCAGAAGATCTCCGACGGTCGCCAGATCGAGCTGCCGGACGACTGGCTGGAGATCGGCGACGCCTGGCTCACCCCGCGTGAGGACGAGACGGAGACCGTCCGCTTCGGCGGCAGCGTGGAGTCCTACACCGACGAGAACGGCCGCTTTGTCTGCCGTCAGGTGGGCTACAGCGACGTGCTCGCCATCCCGAAGGACATGTATATCGCCGGCTATAAGACCAACCACGTCAACAAGCTGCGCCTCTGGGACGCCAAGAGTCCCACGCCGGTGAACATGTCCTACTTCTCCTCCGGCGAGTACCTCAAGGCGGTGGAGCAGCAGATCACCGCCGAGACCATCGCCAAGGTCCTCTACCCCGCCGACGACCACTATGAGGGCAAGAGCCTGCGCCTGAAGCAGCAGTACTTCTTCGTCTCCGCCACGGTGCAGTCCATCTGCCGCAAGCACAAGAACCTCTACGGCACCCTCAAGAACTTCCACGAGAAGCACGTCCTGCAGATCAACGACACCCATCCCACCCTGGTCATCCCCGAGCTGATGCGCATCCTGATCGACCAGGAGGGCTACAGCTGGGACGAGGCGTGGTACATCACCACCCACTCTGTGGCCTACACCAACCACACCGTCCTGGCCGAGGCGCTCGAGCACTGGCCGCAGATCCTCATCCAGGGCCTGCTGCCGCGTATCTTCATGATCATGTGCGAGATCAACGACCGCTATCTGGCCGACGTGCGCAAGTTCTTCCACGGCGATGAGAACAAGGCCCGCGAGCTGGCCATCGTCTGGGACGGCGACGTGCGCATGGCCAACCTCTGCGTGGCCGCCTGCTATGCGGTCAACGGCGTGTCCGCCCTGCACTCCGACATCCTCAAGAAGGACGTCTTCCACACCGCGTGGCTGCGCACCCCGGAGAAGTTCACCAACGTCACCAACGGCGTGGACCACCGCCGCTGGCTCAGCGAGATCAACCCGCAGCTCGACTCTCTCATCCGCGATGTCACCGGCGGGGATGACTATCTGCTCCACCCGGTGGATTATCTCAAAAAGCTGGAGCAGGCCAAGGATGACGCCTCCGTTCTCCATCAGATGGGCAAGATCAAGCGCGCCAACAAAGAGGCCTTTGCCGCCTATGCCCTGCGGGAGTATGGCTTCCGGCTCAACCCGAACGCGATCTTCGACGTCCAGGTCAAGCGCCTGCACGAGTACAAGCGCCAGCTGCTCAATGTGATGCACATCATCTATCTCTACCGGCAGATTCAGAACGGGCAGCAGATTCAGCCGCGCACCTTCCTCTTCGGCGCCAAGGCCGCGCCGAGCTACTACACCGCCAAGCGCATCATCGAGCTGATCAACTCCCTGAGCCGCCAGATCAACGAGGACCCGCGCTGCAAGGACCAGCTTCAGCTCTTCTTCCTGGAGAACTACCGCGTCTCGCTGGCGGAGAAGCTGATGCCCGCCGCCGAGGTCTCCGAGCAGATCTCCACCGCCGGCAAGGAGGCCTCCGGCACCGGCAACATGAAGTTCATGATGAACGGCGCGCTCACCATCGGCACGGAGGACGGCGCCAACGTTGAGATGCATCAGCTGCTGGGGGATGACAATATCTTTATCTTCGGTCTGACAGCCGACGAAGTGGCGCACAAGCTGCGCGGCGGCTACAACCCCTATGACTACTACAATCAGAACGCCGACATCCGCGACGTGCTGGGCGTGCTCAACGGGACCTTCTCCGACGGCAAGAACTACTCCGACCTCTACAACGGTTTGCTGCACGGCAACGGCGGCCAGGCGGACGCCTATCTGCTCCTGGCCGACTTCGAAAGCTACCGCTACACCCAGGGCCTGGTCTCCGAGACCTATCAGGACCAGAAGCGCTGGAACCAGATGTCTCTCGTCAACATCGCCCGCTCCGGCATCTTCGCCTCCGACCGCTCCATCGCCGACTATGCCAGCCGCATCTGGCATGTGGACGTGCGCAACCCCTGAGCACTGACAAACAGACACAAAAATCCCGGAAGCATTCGCGCTTCCGGGATTTTTTGCGTGCCGGCATCTGTCGACAAGCTTGAACAAAATCTGCGTTTTTGCTTGATATCCGCGCATCTTATGGATGGGAGAGGATCATGTGCAGCACCGCCGTCTCCCCTCCGGTGCTGCGGTAGGCGTGCGGTGCGTCCCCGCGGAAGCGGACGTGCTCCCCCGCACGGACCGTCAGGCGTCGGCCCGCCGTCTCGATCTCAATGGCCCCGGCAAAGACGGTGATGAACTCCATCGTCCCGCGCAGGTGCGGCTCGGACTGCCAGCTGCTCCCCGGCTCCAGCTCCAGATAGTAGACGGCAAAGCGCCGGTCCCCGTCGTCCGGAAAGATGGGGTAGTTCCGCACCCTGCCGCCGTCCTCCAGCAGCGGCTCGATCTCCTCCGTCCGGACGCGCTCACAGTCGCTCTTCCGGCGCACCGTCAGCGCGTCAAAGGGGACCTGCATCCCGTTGGAGAGCTTCCAGAGGGTGGAGAGCGTCGGATTGCCGTCCCCGCGCTCGATCTGGGCGAGCATGCTCTTGCTCACCCCGCTCCGCCTGGCGAGCTCATCGAGGGACAGCCCCCGCTCCTCCCGCAGGCGGCGGACGTTTTTGGCGACCGTCTGCTGCATCGTCTCCACAAAAATCCCCTCCCCTATTGACAATATATCATACCAGTTGTATGATTATATCACAACTTGTACATTATATCACACCGCACATTGCGGTATAACGCACAATCCGCAGCAGCACACCTGCCGCATTATAACACGCACTATTATAGGGCATTTGTCAGAAGAAGTAAAGGAGGGCCTCCCCCGTGTTTCCCATCTCAGAGTTTTTGATCTACTGCTTTGTCACGGCCTACACGCCGGGGGCCAACAACCTGCTGTCCATGAGCAATGCCGCGCGGCTCGGCTTTCGCAGGAGCGTCCGCTTCAACCTCGGCATCACCGCTGGCTTTCTGATCGTCATGTGCGTCTGCACCCTGTTCAGCTCCGCCCTCTACACCGCACTGCCCAAACTTCAGCCCTGGATGCAGGCCCTCGGGGCCGCCTATCTGCTTTATCTGGCGTGGAAGATGTGGCGGGCCTCCGCCGATCTGGAGACGGAGGGCGGGCATGAGGCCAGCTTCCTGTCCGGGATGGTGCTCCAGTTCATGAACCCCAAAATCTACATCTACGCCGTCACCGCCATGTCCCTCTATATCCTGCCGGTCTTTCACGCGCCGCTGGCGCTGGCCGCCTTCACGCTGGTTCTGACCGCGATCGGCGCCTCCGGCTCTTATGTATGGGCCCTCTCCGGCGCGGCGTTCTGCCGCTTCTTCGCGCGTCACACCCGCGGCGTCAATCTGGCGATGGCCCTGCTGCTGGTCTACTGCGCCCTCTCCCTCTTCCACTGAGCCCAATTGCCGGAGCCTTATCATGGATCCATTGATTTTATTTACGAAATATTTCCAAAGGAAATCGACCGGCAGAGAAGAGAGCAGTCCCTCAGCCGCCGGCACAGGCGCTCTTTTGGGCACGAAAAAGTTCACCCGGTGACAAAATTCTCCCTTTTCCCCCACTTCAGAGCGGTATATTGATCTCACAAAGTCTCCCCCGCCCGGCCGCCGGCGGGGGAGGCGGCATTTTCTGCATTTCGAAATACAATTTTTTCTTGCATTTCCCCTTCTCTTGGATTATAATGCTGTTTGTAATATACAGCAGACCTCCGTCCGATACAGGGGCAGCCGAAAAGGCTGTTCCGTCCCACGCGGCGTGGCGTCTGCTCCCGGACTGTACGCGGCACGGGCCGCAGAGAAGGCAGATCGACATGAAGAAGTATTGGGAACAGCCCAGAGTGATGGTACAGGTCTTTGAGCCGAACGAGTATGTGGCCGTGTGCTGGGGCGTGGCGTGTGCGACCGAGAACGCAAATTGATATGAGGCTTCGATCAACAACCAGGCCCAGAATCATCGCCCCGACCACTGCGGCAAGCTGACCAACCAGTGGGTGATCGACGACAACGACGACGGCACGGTGGACCGCATGATCGAGACGGGGACAGACGGCCTGGGCAACCTGACCTGCACCCTGTATACCGACGCGAGCTATAATCAGACGGCGACCTTCAACGGTGTGACCACCGGGAGCTACATCTACTGGACCACTTCTGCTGCTGATGGCAGAGTCTGGCACCATTAGGGTACCGTCATCGGGACGGATGCCAGCCATCCCAACCGCTCCTGACAGAAAAACGCATGCAACGAGGGGACACGCAGCGCGTGTCCCCTCGTTTTTGCCGTCTCCGAACACGGTTCGCCTCCGCGTTCGCCGCGTTATCTGAAACCGCATTATTTTGAACAAAAATTGCGATTTATGCAGCAAAAATACATATTGTTGTGCTATTTTGCGGTCTGATACGCCGCTTTGTCTCCATTCCTTTCGCTTCCGAACCTTTATTTCGTTCCATTATTATTCTCTATATTTATTGTTTTAATCATTTTTTATAACTTTTTCTCCTCTTTGCTTTTCTCCGTTTTTTCGAGCATTTTTTTGCAGATTCTACTTGCGTTTTTATGGTAACTGTAATACAATTATGTCTACCCGATGAGCTGTCCGGCAGCTCATCTCCCGGCACGGCGGCGTAAAGCAGAGATCGGACTGCGCCGTGCCCGAGGCAGTCGTGTCCCCGATCCCGGTGCTCCGGTTTCCCGCGCCGCAGCAAAGAAATGTATGCGCGCCAGGCAGCCGCAAGGGCAGCGGCGGCACCCAGAGGAGGAAAGCAAGATGAAAAAGAAATGGATCCAACCCCACATCACCATCCAACCCTTTGAGCCCAACGAGTATGTCGCCGTCTGCTGGGGCGTGGCCTGCTCCACGATGCAGGCAAACTATGTCGAGCAGACCTGGAGGCTTCCCAACGGCGGCACCAATTTTGATGCGGGCCAGAACCACCGCAACCACCACTGCGGCACGACCGGCAATCAGTGGCTGGTGGACGAGAACAACGACGGCACCCCCGAGGTCATGCGGGAGATCAACACCGACGGCCTGGGCACGCTGACCTGCACGCTCTACACGAACGACCAGTACACTGACAGCTATCCCATCTCTGAGGTGGATGTCGGCGACTACATCTACTGGACCACCTCCTCGGGCAACCGTGTCTGGCACCATCAGGGCTACGTCACCGAGAGCACGCCGGGCCACCCGAACCGCTCCTGATGCCCCATCACATCCGACCGAGAGGACACAACTGCTCTTGTGTGCGTTGTGTCCTCTCTCTCACGCTCTGACCGCGCAAGGAGGCCGCCATGCACCAGGACAGACCGACCAGCGAACAGCTCCTCTACCTGCACGCCACCGAGCGCCAGCGGCCCGTGAACGGCACGCTGGAGCTGCTGCCGCTGTGCAATATGAACTGCGCCATGTGCTATATCCGCCGCAGCCGCGCGGAGGTGGAGGCCCTCGGCGGCCTGCGCCCGGCGGAGGACTGGATCGCCCTCGGCGAAGAGATGGCGCGCGCGGGCGTCCTCTTCCTCCTGCTCACGGGGGGAGAGCCCCTTCTCTTCCCCGGCTTCCGGGACCTCTATCTCTCCCTCCGGTCGCACGGGATGGTGCTCACCCTCAACACAAACGGCACCCTGATCGACGGGGACTGGGCGGACTTCTTCTCCCGCTATCCGCCCCGGCGGGTGAACATCACCCTCTACGGCGCGGATGAGGCGGCCTATGAGCGTCTCTGCCGCTATCCGGGCGGCTTCTCCCGGACAATGGAAGGCATCCGGCGGCTGCGCGCGGGCGGCGTGGCGGTGAAGCTCAACGGCAGCGTCACCCGGGAGAACCGGGCGGACATGGCGGCCATCTACCGGCTCGGCCGGGAGCTGGACGTCCCGGTCCACATGGACACCTATATGCTGCCCGGCCTGCACGAGCGCGCCCTCCCCTTCTCCGAGCAGGCGCGGCTGGCCCCGGAGGACGCCGCCCGGGCGGAGCTGGAGATGCTCCGGGCCGAGCTGGAACCGGAGGCCCTCCGCCATCATGTGCGCACCGTCCTCGCGCAGGTGGGGCAGACAGAGACGCTCTGGCCGGGGCAGATCACCTGTATGGCGGGCAACTGCTCCTTTGCCATCGGCTGGCGTGGTGAGATGCGCCCCTGCATCACCTTCGACCAGCCCGCCGTCCCCGTCTTTGAGACCGGCTTTGAGGCGGCCTGGGCGGAGATCTCCCGCGCGGCCAAGGCCCTCCCCCTGCACGGGGACTGCACCCGCTGCCCGCTCCGCCCGGCCTGCAAGAGCTGCCCCGCCAGCGCGTACCTCGAGACCGGCCGCTATGACGGAAAGCCGGAGTATCTCTGCCGCTACACCGCCGCGCTCGTCAGCTTGCTGCAGGCGGAGGCCGGACGGCTCTGATTTTGAACAAAATTACAGATTTTGTGCCGCTGATCAACTGTTTTGGCACACAAAACGGCCTGTTCCTGAGCATGGAACAGGCCGCTACTTTTTACTGCCCGGAGAACCGGTCCGGGTGGAACGCCTGCGCGAGGTGCTCCACCGCCCAGGCCATCCGGCATCCGGGCAGGACGCTCTCCAGTGTGATGGTGGCAAACCGCCCCTCCCGGACGCACGCGAGCTGGGAGAGGACTGGATTGCCCTCGATCTCCGCGATCTTCTCCTCCACCGACGGGGTGTCGTAGTCATGGATCAGGATGATGTCCGGCTCGCGGGCCAGCACCTCCTCATAGCTGACGGTGACCCACTGCTGATCCTCCAGGTCGTCAAAGAGATTGTGTCCCCCCGCCAGAGAGATGAGCAGGGACTCGAAGTTGCTCCCGGAGCAGGTGAAGACGCCGTCGTTCCCGCTGTCGTAGACCAGCACCTCCACCGCCTCCTGTCCGTCCAGCGCCTCCTGCACGGCGTCGATGCGCGCTTGCTGATCCGTGACAAAGGCCTCCGCCGTCTCCTCCACGCCAAAGAGCGCGCCGAGATCCATGATCTCCTGATACTGCTCCTCCAGCGTGGTGGCGGCGTTCACATAGACCGCCATGCCGTAGGCTTCCGCCTCCTCGATATTGCAGCCGGTGTCGCTGATCTCCCAGTCGATGGCGTAGATGAAGTCCGCTCCACTGGAGAGCACCGCCTCCCGCGTGGCGGACGCCTGATTGAGCACCGGGATGGCGTTCACCGCCCCGGCATACTCCTCCAGCGGCCCCCGGCTGTGGTTGACCAGGGAGCGCCCCACCACGCGCCCGGCCAGGCCGAGGGCGGCGAAGATCTCGGTGCAGTTCGGCCCCAGGGTGAGCACGCGCTCGGGCGCGGCGGTGACGGTGACCTCCCGCCCGTAGTTGTCCACCGTGACCGGCCAGCCCTCTCCGGCCTGCGCCGTGTCCTGCGGCACATGCTGCCCCCCGCAGCCCGTGAGGAGCAGGGCGAGGGTGAGGAGCAGGGCGATCGCTTTTCTCATGACAGTTCCTCCTCTCTGCTGTCTGTGCTCTCCGTCCCGCCCGGCAGGAAGACGACGGACAGCCGCCCAGTGAGCGGGTGCCTGTTCACCGCGCTGCGCACCCCGTAGAGCGCATAGATATGCTCCGGGGTGAGCACCTCCTCCGGCGTCCCCTCCAGCACGACACGGCCCTCCCGGAGGGCATAGAGCCGGTCGCAGTAGAGCGCGGCCAGATTCAGGTCGTGGATGGCGGCGAGCACGGTGACGTCCATCCGGCGGATCAGGTCAAAAATCTCCATCTGATAGCGGATATCCAGGTGATTGGTGGGCTCATCGAGCACGAGAAAGCCGCTCTCCTGCGCGATGGCGCGGGCGATGAGCACCCGCTGCCGCTCCCCGCCGGAGAGGTGCAGATAGCTGCGCCGCGCCAGATGCACCATGCCGAGCCGTTCGAGCGCGCGGCGGACGACCTGCCGGTCCTCCGCCGTGTCCGGCTCCAGCAGCCGCTTATAGGGGGAGCGGCCCATCGAGACCATCTCCTCCACGGTGAAGTCAAAGGGCACCTCGCCCTCCTGTCCCACCGCCGCCACCTTTTGGGCGGAGCGCCGGTAAGGCATGGCGAGCAGGTCCTCCCCGTCCAGGCGGACGGAGCCGCGCTGCGGCGTCAGGGCGCGGCAGATCTGCTTGAGCACGGTGGACTTCCCGCTGCCGTTCGGGCCGATCAGGCCGACGAACTCCCCTTCGCCCACCCGCAGGGAGACATCGTTGGCCGCGGGCCGCTCCCCATAGGCATAGGTGAGGCCGTCCACCTCCAGGCGCATACGCATCTCTCTCACCTCCGTTCCCGATCGCTCTTTTTCAGCATCCACAGGAAGACGGGGCCTCCGGTCACCGCCGTCAGGATGCCCACCGGCAGCTCCTCCGGCGCGATCACCATCCGGGCCGCGACGTCCGCCCAGACCAGCAGAATGCCGCCGAGCAGGGCCGCCGCCGGGAGGAGCTTTCGGTGGTCTCCCCCCACCATCCGGCGGGTGAAGTGGGGGACCATCAGGCCGACAAAGCCGATGGACCCGCTCACCGAGATGGTCACCCCCGCCATCAGCGAGGCGAGGAGCACCAGCAGCTTTTGCAGGCGGCGCACGTCGACGCCGAGCGCCCCCGCGCTCTCCTCCCCCAGCAGGAGGAGGTTGAGTCCCCGCCAGTGCGCCATCAGCACCGCCATACAGATCAGCAGCACCGCCAGCGGCAGCGTCAGATAGGCCCAGCGCGCCCCCGCCAGACTGCCCGCCATCCAGAACTCCGCATTGTGCAGGCCGAGGGCGTTCGGGGCGCTGAGCGTGATGATATTGGTCACGCCGTCCATCATCATGGACACCGCGACGCCGGAGAGGAGGAGCTGGGTGATGTGCAGCCGCCCCCTGACGCGGGAGATGGCGTAGACAAAGAGGATGGTCACCGCCGCGCCGAGAAAGGCGCTGATGGCGACGGAATAGGTCCCCAGAAAGGAGAAGGCGCCAAACAGCATCCCCAGTGTGGCAAAGGCCGCCGCGCCGTTGGAGACGCCGAGGAGGAAGGGGTCTGCCAGGTCGTTGCGCATGAGCGCCTGCATCGTGATACCGCAGACGGACAGCGACGCACCCACCACCAGCCCGAGGCAGACGCGCGGGAGGCGCAGGCCGAGGACAATGTTCTCCTCCAGCACCTCCCAGTCCGCCGTGACTGCGCCGTCGAGGAGCGGGAGCCGGGAGAGCAGGATGCGCGCCGTGGTGCCGGGCGGGACGGAGACCAGCCCCAGGCCGGTGGCGAGGAGGACGGTCGCCGCCGCAATGGCGGCCAGCACGGTGAGGAGGACCGGCATGCCGGGCCGCCTGCGCACCCTCATCGGTCCAGATACCGCCCGGCCCGCGCGGCGGCCTCCGCAAGGCTGATCCCCTCCGAGCGCGCGATGCCGGCCAGGTCCTCATGCTCCAGCTTCCGCCGCTCCACGCCGCAGCCGCGGGAGATCTTGCAGCGCACCGGGCCGTCCGGCGTCTCCACCGTCTCCACCCGCCGCGCGAGCACATGGCGGCGCATCCGGCTCTCCCGGACGCCGATGGTGCTGGTGTGGCGGAAGATCGCGGCGAGCACCGCCTGCCGCTCCCCCTCGTGGCAGAGCGCCTGGAGCAGAATGCCGGGCCGCCCCTTCTTCATCCCGGCGGGCAGAGTGAACACCTCCACCGCACCGGCGGCAAAGATGCGCTCCATCGCAAAGGCCACCGCCTCGCCTGTCATGTCGTCCACGTTGCACTCCAGCTTGCAGACCTCGTCCGACGGAGTCTCCGTCTCCCCCAGCATTGCGCGGACACAGTTGGCCGCCTCAAAGTCCTTCTGCCCCATGCCGTAGCCGGTCCGCTCCACCCGCATCACCGGCATCTGGTCAAAGCGGTCCGCAAAATGGCGCAGGAGGGCCGCTCCGGTGGGGGTGCAGAGCTCCCCGCGGATGTGCCCGCCATAGCTCGGGATGCCCTCGAGCAGAAACGCGGTCGCCGGTGCGGGGACGGGGAGGATGCCGTGGGCGCAGCGCACCTGACCAAAGCCGGTGCAGACCGGCGAGGCCACCACCGCATCCGGGGCGAGGCGGTCCATCAGCAGGCAGAAGGCGGTGATGTCCGCCACGGCGTCCATCGTCCCCACCTCGTGGAAGTGGATCTCCTCCACCGGCACGCCGTGGGCGCGGCTCTCCGCCTGCGCGATGAGCCGGTAGACCGCCAGAACGTCCTCCCGCACCCGCTCGGACAGGTCGAGGTGGTCGCGCACGATGTGCCCGATCTCCTCCATGCCGCTGTGGTGGTGATGGCCCTCATGGCCGTGGGGATGCTCATGGGGATGCCCGTGATGCCCGTGGTCATGGCCGTTTCCGTGATCGTGGCCGTGGTCATGGGCGTGAGCATGGCCTTCTTCCTCGCCGTGGACCGTCACGCGCAGGTGGGTCCCGGTGATGCCGCACTTGACCGAGCGCTCCCGGGCAAAGGCGACGCCGGGGATGCCGAGGGCGTTGAGCGACCGGACGAATTCCTCCGGCTCGGGCAGCAGTTCCAGCAGGGCCGCCGAGAGCATATCGCCCGCAGCGCCCATGCCGCAGTCCAGATACAGGGTGCGCATTCAATGTTCTCCCTTCCGATGCATGTGATTGATCCGGTTGGCCAGATAGCCCGCGCCGAAACCGTTGTCGATGTTGACCACCGAGACGCCGCTGGCGCAGGAGTTGAGCATGGACAGCAGCGCGGACAGACCGCCAAAAGACGCGCCGTAGCCCACGCTGGTGGGGACGGCGATCACCGGGCAGTCCACCATCCCGCCGATCACGCTGGCAAGCGCCCCCTCCATCCCGGCGATGGCGATGACCACGCTCGCGCTCATCAGCTCGTCGAGGTGGGCGAGGGTGCGGTGCAGTCCGGCCACGCCGACGTCGTAGAGCCGCAGGACCTCGCTTCCGAGGACGGCGGCGGTGAGGGCGGCCTCCTCCGCAACGGGGATATCGCTCGTACCGCCGGTGGCGACGACGACCTTCCCCAGCCCGTCCGGCTCAGGCATCGGCCCGATCACGCCGCAGCGGGCGAGGCGCTCATAGCGCAGGGGGTGGCTCCGCCCCACCTCTTCCGCCGCCTCCGGAGAGAGGCGGGTGATCAGGATGGTCTCCTGGCCGCTCTGGCGCATGGCGGCGGCGATCCCGGCGATCTGCTCCGGGGTCTTGCCCGCCCCGTAGATCACCTCCGCCGTCCCCTGGCGCAGCTTCCGGTGGGTGTCCACCTTGGCATAGCCGATGTCCTCAAAGGGACGCCGTTTGAGCTGCAATACGGCCTCCTCCACCGGGACCGCTCCGCTGCGCACCCCCTCGAGCAGCGTTCTGATGTCGTCCTTCATGCTCTCGCCTCCAAATCCAACGATACCGTCTGATAGTCCCGCCTCAGCCGGTCCAGAATCTCCCCGCGCCGCGCGAGCAGGAGCGGGAACTGCTCCGCGCGCAGCTGCAGCCGGGCGTGCCCGTCCGCCGCGCGCACACGGAAATCGGAAAAGCCGAGGGAGGCCAGATATGCCTCCGCCGCCTCCACCGCCGCCAGCTTCTCCGCCGTCAGCGCCCCCCCCGCCGGGATGCGGGTGGCAAGGCAGGCGTAGGCCGGCTTCTCCCAGGTGAAGAGGCCGGCTGCGCGGGAGCGGCGGCGGATCTCCTCCTTGTCCAGGCCGCACTCCCGCAGGGGGGAGCGGACGGAGCGCTCCGCGAGCGCGCGCATCCCCGGCCGGTCTGCCGCGTCGTCCGAGGCGTTCGTCCCGTCGAGGAGGACAGGAAAGCCGTCCTCCTCCGCCGCGGCGGCGATGGCGGAGAAGATCGCCCGCTTGCAGTGATAGCACCGGTCAGGCGGATTGTCCCGGACGCAGGGGACCGCGAGCACGTCCAGCTCCAGCACGCGCAGCGTCACGCCGAGCGCGCGGGCCAGACGGCGGGCGTCCGCCAGCTCAAAGGCGGGCTGAAAGACGGACTTCACATAATACGCGCCCACCCGCCGGGCGTGCCGGGCGGCCTCATAGAGCAAATAGGCCGAGTCCGCCCCGCCGGAAAAGGCCACGGCGGCCTCCGGGCACTGGGCAAAAAAGGCAGACAGCTCCATCTCTCTCCCTCCAGACAAAGAGAAAGCGCACAGGTCCCCTTCTGGGGAGGTGTGCGCTTTCGAAGCATACATTCATTCCAATCGGGATGGTATGACACGTTTTCCAGCAGACCCACGCTTCTGCATGGGGACGCCCGGCTTCCTGCCGGCCATCGATGACAGGGATATCATACCGCAGACCGGGGAAAAAATCAAGTGCCGGGCCGTTCAGAGCGCCCGGAGGCTCCGCTCCAGCACCAGGCCAGACAGCCAGAGCAGGAGGGCCACCCCGCAGAGCGGGTAGAGCCATCCAAAGCAGAGGACGCAGAACTCCGAGCACAGCGGCAGGAGGAGGGCGGCTGCGATCTCCCAGACCGCCAGCGTCACCGGCAGCCTGCCGAAGGCGAGGAGGAAGGCGTTCTTCAGGTGGCCGGACACCGTGTTCTCATAGCCCGCGACCAGGGGGACCGACCAGACGCTCATCCCCAGCAGGACGGTCAGGGCGGCGGCGGCAAAGGCGAGGAAGAACCAGTTCACCGTCTCCGCGACCCACAGGGCGTAAAACAGGTCCCCCAAAGCGAGTAGACAACCCGCCAGCAGGCTCAGCCCGACCCCGGTCCCGGCGCGCAGGGCGCCGCGAAAGGCGCGGAAGAACTGCACCGCCGTGACGGTCTCAGACGGGTCCTCCCGCCGGGCAAGGCAGGCGTACCCGGCGGCGAGGGCGGGCAGGGCCGTGACCACCGGGAGGGAGCAGAGGATCACCAGGACGTTGACCACCACCAGCTTCCCCACCTCGCCCAGCAGGCGGATCACGATGTTGTCAGAGGTCAGCCGCATTCCCCGTCACTCCTTGACGCCGCCCAGGGCCACGCCCTCGACGATAAAGCGCGAGAGGATGAAGTACATCACCAGCATCGGCAGTATAGTGATGGACAGGCCGAGGAAGACCACGCCGTAGTCGGTGCGGAAGGACTCGCCGGTGAGCATCTGGACGAACATGGTCAGCGTCTTCTTGCTGGAGGTGCTGATGATCAGCGTCGGCATGAAGAGGTTGTTCCAGCTCGCCACGAACTGGAAGATCGCCTGGGTGGCGATGGCGGGCTTCATCAGCGGCAGGACGATGGTGTTGAAGGTATGGAACTCCCCCGAGCCGTCGATCCGGGCAGCCTCCACCATCTCCAGCGAGAGCGAGCCCTCCAGGTACTGCTTCATGAAGAAGACCACCGCCGGCGTCGTGATGCCCGGGATGATGAGCGGCCAGTAGGTGTCGATCAGGTTCAGGGTGATCATGAACTGATAGAAGCCGATGGCAAACACCTGCGTCGGCACCATCATCACACCCATGATAAAGCCCCAGGCGAGCTTGCGCCCGCGGAAGCGGTAGGCGTGGATGCCGTAGGCAGTCAGGGAGGAGAAGTAGACAGACAGGGCGGTGTAGGGCACGGCCACCTTGAAGGAGTTGACCATGCTCTGGAAGACCGTAATGCCCAGGCCCTCCTGCGCCTGCTCGAAGTTGTGGATGTTGTTGAGCAGATTGTCCCCAAAGAGGAGTGAGATGCCCGCCTGCACCTGGTTGGAGGTCCGCGTCGCGTTGACGAGCATCAGATAGAACGGGATCAGGCTGATGAGCGAGAGGACGATCATCACGATATTGCGCGCGATCTTCTGCCGCCGCAGCCCGGCGCGGCCCGCCGTCTTGGTCCGCTCAGTCATTGCCTGCACCTCCCTTGCGCGCCAGACGCCTGCGCTTTCTCTCCCGCCTGGCCTGCTCATACTCGTCGCTGCCGTTGAAGACGCGGAAGAAGATGAGGCTGATGGCCAGTGTGATCAGGAACAGCAGCACCGACACCGCCGCGGCGCGGCCGGTATCCGTCGTGTGCAGGCGCATGATGTACATGGTCACCGTGGTGGATGTGTCGTTCGGCCCGCCCATGTAGCCCGAGCCCTGGCCCACGTTGAACAGGGCGGGGATGTCGTAGAGCTGCAGGCCGCCGATCACGGAGGTCACCAGCACATACAGCATCACCGGCTTGAGCAACGGCAGGGTGATGTGGAAGAATTTCTGGTTGCCGGTGGCCCCGTCCACGTCCGCCGCCTCATAGAGGGTCGGATTGATGCCGATCATGCCGGCCACCAGCAGGAGGGTCGTGTTGCCGTACCACATCCAGAACAGGATCATGGAGATGGAGATGCTCGTCCCCCACATGCTCTGCATGATGTCCGCATTCTCTCCGATGAGGCCCATGCTCCGCAGGGTGGACATGACAGGGCCGTACTTGCTCAGCAGGGCGCAGAACAGCAGGGAGATGGAGGCGGCGGTGATGATATTGGGCATATAGACCATGATCTTGTACACCCCGCCGCCCCGGAGCCGGACCCGGTTGTCCGTCAGCCAGGCCGCCGCCAGCAGGCTCAGCAGCATCTGCGGCACAAAGTTGAAGATCCAGATGCGCAGCGTGTTGCCGAGATAGGAGAGGAAATACCCCCTCTCCCCCGCCGCGATGCCCAGCACGCTGAGATAGTTCTTCCATCCGGCAAAGGTGATGGTGGTCTTCAGATTGCGCGTGGTGTACTCAAACAGGCTGTAATAGAATGTGCTCAGCAGCGGCCACAGCGAGAAGACCAGATATGCGATAAAAAAGGCGCGATGAACAGGTAGCCGTACTTCCGGTAGCTGACGCCTCTGCGCCGCTGCGGATGTTTCTCCTTCTTCATAGGGCAGTGTCTCCCTCCTCGTCCGGGATGGACGCAGGGCGTCCTCCAAGAGGAAGACGCCCTGCAGGTAGTTCCGTCAGTCTGATTCGCTTTTCAGCGGCCGGATTTACTCCACCGCAAGGTACGGATAGGTGTCATGCACGGAGGCCTTGAAGTCGGCGATCGCGGTGTCGAGATCGGAGGTGCCCTGCGCATAGGCGTTGACGGCGGCCGGGAAGAGGGTCTCGCAGATGGTCATGTCCTCAGCGGTCACGCAGGAGACGTCGATGCCCTCGCCTCTGGCGGAGAAGAACTCGGGGATGCTCTGCTCGCCATACAGGGTGAAGGTAGAGGTGCCCTTCAGGCCGTTGGCAACGATATTGTCGATCGCGGAGAGGTTGTTCACGAAGTCGCCGTTGGCCTCATAGATGCCGGTCATGAATTCGGCGTCGCAGGTGCAGGCGCGGATGATCTGCGCGGCCATCTCGGTGTCAGAGCAGCCGACGGTGGCGGCCAGGCCGGTGCCGCCCCAGTAGAACTGGATGGGGGCGTCCACCAGGATGGTGTTGTTGTTCCAGGTCTCCGTCAGACTCCAGTAGGTGTACCACGGGCAGCCGCAGTAGGCGAGCGCAGCCTGGGAGGAGGTGCCGTCGCCGTCCTTGAGCGCGGCCCAATCGGTGCCCCACATGGCGGTGTTGAAGGTCAGCTCCTCATCATAGAGGACCTTGGAATACTCCATGTACTCCACCATCGCCTCGTCCACCTGGATGACGTCGTTCTCGTCGTACCAGCCGACGCTGCGCGCGCCGTTGAGGAAGATGTACTTCAGGTCGTCATAGCCGGAGAACAGCTTGACCATGCCGCCGGAGGCCTCGTTGACCGTTCTGGCGGCCTCGAGGATGGAGTCCCAGCTGGAGAAGATCTCCTCCAGCGCGGCCTGATCGGTGGTGCCCAGATAGGCCTCGGCCAGGTCGGCGCGGATCTGGATGCAGCCCGGAGTAGCCTGCCAGAAGGAGGCCTTCTGCACGCCGCTGGCGTCGGAGCCCAGGGCGATGTTGTAGGCGAACTGGTCGGCGGTGTCCTCGGCGGTGATGCCCAGGTCAGCCAGGCTCATCAGGTAGTCGGACTGGACGTACTTCTGCACATAGCCCACCTCGAGGAGCATCAGGTCGGGATACAGCTCATTGGAGGGTACAGCTCATTGGAGGGGTCGGCGAGCAGCTGGTCGATCTTGTCCTGATAGAAGCCGGAGCCGCCCGCGTTGACGAACACGATGCGGTCCGCCATCTCGGGATACTGCTCGGCGAGCAGGCCCTGCAGGGTGACGAAGTCGGTGTTCCAGCCCCAGATGACGAACGCGCCCTCTGCGCCGGGATCGCCGGTCACTTCATTTTCGGGGATCTCAGAGTCGGTGGATTCCGCCCCGGCGTCCGCGTCGCCGGCATCCCCGGCCTCGGCGTCGCCGGCGTCAGCGGCATCCGTGGTGTCGCCGGCGGAAGAGTCGTCGGTGCTGGCGCCGCCGTCCGATGCGGCCGGCGTGCCGCCGCAGGCGGCCAGGGCGAGCACCATGACCAGTGCCAGCAGCAGGGCAAGGATCTTGTTGAGCTTCTTCATGTTGCTTCCTCCTTTTTGATTGGGGTTTCGTTCTCTGTCTGAGGCGCCAGTCTGGCCACGGACTCACCGGGGACCAGTTCTCCCGGCACCTGGATCTGTTCTGCCAGCCAGGTCCTCGGTTTTTCGATCGCGGCGATCAGCTTTCTCGCGGCGATCCGGCCGATCATGTCCGTATCCTGGCGCACGGTCGTCAGCTTCGGACTTAACAGGCTTGCCAGGATGCTCCCGTCGTAACCGGCGATGCTGATCTCCTCCGGCACCCGCAGCCCCCGCTCCTGCAGCTCGTTGAGACCGCCGACGAGGGCGCAGTCGTCCGGGTAGAGGATGCAGGTGGGTCTGGTCCCTCCGGAGAGGAGCTGTCTGGTCAGCGCACGGCAGCTCTCCGCGTCGCGGTAGCGGGACTGGATGATCCATTCCGGCCGGGGCGTCACGCCAAACTCCTCGCAGCACTGGTAGAAGCTCGCCAGGCGCTTGCGTGTGACCGAGGTGAGCTCGCCGTGGATATAGGCGATCTCCCGGTGCCCGCACCGGAACACATAGTGCATCAGGTCGTGCATCCCCCTGACATTGTCAGAGAGCACACCGGTGCATTCAGAAAACGTGTAGTCAATTGTGACCATCGGCAGTCCGCTCTTGACCATCTCCAGGATCTGCTCGGCCTCATAGTCTGCACAGGCAACCATGACACCCTCCAGACTCCGGTACCGGCACTGCTCCAGATAGGACATCCGCCGCCCGCCGGGGCAGTCGGAGAGGAAGGTGATGCTGTAGCCAGCCGCCTCCGCCTCCTCCTTAAAGCTGTTGAGGACGCAGGTGAAGTACTCGTGCTTCAGCCCGCTGCCGAGCTGATCGGAGAAAACGATCCCGAGGCTGTAGGACCGGTTGGTCTTGAGGCTGCGCGCCGCGAGGTTGGGCAGGTAGCCCATCGTCTCGGCCATCTGGCGGATCCGCTCCGCCGTCTCCCGGTTGACGTCTCCATAGCCGTTCATCGCCTTGCTGACCGTCGAACGGGAGACACCGCAGGCGCGCGCGATATCCTTCAGTGTTACCATGGCCTCCCTCCTTTCGAACACGTTTTCTATAAACTTATTATAGTTTACGAAAACTCGTTCGTCAATCCTGCGAAACAAGGTTCGCACTCCAATTTTCGCGTCTTTTCTTTGTGCAGTTTTTATAAAAATTGAAAAACCTGAATTTGATTATTGCAAATCCCGTCAACTCTGTTTTACAATCATATTGTATTCAATTCGCTATACGAAATCGAATTCGCTTCCGGTATGCAAAAGAGAGGCTGGGTGATCGTTTGAAGTACGGTTCTTTTCATGACAGCGCGCGGGAATTTGTCGTTTCTACGCCGTATACTCCCCTTCCCTGGATCAATTATCTTGGTTCGGAGGACTTTTTCGGGCTGATCTCCAACACCGGCGGAGGCTACTGCTTTTACCGGGACGCGCGGCTGCGCCGGCTGATCCGCTTCCGCTACAACAATCCCTCCGGCGACATCGGAGGCCGCTTCTTTTACCTGAAGGAGCGGGGAAAACCGGCGTGGAGCCCCTGCTATCTCCCCTGCAAGACCGCGCTGGACGCCTATTCCTGCCGCCACGGCATGGGCTACACCGTGTTCGAGGCGGAGAAGGACGGACTGAAGTGTGAGCTGACCATCACCATCCCGCTGGGCGACACCTGCGAGCTGCACCGCATCCGCCTGAAAAACGACAGCGCGGCAGAGAAACAGCTCCAGTGCTGGGCCGCGGTGGAGTGGTGCCTCTGGGACTCCATCGACGACGCGCAGAACTACCAGCGCAACCTGAGTACCGGTGAGGTGGAGATCGAGTCGGGCGTGATCTATCACAAGACGGAGTACCGCGAGCGACGGGATCACTACGCATTCTACAGCATGCACCCGGCGGGCGACGGGTATGACACCGACCGCGAGTCGTTCACCGGCCGGTTCGGCGGCTTTGAGCGCCCCCTCTGTGTGGAGGAGGAGCGCAGCGCCTCCTCCCACGCCCGCGGCTGGTATCCCATCGCCTGCCACCGCAAGGACCTGACCCTCGCCCCGGGGGAGGAGACCGAGCTGATCCTGATCCTCGGCTACGCGGAGAACCCCCGCGAGGACAAGTTCGAGGCCCCCGGCGTCATCCGCAAGGACGGGGCGCGCCGCCTGATGGCGAAGTACGGAGACCCCGCCGCGATGGACGCCGCCCTCGCCGCCCTCGCCACGCACTGGGAGCGCCTGCTCGGCCGCTATCAGCTCCGGAGCGGGGAGGAGCGGCTGGACCGGATGGTGAATATCTGGAACCAGTATCAGTGCATGGTCACCTTCAACATGAGCCGCAGCGCCAGCTACTATGAGACGGGCACCGGCCGCGGGATGGGCTTCCGCGACTCCTGCCAGGACCTGCTCGGCTTCGTCCACATGATCCCCGACCGGGCGCGGGAGCGGATTTTGGACATCGCCGCCGTGCAGTGGGCGGACGGGAGCACCTATCACCAGTATCAGCCGCTCACCAAGCAGGGCAACGACGCGATCGGCTCCGGCTTCAACGATGACCCGCTCTGGCTGGTGGCGGCGGTGGCGGCCTACGTCCGGGAGACGGGGGATGACGGCATCCTGCGCGAGCGCGTCCCCTTCGACCATGTGCCCGGCAGCGAGGCCCCGCTGATGGAGCATCTCCGCCGCAGCATCCGCTTTACCCTGACCCACCTCGGCCCGCACGGCCTGCCGCTGATCGGCCACGCGGACTGGAACGACTGCCTCAACCTCAACTGCTTCTCCGAGGAGCCGGGCGAGAGCTTCCAGTGTCTCTCTCCGAAGGGCGCGGACAAGAGTCCGGCGGAGTCCGTCTTCATCGCCGGTATGTTCGTCTACTACGGACGGCAGTACGCCGAGCTCTGCCGCCGCTACGGCGACCCGGCGGAGGCGGACCAGGTGGACCGGGCTGTCGCCGAAATGGAGCGCGCGGTGGAGGAGCACGGCTGGGATGGCCGGTGGTATCTGCGCGCCTACGACGCCCTGGGCGATAAGGTGGGCAGCCACGAGTGCGAGGAGGGGCAGATCTACATCGAGCCACAGGGCTTCTGCTCCATGGCGGAAATCGGCCGGGACAAGGGGATGAGCGCCCAGGCGCTGGACGCGACGGAGGAGCTGCTCGCCTTCCCCTTCGGCATCGAGCTGCTCACCCCGCGCTACACCCGCTATCACAAGGAGCTGGGCGAGATCACCAGCTATCCCCCCGGCTACAAGGAGAACGGCGCCATCTTCTGCCACAACAACCCCTGGGTCTGCATCGCCAACGCCATCCACGGCAACGGGGAGCGGGCGTTTGAGACCTATCGCCGCATCTGCCCCGCCTGGCTGGAGGACGTCTCCGAGATCCACAAGACGGAGCCCTATGTCTACAGCCAGATGACCGCCGGCCGGGACGCCGCCCTGCCCGGCGAGTCCAAGAACTCCTGGCTCACCGGCACCTCCGCCTGGAGCTTCCTGGCCGTCAGCCAGTTCATCCTGGGCATTCAGCCGGACTATGACGGGCTGCGCATCAAGCCCTGCCTGCCCGCCTGGCTGAAGGAGTACCGCGTGGAGCGCACCTACCGCGGCGCGGTGTACCACATCCACGTCGTGCAGGACGGCGGCGGGAGCGGAGAGGTCCTCGTCCCCTTCGAGGCGGGCCGGACGGAATATCAGGTGGAGCTCCACTGCTGAGCCGCCGCAGCACCGGATCGTAATCCGACAGGCAAAAGAAAAGTCACCGGAAACCACAGTTAAGCGGTTTTCGGTGACTTTTTATGGTTTTATGGCTTTCCGGCGCTCCGGCGGGGCCGGACGGTCAGAACAGGCCGGAGATCACCCCGTGCTCGTCCACGTCGATCCCCTCGGCGGCGGGGCGCCTGGGCAGGCCGGGCATCGTCATGATGTCGCCGGTATAGGCCACGACGAAGCGCGCCCCGGCGCAGATGCGCACCTTGCGCACGGTGATGGCGAAGTGCTCCGGCGCGCCCAGCTTCTGCGCGTCGTCGGAGAAGGAGTACTGCGTCTTGGCCATGCAGACCGGCAGGCGTCCAAAGCCCAGCTCCTCCAGCCGCTCGAGCTCGCGCGCCGCGGCGGGGAGGAACTGCACCCCGTCGGCGCGGTAGATGCGCCGGGCCACCGCCTCGATCTTCTCCCGCAGCGGCATCTCGTCCGGATAGGCGGGGGTATACGGCTCCAGCTTGTGGCCGATCGCGGCGAGCACCTCCTGTGCCAGCGCCTCGCCGCCGGCCCCGCCCTTGCCCCAGACCTCGCTGAGGGCGACGGAGACACCGTAGCGGGCGCAGGCGGCGCGGATCATCTCCAGCTCCGCCTCGGTGTCGCAGTCAAAGCGGTTGATCGCCACCACGGCGGGGAGGCCGTAGACCTGGGTGATGTTCTCCACATGGCGCAGGAGGTTGGGCAGACCGCGCTCCAGCGCCTCCAGATTTTCCGTCTTCAGCTCCGTCCTGGGCGCGCCGCCGTGGTACTTGAGCGCGCGCACGGTGGCGACGATGACCACCGCGTCCGGGTCCAGCCCGGCGGAGCGGCACTTGATGTCCAGGAACTTCTCCGCACCGAGGTCGGCCCCGAAGCCGGCCTCGGTCACCACATAGTCCCCCAGGCGGAGGGCGGCGTCCGTCGCAGCGACCGAGTTACAGCCGTGGGCGATGTTGGCGAAGGGGCCGCCGTGGATGAGGGCGGGGGTGTGCTCCAGCGTCTGGACCAGATTGGGCTTGATCGCGTCCTTGAGCAGGGCGGCCATCGCGCCCGCCGCCTTCAGATCGCCCGCCGTCACCGGCGCGCCGGAATAGGTATAGCCGACAATGATCTGCGCCAGGCGCGCCTTGAGGTCCATCAGGTCGTCCGCCAGGCAGAGGGCGGCCATCACCTCGCTGGCCACAGTGATGTCAAAGCCGTCCTCGCGCGGCACCCCCTGCATCCGGCCGCCCAGGCCGCAGACGATGTTGCGCAGCTGGCGGTCGTTCATGTCCACGCAGCGCTTCCAGACGATCTGCTTGACGTCCAGTCCGAGGGCGTTGCCCTGCTGGATGTGGTTATCCAGCATCGCCGCCAGCAGGTTGTTCGCCGCGCCGATGGCGTGGAAGTCGCCGGTGAAGTGGAGGTTGATGTCCTCCATCGGCACCACCTGGGCATAGCCGCCGCCGGCCGCGCCCCCCTTGATGCCGAACACCGGGCCGAGGGAGGGCTCGCGCAGGGCGAGGACGACGCGCCGGCCCATCCGGTGCAGGGCGTCGGCCAGGCCGACGCTGGTGGTGGTCTTCCCCTCGCCCGCGGGGGTGGGGGAGATCGCCGTGACCAGGATCAGCCTGCCCCGGCGCGGCTGGCGGCGGATGGAGGCGAGGTTCAGCTTGGCCTTGTAGCGGCCATACGGCTCCAGGTCCTCCTCGGCGATGCCGAGCGAGGCGGCCACCTGGCCGATGGGAAGCATCTGGGCGCCCTGGGCGATCTCAATATCTGTCTTCAATTTACAGCACTCCTTTTTCTCTTTCGTCGGGGGCAGTATCCTTTCTTTTCCTTTCTATCATATCACAGATTTCCAAAGATTACTACAACGCATCGAGGCAGGCCTACGGCCTGCCTCTGGAAGATGCGCAATATTCCGCCCCTCCCGTCAGCCGACAAAGCTGACCGAGCAGGTGGTGGGTACGATGTTGACGTAGCTCTTGCCGATGCCGAGGCTGAGCGCCTCGCCGTCCATCGTGGTGAACTGATACTGGCCGTCGAGCGAGGAGCGGCTCCAGTTGATGGGGATGTACTTGCCGTTGCAGGCGTAGTAGCCGATCCCGCTGCCCGTCATGGTCACGTCCAGGCGGCCCTTGCTGTCCCCCTCGATCTGGCTGACGCGGGTCATGATGATGAGCACGTTCTCCACGCTCACCTGTTCGCCCGTCCCCTCGTCCATGTACGGCTCGCCGTACTCCGAGACGAGGTACTTGCCGCTGGCCGCGTCGTAGTTGAACACGCCGGTCTTGTAGCCGGAGAAGGGGACGGTGATGATGTTCGCATCGCTCCCGTCGGCGGGCGTCCCGTCCTCGACGAAGGTCTGATTCACCGTGTAGCCGCTCTCGTGCTCGGCGCGCACGCCGCTGGTCTCCAGATAGCCGGCGATGTCGGAGGCAGTGATGTACATCGTGTGCTCCGTGGCATAGCCGGCATTGCGCCGTCCGCTGTCGCGCCAGAAGAGCGAGGTCGCACCACCGGACAGGGCGTCCAGATCGGTCACATGGTAGCTGTCGATCGCGTCATAGGCCGCCGGACTGCCGCCGGCGTGGACCAGAATGCCGTCCATCCCCGCGACGAGATAGACATAGTAGGGGCGGGTGCTGCGGATGGTGCCGAGATTGCCCTCCACCTGGCTGATATCCTGATAGACGGCGAGCATCCGGGTGATGCCGCCCTCCTCCAGGATCTCATAGATGATATCCGCCTGGCTGTTGCCGGACTGCGGCAGAGCCTGCTTGACGTTGTTGAGCATCACCATCACCGGGCGGTTGGCGCTGATGTCCTCCGCCACCGCCTCGCCGGTCAGGGGATTGACCAGGTCGCCGGACGGCGTCTCCGGCTCGTCCTCCGGCTCCTCCACGATCTCCGGCGGGGTATCTTCGGGCTCCTCCACGACCTCCGGCTCGGGATCGACCGCGGGCTCCTCCGTCTCATTCTGGGCACACGAGGCCATCAGGAACAGCATGGCAACTGCAAGCAGCAGACTGAGCCAACGTTTCATAATATGGGTTCCTCCACTCTTTCTTGAATGCCCCCATTGTACCCTATCCGCCCCCCTTCCGTCAAGAAAAGGATGCTTATCAAGTCTTAATTTTACTAAAGTGTCTTCCCTGTCATTCAGGCCATCCCGGCCCGCTGCACCCGGCGGCGCACCACCGGGCAGAGCGCGGCGGCCAGCGCCATCTTTCCGAGGTCCACCGGGATGAACGGCAGAACGCAGAGCGCCAGCGCCGCCATCAAGCCGCTCCCGGTGAGCACGCAGTACCACGCCGTGCCGAAGGCGTAGAGCACCGCCGTGCCCACCGCCAGCCCGGCAAACTGGGCCGCGCGCCTCTCCCAGCGCTCCACCGCGAAGCCGGCGATCACCGCCATCGGCAGATAACCCATCAGATAGCCCCCCGTCGGCCCGGCCAGCCGCGCGAGCCCGCCGGCAAAGCCGCTGAACACCGGCAGACCCGCCAGCCCGAGCAGCAGATAGATCAGCACGCTCAGCGCCCCGCGCCGCCAGCCGAGCAGATAGACCGCGCAGTAGATCCCCAGCGTCCCCAGCGAGACCGGCACCGGCCCGATGGGCACGGAGAGCGGCCCGAGCACACAGAGCACTGCCGCCATCAGCGCCGTGCCCACCAGCGCGCGGACCCCGCCGCGCGGCTCCATCGTCTTCTCATCCATGTCTCTCTTCCTCCTGTACCCATGAATTGTAAACCATTTTACCAGGAGAGTATACAATCGCCGCCGCCGATTGTCAACCATTATCTTCTGCGCGGTTTACAATCTGCCCTCCGCCCCCTTTCTTGACAGGGCGGGGCAAGTCGGGGTAAAATAAGACGATACTAATGTAATTTGGAGTGTAAAGAAAACTATGGCGCCAAGAAAGAAGCAGCCGAGCTACGGAAACGAGTCCATCTCCTCCCTCAAGGGGGCGGACCGGGTGCGCAAGCGCCCGAGCGTCATCTTCGGCTCGGACAATCTGGAGGGCTGCGAGCACGCGGTCTTTGAGATCCTCTCCAACGCGGTGGACGAGGCGAAGGAGGGGCACGGCGATCTCATCATCGTCACCCGCTATGCCGACCGCTCCATCGAGGTGGAGGACTTCGGTCGCGGCTGTCCGGTGGACTGGAACCCGAAGGAGAACCGCTACAACTGGGAGCTGGTCTTCTGCGAGCTCTACGCCGGCGGCAAGTACGGCGACGACTACGGCTACTCTCTCGGCTTGAACGGCCTCGGCTCCTGCGCGACGCAGTACGCCTCGGAGTACTTTGACGCCGTCATCCACCGCGACGGCAAGCGCTACACCCTCCACTTTGAGAAGGGGGAGAACGTCGGCGGCCTGAAGACGGAGGACTGCCCCCGGCACAAGACCGGCTCGCGCTTTCGCTGGCGGCCCGACCTGGAGGTGTTCACCGACATCGACATCCCGGCGGAGTACTACCTCGACGTGCTCAAGCGGCAGGCGGTGGTGAACGCCGGGGTGACCTTCCGCTTCCGCAATCAGGTGGACGGGCAGTTTGAGCTCACCGACTTCTGCTACCCGAACGGCATCACCGACTATGTGAACGAGCTGGCCGGGGAGGGGGCGCTCACCCAGAGCGTCTTCTACCAGACGGAGCGGCAGGGGCGCGACCGGGCTGACCGGCCAGAGTATAAGGTCAAGCTGAGCATGGCCTTCTGCTTCTCCAACACGGTGAATGTGGTGGAGCACTATCACAACTCCTCCTTCCTCGAGCACGGCGGCTCGCCGGAGAAGGCGATGCGCTCCGCCTTTGTCTCGGCGACGGACGCCTACCTGAAAAAGCAGGGGAAGTACCAGAAAAACGAGAGCAAGGTGACGTGGAACGACATTCAGGACTGCCTGATCTTCGTCTCCAACAACTTCTCCACCCAGACCTCCTACGAGAACCAGACGAAAAAGGCGATCAACAACCGCTTTGTGCAGGAGGCGATGACGGAGTTCCTGCGCAGCTCGCTGGAGGTCTACTTCATCGAGAACCCCTTTGACGCCGAGAAGGTCGCCGCCCAGGTGCTGGTGAACAAGCGCAGCCGCGAGACGGCGGAGAAGGCCCGGCTGAACATCAAGAAAAAGCTCTCCGGCAATGTGGACATCTCCAACCGGGTGCAGAAGTTTGTGGACTGCCGCACGCGCGACGTCTCCCGCCGGGAGCTCTATATCGTCGAGGGCGACTCCGCCATGGGCGCATGCAAGCTCAGCCGGGACGCGGAGTTTCAGGGCATCATGCCCATCCGCGGCAAGATCCTCAACTGCCTCAAGGCGGACTACAACAAGATCTTCAAGAGCGAGATCATCACCGATCTGGTCAAGGTGATGGGCTGCGGGGTGGAGCTGCAGGGCCACCACAAAAAGGCGGCGGACATGGCCTCCTTCGACCTGGAAAACCTGCGCTGGAACAAGGTCATCATCTGCACCGACGCCGACGTGGACGGCTTCCAGATCCGCACCCTGGTGCTCACGATGCTCTACCGCCTCACGCCGGAGCTCATCCGGCAGGGCTACGTCTATATCGCCGAGTCCCCCCTCTATGAGATCACCTGGAAGGAAAAGACCTGGTTTGCCTACTCGGACAAGGAGAAAAACGACATTCTGGCGGCCAATCCCGGCAAAAAGCTGGAGGTCCAGCGCTCCAAGGGCCTGGGCGAAAACGAGCCGGACATGATGTGGCTGACCACGATGAACCCGGAGACGCGGCGGCTGATCAAGGTGATGCCGGAGGACGTGGAGCGCACGGCGCAGGTCTTCGACCTCCTGCTGGGGGACAACCTCGCCGGGCGCAAGGCGCACATCGCGGACAACGGGTACAAATATCTCGAGCTGGCGGACATCTCGTGAGCCGTCCGGCGCGGATGGAGGCGCGACGACATGAAAAAGAAATGCGAAGAGCCGGGTCACACCATTCTGACCGTGCTGCGCCTGGCCGCCCTGCTCTACCTCCTCCTCTTCCTGCTCGGAGGCGGCGCGGTGGCGGCGGTGGCCGCCGTGTTTGCCCACCTCTTGGGATAACAGCAACCGCGCCGGACTTGTTCCAGCGCGGTTATCTGTTGAGCTCCGGGCGGTTGGTCCGCTCGAGAATATAGTCGGTGGACACCTGATAGTGATCCGCCAGGGTGATCAGGTGCTCGAGCGGAATGGTCTGAAAACCCCGCTCATATCTGGAGTAGACCGTCTGCGCGATTCCCAGCAGGGAGGACACCTCCCGTTGAGACAGGCCGGCGTCCTCCCGCAGCTCACGAAGGCGTCGAAAATAGAGATACATATCGTCTCAACTCCGTCTAGTACTTTTTGATACTATTGGCAATAGCATACTTTCCAGTTATACTATCTTTGTCAGTACCTACAGGTACTAAACAGAGTGGTGGTGGCGCTATGCACAGGCAAATGGGCCGGCTTTTGGCTCTTCTGCTCCTGCTGGCGGGGAGCGGCCTGCTCCTCGCCGGGGCATGGGGGGAGCGCTGCGGCGCACCGCCCGGCGATGCGCCGTCAGTGCTCGTCTCCGCAGAAGCCCCCGCCGCGGGCAGACAGCGGATGGAGCACATCGCTGCGCTTCGCCGGTACTGCTACCGGCACTTCAGGCGGTGCGGCAATGCACCGGCGCTCTCCTCTCCCAGCCAGTGGCCTTCTCCGGGCCGTCCATCCCTCATGGACGGCCCGGATGCGCTTTCTTGCAACCTTTCGCGGTGTGTGATATACTACCACCAATCACAGGACGCAGGGAGGAGGCGCGCCCATGCCCCGCACACCGCCCCGCCCTGACCGCTCCGCCCTCGGCCGGACGGTCACGGTGATCGTCGACCGCCCGCTCGGCAGCGCCCACCCGGAGCACCCGGAGCTGATCTATCCGGTGAATTACGGCTATATCCCCGGCACGCTGGCCGGGGACGGCGAGGCACAGGACGCCTATCTCCTCGGCCTCCCCGGGCCGGCCGCGCGGGGGACCGGTACCGTCATTGCCATCCTCCACCGGCGGGACGACGTGGAGGACAAATGGGTGGTCCTGCCGCCGGACGTCCCCCTCCCCTCCGACAGGGAGATCTTATCACAGGTATCGTTTCAGGAGCGGTGGTTTGACACCGTGCTGCTCCGGGACTGACAACAGGGAAGGAATTACATGGCACGAAAAAAAGCCCCCAGAGAGAGCGAAAAGAAGAACAACCCCAACGTCATGGGCCTGCGGCCGGAGGTGCTCGAGCAGCCCATCACCGAGACGCTGGAGATCAACTACATGCCCTACGCGATGAGCGTCATCGTCTCGCGCGCCATCCCGGAGATCGACGGCTTCAAGCCCAGCCACCGCAAGCTGCTCTACACCATGTATCAGATGCGCCTGCTCGGCGGGGCGCGGACCAAGTCGGCCAACGTGGTGGGCGCGACGATGAAGCTCAATCCCCACGGCGACGCGGCGATCTACGAGACGATGGTCCGCCTCTCGCGCGGCTATGGGGCCCTGCTGCACCCGCCGGTGGACTCCAAGGGCAACTTCGGCAAGGTCTACTCCCGCGACATGGCCTTTGCCGCCAGCCGCTACACCGAGGTCCGCCTCGACCCCATCTGCGCCGAGTTCTTCCAGGACATCGACAAGGACACGGTGGACTTTGTGGACAACTACGACGGTAAGCTCAAAGAGCCCACCCTGCTGCCCACCACCTTCCCCAATGTGCTCGTCTCGGCCAATCAGGGCATCGCGGTGGGCATGGCCTCCAACCTCTGCGGCTTCAACCTCGCCGAGGTGTGCGACGCGGCGATCGCGCGCATGAAGGACCCCAAGGCGGACCTGCTCGCCATCCTGAAGGCCCCGGACTTCCCCACCGGGGGACAGCTCCTCTACCGCGAAGGCGAGCTGCGGCAGATCTATGAGACGGGGCGCGGCTCGTTTAAGGTGCGCGCCCGTTGGCGCTATCTGAAGAGCGAGAACATCATTGAGGTCTATGAGATCCCCTACACCACCACGGTGGAGGCGATCATGGACCGGGTGGCCGAGCAGATCAAGGCGGGCAAGATCCGCGAGATCGCCGACATGCGCGACGAGACCGACCTCACCGGCCTGAAGCTGGCCATCGACCTCAAGCGCGGGACCGACCCGGACAAGCTGATGCAGAAGCTCTTCCGCACCACGCCGCTCCAGGACTCCGCCTCCTGCAACTTCAACATCCTGATCGCCGGCATCCCGCGCGTGATGGGGGTGGGGGAGATTCTGGAGGAGTGGACCGCCTGGCGGATGGACTGCGTCCGCCGCCGCGCCTTCCACGACATGAAAAAGAAGCAGGAGAAGCTCCACCTCCTCCAGGGTCTGGCGCGCATCCTGCTGGACATCGACAAGGCCATCCGCATCATCCGCGAGACGGAGTCGGACGCCGAGGTGGTGCCCAACCTGATGATCGGCTTTGGCATCGACCAGGTCCAGGCGGAGTTTGTCGCCGAAATTCGCCTGCGCAACATCAACAAAGAGTATATCCTCCGCCGCACCCACGAGGTGGACGAGCTCGCCCGCGAGATCGAGGACCTGCGCGACGTGGTGGAGCGGCCCGCCCGCCGCAGGCGCATCATCTCCCAGGAGCTGCAGGCGGTGAAAAAGAAGTATGCCCAGCCCCGCCGCACCGAGATCCTCTACGAGTTTGAGGAGGAGGCGGAGGCCCCCGAGGAGGAGGCCCCGGACTACCCGGTGACCGCCTTCCTCTCCCGCGAGGGCTACTTCAAGAAGATCACCCCCCAGTCCCTGCGCATGTCGGGCGAGCAGAAGTACAAGGAGGGGGACGGCCCCTTCCTCCAGTGGGAGAGCACGAACCGGGCCGAGCTCATGGTCTTTACCGACCGGCAGCAGTGCTACAAGGCCCGCCTGTCCGACTTTGCCGACACCAAGGCGAGCGTGCTCGGGAGCTTCCTGCCCAGCGCGCTCGGCATGGAGGAGGGGGAGAGCGTGCTCTGGGCCTGCCTCCCGGGGGACTACTCCGGCAGCCTCCTCTTCTTCTTTGAAAACGGCAAGGCCGCCCGCATCTCCCTCGCGAAGTATCAGACGGTCACCCGGCGAAAGAAGCTCACCGGCGCCTACGCCGCGCAGAGCCCGCTGCGCGCGGCCTTCCTCCTGCGGGAGGACCGGGAGCTGGCGGTGATCTCCACCGAGGGGCGCTGCCTCACCTTCCACACCTCCGCCCTGCTGGAGAAGAGCACGCGCACCACCCAGGGCGTCGCCGTGATGACCCTCAAGCCGAAGTACCGCCTCGCGCAGGTGCTATCGCTGGAAGAGAGTCCCATCGTCAACCGCGCCCGCTACCGGGCCAAGTCCCTGCCGGTCGCCGGGGCGCTGCTGCGCCCGGAGGACCGGGGGGAAGAGCAGATCGCCCTCGGATAATTCAGGAAGGAGGTCCCGCCTGTGAAGCGCGCCGCGCCCGGACGCCTGTCCCTGCTGCTGGCCGCCGTCCTGCTGCTCAGCGGCTGCGGCAGCCTGCTCGACCGCGATTTCTCCTCCGTCACACGGCACACCTCCCAGCAGATGGACACCGAGGACTCCTCCGTGCTGCGGGTGGAGACATACTCCGATCTGGTCAACAGCGTGCAGTATTTCGTCTCCCTCCACGCGCTGGAGGGGACGGTCCACCTCTACCAGTACTCCGGCGATGTGGAGCAGGATGTACAGGAGGCCTGCGCCGAGGTGCGCGAGCAGGACCCGCTCGGCTCCTTTGTCCTGCAAGAGATCCAGTGGACCTCCAGCCGGATCGTCTCCTACTATGAGTGTACCTTCACCTTCCGCTACCGGCGCTCAGCCAGCGAGGCGTCCGCCATCCGCCAGACCACCGGCACCGTCGCCATCCGCGAGGCGCTCAGCGAGGCGCTGTCAGGCTACCAGCGCAAGCTGGTCCTCCAGACGAGCGCCTATTACGCCCAGCGGGATCAGCTCTACGCCCTCCTGCAGGAGGCCTACTACGACGACCCCGCCCATGCCCTCGGCCTGCCGGACATGGCGGTGACCGTCTATCCGGAGGACGCACAGAGCGGGACCGCCCGGATCGTGGAGCTGCAATTCACCTATTCCCTCTCCCAGGCGGCGCTCCAGCAGCAGACGGAGGCCACCGCCCAGGCCGCCGCGACTCTGGCGGGCCCCGCCCCCGCGCAGGGCGAAGTGGGCTACTGGCTGCTCTACTCCCGGCTGGGGGAGCAGGCCGCCTATGACCCGGAGGGCTCTCCCAGCGTCTACGCCGCCCTGTCGGAGGGCGCGGCAAACAGCGAGGGGCTGGCCCTAGCCTATCAGCTCCTCTGCCAGCAGGCGGGGCTGAACTGCCAGCTCGTCCAGGGCACCGTGGACGGCTCGCCCCACTGGTGGAATCTGGTGGAGGTGGAGCCGGAGCTCTGGCGGCATGTGGACGTGACGGCGGCGCAGGGGCAGGAGGATTTCCTGTCCACCGACAGCCAGATCGCCCAGCGCTACACCTGGGACACCGAGCGCTACCCGGCCTGCCCGGACGAGACACCGGACGGGGCGTAAACCATCTCATAATACCATGTCGCCCGCCGCGGGGAGGAGCTCCTGCGGCGGGCGACATTTTACCCTTTCTCCTCCTATCTTACCCTGCTTTACGGTGTTTGAGGGGTTCTTACAAACTCCTTACCGCGCCATGGTAGCGGCTTTTCCTGCGGACTGGTATGATGCTGTTCGAGGAAGGGGCTCCGCCTCTTTCCTCCTGCCCAGTGCAGAAAATAACGCAAATGAGGAGATTCAAGGTATGAAAAGACTGATCGCATCCCTGCTCACGGCGCTGATGCTGCTCGCCGGCCTCACCGCCTGCGGCGCGCCCTCGTCCGTCAGCGGGGAGGACACCGCCGGCCAGCAGCCCCCTGACGCCACGCAGTCCGACGCCGCCGCGGAGGACACCGCCGCCGAAACGCCGCTCTCCAACGGGGACACGTCCGGGGCGGAGACCTCTGCCGCCGGCCCGAAGTATGTCTTCCTGTTCATCGGCGACGGCATGAGCTATCCCCAGTTCCAGGCGGCGGCGGACTACCTCGGCGCGCTGGAGGATGAGGACTACCTGCTCGCCGAGCCCAGCCTGGACGACAACCAGGGGGCGGTGCTCGACGGGCCGGTGGCGCTGAACTTCATGGGCTTTGAGGCCGCCGGCTCCGCCGTCACCTACGACAGCAACAGCTTTGCCCCCGACTCCGCCTCCACCGCCACCTCCATCGCCACCGGCTACAAGACCTACTCCGGCTCCATCAACGTGGACGAGACGGGCACCGTCTCCTACGAGACCATCGCGGAGAAGCTGCATGAGCAGATGGGCTGGAAGATCGGCGTCATCACCTCAGTGAACCTGAACCACGCCACCCCCGCCGCCTTCTACGCCCATCAGGCCAGCCGCAGCAGCTACTATGAGATCGGCCTGGAGCTGGTGGACTCCGGCTTCGAGTACTTCGCCGGCGGCGGCCTCCTCTCCCCCACCGGCCGCGAGGAGGACCAGACCGACCTCTACACCCTGGCCGCCGGGGCGGGCTACACCGTGGTGAACACCCAGGCGGAGGCGGAGGCCATCTCCGCCGGGACGGAGAAGGTCCTCATCACCGGCGAGCAGCTCGCCGACTCCGACGCCCTGGACTATGAGCTGGACCGGGCAGAGGACACCTGGTCCCTCGCCGACTACGTCTCCAAGGGCATCGAGGTGCTGGACAACGACACCGGCTTCTTCATGATGTGCGAGGGCGGCAAGATCGACTGGGCCTGCCACGCCAACGATGCCGGCTCCACCATTCAGGACACCCTCGCCCTTGCGGACGCCGTGCAGGTGGCCATCGACTTTGCCGCCGAACACCCGGAGGAGACCCTCATCCTCGTCACCGGCGACCACGAGACCGGCGGCCTGACGATCGGCTTTGCGGGCACGGACTACGACACCTACCTCTCCATGCTGGAGCATCAGACCATCTCTTACGCCCAGTTTGACGAGAAGTATGTGAGCGCCTACAGGGAGAACGGGACCTCCTTCGAGGAGGCCATGGCGGACGTGGAGGCCCTCTTCGGCCTGAAGCTCTCCGGCGGGGAGGACGACCTGCTGGTGCTCACCGAGTATGAGACCGAGCGGCTGCGCACCGCCTATGAGCTGGCGATGTCGGACTACGACGCCGGGGCATACACCCAGGAGCAGTACAACCTCTATGGCGGCTACAACCCCTTCTCCGTCACCGTCACCCACATCCTGAACAACAAGTCGGGCGTGGACTTCACCTCCTACAGCCACACCGGCCTGCCGGTGGCCGTCTTCGCCGACGGCGTGGGCGCCTCCGACTTCAAGGGCTACTACGACAACACCGAGATCTATCACAAGCTGGCCGCCCTCACCGGGGTGCAGTGATCCAGCTGATCTCTGAAACGTACCAAAACGCCAAGCCGCCGCGCCATTTCCGGCGCGGCGGCTCCCCTTTGGAGGATACAAACCGATGAAACAGCTGCAAAAACGCTGGGGCTACCACCTGCCGGTATTGCTCTGCCTGATTCTGATCGGGCTGCTGCTCTGGCTCCCCACCGGCTTTGAGGACGCCCTGGTCTATCAGGAGTCGGACATCCAGCCCGCCCGCGTCCTCTCCTGCGACAACTCGTCCATCATCGACACCGGCCTCGTCCGCAGCGGGGAGCAGCGCTGCGAGTTGGAGATCGCGTCCGGCCGTTTCGCCGGGCGGACCGCCGGCGGCGTCAACCTGCTCAACGGCTCCCTCGAGCAGGACAAGCTCTTCCAGCCAGGGGACACCGCTCTGGTGCGCATTAACTACGACGGGGAGGAGATCCTCTCCGTCAGCATGATCGACCATTACCGCGTCCCCGGAGAGCTGCTGCTCGCGGGGCTGTTCTGCGCCCTGCTCCTCCTCTTCGCCCGCGAGACCGGTTTGCGCGCCCTGCTCTCCTTTGTGCTCGCCATCCTCACCATCTGGAAGGTGCTGGTCCCCTGCTTCCTGAAGGGGTGGAATCCGGTCTGGGTTGGACTGGGGGTGGTGCTGCTCATCACGGTGGCGGTGGTGACCATGGTCTATGGCTTTGACCGCCGGGCCCTCGCCGCCATCTCCGGATGCGCCCTCGGCGTCGCCGTCACCTGCGTCACCGGCATCCTCTTCACCAACGCCTTTCGCATCCACGGGGCGGTGATGAGCTATTCCGAGAGCCTGCTCTACGCCGGATATCAGCATCTGGACCTCACGCAGATCTTCACGGCCTCCATCTTCATCGGGGCCTCTGGGGCGGTGATGGACCTCTCGGTGGACATCACCTCCGCCGTCCACGAGGTGGTGGAGAAAAAGCCGGGCATCCCCTGGCAGGAGGCGGTCCGCTCCGGCATGACGGTGGGCCGGGCCGCCCTCGGCACCCAGACCACCACCCTCCTGCTGGCCTACTCCGGCGGCTTTATCGCCCTGCTGATGGTCTTCATGGCCCAGGGCAGCCCGCTGGAGACGGTGTTCAACCTGAAATACGTCTCCTCGGAGATTTTACACACGGTGGTGGGGAGCTTCGGCCTGTGTACCGTCGCCCCGCTCACCGCCCTCACCAGCGGCGTCCTCCTCGCCCGGGGCCGGACGTCCGCTCTGACCGGGCAGCCGGAGGCGAAACGGTAGCGCCCACCCCGGTCCCGATATGACTGCGCAACAGACCTTCAAAAAAGTGTGTGCCGAACGATCAAACATCAATGAAAAGTTACGGAAGCCCTCCGCAGGAGTTTTGTTGCGAAGCAACAAAATAAAGTGCAATCTCGTTTTTGGGACGGGCGCGTACCGGCCCAAAAACACAGGGAGGCCGGGAGTGTGCCCCGAAGGGGCGCGCGGGTCGGCCGCATTTTTTCGAACAAAATCGCAGATTTTGTTCGAGCGTGTCGACCTTTGTCGACACGCAGGGCAGGACGCCGGAGTGCGTGAGCGCTCTCCCGCCGGTCAGTCCTCCTCCCCGCTCTCCTCCTGTTCGGCACGCTCGAAGTCCGCCTCGGCGATGCACATCAGGTCCTCCCGTCCGGGGGCCTCGAGCTGCGCCACCCGGTCGGACTGGATGGAGACCAGCCGCTCAAAGAGATTGCGCACCTCCCGGGCGTTGCCGAAATTGTCATCCCGCTCCTCGTAGAGCGTACAGAAGAAGGCGGGCAGGCGCTCCTCCAGCGCCGGGGCGAGGGTATAGCCGTTCTTTTTGCACACGGAGCGGAAGATGCCCAGCAGCTCCTCCCCGTCGTAGTCGTCGAAGTAGATATACTTGTTGAAGCGCGACTCCAGTCCGGGATTGGAGTGGATGAAGCGCATCATCAGGTTGGAGTAGCCCGCCACGATGACCACCAGCTCGTCCCGGTGGTCCTCCATCGCCTTGAGGATGGTGTCGATCGCCTCCTGACCAAAGTCATTCCCCCCCGGCTGGCTGGCGAGGGTGTACGCCTCATCGATGAAGAGCACGCCCCCCATCGCCGACTGGAGCACCTTCTGCGTCTGGATGGCGGTCTGTCCCACATAGCCCGCCACCAGGCCGGAGCGGTCCACCTCCACGAGCTGTCCCTTGGGCAGCACGCCGATGGCCCGGTAGATGCCCGCCAGCAGACGGGCGACGGTGGTCTTGCCCGTGCCGGGGTTGCCCATAAAGACGAGATGGAGGCTCATCGCCGGGACGGGCAGGCCCTCCCGCTCGCGCAGCTTGCGGATCTTCACCAGATTCACCAGGCTGCGCACGTCCTTTTTCACCCGTTCCAGACCGCAGAGGCCGTCCAGCTCCGCCATCAGCTCCTCCAGGGTGGGCTGCGGCTTCTCCTGCGCCGCCTCCGGGGCGGTCTGCTCCGTCCCTTCAGTCGCCGTGCGCGCCGCAGGCCGCGCCCCGCCGCTCCGCTCCTGCGGCCGGTCCGCCGCGGGGGCGTCCGTCCCGGCGGCCATCGCCCGGAGCTGGGCGACGCAGCCGGCGGCATAGTCCGTCATCTCCCGGGACACCCGCTCTGCCGCCGCGGCAAACAGCGGCAGGAGCACCGCGCACACCTCGCAGAACTGCTCCGCCCTGCGGCGGCCGGTCCCCCGGTCGGCGGCGGCAAGCTGGCTGAAAAAGCCGGGCGGCGCGAAGGGCGGCGCGCTGGCCACGGCGGCGCAGAGCTCCAGATAGAGGATGCGGGCCGGTCGGTTCTCGCCGGAGCAGATGGCGTTGTAGGCGTCCACCTGATTTTCCGTCACCCCGTCCCCCCTGGCCCAGATGGCGAGGGCGCAGCGGCGAAAGAAGGCGTCCGCCTCCTGCTGAAAGCTCAGCCGGAGATGGCCGCCGGAGAGCTGGCGGCTGTAGGCGGCGATGGCCGCACGGTATTTTTTCCCAATGACGGGTGCGGAGATGGTCTCCCGGCCCATAATATCCCCCGTTTCTTCGGCTTCCGCGCCGGAAAGGATTGGTCATTCAGCCTCATTATAGTCAATAAAACCGATGTGGTCAAGGCAGATTGACGGGAAAGGCCGGAAGAAGATACCAGCGCCGCAGAATTTGGCCCTCAGGTGTTGACGGGGCGGGGAAAGGAGGGTATGATAGTAAGGAACTACCTTTTTCTTGCCCTTCTCTGCGGGTCCGGCCGCCCTTTCGCTCTCCCATCCCCGCCGCCCCGCGTTTGGATACTATACAGAAAGAAAGGACGCTACCAGTATGGCAAACAATACCAACGGCACGAGACGTCTGGACCCCGAGCACAGCACGGCTGCGCACCATCCCGACACATCGGTTGACGAGGTCCTCTCCACCTACAGCAGCAGCGGCGCCAGCCATGTGGATGACGCCGTCGTGGATGAGATCCTCCGCTCGATCTCCGACCAGACCGGTGAGCCGGTCCCCATCCGCACGCCCCCTGCGCAGCCCCAGCAGCCCCGCCGCGAGGAGGACACCCTGCTGCGCACCCGCGCCGCCGGCAACAGCTACAGCCGCGCCGCCGCCAAGGCGGCCCAGCAGCAGGCCGCCGCGCAGCCTGCCCACCCCTCCCACGCGCCCGGGAATGTTCCCGACCCCTCCTATTACGCCATGCGCGATCCCAGCCAGAGTCAGTCCTTCCGTCCGGCCACGCCGGTGCAGCGGACCACCGACCGCATCCCCACCATCGTGGAGGAGAAGCCGGTGCGCCGCAAGAGCGTGCTCGGCAAGCTGCTCACCCTGCTGGTGACCATTCTGGTCCTCGTCGCCCTGGTGCTCGGTGTGCGGATGCTCTATATCGTCGGCCCGTCCATGGGGCTGAGCCTCCCCGACCTCACGCAGCTCCCTGTCATCTCCCTCTTCTTTGACATGGTGCCGGAGGAGGAGACCACCCTGCCGGACACCACCACTCCGGAGCAGGACAGCACGCCCGCCGTCCGCCCCTCCTCCGTCACGCTGGACGCCGAGTCGGTCACGCTGGAGGCGGGGGGCACCATTGTGCTCACCGCCACGCTGGACATCGACATTGAGGAGTGGGACGGTCAGATCTACTGGGCCAGCGGTAAGACCGAGGTCGCCACCATTGAGGCGATCGGCCCCACCACCGCGCAGGTGACCTGGGCGGGCGAGGGACGCTGCGTCGTGATGGCCTACATTGACGGCTCCAGCAGCGCCACCGGCGAGGAAGTCACCGCAAGCTGCTCTGTCGTCTGCGAGGCGGGCCCCGCACCCGACGCCTCCGGGGAGGAGACCGGCGGCGAGACGGAGACAGAGACAGAAACTCCGCAGGCGGAGCACATCGACATCGTGCTCAACCGGGAGGACTTCACCCTCAACACCGGCGAGAGCCATCTGCTGATGGACGAGAACGCCGATCAGGTGTCCTGGACCTCCTCGGATGAGAGCGTCGCCACCGTGAACGCCAACGGCGTGGTCACCGCCGTCGGCGCAGGCACCTGCACCATCACCGCCACCGGCCCGGACGGCACCGCCGTCTCCGCCATCTGCCGCGTGAGATAACCACCCGCGCGCCCCGCCCTGCCGGGGCCAACACATCTGTTTCACCACAATTGTGCCGGAGCTTTCGCTCCGGCACATTTTTTCGAACAAAAGAGGCCGGCAGTCCGCGTTCCCTCCCGGGCAGAGAGGGCGCGGACTGCCGGCCATTTGGATACAGTTTTCAGTCGGGACAGCGTCTTCTGCCGTCACGCGCGCAGAAAGCTCCGATCTGATTCGGGGGCGGAGGCATCATCCGAGCGGTAGCGCTCCACCCTCATGTGCAGGTCGTACTTCTCCCGCAGGGCAGCGATCTCCCTCATCATGGGGGAGGCGTGGTGCAGGTCGAGCGCGCGCTGGTCACGCCAGCTGTCGATCAGGAGCACCGTCTCCCCGTCCTCCATCGGGAAATAGTAGCTGTAGCGAAGGTTTCCCTCCTCCGCGCGGATTCGGGCGACCGTGCCGCCCGCCGTCATCTCTTCGGCAAATTTTCGCGCGCTGCCATTCGCGCCGGTGTAGTAGATATGGATGGTGATCGCCATTGGGTTCCTCCTGTCTGTAGTTGCGCCGGTCAGCGCCAGCGCCCCTGCGGCTCCGCCTCCTCCTCCGGGAGGACGCGGAAGGCGACCTCGTGCCCGTCGATGAGCTGCGCCCGGTGGCAAAAGAAGACGCGGCCGTCGCAGTCCGCGCGCAGCGCCTCCAGATGCCCGCAGGTGCAGGGGTCCAAAATCTCGCCCAGCACCTCGCCGGCCTTCACCCGGTCACCCGGCTGGCGGCGGCAGAGCAGCAGCCCGCCCGCCGCAGACAGGACGTTGTGCAGGCAATTCTCCCGGAAGAAGCGCGGCCTCTCCTCCACCGGGGGCGGGGCCACCCTGCACAGCCCCTTGGACGAGAGGAAGCGCAGGACGCTCTCCGTCGCCAGCTGCGCCGCGGCCTCGTCGATGCAGTCGGTGGAGGTGGTGTAGAGGGAGAATGCCTGGGTGGACCAGATCTGCCAGTTGTAGTTCAGCGTCGTCGTGTCGTAGGAGTGGGGGGTGCGCAGCAGGACATAGGGCAGGCCGAAGGCCCGCGCCTCCTCCACCCGCTGATAGCCCGTCTCCATCATGCGCACATGGGGCAGATGGTCGCCCGGCAGGTAGAAGCTGGTCAGATGCACCCCGTACTGATAGCCCTGCAGGGCGGCAAAGAGGTGCGCGGCGATACGCTGGGTGGTCTCGCCCTTGTCGTAGCCGGGGAACATCCGGTTGATGTCGGTGTTGTCCGCCGCCCAGAACCGGCGGCCGACGTTCATGGAGAACTGGTTGGCGCAGGGGATCGCCAGGATCCCGCAGTAGGGGGAGAGCAGCCCCTCCCGCTCGGCGCGCTCGAGCTCCTGGATCAGTTTGGCGCAGATGTACATCTGCTGGATCTCGTTGCCCCGCAGGGCGCCCATCACAGCCAGGCTCTTCTGGCCGTGCGCACCGAAGTACCAGCCCTTCACCGGCAGCGAGGGGCGGTAGGGGGTGTCAACGGTGAACAGAACTTCCTCTCTCATACGATGCCTCCCAGGATACGGGCGATCAGCGAGCCCTCATAGACGACAGGATACTCCCGCAGGGTGAACAGCAGCCCGGTCGCCGGGCTGACGAGCCGTTCGCGGACCTCGCCGGTGAGCGGGTCCACCACCACGCCCAGCTCCTGCCCGCGCTCGACATCAACGGCGTGCTCCGCCGCCGGGACAAAGATGCCCGGCTGGGAGGCGTTGACAAAGGCGACCGCGCCGTCATGGCTGATGATCGGCTCGCTCACCGGCTCCACCGGTCCGGACCACATGTCCATCGACGCCATGAGCGAGAGGATGCCCTGCAAAAGCTGCTCGCCGTAGCTGCGGGTCAGGCGCATGCCCACCCCCATCTCCACCACCAGCGTCGGCGTGCCGAGGGCGTTCAGGCTGTGGGCCAGGGTGGACTCCAGCACAGTGGCGGCGGCGTGGATCCAGATGAAGTCCATGTTCAGCCGCCGGGCCATCGGCACCAGGCGGGAGGCGGTGTTCACATTCACCCGCACCTGGGGGATCTCCCGCAGGAAGATGTTGCTCGCGTGGATGTCAATGCAGGCGTCCGCCCCGGCCAGATCGTCCATCAGGCGGGCCGCCAGGAACTCCGACATCGAGCCGTTCTCATGGCCGGGGAAGGTGCGGTTCATATCCAGGTCACACAGCGGGATGCCGCGCGTCATCGTGCTGATGCCCAGCGGGTTGAGCGCCGGGTAGAGGTCCACCGTGCCGTGCAGGTACTCCGGATGCTCCGCCAGCAGGCGGTTGAAGCGCCAGAGCACATACTGTCCCTCCAGCTCGTCGCCGTGCGTGCCGGTGACGATGCACAGGCGCTTTCCGCCGGAGCCGATGCGGTTTTTGCGGATCGCCAGCTCCTCCCCCACCGCCAGCGGGAGGCGCACCACTTCTTGCACCATAACAGATCAACGTCCTTTCCGCCGCAGACGGCAGAAAGAACGTCTTCCTCGCGCCGTTGCGGGATCAAATGCAGATAAAACAGGAAATGCAGGCATTCTTGCGGAACTATTGCTCGCTCACGCGCATGAAGACGGTCTGCCGCTGCGCGGTATAGCCCAGGAAGACCCCGCGCTCCATCGGGCAGTCTCCAAAGTCCCGTCCAATGCCGAAGCGTAGATAGCCCTCGTCCGTCCAGCCGCCCCGGGTGGGATCGATGCCAGTCCAGACGCCGTCCAGCCAGACCTCGCACCAGGCGTGGCTGGCCCCCTCCCCCTCCGGCAGTCCGCTCGCATAGCGGGCGGGGAGCCCGGCCAGGCGGGCGAGGGAGAGGTAGATGTGGGCGAAATCCTGACACACGCCGCGCCCGGCGGCGAACGCCTGGGCCGCCGTGGTGCTCACGCCCGTCTCCCCCGGCGCGTAGGTCATCCGGCCCCGGACCGCCTCGGAGAGCGCCCAGGCGCGGGCGCGCGCCTCCTCCGGGAGGGACAGCCCGCCCAGCCAGGCGAGCATCTCCCCGCTCGGCTGGGTAAAGGCGGAGGGAAAGCGGAACACCGGCGCGCAGCGCTCCGCCTGCCGGCGGGCGAGGTCCACCCGCGCGGTCCCCCGGGCCGAATAGCGGAAGTGGTCGTGCGGCCCGTCCACCCGGCCGATCTGCAGGAGGTTTCCAAAGCCGTCCCGCTGGCGGGCGTAGGGCACCTGCGGGTCGAGATCGAGGGTGGAGTCCAAAATCTCCTGCCCCGGGAAGGAGGGCGGGACGCACCGGAGGACAAAGGCGTGCTCGCGCACCGGCACATCGAACTCCACGAGGGTGTCATATTGGAAGCGGAGGATGCGGCTCATACATGAAACAGCCCTTCCACGCTCCCGAGCAGCTCCAGCCGGTCCACCTTCTCGTTGGCCACCGCCACGCGGGTGATCACCTCCAGCGCCTCCGGGTCGGGGGTGAGGTCGGTCTTGTAGAGGCGGTTGATCAGCTTTTGCAACTCGCGCTCCAGGCGCTGGCTCTGCCAGTCCAGGCGGAGCATCAGGCTGATGCGCTCCACCAGGCCGCCGGTCTTGGTGATATTGCGCGCGCTCTCCACCTCCACCGAGTCGTCAAAGCTGCCGCGGAAGGCCATAATGTCGTCGAGCACCCACTGCAGCTCCACTGCGGGCGACTCGCTGCGGGAGGCGAGCTCCATCGCCGAGTGCGCCATCTGGAGATAGGCCAGGGTGGGGGAGGTGATGGTCTCGCGCAGCATCATGCCGTTTCCGAGCATCTCCTCCACATTGGAGCGGACGGAATAGATGGAGCTGCCGTCAAAGAGGTAGCGCCGGCAGAAGTCCTCCCCGCCCGTGTAGTCGCAGGGGATGCCCATCTTCCGGCAGAAGCCCTCGTAGTCGATCTCCTGACCGTCGATCATCCGGTCATACAGGCCCATCATGTACTGAATGGCAGTGTAGGTCCGCTCGGCATAGCGGCCCAGCCAGAACAGACGGTTCTGCTTGCTCAGCGTGACAGTATCCATGTGTCCTTAAAGCCTCCTCCCTGGGAAGAATTGACGATAAAGCTGTCCGGATTGCGGGAGAACCGGGTCAGGCCGCTCGGCCAGGCCACCGTCTCCTCCGCGCCGGAGAGCACAAAGGCGCGCAGGTCCGCCTTGCGCTCCACCATCTCGCCCCCGTCCATGATGGGCAGGTCCTGGAAGTCGATGACCTCCTGGGCGATGAAGCGGCGGGGCTGGGCGAGGATGGTGTCGCGCATCGCGGCGAGCTGCTCGCGCGTGAGCTTGTCGCCGAAGACGACGCCGTAGCCGCCCGCCTCGGCCACGTCCTTGATCACCAGCGTATCCAGATGCTCCAGGATATAGGCCTGGTCCTCCGGATACATCGGCAGGTAGGTGGGCGCGTTGGAGAGGATGGGCTCCTCATCCAGATAGTAGCGGATCATCTTGGGCACGAAGTAGTAGATCCCCTTGTCGTCCGCCACCCCGTTGCCAAAGGCGTTGAGCACCGCCACGTTGCCCGCGCGGTAGGCCGCCATCAGGTTGGGGATGCCGATCAGTGACTCCGGCTCAAAGCACAGCGGGTCCATATACTCGTCCGACACCCGGCGGTAGATCGCGCCCACGCGCTGGTCGCCGTGGGTGGAGCGGTAGTAGAGCGCGCTGTCGTGCACATAGAGGTCGCCCGACTCGGCGAGCACCGCGCCGGACTGCTCGGCCAGATAGGAGTGCTCAAAATAGGCCGCGTTGTACCGCCCCGGCGTGAAGACGACGTTGATGCCGCCGGTGTTCACGCTGTCCATCGTCCGGCGCAGGAGCTGGCCATAGCCGCGGTTGTCCACCACATGGTTCTGCCGGAAGGTATCCGGGCTGCACCGGCGGCAGAGCCCGCGGGCGATGAGCGGATAGGACGCGCCGGAGGGGATGCGCAGGTTGTCCTCGAGCACATACCACACCCCGTCCTTGCCCTTGACCAGGTCGATGCCGGAGATGTGGCTGTAGATGCCCTTCACCGGCTCGATGCCCTCGCACTGGGGCAGATAGCCGGGGGAGCGGTAGACGAATTCCTCCGGCACCACGCCGTCGGCCACGATCTGCTTCGGCCCGTAGATGTCGCGCAGGAAGCAGTTGAGGGCGTTTACCCGCTGGACCAGCCCTTTTTGCAGCTCGTCCCACTCGGAGGCGGTGATCACGCGGGGGATCGCATCGAAGGGAAACAGGCGCTCCTGAAAGACACCGTTTTTATAAATACCGAACTTGACGCCGTAGCGCGCCAGCTGCTGGTTGATCTGTTGTTCGTGCTGGAGCAGATTTTTGACGTATTCTCCGTTCATCCTATCACTCTCCTTCTAAAAAAGGCGGCACTGACGCCGTCGAGCCGACGCCAGTGCCGCACTTTTTCTGCTATCATTATAATTCAGCCCGGCGGGAGTTGTCAAGGTTGGAATCCGCAGCCCCGCGCCACGCGGATTTTTCTCCTTAATTTTCAAATTCTCCCTTGCCATTTCGAAAAAGACTAGTATAATAGAATTAAGCAAAAGTATTTCGCCGCCGAAAGGAATTCTCCCATGTCACAGACGAAGCCAGTGATCACCATCAGCCGCCAGGCCGGGAGCCGCGGCCGGGAGGCAGGGCGTGCGCTCGCCGCGCTTCTGTCTCTCCCCTACTATGACTATGAAATCCTCGAGCAGGCGGCCCGCGCCAGCGGCCTGCCGGTGGAGCTGTTTTTGCAGGCTGAGGGCAGCGCAGTCCGTATCCAGGCGCGCAGCCCCGACACCCCTCCGCCCGAGCTGGAGCAGCTCTATCAGGCGCAGGCGGACATGATCCGCACCCTGGCCGGACAGGGGCCGGCCGTGCTCGTCGGCCGCTGCGCCGACACCGCGCTGCGCGGACATCCCAACGTGGTCAACGTCTACCTCCACGCCTCTCTGGAGCGGCGCATCCGCAACACGATGGAGAAGAAGGGCGTCTGCTACGCGGCTGCCGAGCGCTATATCCGGCAGGTGGATCAGGGGCGCAGCGCCTACCACAGCTTTTTCTCCCACCACGCCTGGGAGGACACCACCGCCTACGACCTGTGCGTGTGTACCGACCACCTGACCCCGGAGGAGACGGCGCAGACCATCGCCGCCTACATCTCCCTGGCCGGGCGGCAGGCGACCGATCGATCTGGAGGCTGACAAAATATGACCCAACTACCCTTTTCCCTGCTGTCAGAGGAGCACTATCAGGCGCAGATGGACCAGGTCCTGCTCTGGCTTGAGCGGCTCCGGCAGGCCACGGGGCACTGTGAGCGCAAGCCCGGCCTCGGCATCTACTGGGAGTACTACGCCCCGGACGACGGGTGTGAGCGCGTGGTGTTCATCAGCCACGGCTTCACCGAGTCCACGCTGGAGTATTCCGAGCTGATCTGGTACTTTCTCCGCGCCGGATACGGCGTCTTCATCTGCGACCACATGGGGCACGGCAAGTCCTACCGCCTGCTCGAGGAGAGCTGGCTGACCCATGTCACCTCGTTCGACGAGTATATCGAGGACCTCAACCACCTGATGGAGAAGGTGGTCCTGCCGCGCACGGAGGGGAAGGAGCGCTTCCTCTTCGGCCACTCGATGGGCGGCGCGATTGCCATGCTCTATCTGGAGCGCTATCCCGGCCGCTTTGCGCGCTGCGTGCTCTGCTCGCCCATGGTCGCCCCGCTGGCGGGCAACCTCCCCGTCCCGGTGGGGGGCGCGCTGGCCAACTTCATGTGCGCGATCGGACAGGGGGAGCGCAAGATCCCCATCCAGAAGCCGTTTGACGGCCAGGACCGTTGGGAGAGCAACACCGGCACCACCTCCCGCGCCCGCTACCTCTGGTATCTCGAGCGCCAGCGGCAGGACCGGGACCGTCAGAACTCCTCCGCCACCTACTCCTGGGCCAGGGAGGCGGTCAACGTCCGCCATCCCATCCTCTCCCAGGCCGGTCAGGTGGAGATCCCCGTCCTCCTCTGCCAGGCCAGCATGGACACCGTCGTGCAGCTCGAGCCGCAGGACGAGCTGGTGGAGCAGCTCCCGCAGGGCCGCAAGATCGTCTATCCCTACGCCAAGCATGAGATCTACCGCAGCGCCAACCCGACGCTGGAGACCTTCCTGCTCGACGTGCTCTCCTTCCTGGACGAGTGAGTCCAGCCCAACCACGCTCTCTCTTTTTCTCTCTCTTCTCTCTTTTCTCAGCCGGCGGGCCCGTCGCTTTTTGCGGCGGGCCCGTCCGGCGTTTCCGACTGCTCTTGACAAGCGGCGACATTTTCGGTAGGATAGAGAAAAACGTACAAGTCCACTCTTTCGCAAACTGGTACGGACAGGCAGAATAGACAAAGAGAGAAGAGGTGAAACGATGATCAGCAAATACCGGGCGATCGCCCAGCACTTTGCAGAGCAGATCGACAGCCAGAAGCTGACACCGGGAGACGCGCTCCCCTCCGAGGGAAAGATGATGGAGCAGTTTGACGCCTCGCGCGACACCGTGCGCAAGGCGATGGCGCTGCTGGAGCAGCGGCACTACATCTCCAAATCCCGCGGCCGGGAGAGCACCGTGGCCGACCGGACGCGCTATAATTTCCCCATCTCCCACATCACCACCTTTACCGAGCTGATGGAGCAGGAGCACCTGCCCTATAAGACCAAGGTGGAGGACCTCTCCATCGTCCTCGGTGACACGCGCATTGCCGGAAAGCTCCAGGTGGGGCCGGAGGAGGAGGTCTACCGCCTCTACCGCTCGCGCAGCATCGAGGGGGAGCGGGTGATTCTGGACCAGGATTACCTGCTGCGCCGCCTGGTGCCCGGTCTGACGCGGGAGATCTGTCAGGGCTCTCTCTACCGCTATCTGGAGGACACACTGGGTTTGGAGATCGGCGTGGCGAAAAAGGTGGTCACCGTTCAGCGCGTCACGCGCGAGGACCAGCTCTATATGGACCTGCGCGGGGACAGCGTGGTCGCCGTCGTCTCCAGCTACACCCGTCTGCGCGACGGGACGCTCTTCCAGTACACCGAGTCACGCCACCGGATAGACCGCTTTCAGTTCGTCGAGTACGCCAGCCGGGGCCGCCTGCCCTGAACGGCAGTCGCCCCAAAACAACACGGTTCGTCATTTCGCCAAAAAATCAGCCATCTGCGTTGTGCAGTTGGCTGATTTTTGTTTTCTTCCTCCAAAACGCTTGTCTGGCTTACACGTATATGTTATAAATATATACGAAACATACGTCTATGAAGAGCCGGCCTGAGTAGACATATGCGTACAGGATACGACATGATTCGCAACGAGCAAAAGGAGAGACATCATGGGAAAATTTTCAGACGACGCCGCCCGGCTGTTGGAGCTGGTAGGCGGAAAGGAGAACATCTCCGCGGTGACCCACTGTATCACGCGGATGCGCTTCGTACTGGTTGACCCGAAGAAGGCTGACGTCCCCGCCATTGAGGCACTGAAATCGGTCAAGGGCAGCTTTACGCAGGCCGGACAGTTCCAGGTCATCATTGGCAATGAGGTGGGCGACTTCTATGACGACTTTGTCGCCGTCTCGGGCATCTCCGGCGTCTCCAAGGCGGAGGTAAAGGCGGCCGCCAAGGGCAATCAGAACCCTCTGCAACGGGCGATGGCCAATATTGCGGAGATCTTCGCCCCCATCCTGCCGGCCATTATCACCGGCGGTCTGATTCTGGGCTTCCGCAACTGTATCGACTCGCTCTATCTGTTCAACAACGGCACCGCGACGCTGGTGGATATCAGCCAGTTTGCCGCCGGGCTGGACTCCTTCCTCTGGCTGATCGGCGAGGCGGTCTTCCATATGCTGCCGGTCATGATCTGCTGGTCCGTCATGCGCAAGATGGGCGGCTCGGAGGTGCTCGGCATCGTCCTCGGCCTGACCCTGGTCTCCGGCCAGCTGCTCAACGCCTACAGCGTGGCCTCCACCGCCGCGGCGGACATCCCGAAATGGGACTTCGGCTTCATCCAGGTGAATATGATCGGCTATCAGGCGCAGGTCATCCCCGCGATCCTGGCCGCCTTCTGCCTGGTCTATCTGGAACGGTTCTTCAAAAAGATCTCCCACCCGCTGCTGGCACAGATCATCGTGCCCTTCTGCTCCCTGACTCTGGCGGTCTGCGCCGCCCACTTTGTCCTCGGCCCGATCGGCTGGGCGATCGGCTCGGCCATCTCCAGCGTGGTCTACACCGGCATCACCTCCACCTTCCGCGTGGTCTTCGGCGCCATCTTCGGCGCGCTCTATGCCCCGCTGGTCATCACCGGCCTGCACCACATGACCAACGCCATCGACCTGCAGCTCAACGCCGAGTTTGGCGGCACGATGCTCTGGCCGATGATCGCCCTGTCCAACATCGCCCAGGGCTCCGCCGTCCTCGGCATGGCCTGGCTGCAGCGCAAGAGCGCCCGCGCCCAGGAGACCAACCTCCCCTGCCTGATCTCCTGCTACCTCGGCGTCACGGAGCCGGCCATCTTCGGCATCAACATGAAGTATGTCTTCCCCTTCGTCTGCGCGATGGTCGGCTCCTGCGCCGCCGGTATCCTCTCCACGGCCTTCGGCGTGGCCTCCAACGGCATCGGCGTCGGCGGCCTGCCCGGTATCCTGAGCATCCAGTCCCCCTACTGGCTCCAGTTCCTGCTGTGCATGGCGGTGGCCGTTGTGGTCCCCTTCCTGCTCGTGTGCGTGGTCGGCAAGGCCAAGGGCATTGACGTCGCCGCCGCGAAAGAGGCGGAAGAGGCTGCGCGCGAGGCCGCCGAGATCGAGGCCGCCAGCCAGGCCGCCGTGGAGGCGCCCGCCTCTGACGAGCCGGTGCTGCGCGCCTTCCTGAACGGCAAGGTCATCCCCATCGAGGAGGTCCCGGACGCCACCTTCGCCCAGGGCGTGCTCGGCGACGGCGTGGCCATCGAGCCCACCAGCAACATCCTCGTCGCCCCCGCCGCCGGCGAGATCACCAACCTGATGCAGGGCTCCAACCACGCCTGCGGCATCACCCTGCCCAACGGCCTGGAGATCCTGCTGCACATCGGCCTGGACACCGTGGACATGAAGGGCGACGGCTTCACCGCCCTCATCCAGGAGGGCGACACCGTCCGCGCCGGCCAGCCGCTGATCCGCTTTGACATGGATAAGATCCGCGCGGCGGGCCATCCTACCGTCACCATGATGGTGGTCACCGACGACGCCGGGCAGAACGTCACCTTCTCCTCCGGCATCACCGCCACTGCCGGCCAGACAGAGATTGCCCGTTACTGATTCATTCTGCGCGCTCCCCCGCCGGTGCTCCGTCGGGGGAGTGGACATCAAATGAGGGATGTAAAATGAACGCGAATTTTCACAAGAGCACCGTCTATCAGATCTACCCCAAGTCCTTCCGCGACACCACCGGCAGCGGGGTGGGCGATCTGAACGGCGTCACGGAGAAGCTGGACTATATCGCCGGCCTGGGCGTGGACTATATCTGGCTCACCCCGTTCTTCCCCTCCCCCCAGGTGGACAACGGCTATGACGTGGCTGACTACTGTGACGTGGACCCGCGCTTCGGCACGATGGCTGACCTGGAGCGGCTGATCGCCGAGGCCGGGCGGCGCGGCATCGGCCTGATGCTGGACATGGTGTTCAACCACACCTCGGATGAACACATCTGGTTCCGGAAGGCGCTGCAGGGCGAGCAGAAGTATCTGGACTACTACCTCTTCCGCCCGGGCAAGGGCCCCGGGCTGCCCCCGAACGACTGGGACAACACTGTGGCCCCCGGGAGCGCCTGGGAGTATGTGCCGCACCTCGACCTGTGGTACCTCCACCTGTATGACAAAAAGCAGCCCGACCTGAACTGGGACAACCCCGCCGTGCGCGAGGAGCTCAAGAACGTCATCCGCTTCTGGATGGACAAGGGCATCCGCGGGTTCCGCTTTGACGTGCTCAACCAGACCTCCAAGGCGGAGGGCCTGCCGGACGACGGGGAGAATCCCGGCAAGAACGGCAAGCGCTTTTATACCGACGGCCCCCACATCCACGAGTATATCCAGGAGCTGGTGCGCGACACCGGCCTAGACAAGCTGGTGACGGTGGGCGAGATGGCGAGCACCAGCCTGGCCCACTGCCAGCGCTACTCCAATCCGAAAAACAAAGAGCTCTCCATGGTCTTCTCCTTCCACCACATGAAGGCGGACTACCGGGAGAACAGCAAGTGGAAGCTGATGCCGTTTTCCATGCGCTATCTGAAGGACACCCTCACCGAATGGCAGCTCGGCATGCAGGAGGCGGGCGCGTGGAACGCCGTCTTCTGGTGCAATCACGACCAGCCGCGCGTGGTCAGCCGCTACGGTGACGACGGGAAGTACTGGGCGGAGTCGGCCAAGATGCTGGCGATGGCCAAGCAGCTCCTGCGCGGCACCCCCTATATCTACCAGGGCGAAGAGCTGGGCATGACCAACGTGAAAAACTACGACGACATCTCCGACTTCAACGACACGGAGACGCTGCAGAACTATGACGCCCTGATCCGCTCCGGCTCCACCCCCGCCGAGGCGCTGGAGGTGATGCACCAGCGCAGCCGCGACAACGCCCGCACCCCGATGCAGTGGAACGGCGGCAGGAACGCCGGCTTCTCCGACGGGGAGCACCCCTGGCTCAAAGTCAACGCGAACTATGAGACCATCAACGCCGCGCGGCAGGTGGACGATCCCGACTCCATCCTCGCCTTCTACCGGGCTCTGGTGGAGCTGCGCAAGGAGAACGACGTCATCTCCGACGGCAGCTTCGAGCCCTACCTGCACGAGCGGGAGGACGTGTTCGCCTACTTCCGCCGCCTGGGCGGCAAGACGCTGCTGGTGGTCTGCAACTTCTACGGCGCGGAGACCGAGGTCCCCGCGCCGGAGGCCGGGGCGGAATACCGCCTGCTGCTGGCAAACTACGCCGATACCCCTGCGGACCGCTTCCCCGCGCGGCTGCGTCCGTACGAGGCGGTCGCCTACTGGGTGGAGTGAGCGGCTGCACCACAAGGAAAACAGACTTTTGAACAAAAGAGCGCCTGCGGCTGATTTTGCCGCAGGCGCTTCTGATTGCTGTGCAATTACTGTTTCTTGAACTGATAGTCGCCGCTGGCGGAGTGGTAGCTCTGGCGGATGGTGCCAAAGGCGCCGAGCGCGGTGAAGAAAAAGCCCATGACCACCTCTCCGGTGTACTCGCTCACCAGGTCTGTCGAGGGAGTCGCCATCGCCCCCAGCACCTCCAGATAGCTCTCCAGCGAACCGAAGCAGTCGGCGAAGGTGTCGGTATACGCCGCACTCTGGAGCGCGCTGAAAATCATGTACGCCCAGCAGAGCCTGACGGCCAGGAAGGTGAGGACCGCCAGGATCACGCAGCAGATGACGACCCCGCGCCGGTCCAGATGCTTGCCGAGCAGCTCATAGCCCTTGAGGGCGCAGACCGCCATCACCAGGCCGCAGATCGCCGCCAGATAGCCGATCTGATAGACGGCAAACCAGAGCGCCACACCGATCAGGCCGCCGAGCAGAGCGCCCACCACGCCGGTGAACACGCTGCCCCGCTGGCCGCGGACAGCCGACTGACGGTCAGCCAGCTTCTGCTCCAGCTCGGCGGCGCACTGGTCGCAGAGGAAGTGGCTCGTGCCGTTGACAAAGTAACCGCTCAGCTCGGTCGGATTGCCGCAGGAGGCGCAGCCGGAGGACATCTGCGTCTGCTCCAGGACGGCGATCACGCACTGCATGACGGGGTTGATGTGCCCCTCGATCTTCTTGCGGTTCAGCAGCGCGGGGACCACCAGGAGCAGGGTATGGCCGGACGCGCTCACCTCCAGCACCGTGCGCTTGACGCCGGGCAGTCTGAGCGCCCCCAGCTCCTGGCCGACGCGGTCAACCACCATCTGCGCCTGTTCCTGACTCACGAAGGACAGATTGATCGTGATCAGACTGACGCCGTTTGCCGGCCCCTTCGCGTTCCGGTTGGTCTCCATAATAAACCAGTAGCCGCGGTACCGCCCCTTTACAGCGTAGTAGCCCGACCAGTGGCTGCCCACCTCTTCCAGTGTGCTGCCGGGCAGCAGATAGTTCAGTGCCTGATTCATCTTCATTCCCTCTCTCTCATCTCTCTGTTTTTATGGTGCGCCGCGCGCCCGCCAGTCATAGGCGCGCAGCTGGCAGTTTTCCGGGATGCTGGCCCAGAAATCCTCGTTGGTCAGGTCGCAGAAGTAGGAGTGGATCACCCGGCAGACCGTCCCGTGACAGACCAGCAGGACCGTCTGCTCCGGGCAGCGGCTGCGCAGCTCGTCGAGAAACGGGTAGACCCGCGCGGCCACGTCCAGAATGGACTCCCCGCCGCCCATATGCCAGGCAAACTGCCGCTTGATCCGGACAAAGTCCGGCTGGTCGATGGGCGCCTGGTCATACCGGCCATAATCCAGCTCGCGTAGGCGCGGCTCGAGGCGGAGGGGGACGCCGAGCGCCTCCGCCACCGTGCGCGCCGTCTCCTGCGCGCGCTGCAGGGGAGAGGCGATGACGAGGCCGATCCCCTTCCCCGCCGCCTGTCCGGCCAGCGCCCGGGCCTGGGCGCGGCCCCGCTCCGTCAGGGGGACGTCCGCCAGGCCGCTGACACGGCGGTCCGCGTTGAGCGGCGTCTCCCCGTGGCGGGTGACATAGAGCCGCATCCCGCGCTCACGCCCCTGCGCCCGGCGGTCAATAGCGCCGCAGCAGCCAGACGAAGTCATAGCCCTCCATCGGCACGGCGCCGCTGATCTCCATCGTCTCTCCGGTGACGAGGTTCAGATAACTCCCCTGCTCCTCCAGCCAGCCGGGCTTGCGGTCCGGGCTGAAGTTATACAGGCCGTAGAGCTTATACCCGTCCTTGTACCGCCCCAGGCCGAGGATGGACTGGTCTCCGGCAAAGACGGTCCAGAAGTCGGCGTCGGCATCGAAGACATGGTGCGCCCTGCGGCAGCGGGCGAGGTGGCGCAGCGCCTGGAAGATGCGCCCCTGCGGGGTGGAGCGGTCGGTGCGGTCCTCCGCGCGGTCCCACTGGAAGTTGCCGCGGTGGATATAGCGGCTGTCGTCCGCCTTCTCCGGGTCGTCGTGATAGCTGTTGTCGTTGAGCTGGGCCACCTCGTCCCCGGCGTAGAGGACGGGGATGCCGCTCTGGGAGAGGACGAAGGCATGCAGCATCTCATCGAGCTTGAGGGCGAGGCCGACGCGCTCCTCACTCCCCTCCTCCAGCGCGGACTCCAGCCCGCAGAGGGAGGCGGTGGTGCCGCACAGGCGGGCGTCGCCCAGGCGGGGATCGTCGTTGTACAGCTCGCCGCGACCGGTGCCGAAGGGGGCGTTGCCGGTGAAGTAGTCGTTCAGGAATTTCTTGTGCGCCACCTCGTCGATGGCAAACTGCCGCAGCCACGGATAGTCCAGGCCCCAGCCGATGTCGTCGTGGCAGCGGAGGTAGTTCTGGAAGAGGTACTGCTTGGGCAGGGCGGCCACCTGGTCGAGCTGGTGGTAGAGCAGGCGGGTGTCCCGCGTGGCGACCGTGCTCCAGGTGGTGCACATGGTGGTGACGTTGTAGAGGATGTGGCACTCCGGCCGCTCCGGCGTGCCGAAATAGGGGGCGACCTTGGCCGGCTCCATCACCACCTCGCCGAGCAGGAGGACGCCGGGGCAGACGATCTCGGTGATCATGCGCGCCATGCGCACGATGGTGTGCACCTGCGGCAGGTTGCGGCAGTTCGTGCCCAGCTCCTTCCAGATATAGGGCACCGCGTCGATGCGCACCACGTCCACGCCCTGGTTGGCGAGGTAGAGCATGTTGTCCATCATCTCGTTGAAGACCACCGGGTTGCGGTAGTTGAGGTCCCACTGGTAGGGATAGAAGGTGGTCATGACCACCTTCTGGCAGTCCTCCAGCCAGGTGAAGTTGCCGGGCGCGCCGATCGGGAAGACCTGCGGCACCGTCTTCTCATAGGCCTCCGGAATCTCCCAGTCGTCGTAGAAGAAGTAGCGGTCCTGGTACTCCTCCTCGCCGGCGCGGGCGCGGCGGGCCCACTCGTGCTCCTCGCTGGTGTGGTTCATCACAAAGTCGAGACAGACGGAGATCCCCCGGCCGTGGCAGTCCGCCGTGAGCGCCTCCAGGTCCTCCATCGTCCCGAGCTCCGGCTGTACGGTGCGGAAGTCGCTCACCGCATAGCCGCCGTCGCTGCGGCCCTTGGGGCTCTCGAGCAGCGGCATCAGGTGGAGGTAGTTCACCCCGCACTCCTGAATATAGTCCAGCTTGGACTGCACCCCGCGCAGATTGCCGGCAAAGGGGCCGACATAGAGCATCATGCCATACTGGTCGTTGCCGCGATACCAGCCCGGGTCGGCCTCCCGCGCGCGGTCGAGCTGCTTGAGGTCGTCCCCGCGCAGGCGGTAGGCGCGGCGCATCTTTTCACACAGGTCGTCCAGTTCCCCGGCGCGGCCCGGATAGATCTCCTCATACAGGGCCCGCAACTCGTCATAGTGGCGGTCAAAGCGGGCCTCGTATTCCGGCGTCTTCTTCGTCATGGCGGCAAAAACTCCTTTCCGTCTTCCGCAGAATAAAACAAAAATAACTTTTGGAAAGTGTACTCTATCACAGTCTAGCACGCCGCGCGCGCCCTGTAAATTGTGCGTTATCACAAAAAGAAGCGGTATATTTTTGTGCATTTCCTCCAACAGGCGCAGCCGTTTGGCGTTCGTTTTGTCCGCGGCGATTGACGCGGCGTTTTTCCTCTGCTACAATACCGGCATGAACAGGACAGAATTGCTCACAAAGCTCTGCCGCACGCCGGAGGAGCGCATCTTACTCAGCCGTGTCTGGGACCAGATGGAGGCCGCGCGCACGCGCGGCTGGGCGCAGCGCACCCATTTTCTCTCCCCCGGCGAGCAGGAGGCGGTCCGACGCCTCAGCAGCGCGGCGGGCGGGGCGGCCTGCCTCTTCTGCGGCGGCTATGACGGGGCGCAGCGGCAGATCGCCGTCTTCCTCCCGGACTGGATGGCGGAGGAGGAATATGACTGCGCAGAGGACCTCGCCGCTCTGCGCGCCTCATGGAGCGCGCACGACCGCCTCACCCACCGCGATCTGCTCGGCGCGCTGATGGGTCAGGGGGTCAAGCGGGAGGTGCTGGGCGACCTGCTCGTGGGGCCGGAGAGCTGCGACCTGCTGGTGCTGCGGGAGATGGCCCCCTATCTGCTCCAGTCCTTCCAGTCCGCCGGGCGGGCGCGGCTCCATGTGGAGGAGATCCCGCTGGGACACCTGCATATCCCGGAGCAGGCGGTGCGGCAGGTGCGCGACACCGTCTCCTCCCTCCGGCTGGACGCAGTGGCCGCCGTGGGCTTCTCCCTGAGCCGGGCGAAGATGGCGGACCTCATCCGCGCCGGACGGGTGACGGTGAACTGGCAGGCGACCGAGCGGACGGACCAGACCGTCAAGGAGGGGGACGTGATCTCCTGCCGGGGGCTGGGCCGCTGCCGCGTGGCGGAGGTGGGCGGCCTCTCGCGCAAGGGCCGGGTCAACCTGACGATGGAGCGCTATCTGTAAGGCGGCAGTCAAGATTTTTGACAGCCTTTGGGACAAATACCTGCATTTGCCTGGAAAACACGAGAGGGAGAATATGAAACAGGAACGGATCGACCGCATCAACGAGCTGGCGCGCAAGGCCAAGAGCGTCGGCCTCACCCCGGAGGAGGTACAGGAGCGCGCCGAGCTGCGGCGGGAGTACATCGAGGCGGTGAAGGCCTCGCTGCGCGCGCAGCTGGACAACACCTATCTGGTGGATGAGCACGGCAACAAGCGCCCCCTGCGGCGCAGAGAGGGAGGCGACTGTCCATGACGCGCAGCACACAGCCGCTGCTGGCGGCGATGACCCATTGGTTTGCCGGGGACCCGCGCCGGGTCCACCACTTTTTGAAGGTGTGGGCCTTTGCCCGCACGATCGGCCAGAGCGAGGGGCTGGACGGCGACGCCCTCTTTCTCCTCGAGTCGGCGGCCATCACGCACGACATCGGTATCCGCCCCGCCGAGGCGGAATACGGCTCCTCCTCCGGGGCGCTTCAGGAGAAGCTGGGCCCGGCGGCGGCGCGGGAGCTGCTCTCCGGGCTGAACTACACCGGGGCGGAGATCGAGCGCATCTGCTGGCTGATCGGCCACCACCACACCTACGGGCTGGACGGCGGGGCGGACTACCAGATCCTGATCGAGGCGGATTTCCTGGTCAACGCCTATGAGGACGGCATGGGACCCGCCGCCGTCGCCTCCGTGCGGGAGAAGGTCTTCCGCACCCGGCTGGGGCGGCAGATGCTGGATGATCTCTATCCCTCCGGACAATAAAATCATTTTTTCCACACTCTAATTGTCCTCAAAAAGGGGGGCCCCGTCATGGTAAAGCTGGTATTCTACTTCCTGATCGGCATTGTCCTGGCCGTGGTCGGCCTGAGCAACGTGCAGGGCGACCTCCGCTCCATCCACTGGTATCACCGCCGGCACGTGCGGCCGGAGGACGTGCCGAAATACGGACTGCTGATGGGTATCGGCACAATAGTCGCCGGGGCCGGGCTGATTCTCTCCGCCGCCTTGCAGCTCTTCCTGCGCTGGGCGGCGCTGGACTGGCTTGTCCTGATCGGCCTGGCGGTGGGCATTGCCCTGATGCTCTACGCGCAGATTCGGTATAACCGCGGCCTGCTCTGACCGCCTTCTGTCGCATTTGGTTGAACGCGGCCGAATGGTGTGCTATACTGCAAATGTCGGAAACAGTCGGAACAGCGGTTGGCATCATATGCGGGAGGGCCGGTTATGCGCGCACACGCCAGAATTTTCGCTGATCTCGCCGGTATCTTCCGGTGAAGCGCCGCCGCGACTGGGGTCTGATTCTGCTCCTGGCGGCGGCAGCGGGGTTTCTGGGCTTCCAGCTCGGCTACCGGCAGGCAGACGCGCGCCGGTCCGACTTCACCGTCCGGACACAGTACGCCGCCACGGAGGACGCCCTGCTCGAGGGCGGTGACGGTTCGGAGACCTCCGGGACGCAGGCGGAGGAGGCCGCTTCGTCCGATATAGAGGACAGCTCGCAGGAGCCGCTGCGGGTGGACCTCAACACCGCCGATGCAGAAGAGTTGCAGCGCCTGCCCGGCATCGGCCCGGCGCGGGCGGATGCGATCATCGCATATCGCGAGGATCGGGGGATGTTCGTCGCGGTGGACGAGCTGCTCTACGTCCCCGGCATCGGAGAGGGCATTTACAACGATATCAGGGACTACGTCTACATCACGATCCCATCCACCATGCCATCATAAAAGCGGCCGGAGAACGGACTTTTTCCGTCTCCGGCCGCCTTTTCTTTTTTCGTTTCGCCTATCCGTCCAGCCCCTCGAGGAGGGTCTCCAGATTGTCCGGCGTCGGGGGCTTCTCCTCCCCCTCCGCCGCCTCAGCCGGGGCGGCGGAATCCTCGCCCGCAGGCGGGGCGGTGGGGGCGCTCTTTGGCGCGGACGGGTGGGGCCGGGGCGCGCCGGGGGTCTCCTCCGGCGGCGCGGGCGGCTCCGGGGCGGCCGGGAAGGTGACCACCGCCTTGAAGAGGTCCCCGTCCACCACCAGGTCAAAGCCGGCGCCCTGGGCGGCGGCGAGGTTGCGGGCGATGGAGAGGCCCAGGCCGCTCCCCTCGCTGGTGCGCGCGCTGTCCCCGCGCACAAAGCGCTTGAGCAGTTCCTCCGCCGGGACGTTGAGCGGGTCGGCGGAGATGTTCTTCACCGTGATGCAGTAGCTCCCATCCCGCCGTTCGAGGTCGAGATAGACCCGGGTGCCCGGCATGGCGTACTTCGTGCAGTTGCCGAGGAGGTTATCCAGGATGCGCCAGAGGTGCCGCCCGTCCGCCATGGCATAGCAGGGGTGGTCCGGCTGATGGACGACGGGGATGAGGGCGGCGGCGGCCAGCTTCTCCTCGTACTCCCCCACCGCCTGGCCGAGGAGCTGGGCGAGGTCCAGCCGCTCCAGATGGACTGCGATCGTCCCGCTGGCCGCCTTGGAGGCCTCCACCAGGTCCTCCGTCAGCGTCTTGAGCCGCTGGCTCTTGCGGTCGAGCACGTCGATATAGCCCCGAATTTTCTCGTCCTGGATGTCCTCCTGCTTGAGCAGGCCGACATAGTTGATGATGGAGGTGAGCGGGGTCTTGAGGTCGTGGGAGACGTTGGTGATCAGCTCGGTCTTGAAGCGCTGGCTCTTCACCCGCTCCTCCACCGCGCGGCTCATCCCCTGGGAGATGCTGCCGAGCTGCTCGCCGTGGCGGCGCAGGTCGGGGAGCATATGGGCGGTGTCGATGGTATAGTCCAGCTCGCCCCCGGCGATCCGCTCCGCCCCGTCGCGGATGCGCCGCCAGTCCAGCGCCCACCGGCACAGCAGCACGCCGGGCAGGACCAGCGGCAGGCTGTGCAGCGCCCAGGCCAGCATCAGGGCAAACAGGCCGTTCGGGAGGCTGTAATAGAACAGGTCGCCCCACAGGAAGGCGCTCCAGCACATCTGGACGGCAGCGTAGCCCAGCAGCGCGAACAGTACCTTGCGAAAGAGCGGCAGCTGCTCGGCCGCACGATGGGCCGCCTCGCGCATCCGCCGCAGGCCGCCGCAGGCCATACGGACCAGCCGGCCGCTGATGCTCAGCTGCCAGAGCATCCGCCCCTTCACCTGCGCGGTGAGGAGATACCATCCGGTGAGGGCACAGAGGGCCAGGCCGCCGCAGGCCGCCGCCCCTATGAGGCAGTAATCCAGCAGCCGCTCCGGCTGGGCCCACCGGCTGACGACGAGCAGCCCCGCCATCGCCAGCAGGACCAGCAGGGCCGCCGCCGGCTCGATGGGCGCGCGGGTCAGGCCGTTGAGGACCACCTTCCCCTCCCGGCTCCAGCCGGAGGTCCAGGCGAGCACCGCCATCATCGCCAGCAGGAGCAGGACGCAGGCCGCCGTGCCGGTGGAAATGAGCTGGAAATAGTCCGCGTACTGCGCCACCGCTTTGTAATAGGAGCTTACGGCGAGTTCATAGCTGTCCGCCGCCTCCAGCTCCGGGCGGATGCCGAGCGAAAAGGTATACCAGGTGTCCGGGCCGGTGTAGACGAAGTAGCAGTACTGGTCCGCCTCCTCCGCCCACGAGCTGGCCGTCTCCTCCACGTCGGTATAGCCCTCGTCCACCGCGCCGCTGCCGGAGTCCGCCTCCGCGTCGTAGATCTCCTCCCCGGTCATCGGCCAGATCTCTCCGGTCTGGATGCCCTGCGCGGCGAGGTAGCGGTCGAGCGACTGGCGTTCGGCGGCAGTCAGGCCATCGTAGAGGCTCTCCAGTTCATAGTAATAGTCTCCGGTGAGGGCGGTGGAGGCCCAGTCGGAGGGGCTGCCTGCCCGCACCTCCCAGTCGTCCACCCCGTTCATGTCCAGCCAGTGGGTGAGCATCCGGTTCACGCCCAGCCCGTAGCGGCTGGACTCCCAGGTGGCGAGGCCGAACTGCATCTCCACGATGGTCTCATCGTGGGAGGCCGCCGAAGCCGAGCCCCCGCCGTCCGTCATGGACAGAAAGTGCTCTCTCGCCCCGGTCAGCTCCTCCTCCGTGCAGTTGACGAACACCTCCGCCCCGTCCGCGTCCGTCACGCGGTAGAGGAGGTTCCCCGCGTCCTCAGTCAGCTCCCGCGCCAGCTCCTCATAGCTCTCCTGCCCCTGCGCGGTCAGGCTGTCCGCGTGGAGCTGGAGGAAGAGATACTCCCGCAGCCGCGCATAGTCAACGGAAAAGGCGCTCTCCAGCTGCCAGAGGTAAGTGTCCCTGCTCGCGTTGTCCTCCAGCCGGACCATGCCAATGGTCCCCGCCCCCGCGCCGGCGGCGAAGACCACCGCCAGCAGGAAGGGCAGCACCTTGCACGCGAGCGAGCCGCGCAGGCGCCCCAGTTTCTCCTTCACAGCACATGCCTCCTCTCTGCGGCAGGGCTGTTCCGCCCTGCCCGGTTCACTGCTCCATCTTGTAGCCCAGGCCCCAGACCACCTTGAGATAGCGGGGATGGGCGGGGTCGATCTCGATCTTCTCGCGCAGGTGGCGGATGTGTACGGCGACCGTGTTCTCCGAGCCGAGGGCGGGGTCGTTCCAGACCTGCTCATAGATCTGCGCGGTGGAGAAGACCTGCCCCGGGTGCCGCATCAGCAGGCGGAGAATGCTGAACTCCAGCGGGGTGAGGCTGACCGGCTCCCCGTCCACTGTCACCCGCTTGGCCGCGTCGTCCAGAGCGATCGGGCCGACGAGGATGCTCTCCACCCCCTTCGCCTGACCGCCCAGCTCGGTGTAGCGGCGCAGGTGACTCTTCACCCGCGCGAGGACCTCCATCGGCTTGAAGGGCTTGGTGATATAATCGTCCGCCCCCACGCTCAGGCCGCGGATCAGGTCGACATCCTCGCTCTTGGCCGTCAGAAAGAGGACGGGCACGTTGCTCACCGCGCGCACCCGCTCGGTGGCAGCCAGGCCGTCCATCTGCGGCATCATGATGTCCATCAAAATGAGGTCCACCTGCTCCTGGCCCAAAATCTCCAGCGCCTCGCGCCCATTGCTGGCGCAGCTCACCGCGTAGCCGGCGGTGGTCAGGTAGATCTCCAGCGCGGCGGCGATGTCGCGGTCGTCGTCTACCACCAGAATACGGTTCATGGTCTCTTCCCCCTTCTCTGCTTGCAGGGATATCATAACAGAAACGGTTTAAGCGGCAAAGCGGAATCCTCTTAAGAATCCTTTAAGAACGCAGACATAGAAAAAAGCCCGCCATCCGGCGGACTTTTTCCGTGTTGATCCGGTGTTGACTGCGTTCCGGCCGCCTCTGCTCAGGCCTCGTGGCCGTTGGCCTTGATGACGTCCACCACCTGGCCGACGTAGCGCTCGCACAGCTCGTCGCTCTCCGCCTCCACCATGACGCGGATGAGCGGCTCGGTGCCGCTCTCGCGCACGAGGATGCGGCCTGCGCCGCCGAGCTGCTCCTCCACCGCGCGGACGGCGGCCTGCACATCGGGGTCGTCCTGGGCGGCGGTCTTGTCCTTCACGCGGACGTTGACCAGGAGCTGGGGATAGATCTTCAGCGGGTCGCAGAGCTGTGAGAGGGTGACGCGCTTGGCCTGGAGGACCTCCATCACCTTGAGGGAGGTGAGGATGCCGTCGCCGGTGGTGGCGTACTTGCTGAAGATGATGTGGCCGGACTGCTCGCCGCCGATGCGGTCGCCGTGCTTGACCATGTGCTCATAGACGTACTTGTCGCCCACGGCGGTCTTGACATAGTCGATGCCCGCGGCGTCGAAGGCCTTGTAGAGGCCGAAGTTGCTCATCACGGTGGTGACGACGGTGTTGTTCGTCAGCTTGCCGCGCTCCTTCATATAGCAGGCGTAGAGATACATGATGTGGTCGCCGGTGACGGCGTTGCCCTTCTCGTCCACGGCGAGGCAGCGGTCGGCGTCCCCGTCGTAGGCAAAGCCGACATCCAGGCCGTTTTCCACCACAAACTTCTGCAGGGCCTCCAGATGGGTGGAGCCGCAGCCGTAGTTGATGTTGATGCCGTTGGGCTCGGCGCCCATCACATAGGTCTTGGCACCCAGCGCCTCAAAGACCACCTTGGCGATGGACCAGGCCGCGCCGTTGGCGCAGTCCAGACCCACCTTCTTCCCGCGGAAGGAGTGCATCGCCATGGAGATCAGATAGCCGATATAGCGGTGACGGCCGGAGTCGTGGTCGATGGCGGCCCCCATCTTGTCGCGCAGGGCGGCGGGCGCCTCGGGGATGCGGCCGTCCAGATAGGCCTCCACCTTGTCGATGGTCTCCTGCTCCATCTTCTCGCCCTGGCTGTTGATCAGCTTGATGCCGTTGTCATAGTACGGGTTATGGCTGGCGGAGATCATGATGCCGCAGTCAAAGTTGTCCACCTTGGTGATATAGGCCACGCTCGGCGTGGTGGTCACCCGCATGAGATAGACGTCCGCGCCCGAGGTGGTGATGCCCGCGGCGAGGGCAAACTCGAGCATATAGCTCGAGCGGCGGGTGTCCTTGCCGATCACGATGCGCGCACGGTCCCCCTCCAGCGGCTTCTGATTGTAGTACCAGCCGAGGAAGCGGCCGATCCGGAAGGCGTGGTCCGCCGTCAGCGTCACGCTCGCCTCGCCGCGGAAGCCGTCTGTTCCAAAATACTTACCCATCTTTCTTTTGACCCCCTGATATTTGCTGTAAAATCGCCCGGAAACACACCTTGCGCCCGCAGGCGGAAAAATCAAACTGTATTTTAACACACCGCAGGCCGTTTTCCAACAGGAAATTTCAAAATTTCTGCCCGGACGGGGCGAATTCCCGTCCGGGCAGCGCTTCGCTGCGGCAGCTCTCCGCCCCGGCGGCGGACTAATCGTTCAGGGAGCGGACGGACTGGCGTTCCACCACATGGACGCGGACCCTGGGCTCCGGCCCCTCCAGCGCCTCGCCGCGCAGCATCCTGCCGAGCTGCTCCACGGCGAGGGCGGCCTTCCGGCCGAGCGGCTGGTGCACCGTCGTGAGCGGCGGCCAGCAGGTCCGGGCGTAGACGATGTCGTCAAAGCCGGCGATGGAGAGCTCGCCGGGGATGTCCACCCCCCGGCGGCGCAGGTGGTTCATCGCCTCCACCGCGTTGTAGTCCGAGCAGAAGAAGAGGGCGGTCTGTTCGCGCAGCAGGCCGAGGACCTCGTCATACCGGCGCAGGCGCGGCTCATAGTCCCAGGGCACCATCAGGCGCATCCCGTCCACGTCCTCCAGCCCCGCCTCCGCCATCGCCTTGCGAAAGCCCTCCCAGCGCAGGTGGTCCACGCCGAGGTCGTTGTCCGCCACGAAGAGGATGTCGCGGTGACCGCGGCTGAGCAGGAAGCGGCCGATCTGGTAGCCGCCGTCAAAGTCGTCCGTGCCGACATTGCGCACCCGGTCATAGGTGCGGTCAAAATAGCTGTCGATCGTGACCACCGGCTTGTCAAACGTCTCCCGCAGGGCCTCAAACTCCGTCTGGGAGAAGCCGAAGACGATCAGACCGTCAAAGTTCCAGGCCCGGCTCTCCTGCAAGATCTCCTCCATGCTGCGCTTGGTCAGCAGCATCATGTAGTAGCCGAGGTCGCGGATCTCGTGCTCCAGGTGGCCGATCATGCTGGCCACAAAGGGGTCCTCCAGCGGCAGGTGGAGGCTGCGCTCGGGATAGCCCACCGCCACGCCGAGGATGCCCGAGCTCTCGTTGGCCAGCATCCGCGCGCTCAGGCTGGGGACATAGTTCATCTCCCGGATGATGCGCTCGATCTTCTCCACCAGCTCGGGGGAGACCTTCCCCGCCTTGTGGTGGATGACGTTGGAGACGGTGGTGGCGCTCACCCCCGCCCGCTCGGCAATATCTTTGATTCGGACCAATGCGTTCCCTCCTTCGGGACGGTGTCTTCAGGATCGCTGCCCCAGCAGGGACTCGAGCGCCCGGCAGAGGGCGTCCATCTCCCCGTCCGTGCCTACCGTGATGCGCAGGAAGGAGTCGATGCGCGGCTGGGCGAAGTAGCGCACCAGAATGCCCGCCGCGCGCAGGCCGGCAAAGAGGTCGCGCGCCGGAACGGCGGGGTGGGAGGCAAAGAGGAAGTTGGCCTGCGAGGGGAGGACGGTAAAGCCCAGCTCCCGCAGCCGCTCCGCCGCGCGCTCCCGCGTGTCCATCACCTGGCGGCGGCGCAGGTCGAAGTAGTCCCCGTCCTCCAGGGCGGCCACCGCCCCGGCGATCGCCAGGCGGTCGAGGGTATAGGAGTTGATGGAGTCCTTCACGCAGCGCAGCGCCGCGATCAGCTCCGGCTGACCGAAGGCGAAGCCCACCCGCAGCCCGGCGAGGGCGCGCGACTTGCTCATCGTCTGCACGACGAGGAGGTTGGGGTACGCCCCGACCAGCGGCAGGGCGCTCTGGGCGCCGAAGTCCACATACGCCTCATCCACGATGACCACCGCATGGGGGTTGGCCTCCAGGATCGCGCGCAGGGCGTCCAGCCCCACCGCCATGCCGGTCGGCGCGTTGGGGTTGGCGATCACCACGCCGTCATTTCCGCCGCAGAAGGCCTCCACCGGGAGGGTGAAGTCCGGGTTCAGGGGGACCCGGCGGCAGCGGATGCCGAACAGGTTGGCGTAGACCGGATAGAAGGAATAGGTGATATCGGGAAAGACGATGGTGCTGCCCGCGTCAAAAAACGCCTGGAAGGCAAAGGAGAGCACCTCGTCCGAGCCGTTGCCGGCAAAGATGTGGTCCTGCGGCAGGCCGCAGGCGCGCGAGAGCGCCGCGAGCAGGGGCGCGCCCTCCGGGTCAGGATAGCGGCGCAGGTCCGCCCCCGCCGCGGCGGCGACCGCCCCGGTCACGCGGGGGGAGGGCGGGTAGGGGTTCTCGTTCGTGTTGAGCTTGATGAATTGACGGTCCTTCGGCTGCTCGCCCGGGGTGTAGGGCACAAGGCCGCAGATGCGGCCGGACCAGTATCTCTTGTTCATGCCTTGGTCTCCTCCTCTCGCAGGATCTTGCGGATGGCCTTCTCCGCCTTGGCGCGGGGAATCATCATCTCCCGGCCGCAGGTGCAGCAGCGCAGGCGAAAGTCCATGCCCACGCGCAGCACGGCCCACTCCCGGCCGCCGCAGGGATGCTGCTTTTTCATAGTCAGCCGGTCGCCGATGCGCACGTCCATGGCCTGTTCCCCCTCTCTGCGCCGCCGGGACGCGCGGCGCGCTTTTATTCGCTATTACGCTATCATTTTCCCGCCAGCTTGTCAAGTTTCTTCCGGCTTTTCGGACATTGCGGCCCCTTTGATCCGTTCCCAGTAGGCGCGGGCGGCCTGCTCGGTCCTGTTCTCCCCATAGATATAGTACTGCGCGCCCGCCAGGCGGTCGGGGAGGTATTGCTGGGGGACATAGTGGTTGGGATAGTCGTGCGGAAAGCGGTAGGTCAGCCCTCGCCCCAGCTTCTGCGCGCCGGCATAGTGCGAGTCCATCAGGTAGGCGGGGATGGGGCCGGAGTTGCCCCGGCGCACGTCCGCCATCGCCGCGTCGATGCTGCGGATACCGGAGTTGGACTTCGGCGCGGTGGCCATCAGGATCACCGCGTCCCCCAGCGGAATGCGCGCCTCCGGCAGTCCGAGCATATCCGCCGCCTCGATGCAGGCGCGCACGATGGGGATGACCTGCGGATAGGCCAGGCCGACGTCCTCACAGGCGATCACCATCAGCCGGCGGCACGCGGAGACCAGGTCCCCCGCCTCGAGCAGGCGGGCGAGGTAGTGCAGGCCCGCGTCCGGGTCGGAGCCGCGGATGGACTTTTGCAGGGCGGAGAGAATATCATAGTGCCCGTCGCCGTCGCGGTCATAGCGCATGGCGGACTTCTGGGCGAGCAGGGCGGTGTCCTCCCGGGTGAGGCGGACGGTCCCCCCCTCCGGCCGGGCGGCGGCAAAGAGGAGCTCGACGCCGCTGATGCCCTTGCGCACGTCGCCCCCGCAGGAGGCGGCCAGGGCGTCGAGCACTCCCTCCTCCAGCTCGGCGCGCAGGCCGCGCCGGGTCTCCAGCAGGGAGATCGCCCGCAGCAGGGCGGGTCTGACCTCCTCCGGGTCCACCGGGCGGAACTCGAACACCGTCGCGCGGGAGAGCACGGCGTTAAAGACGCAGAAATAGGGGTTCTCCGTCGTGGAGGCGATCAGGGTGATCTTGCCGTTTTCCATGAACTCGAGCAGGGACTGCTGCTGCTTCTTGTTGAAGTACTGGATCTCGTCCAGATAGAGCAGCACCCCGTTCGGGGCAAGCAGGGTGTCCACATCCGCGATCACCTCTCGGATGTCCGAGATGGTGGCGGTGGTGGCATTGAGCCGGTGCAGCGTGCGGTCGGTGCGGCGGGCGATGATGTTGGCCACCGTCGTCTTCCCCGTGCCGGAGGGACCATAGAAGACCATATTGGGCACCTGGCCGCTCTCGATGATGCGGCGCAGCACGCCGTTTTGCCCGAGGATATGCCGCTGGCCCACCACCTCATCCAGCGTCTGGGGCCGTATCTCATCTGCCAGGGGACGATAGGCCATCGCGCTCACCCTTCCTTCCGCACTATCTGCAAATCTGCAAGTCAGTATAGCATATCCGCCGCGGAAAAGAAAGCGTCCGCCGCCCGTTTCGGGGCAGTAAGCGCGCTTTCGGCGGAAAAAACGGCAGGAACCGGACAATTCTCCCCAAACTGCCCTTGCAAATCGCGGTGCGAGGGCCTATAATAGCTGTCAAGACACTGCAATGCCCAGCGAATCAAGTCGTCCCTCCGGGACGGGATAGGAGCTGCTACCATGAACTGCCAGACCAACTACACCATGCTCTGCGATTTCTACGAGCTGACGATGGCCAACGGCTATTTCCAGACCCCCGAGGTGCGCGACCGCATCACCTATTTTGACCTCTTCTTCCGCGACGTGCCCGATCAGGGCGGCTTTGCCATCGCCGCCGGGCTGGAGCAGGCGATCGAATATATCCAGAACCTCCACTTCACCGAGGAGGACATCGCGTTCCTGCGGAAAAAGGGCGGTTTTGACGAGGCGTTTCTGGACTATCTGCGCACCTTCCGCTTCACCGGCGATATTTGGGCGGTGCCGGAGGGGACGCCCATCTTCCCGCGCGAGCCCATCCTGACCGTCCGCGCCCCGGCGATCCAGGCGCAGTTCATCGAGACCTATCTGCTGCTGATCTTCAACCACCAGTGCCTCATCGCCACCAAGGCCAACCGCATTGTCCGCGCCGCCAAGGGCCGGGCGGTGGCGGAGTTCGGCTCCCGCCGGGCCCACGGGGCGAGCGCCGCCCTGCTCGGCGCGCGGGCGGCCTATATCGGCGGCTGCGGCGCCACCGCCTGCACCCAGTGTGAGCGCGACTACGGCGTGCCCGCCACCGGGACGATGGCCCACTCCTGGGTGATGATGTTCCCCTCGGAGTACGAGGCGTTCAAGCGCTACTGCGAGCTCTACCCCCACAACGCCACGCTGCTGGTGGACACCTACAACGTCCTCAAGTCCGGCGTACCCAACGCCATCCGCGCCTTCCAGGAGGTGCTGCTGCCGCAGGGGATCACCAAGTGCGGTATCCGGCTGGACTCGGGCGACCTCACGTACCTATCTAAGAAGGCGCGCAAGATGCTCGACGAGGCGGGGCTGACCGAGTGCTCCATCGTCGCGTCCAACTCGCTGGACGAGTATCTCATCCGCGACCTGCTCCATCAGGGCGCGCAGCTGGACTCCTTCGGCGTGGGCGAGCGGCTGATCACCTCCAAGAGCAGCCCGGTCTTCGGCGGGGTGTACAAGCTGGTCGCCGTCGAGGACGACGACGGGCGCATCGTCCCCAAGATCAAGGTGAGCGAAAACCCGGAGAAGGTGATCAACCCCCACTTCAAGCGGGTCTTCCGCCTGTTTGACAACGAGACGGAGAAGGCCATCGCCGACGTGCTTACCGTCTACGATGAGGAGATCGACGAGAGCGAGCCCATCCGCCTGTTTGACCCCGAGGCCACCTGGAAGCGCAAGACGGTGCGCAACTTTACCGCGCGCGAGCTGCTGGTGCCCATCTTCCGGGACGGCGAGCTGGTCTACCAGCTGCCCAGCCTGAAGGAGATCCAGGCCTACTGCAAGGGGCAGGTCGACCTGCTCTGGGACGAGGTCAAGCGCTTTGACAACCCGCACAACTACTATGTGGACCTCTCCGACCAGCTCTGGAACATCAAGGAGGACCTGCTGCACGTCAACCACTGAGCCGCGCGCGGCGAGTGGAACGACGCCTTTTCTGACCACACATGCCCGCTCCGGTATCTGACCGGGGCGGGCATCAGCGTGTCAAAAAACTGTTTTTGACAGCCTGCGTGCGGCAGTTGTCAGCGCCCTCATTTTGTGCTATATTGGACGCAGAAAAGCGCCCGATCACCGCCGGATGATCTGACGCTTTGAAAACGCTGATGAGAAAAGAGAGATGAGGCAGCATGCACATCATCGTTGTCGGCTGCGGCAAGGTGGGCGCCACCCTCGCCGACCAGCTCAGCCGGGAGTCCTATGACGTCACTGTGATCGACAGCAACCGCGAGCGGCTCCAGGCGGTGACCGACAGCTGCGACGTGATCGGCTGCGCGGGCAACGGCACCAGCTTTCAGCTCTTGCAGGAGGCCGGGATCGCCAATGCCGACGTGCTCATCGCCGTCACCGGGCAGGACGAGGTCAACCTCCTCTGCTGCGTCATCGCCAAGCAGACGGGGCGTGACATCGCCACCATCGCCCGGGTGCAGGATTTTACTTACTTCAAGGAGAGCGCCTATCTGCGCGCCCGGCTGGGCATCTCCATGATCGTCAACCCCGAGCTGACCGCCGCCACCGAGATCTCCCGCCTGCTGCGCACGCCGGAGGCGATCGAGATCTCCACCTTTGCCCGCGGGCGGGCGGAGCTGCTCACCTTCTCCCCCGGGCCGCGCTCTGTGCTCATCGGGATGCCGCTGGCGCAGATGAACCGGCGGCTGCGTACGCAGGTGCTCGTCTGCGCGGTGGAGCGCGGACAGGACGTCCACATCCCGAAGGGGGACTTCGTCTTTCAGGCGGGAGACGTCATTTCCATTGTCGGCGCGCCCAAGGAGACCTCCCTCTTCTTCCAGAAGATCGGCATGGCCGCCGGGCAGGTACACGACGTCTTTCTCATCGGCGGCGGCCGCATCTCCCACTATCTGGCCACGCAGCTGGCGGCGATGAACCTGTCGGTCAAGATCCTGGAGGCGGACGAGCAGCGGTGCGAATATCTCAGTGAGCACCTGCCGTCGGCGATGGTCATCCACGGCAGCAGTCTGAACCGCGACCTGCTGCTGGAGGAGGGTCTGGCGCAGGCGCAGTCCGTCGTCTCGGCGACCGGGATGGACGTGGAGAATATGATGATCTCCATGCTCACCTCGGTCTACAACCCCTCCGCCCGGCTGGTCACCAAGCTCTCCCGCCCCGTCTTTGACGAGGTGCTGCGCCGGATGCAGCTCGGCAGCATCGTCTGCCCCAAGGAGCTGATGGGCAACCAGATCGTGCAGTATATCCGCGCGATGGAGAACTCGCGCGGCAGCAACGTGGAGACCCTCTACCGCATCCTCGGCGGGCGGGTGGAGGCGCTGGAATTCCACATCCAGTCCCCCTCGCCGGTGCTGGACACGCCGCTGCAGGACCTCGACCTGCGGCCGGACGTGCTGGTGTGCACCATCGTGCGCAAGGGCCGGGTCTTCAATCCCAACGGCATGGACCGCCTGCTGCTGGGTGACAGCGTGGTGGTGGTCACCAGCAGCAGCGGCCTGCGCGATATCACCGATATCCTGCGCGGCAGCCACACCGCCGCACGCCCCGCGCGGGAGAGAGGCACGGAGTCCACGCGATGAATATTCGGATGATCGTGCATATCCTCGGCTGGGTCACCTGCTTTGAGGGACTGTTCCTGCTGCCCTCCTGCCTGGTCGCGCTGATCTGTCAGGAGGGGGAGGGCCTTGTCTATCTCGGCCTCGCGGCGCTCTATCTCGCGCTGGGCTCTCTCATCACCGTCCGCAGCCGCCGCCCCTCCTCCGGGCAGTTCTACGCGCGCGATGGCTTTGCCGCCGTGGCGCTGACCTGGATCCTCATCAGCGTGCTCGGCGCGCTCCCCTTCTACCTCACCGGGGATATCCCCAGCCTGATCGACGCCGTCTTTGAGACCGCCTCCGGCTTCACCACCACCGGCGCGACCATCCTCACCGATGTGGAGGCCCTCTCCCACGCCAGCCTGTTCTGGCGCAGCTTCACCCACTGGCTGGGCGGGATGGGCATTCTGGTGTTCATGATGGCCATCCTGCCGCTGAGCAGCGGGCGCAATATCCACCTGATGCGCGCTGAGTCCCCCGGCCCGTCCGTGGAGAAGATGGTGCCCAAGGTCCGGCAGAGCGCCGCCCTGCTCTACGCCATCTATACCGTGTTGACGCTGGCGGAGCTGCTGCTGCTCCTGGCAGGGGGAATGCCCTTTTTTGAGGCGATCACCACCTCCTTCTCCACGGCAGGCACCGGCGGCTTTGCCGTGCTCAACTCCAACATGTCCGGCTACAGCCCCTATCTGCAGTATGTCGTCACCGTCTTCATGCTGCTTTTCGGGATCAACTTCAACGTCTACTACCTGCTCCTGCTGCACAAATTTCGCACGGCCCTTCTGTACGAGGAGATGCGGTGGTATCTGATCGTGATTGCCGCAGCTACGGGACTGATTATGTGGGACATCCGCAACCTCTTCCCCACGTTGGAAGAGGTGTTCCGGCACAGCGCCTTCCAGGTGGTCTCCATTATCACGACCACCGGCTTTATGTCAGTGGACTTTGACCTCTGGCCCAAGCTGTCACACACGGTCCTGATCCTGCTGATGTTCATCGGCGCCTGCGCCGGCAGCACGGGCGGCGGCAGCAAGGTCTCCCGCTGGATTATCCTGTTCAAATATCTGCGCACCGAGCTCCGGCGGCTGATGCATCCGCGGATGGTCTCCCGCTTCCGCCTCAACGGCGCCGTGGTGGGAGAGGAGATGATCCGCTCCACGCTGCTGTATCTGGTGGCCTATTTTCTCACCTTCGTGCTCTCGCTGATGGTGGTCAGCCTGGAGGGATATGACCTGGTCACCAATTTCTCCGCCCTGGCCACCTGCTACAACAATGTGGGGCCTGGGCTGAACCGGGTCGGGCCGACGCTCAACTTTGGCTTTTACAGCTCCCTGTCCAAGCTGGTGTTCACGGCCGACATGCTGCTCGGGCGGCTGGAGGTGATCCCGCTGCTGGCGCTGGCCGCCTCGGTGGCCGAGCGCGGCCGCGGACTGCTCTCCGGGCGCCGGCTCCGGCATGGCCATTAAGAATTCTTAGGTTGACAGACCGCCCGGTATATACTAGAATGATACCGCAAAAGGCAGTTCTGCCCGGTATTTTGTGTTTCCAGAGAGATTATCACGAGAAATGAGGAAATATGGCAATGAAAAAGGTGGCTATCTTACAGTCCGACTACATCCCCTGGAAGGGCTACTTCGATATTATCAATATGGTGGATGAGTTCATCCTCTATGACGACATGCAATATACCCGGCGGGATTGGCGCAACCGGAACAAGATCAAGACCTTCAACGGCCTGAAGTGGATCACCATCCCCGTTGAGGTCAAGGGCAAATACTACCAGAAGATCAACGAGACCAGGGTGATGGACCACAAGTGGGCGGTCGACCACTGGAAGGCCATCCACATGAACTACGCCCGCGCGCCCCATTTTGCCGAATTTGCCCCCCTCTTTGAGGACCTCTACCGTCAGGCGGGGGAGATGGACTATCTCAGCCAGATCAACTACCTCTTCCTGCGCAATATCTGCGACGTGCTGGGCATCCGGACCAAGATCACCTGGTCCTCGGACTATGAGCTTGCCGAAGGCAAGACGGAGCGCCTGGTGGAGCTGGTCAAGTCCGCCGGAGGCGGCTATTATCTCTCCGGCCCGGCGGCCAGGGACTATATTGTGGACGAGTGCTTCGAGCAGGCGGGCATCGAGCTGGAGTACATGGACTACAGCGGCTACCCCGAGTATCCGCAGCTGCACGGGGAGTTCACCCATCAGGTGAGCATCGTGGACCTGCTCTTCTCGGTGGGACATGACGCCCCGAAGTACATGAAGAGCTTCCAGACCCAAGAGCGCTGAGAGGGAGAGGGCATGAAAAAGCTGATGATCCTGGGGGCCAGCTACTCGCAGGTCCCCCTCATCCGGGCCGCCAGGGAGCTCGGGCTCTACACCATCGCCGCCAGCATCCCCGGCGACTATCCCGGCTTTGACGAGGCGGACGAGGCCTGCTATGTGGACATCTCCCAGCCGGAGGCGGTGCTCGAGGCCGCCCGTTCGCGCGGCATCGACGGCATCACCACCTGCTGTATGGACACCGGCCTTGCTGCGCAGGGCTATGTCTGCTCCGCGCTGGGTCTGCCCGGCCCGTCCTGGCAGGCCGCCCGGACGTGTACCAACAAGTATTTGATGAAGGAAGCCTTCCGCCGTGCGGGAGTCCGCGCGGCGGAAGGCCGGCAGATCTGCCGGCGCGAGGACCTCGCCGCCGCGATGGAGGAGCTGCGCTTCCCCCTTATCCTGAAGGCGGTGGACCTGATGGGCAGCCGCGGCATCTTCCGCTGCGACACGCCGGAGGAGGTCTATGCCAACTATCCCCGCACGATGGCCGCCACCCGCCTGGACTACTGCCTGCTCGAGGAGTTCCTGGACGGGGAGATGTTCGGCGTGGAGGCCATGATCTCTCAGGGAAAACTGGTCAGCGCCCTCCCGATCTCCACGGACACCCGCACAGGCGTCTCCCCCTTCCCGGTCGGTCACTCCATCCCCTGGCCCTATCTGGACGAGCTGGGCGATCAGGTGGCCGATCAGGTCCGCCGGGCGGCGGAAGCCTTTGGCTGCGACAACTGCCCGATGAACTTCGACGCGATGCGCCTGGACGGAAAGGTCTACCTGATCGAGGGGACCGCCCGCGCCGGCGCCACCGGCATTTCGGAGATGGTGGGCATCTATTACGGCATCAACTACTATGAGGTCATCGCCTCCGTCGCCGTGGGGCTCGACGTCGCCTCCTATTTTGCCAGTGCGCGCCGCCGCCCCAGCCTGACGCACCTCTTCTCCTCCCCCGCCGCCGGCATCGTCCGGGGCATCTGCCGGGAGGGGACGGAGCACCCGATGATCTCCGATCTCTCCTTCAACATCAGGCCGGGCGACGAGGTCCGCCCCATGACGAACGGGCGGGACCGGATCGGTCAGATCATCCTCCAGGGGGAGAGTCTGGAGGACTGCCAACAACTGCTCAGGGAGACGCTCGCCAAGCTCTCTCTGGAAATCGAGGAGACGGAACATGCTGGTATCCATCGTTATCCCATGCTATAACTCCGAGCACACCATCGAGAAGGTGGTGGACCTCTGTGTGGCCGAATTTGAGCGCATGGAGGGATATGAGTGCGAGTTTGTCCTGGTCAACGACTTCTCCCGGGACGGGACCTACGCCGCCATCTGCCGCGCGGCGGAGAAGTACCCCTTTGTCAAGGGGATCAACCTCGCCAAAAACTTCGGCCAGCACAACGCCATCATGGCGGGCCTGCACTACGCCGAGGGCGAGTACATCGTCGGCATGGACGACGACCTGCAGACCCACCCCTCCCAGCTCCCCACCCTCCTTGCCAAGATGGAGGAGGGCTATGACGTGGTCTTCGGCGTCTTCCGCCAGCGGAAGTTCAACTGGTTCAAGAACCTGACGAGCAAGGTGGCCTCCTTCATCATCTGGCATCTGGTGGACCGCCCAAAGGGGCTGGAGGCGAGCAACTACTGGGTCATCCGCAAATATGTGCGCAATGAGGTGATCACCTACACCAGCTACAACCTCTACCTGTCCATGCTCTTCTTCCGCACGACGGGGAACATCGCCAACGTCCCCATCGAGCACTTCAGCCGGACGGAGGGCACCTCCAACTACACCTTCCGCAAGGGCCTCAAGCTCTTTATGGCCTTCATCAACTTCACCATCCTGCCGCTGCGTCTGGCGACCATTCTCGGCGTGACCTTCTCCATCTGCGGGCTGCTGGGCGCGGTCTTCACCTTTGTGCAGAAGCTCCTGGACCCCACTGTCGTCGTGGGCTGGTCCTCGCTCATGTGCGCGATGCTGGTCTTCTTCGGCTTTGCCTTCCTCATGCTGGGCGTGATCGGCGAATATGTGGGCAAGCTCATCCTGAACATGAACAAGACGCCGCAGTTTGTCATCCGCGAGACGGTCAACACCGGCGCGCTCTCCCCTTCCTGTCAGGAGGATTCCCATGCCGCCGTCTGACCAGTCCTCCGGCAAGGGGACCGCGCCCCTGCTGCTCGTGCTGCACGCGGGGCTGCTGATCTCCTCCCTGAGCGGCGTCTTTGCCAAGCTGGCCGCCCAGCGGGAGATGCTCTCCCTGCCCTTCCTCCTCTTCTACGCCCTCGACCTGGGCGCGATGTTCCTCTACGCCATCATCTGGCAGCAGGTGCTCCGGCGCATGCCCCTCTCGGTGGCCTACGCCAACCGCCCGGTCTCCCTGGTCTGGGCAATGATCTGGGGCACGCTGCTCTTTCAGGAGACCATCACCTGGAATATGATTCTGGGCGCGCTGGTCATCTTCGCCGGCATCTATATTATGGTGACCCATCATGAATGAAACGACCGTCTGCCTGCTGCTCTATCTGCTCTCGGTGCTCATCTCCGTGGCCTCTCAGCTCCTGCTCAAGCTCTCGGCCCGGCGGGAGTATTCCAGCCACCTCCGGGAGTATCTCAACGCCTATGTGATCGTCGCCTATGGCTTCTTCTTCCTCGCCACCATTCTCACCATGCTGGCCCTGGCGCACATCCCGCTCTCCGTCTCCCCCGTCATCGAGTCGCTGAGCTATATCCTGGTCCCCCTGCTGAGTTGGCTGGTCCTGCGCGAGCCGGTCACGCGCCGCCAGTTCGTGGGGATGCTGGTGATTCTGGCCGGCGTGGTCCTCTTCAATCTTCAACTCTGACCTGTTCCATACGGACAGCAAAACTGGTCCCGCAGCAAAATCTCTCTGCTGCGGGACCAGTTTGTGTTCTATAGCTTGCGCAGGACATCCCATCCGGCCATGACCAGCCCGTGGGGCAGCAGCTTGCTCACCAGGCGCAGGAGGGTGGCCGGCAGGCCGCAGGTGACCACCGCGCGGTGGGGTCCGGCGCGCAGGGCCCGCCCGGCCACCGTCTCCGCCTCCTGTGCAAAGGGGAAGCTCCGGACCGTCCGCCCGTTCTTCGTGTCGCGGGCGACCTGCATGAACTCGGTGCGGATCCAGCCGGGGCAGACCGCAAGGACCTGGATGCCGCGCCCCGCCGTCTCCCGGCGCAGGGCCCGGCTGTAGCGCAGAAGAAAGGCCTTGCTCGCCGCGTAGACGTTAAAGCCGGGCAGGGGCTGAAAGCCGGCGGAGGAGCAGATCTCCAGCACCCGCCCGCCCCGGGTCATATAGGGGAGGGCCGCCGCCGTCAGCTCCACCGCCGCGCGGCAGTTGAGGTCGATCATCTCCCGCGTCTCCTCCAGCGTCATGTCGGCACAGGTGCCAAACTTGCCAAACCCGGCGGCGTTGACGAGCACGCGCACCTCGGCCTGCTCCGCCTCCAGGCGGCGGCGCAGACGGAGCACGCTCCCCTCCTCCCGCAGGTCGAGCGGCAGCGGGAGGCATTTCGTCTCCAGCTCGCCGCTCAGGCGGAGCAGGCGCTCCTCCCGACGGGCGACGAGCCAGAGCTCATCCAGGCCGCCCTGCCGGTCCAGCGCGCGCGCAAAGGCCGCCCCCAGACCGGAGGAGGCCCCGGTCACGATCGCGATCCGTTTCATCCTGATCCCTCCTGTCTATTGTATCATATCCCGTTTCCGGCCCGCTCAGGCGGAAAACGGCCAGACCGGTGACGCTTCGCCGTCCGGTCTGGCCGAATCTGCCGTATGTGGATACGCCCTGTCTTACCGCTGGCCGAACTCGCGGAAGAAGCGGTTGTGGATCACCTGCACCGCGCGGTCGGCGTCGCTCTCGTCCACCAGGACGGAGACCTTGATCTCGCTGGTGGAGATCATGTTGATGTTGATGCCGGCATCATAGAGGGCCTCGAACATCTTGGCGGCCACGCCGGGGCTGTTGACCATGCCGGCGCCGACGATGGAGACCTTCGCGCTCTTGGCGTTCACCTCGATGCGCTTGAAACCGAGGCTCTCGTGGTGGCGCTCCAGGATCTCCGTGGCGCGCTCCAGGTCAGAGCGGGCGACGGTGAAGCTGATGTCCTTGCTCTCGTCGCGGCCGATGGACTGGAGGATGATATCCACGTTGATCTTCTCGCGGGCCAGCAGGGAGAAGATCTTGAAGGCGGTGCCCGGCTTGTCGGCCAGGCCGACCAGGGCCAGACGGGCAATGTTCTTATCTTTCGCCACACCGCTGATGTGAGACTTTTCCATTTTCTTGACAACCTCCTTAACTTTGGTACCGGGATTTCCGGAAAAGCTGGAGAGCACCTCCAAATTCACCTGGTATTTCTTCGCCATCTCCACCGAGCGGTTGTGCAGCACCTGCGCGCCCAGGGTGGCCAGCTCGAGCATCTCGTCATAGGTGATCTCGTCGAGCTTCGTCGCGTCCTTGACGATGCGCGGGTCGGCGGTGAAGACGCCGTCCACGTCGGTGTAGATCTGGCAGAGGTCGGCGTGCAGCACTGCGGCCAGGGCCACCGCGGAGGTGTCCGAACCGCCGCGGCCGAGGGTGGTCACGTCGTCAAAGCGGTTGATCCCCTGGAAGCCGGCCACCAGCACAATGCGGCGCTGGCCCAGCTCGGAGGTGATGCGGTCCTTGTCGATGCGCGTGATGCGCGCGTCTCCGTAGTTCCGGTTGGTCTTCAGGCCCACCTGCCAGCCGGTGAGCGAGATGACCGGGAAGCCCATCGCCTCGATCGCCATCGCGCACAGGGCGATGGAGACCTGCTCGCCGGTGGACAGGAGCATATCCATCTCCCGCTTGGAGGCGCGGGGATTGATCTCCGCCGCCTTCTCCAGCAGGTCGTCGGTGGTGTCGCCCTGGGCGGAGAGGACGGCCACGACATCGTTGCCCGCCTTATAGGTCTCCGTGATGATGCGCGCGACGTTGCGCAGGCGCTCGGCGTTGGCCACCGAGGTGCCGCCAAATTTCTGAACAATCAGTCGTCCCATAGATATGGGTCCCTCCATCTTTCTAGAATCTTTCCGGCGGCGCGTCCCCGCGCCGCCCTGCCGCTCAGCCGAGCACGCGGTAGAGGTTCTTCACCTCGCGTCCGGCCAGCCGCGCGCGGACCTCTGCCGGGCGCAGCGCCCCCTCGATCAGCCAGGCGGACTCGCCCGGCTCACCCTGGGCGGCGGAGAGCTTGCGCGCCCCCTCCACCGGCTCCTCGCCCGCGACGCGGGCATACCAGGCGCTCGCGACCTCCTCCTGGGAGAAGACCACCTCGGGTCCGCCCGCTTCCCAGCAGTTGCTCTTGAGGTAGCACATGTGCTTGGCCGCGTCCATCACATCGCCGACGACGGCGGAGGCGGTGGGCAGCTTGCCCGCGCCCTGGCCGTAGAACATCACGTCGCCGATCGCGTCGCCCACCACCGAGATGGCGTTGAACACGCCCTCGACGTTGGCCAGCGGCGACTCGTCCGGCACCAGATGGGGCGCGACGTAGGCGCAGACCTTCCCGTCCGCCTCGCGGCGGATCGCCCGGCCGAGGAGCTTGATCTTCATCCCGGCGCTCTTGGCATATTCTACGTCGGCCAGGGTGATGGAGGTGATCCCCTCCGTCGGCACCTGGTCAGGAGAGATCTGGCGTCCGAAGGCGAGCGAGGCGAGGATGCAGATCTTGCGGCAGGCGTCGTGCCCCTCGATGTCGGCCGCGGGGTTGCGCTCGGCGTAGCCGTTCGCCTGCGCCTCGCGCAGGGCCTCCTCAAAGGAGAGGCCGGCGCGGATCATTCGGGTGAGGATATAGTTGGTCGTGCCGTTCAAAATGCCGGTGATCTCGCTGAGTTCATTGGCCGCCAGGCAGGTGCGGATCGGCTTGAGGATGGGGATGCCGCCGCCGACGCTCGCCTCGAAGAGGTAGGAGACGTTCTTCTCCCTGGCGAGCTGCATCAGCTCATAGCCGTGGGTGGCCACCAGCTCCTTGTTGGAGGTGACGACGCTCTTGCCCGCCATCAGGGCGCGGCGGGTGTAGTCCAGGGCGATGGTCGCCCCGCCGATCGTCTCCACCACCACGCCGACGGTGGGGTCCTGCTCGATCACGGAGAAGTCATGGACGATCTGACCGGCAAAGATGCTCTCCGGAAAGTCGCGGATGTCCAGAATATACTTCAGCGCGATCTGGTTGGAGACGCGCTCGGAAATATGCTGTCCGTTTTTGTGGATGACCTCCGCCACGCCGGAGCCGACGGTGCCGAAGCCCAGAATCGCTACGTTGACCATACTTTTTTCTACTCCCCTCTTGCCGGGCCGGGACAGAGCGCCCCGCCCGCTCAGATGCCTTTATCCGGCCAGGATCTCCAGCTTGACCACGCCGCCCTGCGCGCGCAGGTCGCGCGTGAGCTCCTCCAGCGTCCGCTGCATGCCGGAGGTCTCCGCCGTCACCGTCACCGCCGCCACCCCGTCAGTGGGGATGGTCTGGTTGATGGTGAGAATATTTGCCCCGGAAATGGCAAAGCTATTTAAGATCGCCGAGAGCGCGCCCGGCTCATCGCGCAGCATCGCCTGGAAGGTGACGATGTGGCCGTTGAGCATGTCGTTGAACGGGCGGACCGCATCCTTGTATTTATAGAAGGCGCTGCGGCTGATGCCCACCAGCCGGGCCGCATCGTTGACCGTCTCCGCCTCGCGCAGCTCCAGCGCCTGTTTGGCGCGGGCCACCTTGCGGAAGATTTCCGGCAGGGCCTGGGCCTCTACAATAAAGTATTTCGGCATGTCGGACACCGGCGCTCACTCCCTCTTGACTACATTTGTCCGTCTACGGCGGTCAAATTTGGTCACTTGCACTATCATAGCATACTGTCCGTGCCATTGCAACCGGGCGGCTGTTTTTTTCTGTTTTTCATAAATCGGGAGGGTGACGGATGAACGGGATATTGGACTTTGCCAAACTGACGGGGCTTGTGCTCGCCGGGGTGCTGCTGCTGGTGAGCGCGGCGGCGCGGGCCTGTGCGCTGCCGTTTGTCCTCGGTCTCCTGCTGGCGGCCTGGCTGGACCGGCCGGTCACGCGGCTCGCGCTCCGCCTGCCCCGCTGGCTGGCGGCCCTGGTCATCCTGACACTGACCGCCCTGCTGGCCCTCTCTGCGGTGACGCTGCTGGCCGTCCAGCTCTGGCGGGACATCCCGGACGCGCTGGAGGGGCTGGCGGGGGCGGGTACCCTGCTCGCGCGGCTGGAGGACTGGGCGCAGCGGCTGCCGCCGCTCTTCTCCGGCGCGCTGCTCTGGCTGCTCGGAGAGCTCCAGACCCAGGGGAGCGCGCTGACCGAGCGGCTGACGGCGGGGCTGGCCGATCAGGCGGCGGGCTGGGTGGCCGCCCTGCCGGGGCGGCTGTTCGCCGCCGGGGTGGGCCTGCTGGCCGCCTTCTACGCCGCCGCCGACTGGACGCGGGTCCGCGCCGGGCTCTGGCGTCTCCTCCCGGCGGACGGTGTCCCCGCCGCGCGCGCCCTGCTGCGCCGCCTGCGCTGGGGAGCCTCGGCCTGGCTGCGGGCGCAGGGGCGGCTGATGGGGCTCACCTTCCTCCTCCTGCTCGGCGGCCTTCTCCTGCTCCGTGTCCCCGCCGCACTCCCCGCCGCCCTCCTCGTCTCCGTGGCGGACGCCCTGCCGCTGATCGGCTCCGGCCTCATCCTCCTGCCGTGGGCCCTCGTCTGGTGGGCGCAGGGGGAGGGCTGGCGCGCCCTCGCGCTCACGGCGCTCTGGGCCCTCTCCGCCGCGGTGCGCACCGCCCTCGAACCGCGGCTGCTCGGCGCGCAGGCGGGCGTCTCCCCCCTGCTCACCCTGCTGGTGATGTATGCCGGCCTGCAGTGGTTCGGCGCGGGCGGACTGATCGCCGGCCCCGTCCTCCTCTCGGCCGCAGCCTCAGCCTTTCATCCGCCTGCCGCAGCGTCGGACGCCCCTGCGGAGGACCGCTGACGCGGCCAGCCAAAGCGGGGCAATAACACCACATTTTTCTTGCCCTCCCACGCTCAGCTGTGATATACTTCCTCTATCTGAAAGAAGGAGGCAATGAGAGATGAGTTATGGAGGAAACAACAGCACCGCCAGGCCGAACGCCGGGCAGGTGATCGCAGGCTATCTGGATCAGGCCACCACCGCCGTGCAGGACCGGCGTCTGTATGGCAAATTCCGCGCCTATCTGTTCTGCAACTTCGGGGGCATCGCGATCGTCGCGCTGGCGCTGACGCTGCGGTTCCTGTTCTCTGACGAGCCGGACAATCTGGAGCTCGCCGGCGGGATGGCGATTTTGACCATCTTCCCCGCGCTCATCACCTGGCTGATCTGGCGGTCGGTGGCCAAAAAGGTCAGTCCGGAGCAGCGTCTGCCGGTCTTCTGGGGCTTCTTCTCCACCGGTATTTTTGTCCTCGGAAAGGTGCTGCTGTGCTTCACCATCATCCTGATCCCGCTGGCGCTGCGCATCGCCGGCCATAACCCCTATGAGTGGCGCCGCACCTCCTCCGGCGCCACCATCCTGGTGCGCCGCAAGCTCAACGGGCAGTATGAGGATGTCGAGGGCAACATCTACGAGGACAGCCCGTTCTGAGCCCGCTGTCATCTGATCCCATCCGCAGGCGCGCAAAACACGAAAATCCCCCCGGACCAGTCCAATGGTCCGGGGGGACTTGTCTTTTCACCCGCTCAACGCTCGGCGAGCAGCTTGTTGAGCTCCTCCATAAAGGAGTCGATGTCCTTGAACTGGCGGTAGACCGAGGCGAAGCGGACATAGGACACCTCGTCCACCTCCTTGAGCTTGTCCATCACCAGCTCGCCGATCCGCTTGGCGCTGATCTCGCGGTTGAGGGAGTTTTGCAGCTCCTGCTCCACCTCGTCGGCGATGCGGACCATCGTCTCCATCGGCACCGGCCGCTGCGCGCAGGCGCGGATGATGCCGTTGAGCACCTTGTTCTTCTCAAAGCTCTGGCGGCTGCCGTCCTTCTTGATCACCATGAGCGGCAGCGTCTCCACCGTCTCATAGGTGGTGAAGCGCTTGTGGCACTCCAGGCACTCACGGCGGCGGCGGATGCTCTCCCCGTCGTCGGCGGGGCGGGAGTCCACCACCTTGCTGTCAATATGTCCGCAGTAGGGGCACTTCATGGGGGCCACTTCCTCTCCAGCCGGCGCGGCAGACGCTCAGGCCGTCATTGTTTGAGAGTATTATAGCACATTCCTGCCATTTGAAAAGACCTTTCCCTTTCTTTTTCCAAAAAATGGTCCGCCGGACGGACATTTCCTCCTCCGGCGGACACGGTCAGCTCATGCTGGAAAACTTTTGCAGGGCCTGGTTGATCTGCGCCCCGTCCGCCGGGGTGGTCTGATACCAGCCGCGGCTCGCGGCGGCCTGGTAGAGGGCGCTCTGGATGTCCTGCCCCCGGTCGAGCAGGTCGAGAAACTGCCGGCGCAGCTGGGGATTCACGCACTCGCTGGCAAACTCGTTGTAGTTGGCGCTCATCTTCTTCTCCGTCAGGAGCAGGTCGGTGATGCGTTCCTGGTCGTTCATGCTGCCGCCTCCTTAGCGCAAAAATGTGAGCAGGGTATTGAAGTTCTGCTGGTGGACGCCGGCGTGCTGCCGGAAGCAGTCGCGCAGGGCGGTCTCCCCCGTCTCCTCCGCGGCGGCCTGATACTTGCACACGCAGGTGTGCTCGAAGCTGAGCTGGTCCTCCAGAGCGGCCAGCTCCTTGGATGTCAGATTGGCCATGGACGTTGCCTCCTTTTGCAAATCTGAGGAGCCGCCGCGCCGATCGCCCGCGGCTCCCTGCCCCTAGCTTCCCACGGCGGCGGGAGATTATACCGGCGGCGGCAAAATCTCCCCCGCCGCGCTGAAATAGTAGCAGACCGCCTCCCCCTCGAGCCGGGCCAGGCAGAAGGCGGGCGCGAGGGGAAACGCCCCGTCCCGCCGCCAGGGGAGGGTGAGCCGCCAGCAGCCCCCCTCCCGCCGCCACTCGCCCCGCGCCCCCGCAAGCAGCGGGGCGAGCACGGTGTCCCCGACCGCGGGCGGCCGCTCCCCGGGCGGACGGTCCTCCCCCTCCGGCGGCGGGCCGGGGGTGATCTCCCCGCAGAGCGCGCCCGTCAGGCCATGCTCCCGCAGGGCGCGCACGGAGAGCCGCCGCTCCAGCCGCCAGCCGCCGCCGAGCGGCATCAGCGTGCCGAGCAGGAGCGGCTCTCCCCCCACCCCGCACAGCCAGAGCTTCTGCACCCCCGTCCCGTCCGGGACGCGCGCCGTGAAGACGGCGTGCAGGCCCTCCTCACGGCGCAGCAGCTCCCCGCACGGGACGCCCGCGCGGCGCAGTGGCAGTCGTTCCTCCACCGGTATTCCCCCCTTCGGGAAAGGCTATGCGCGATGGAGCAAAAAAACACGCCGGGTTGAGAACCGTCCTGCGACAGCTCTCAACCCGGCGCATTTGATCGCGTTTTCTCCCGCAGTCTGTCTGCGTCTCAGCCGTTTTTCAGCATCTCGCGCAGGGTCTGGTTGACGATCTGCGGGTCCGCCTTACCCTTGAGGGCGCGCATACACTGGCCGACGAGGAAGCCGTAGACCTTCTCCTTGCCCGACCGGTACTCCTCCACCTGGGCGGCGCAGCGCGCGAGCACCTCGCGCACGGTGGTCTCCACCAGGCCGGTGTCCCTGATCTGCTCCAGGCCGTGGGCCTTGACGTAGGCGGCGGGGTCGGCGTTCTCGTCGAAGACCGCCTGGAAGACCTTCACGCCGGTGGTGCGATTCAGGCGGCCCTCCTGCACCATGCGGATGATGGTCCCCAGCGTCTCCGGGGTCAGGAGCATCTCCTTCGGCTCCAGCCCCTTCTCCTTGAGGGTGCGCAGAAGGACGTCCATCATCCAGTTGGAGACCTCCTTGGGCGCGAGGCCGAGGGCCACCGTCTCCTCAAAGAAGTCCGCCAGCGCCTTCGTGCCGGTAAGCAGGCCCGCGTCGTACTCCGGCAGGCCGAAGTCGCGCTCATAGCGCGCCCGCCTGGCCTCCGCCATCTCCGGGAGAGATGCGCGCATCCGCTCCAGCTCCGCCCCGTCCAGCTCGACGGGGGGGATGTCCGGCTCAGGGAAATAGCGGTAGTCCTGGGCGTTCTCCTTCGAGCGCATGGAGAAGCTCGCGTCCTTGTTCTCGTCCCAGCGGCGGGTCTCCTGGATGACCGGCTTGTGGTCCATCTCGATGCGCTCCTGCTGGCGGCGGGCCTCGTAGCGGATGGCGCGGGCGATCGCCTTGAAGGAGTTGAGGTTCTTCATCTCGGTGCGGGTGCCCAGCTCCGCCGCGCCCACCGGGCGGACGGAGAGGTTCACGTCGCAGCGCAGCGAGCCCTCCTGCATCTTGCAGTCGGAGACGCCGAGGTACTCCAACGTGGAGCGCAGCTTCTCCAGATAGGCGATCACCTCATCCGCCGAACGGAAGTCCGGCTCGGTGACGATCTCGATCAGCGGCACGCCGCAGCGGTTGTAGTCCGCGCGGGTCTGGTCAATCCAGTTGTCGTGCACCAGCTTGCCGGCGTCCTCCTCCATGTGCAGCTCGTGGATGCGGATCACCTTCTCCTCCTGGCCGACGCGGATGGGCACCTTGCCGTTGCGGCCGATGGGGAGATAGAGCTGCGAGATCTGGTAGGCCTTGGGAAGGTCAGGGTAGAAGTAGTTCTTCCGGTCAAACTTGTGGTAGCGGGTGACCTCACAGTTGAGGGCGAGGCAGGTCTTCACGGCATACTCCAGCACCTTCCGGTTCAGGACCGGCAGGGTGCCCGGCATACCGGTGCAGACCGGGCAGCAGTGCGTGTTGGGCGCGCCGCCGAACTCCGTCGTGCAGGAGCAGAAAATCTTGGTCCGGGTGGCCAGCTCCACATGGGTCTCCAGACCGATGACCATCTCCCAATCCATCAGTGCGCGCCTCCTTCCGCCGCCTGCGGGCGCAGGGTGTGATAGTCGGTGTCCAGCTGGAAGGCGTGCGCCGCGCGCAGCACCTTCCCCTCGCCGAGGGCGGGGCCGACGAGCTGCGCGCCCACCGGCATCCCCTTCCCGTCCGGCCCGCAGGGCATGGAGAGCCCCGGCAGGCCGGCGAGGTTGACGGACACGGTGTAGATATCGGACAGGTACATCTGTAAGGGGTCAGAGAGGCTCTCCCCCAGGCGCGGGGCAGTGGTGGGGGCGACCGGCATGAGCAGCAGGTCGTAGCGCGCAAAGGCGCGGTCGAACGCCTGCTGGATGACCGCCTTGACCTGCAGCGCCTTGCGGTAATAGGCGTCATAGTAGCCGGTGGAGAGGACGAAGGTGCCCAGCAGGATGCGCCGTTTCACCTCGTCTCCAAAGCCCTCGGTCCGCGTCCGGTTGTACAGGTCGGTGAGGTCGCGGTAGCCCTCCGCCCGCCAGCCGTACTTCACCCCGTCAAAGCGTGAGAGGTTGCTGCTCGCCTCGGCGCAGGCGATGATATAGTAGGTGGGCACGACGTACTCCATGATGGGCAGCGTACACTCCTCCACCACGGCGCCCCGGCCGCGCAGCACGTCCGCCACGGCGAGTACCCGCCGGGAGACCTCCGCGTCCAGCCCGTCGGCAAAGCACTCGGCGGGGATTCCGATCCGCATCCCGTCGAGGTTCCCGTCCAGGGAGGCCAGCAGGCCGCCGTAGTCCCTCTCCAGGGAGGTGCCGTCGCGCGCGTCGCGGCCCTGGATGGCGTCCAGGATGGCCGCGCAGTCCTCCGCCGTCCGGGCCAGCGGGCCGATCTGGTCGAGGGAGGAGGCGTAGGCGATCAGCCCGTAGCGGCTGACGGTGCCGTAGGTGGGCTTCACGCCGGTCACGCCGCAGTAGCTCGCGGGCTGGCGGATGGAGCCGCCGGTGTCCGAGCCGATGGCGTACCAGCACTCGCGCGCGGCCACCGCCGCAGCAGCGCCGCCGGAGGAGCCGCCGGGCACCCGGCCGAGGTCCCAGGGGTTGCGCGTCGGGCCGTAGTAGGACGTCTCGGAGGTAGAGCCCATCGCGAACTCGTCCATGTTCAGCTTGCCGAGCACCACGCCGCCCGCCGCCGTGATCTTCTCCGTGAGCGTGGCGTCATAGGGGGGCTTGAAGTCGCCCAGAATCCTGGACGCGCAGCTCGTCTTGACCCCTTTGGTGCAGATATTGTCCTTGATTGCCAACGGCACCCCGGCCAGCGGGCCGGTAAGCGTCCCGTCGTCGATCTGCCGCTGCACCGCCGCGGCCCGGGCGAGGGCCTCGTCCGGCAGGACGGTGATAAAGGCGTTGTTTTGCCCGTTGGCCTCCTCAATGGCGTCCAGGGCGGCGCGGGTGGCCTCCTCGACGGAGACCTCGCGTTTTTGAATCGCTCTGCCCAGCGCGAGGGCAGACAGGTCCAGAATATCCATCGCTCGCCCTCCTCCTTATTCCACCGTCCTGGGGACGAGGTAGCTCTCCTCGTCTGCGGCGGGGGCGTTGGCCAGCAGCTCCTCGCGCGGGGCGGAGGGCCGCACCTCGTCCTCCCGAAAGACGTTCTTGAGCGGGAAGGTGTGGCTCATCGGCTCGACGCCGGTGGTGTCAAGGTGGTTGAGCACCTCCATATAGTCGGTGAGCCGCTCCAGCTCGAGGGCCATGCGCGCCCGCTCCTCCTCCGGCAGGCGCAGCCGGGAGAGGACGGAGACGTAATCCACCATCTCTTCCGTGATCTTCATCTCAGGTTCCTCCTTTTTGACGGCCCGCCTTACGGCTCCAGGCGATTCAGGTCGCGCGGGAAGAGGCAGGCGTAGCGCACGTTCTCCAGGCCGCACAGCTTCATCGTCAGCCGCTCCAGGCCGATGCCCAGGCCGCCGTGGGGCGGCATGCCGTGTTTGTGAATCATCAGGTAGGAGTCAAACTCCTCCGGGTGCATCCCCTTGGCGCGCATCTTATCCACCTGCATCTGATAGTCGTGGATGCGCTGGCCGCCGGTGGTGACCTCCATGCCGCGAAACAGCAGGTCAAACGAGAGGGTATATCGCGCGTCGTCCGGGTCGTCCATCGCGTAGAAGGGGCGCTTTTTGGACGGATAGTGGGTGATGAAGACGAAGTCCGCGCCGTACTCCTCTTGGAAGTAGCGGCCGATGTTGCTCTCCTCCTCCGGCTCGAGGTCGTAGGGGTCGCGGATGGGGCGGTGATACTTCTCCGCCGCCAGCTCCTTGGCCTCGCGGAAGGAGCAGACGGGGATGTGCTCCGCGTCCGGCAGGGTGATGCCCAGGCGCCTGAGGTCCCCGGCGTACTCCCGGCCCAGCAGGTCCATCGCGTAGCGGAGGTAGCCGCTCTCCATCTCGATGATGTCGTAAAACGAGTCGATATATCCCATCTCGAAGTCCATCGAGGTGTACTCGTTCAGGTGGCGGGGGGTGGAGTGTTTTTCCGCGCGGAAGACGGGGGCCACCTCGAAGACCCGCTCGTAGACGCCCACCATCATCTGCTTGTAAAACTGCGGCGACTGGGCGAGGAATGCCTTCTTGTCAAAATACTCCAGGCGGAAGATGTTGCTGCCCCCCTCCGCCCCGGCGTGGACAATCTTGGGGGTGTGGATTTCGGTGAAGCCCTCGCCGGAGAGGTACTCCCGGAAGGCCCGGCCCAGCCCCTCCTGCACCTTGAAGACGGAGCGCTCGCGCAGGTTGCGCAGCACGAGCGGGCGCAGGGCCAGCTCAGTGTCCAGATTCAGCTTCAGCTTCCACTTGTGCACCGGCACCGGCATCGCCTCGGCGGGGCGGGAGAGGACCTCGATCCCCCCGCCCTGCACCTCCATGCCGCCAGGGGCGCGCTCGTCGGCGCGCAGGGCGCCGGTGACCACCACGCAGCTCTCCTCCGTCAGGTCCTCCGGCAGCACGCCGGGGTCGAAGACGCACTGCATCACCCCGTCGCGGCAGCGCAGGGTGAGGAAGGTGATCCCCCCCATCTCCCGCAGGGCGTGCACCGCCCCGTGCAGGGTGACGGCCTGGCCGGCGGGGCTCTCCGCACGCAGCGCGGCGAGCTCGTGATGACTGGCTGTTGTGGTTCCTGTGACGAATTTCATGACGCTCACTCCTTTTTGACCGGTCCGAGCGTACAAAAAAGCCGCCCCGGACTGTCCTGAGTCCGGGACGGAAATGATACAATATCTCCGTGGTACCACCCGAATTGCGCTGGCCTCCTTGTCAGCACCACTTTGAACCCTTTAACGCAGGGGGGACGTGCGCCCCTACCCGGCCCATGCCGCTCGGGACGCCGGCTCCGAGGTGTTGCGCGCGCTCCTGCCGCCGCCCGGGCTTGCAGCCGATGACCCGGGCTCTCTGAGGCGGCGCGGTGGAGGGTGCGGTCCTCTTCCTCGCCTTTGGTGGGACTATTATAGTATGGCCCTCCGCACTTTGTCAAGCGTTTTGCAAGACCGTGACGGATTTTATGCATCCGGCCCCGCGCCGGAGGAGGGGTCGACCTGCTCCATCGTCATGATGGACACCTCAAAGGCGACCCGCCGCTCCGGGCCGGCGGCGGTCAGCTTGGTGTAGGCCCGGCTCTGGAGGCGGCCCTCCAGGCGGATGCCGTCCCCCACCGAGAGGCAGGCCGCGCGCTGGGCGAGGGCGCCCCAGGCGATGCAGGGCAGGTAGTCCGCCCGTCCATAGCGCCGGTTCACCGCCAGCATCAGGTCGCAGATCTCACGGCCCAGGGGGGTCTGGCGGTAGTTCGGCGTCTTGCAGAGCACCCCGGCGAGGGTGAGGCGGTTGTCGTCCAGCTCCTCCCCCGCCGGGGCGGCCTGACGGACGAAGAGCGTGATCACCAATCGGCTGCCAACGCCTGTCCGGTTGTTGAAGGAGCGCACCTCCCCCTCCACCGCCAGTCGGTCCCCCGGATGGACCGGCCCGGCCTCGAGCTGTGTGCGCGAGAGGAGCAGATTCACCTGGTCCGCCGCCCCGCTCAGGCGCAGGCTGCGCAGCGGCAGGCGGTAAAAATCCTCTCCGTGGTTCGTGTGGGAGTACTCCGGCTCTCCCATCGCCCGGCCGACCAGCCGGGCCCGGTTCTCATTCCAGTCTGTCCGCATCGCACCGCGCTCCTGTCTTTGGATTTCGGTCCATTCTATGACAGGCCCGGGGCGGGTATGACTGGGCGGGCTATACGATCTGGAACAGGTAGAACTTCAGATAGTCCGTCTCCGGGACGTTCCAGAGGATGGGGTGGTCGGGGGCCTGCTGGCGGGCCTCGATCTGGCGCAGGGACACCCCCGCGTCGTGCGCCGCCTCGCGCAGCATCCGCCGGAACTCCCGCTCCGGCATGAAGTGCGAACAGGAGCAGGTGGCGAGATAGCCGCCCCGCGGCAGCAGCTTCATCGCCCGCAGGTTGATCTCCTTGTACCCCCGCGCGGCCTGCGCGGCGGTGTCGCGCGACTTGGTGAAAGCGGGCGGATCGAGAATCACATAGTCAAAGTCATGGCTGTGCGCGCGGCTGAGCCCGGTGAGGAGCTGGAAGACGTCCGCCACCTGAAAGTCGATGTTGGTCAGGCCGTTGCGCGCGGCGTTGGCGCGGGCCATCTCGATGGCGGCCGCGGAGATGTCCACGCTGAGCACCCGCTCCGCCCCGGCGCGCGCGGCGTTGAGGCCGAACGAGCCGGTGTGGGTGAAGCAGTCGAGCACCCGCTTGCCGGGGGCGAGGCGGGCGGCGGCGCGGCGGTTATACTTCTGGTCGAGGAAGAAGCCGGTCTTCTGCCCGTTTTCCAGGTCCACGAGGTAGCGGACGCCGTTTTCCGTGATCTCAGTCACGGCGGACGCCGGTACCGGCAGGCCGGGGAGGGGATACCAGCCCTTCCCCTGCTCCAGCCCCTCCCGCTCGCGCAGGGCAACGTCGTTTCGCAGGAAGATGCCGCGCACCGGCGCGCCGAGGGCGGCCATCTCCTCCGCCAGGGCGGCGAAGACCATGTCCTGCACCCGCTCCATCCCCAGGCTGAGCACCTGGGCGCAGAGGAGGTCGCCGTAGCGGTCCACCGTCAGGCCGGGCATCTGGTCCGCCTCCCCGTGGATCAGGCGGCAGGCGGACCAGTCCTCCCCCATCACGGTGCGGCGGTAGGCGAGGGCGTAGCGCACCCGCCGCGCCCAAAAGGCGGCGTCAAAGCGGTCGTTCGCGTTGCGGCTGATCAGGCGGACGGTGATCTTGGACCGGGCGTTGTAAAACCCCGTCCCCAGCCAGGCGTTCCCCGCGAGGACATCCACCAGGCCGCCGTCCTCCGGCGTCCCGGCGGCGTGTTTCAGCTCCTCCCCGTAGACCCAGGGGTGGCCCTGCTTGATGGAGCGCTCCCCCTTCGCGCTCACCTGAAGGGAGGGATAGGGCCGCGCCTGCCTCATCGTCCGGCCTCCCGCCGTCTCACGATCTCATCGAGCAGGACGTCCGCCGCCGAGGCCTTGCTCATCAGCGGCAGCTCGCGCACGCCGTCCGGGCCGATCAGGGTGAGCACATTGGTGTCCACCCCGAAGCCCGCGCCCGCCGTCTTGAGGTTGTTGGCGGCGATGAGGTCGATGTGCTTTTTCTCCAGCTTTTTGCGGCTGTTTTCCAGCATGTGCTCCGTCTCCATGGAGAAGCCGCAGAGGAACTGCCCCTCCCGGCGGCGCCCGCCCAGCCAGGCGAGGATGTCCTGCGTGCGCGCGAGCGGGATGGAGAGGGCCCCGTCCGCCTTCTTCACCTTGTTCTCCGACACCGTCTCCGGGCGGTAGTCCGCCACGGCGGCCGCCTTGATGATGATGTCCATCTCCCCGGCGCGGCTGGTAACCGCCTGGAACATGTCCTCCGCCGAGACGATGTCCACCACCTGGCAGTAGGCCGGCTTTTCCAGCCCGGTCGGGCCGGAGACGAGGGTGACCTCCGCCCCGCGCGCTGCGGCGGCGCGGGCAATGGCGTAGCCCATCTTGCCGGTGGAGTGGTTCGTGAGGTAGCGCACCGGGTCGAGCGCCTCCCGCGTCGGCCCGGCGGTGACGAGCACGCGGCAGCCGGCGAGGTCCTTCTCCGGGTGGGACACGGCGTGCACGCAGGCCTCCACCAGCCGCTCCGGCTCCACCATCTTCCCCCGGCCCACCGCGCCGCAGGCGAGGCGGCCGGAGGCGGGCTCGATGATCTCCCAGCCGTAGCGGCGCAGGGTGTCGAGGTTGTCCTGGGTGACCGGGTTGGCGTACATCTTCGTGTTCATCGCCGGGGCGGCCGCCTTGGGGCAGTCGCAGGCGAGGACGGTGGTGGTGAGCATGTCGTCGGCGATGCCGTGGGCGCACTTGGCGAGCACGTTGGCGGTCGCCGGGGCGATGAGGACGAAGTCCGCCCGGTCAGCCACGGAGATGTGCTCCACCTGATGCTGGAAATTGCGGTCAAAGGTGTCCACCAGCGCCTTGTTGCCGGTGAGCTGCTCAAAGGTGATGGGGGTGACAAACTGGGTGGCGTTGGCCGTCATGATCACCTGCACGTCCGCGTGCTGCTTGACGAGGGCGGAGGCGAGGGCGGCGGCCTTGTAGCAGGCGATGCCGCCGGTGACGCCGAGGACGATGGTCTTTCCGCTGAGCATGGAAAATAACCCTCCCGAACACTGTAATTTCCCTCTGATGATACCATATCCCGCCTCAAAAAACAATTCTCCGCCCCAGTTTTGGCCGCCGGGCTTGCGGGACGGGGACGGCGGCATTATAATGGGGGGTGAAATTTTCCCCATACCCACGAGACAGGAGAGGAACACTATGGTATACCGCATGACCATCGCCGGGCTGGAGCGCGCCCTGCCGCTGTGCCCGATCGGCGAGGACCTCCAGATCGGCGCCTTCGTCATCTTCGGCGACGCGCCGCTCACCGTGGCCTGCGCCCGCGCGCTGCTGGAGAAGGCCCCGGAATATGACTACCTCATCACCGCCGAGGCCAAGGGCATCCCCCTGGCCCACGAGATGGCCCGCCAGCACGGGGACGGGAAGTATTTCCTCGCCCGCAAGCGCCCCAAGCTCTATATGAAGGACGTGCTGGAGGTCTGCGTGCAGTCCATCACCACCGCCGGGGAGCAGCGGCTCTACCTCGACGGGGAGGACGCCGCCGAAATCCGCGGCAGGCGCATCCTGCTGGTGGACGACGTGATCTCCACCGGCGAATCCCTCCGCGCCCTCGAGGCGCTGGTGGAGAAGGCGGGCGGCATCGTCTGCGGGCGGATGGCCATCCTCGCCGAGGGGGAGGCGCAGCGGCGGACGGACATCCGCTACCTCGAGCCGCTCCCCCTCTTTGACCGCGCGGGCAACCCCCTCCCCGCCCCGGGAGAGGAGGGCTGAGATGGAGCGCATCCAGAGCTTTACCGTCGACCACGACCTGCTCGAGCCGGGCATCTACCTCTCCCGGGTGGATGGGGACGTCGTCACCTATGATCTGCGCACCCGCAAGCCGAACGTGGGGGATTATATGTCAAACCTCACGATGCACTCGGTGGAGCACATGTTCGCCACCTTCGTGCGAAACTCCGACCTCGGGCCGGACGTGATCTACTTCGGCCCGATGGGCTGCCAGACCGGCTTCTACCTCCTGGTGCGAAACGCAGACCACGCGCGGGTGCTCGCGACGGTGAAGGCGGTCCTGCGCGGCATCCTGGCCTATGAGGGGCCGGTCTTCGGCGCGAGCCGGAAGGAGTGCGGCAACTACCGCAACCTCAGCCTCGCCGCAGCCCAGGAGGAGTGCCGCCGCTACCTCGCCGTGCTGGAGGGAAACCCCAGCATCGACTTTCGCTATCGGGAGGGAGAGAGATGATCGGCATCATCGGCGCGATGGAGCTGGAGATCGCCGGCCTGCGCGCGCGTCTGGAGGGGCCGGAGACCGCCGTCATCAGCGGGGTCCGCTTTGACAGCGGGACCATCCACGGCGTGCCCGTCGTCCTCGCCGTCTGCGGGGTGGGGAAGGTGTTTGCCGCGCTGTGCGCGCAGACGATGATTCTCCGCTTCCCGGTGCGCGCGGTGATCAACACCGGCGTGGCGGGTACCCTCTCCCCCTCGCTCGGCATCGGGGACGTCGCCCTCGCCAGCGACGTCGTCCAGCACGATATGGACACCTCCCCCCTCGGGGACCCGGTGGGGATGATCTCCGGGCTGGACCTCGTCCACCTCCCGGCGGACCGGGGCCTCACCGCCCGCCTCGCCGCGCGCGCGGCCTCGCTGGGCCTGCACTGCCAGGTGGGGACCATCGCCACCGGCGACCAGTTTCTCGCCCAGGCGGAGCGCAAGCGGTGGATTCACGAGACCTTCGGCGCCATCGCCGGGGAGATGGAGGGCGGCAGCATCGGGCAGGTGTGTTATGTCAATCACATTCCCTTCGCCGTGCTGCGCACCATCTCGGACGGGGCGGACGGCAGCGCGCCGGAGAGCTTCCCTGCCTTTGCCGCCGCGGCCGCCGCGGCCGCCGTGGAGATCGTGGACGGGCTGTTAGAGGAACTAAGCCATGAAACGGTGGATTGAGCGGCTGCCCAAGATGGAGCTGCACTGTCATCTCGACGGCAGCGTCCATCCCGAGCGCATCCGCGCCTTTTACCGCCAGACCGGCCGTCCCTGGCCGGAGGAGGCCCCGCTGCGCGCACGAGAGAGCTGCGAGAGCCTGACGGAGTATCTGCGCTGCTTTGATCTCCCGCTCCAGTGGCTCCAGACGGAGGCAGGCCTGGAGCAGGCGGTGCGCGACCTGCTCGGAGACGCCGCGCGGGAGCACATTCGCTACCTGGAGATTCGCTTTGCTCCCACGCTCCACCTGGAGGGGGGCCTCACTTACCGTCAGGTCTTTGACGCGCTCGCGCGCGGCTGCGCGCGGGGGGAGGCGGAGTGCGGCGTCGTCTCCCGGCTGATCGTCTGCGCGATGCGCCACCACACGCAGGAACAGAACCTCGCCCTGCTCGACGCCGCGCGGGACTACTTCCCCGCCCTGATCTGCGCCGCCGACCTCGCGGGGGACGAGAACGCCTTCCCCACCGCCCTGCACGCCCCCTTCTTCCGCCAGGCGGCGGCCTGGGGCATCCCCTTCACCATCCACGCCGGGGAGACCGGGTCCGTCCGGAGCGTCCGGGAGGCCCTCGACCTCGGCGCGGTCCGGCTGGGCCACGGCATCGCCCTCGCCCGCTCCCCTGAGCTGATGGAGCGCTGCCGGGCATCCGGGGTGGGGATCGAGGTCTGCCCCACCAGCAATTTCCAGACCAGAGCCGCCCGCGGCTGGGCGGACCACCCCCTGCGCGCCTTTCTGGACGCCGGCCTCGCCGTCAGCCTGCACACGGACAACCGCACCGTGAGCGGGACGGACCTCAACCGGGAGTACCTCCGCGCCGTGAACGAGGGCGGCTGCACCCCGGCGGAGGTGGTGCGGATGCTCCGGAACGCCTGCGCCGCCTCCTTCGCCCCGGAGGAGGTCCGGCGGGACTATCTGCGCGCGCTGGAGGAGGCCGCGCCGGGCGTCTGAATTTATCACAGCACACGAATCTGAGGCAGAGAGGAGCCGCTTGCATGGGCTGGGCTGTCTACTACACAATTTCAGAGGGGGAGGCCGCCGTGGTCCGCTGCGTGGGCGACGGCAGTCCCCTCGCGCTGCCGGAGACGGTCGGGGGCTGCCCGGTCACCTCCCTCGGGCCGGACTGCTTCGCCGCCGGAGCCGGGGCATCGGACGGCCTGCGCCTGGTGGACGCCGCGCGTGAGCCGCCCCCCGCCCCGGTGCGCGCGCCGGGGAATCTCAGCCGCCTCTCCCTCCCGGAGGGCGTCCGCACCATCGGGGACCGCGCCTTCGCCCGCTGCGGGCAGCTCGCCCGGCTGCGCCTGCCGCGCGCGCTCACGTCGCTCGGGCCGCGGGCCTTTGAGCAGTGCGGCGCGCTGGAGCACATCGAGCTGCCGGACGGGGTGACGGAGCTGGCGGAGTATACCTTCTCCCAGTGCCGGAAGCTGCGGCGGGTGACCCTCCCCGCCCGGCTGGAGCGGCTGGAGCGGCAGGCGTTCTACAACTGCACCGCCCTGGAGGCCCTCGACCTGCCGGACACCGTCACCTTCGTCGGCAGCGGCCTCTTTATGAACTGCCGGAGCCTCGCGCGCCTCTCGCTGCCGATCGGCATCAACCTGAGCGTGCTGCTCTCCGACCTCTCCAACGACCTCGACCTCACGGTGCGCTACCCGGACGGGGCGGCGCGCTTCTTCCTGCCCGGCTTCTCCTACGAGTACGAGGACATCATCGGCCCGCGCATCTGGCGGACCATCACCTACGGCTCGGGCTATCTCTACCGCGAGTGCTTCTCCAGCCGGGACGTGGACTTTGACCTCTACGAGAGCTACTTCGACCTCGCCCAAAAGCAGGACGAGGCGGCCACCGCCGCGCGCATCGCCTGGTACCGCCTGCGCTGGCCCTACCACCTCGCGCCCCGGCCGCGGGAGGTCTATCTGGCCTATCTGCGCGCGCACAGCCTCCCCGTCCTCGACCTGCTGCTGGAGGAGGACGATCTCGCGGGGCTGGAGACCCTGCTCGCCCTCGCCCCGCCCGCGCCGGAGGTGCGCGGGGAGATGCTCCTGCGCGCCGAGCGCGCCGGCAGCGTCCGCTTTGCCGCGCGGCTGCTCGAGGGCGGGGACCTGCCGCGCGCCGGCGGGGCGGACAAATCCTTCGACCTCTGAGAGGGGGGACGGCTCCTTGCACGACAACCACGAAAAGCTCGACCGCATCGGCCGCGCCATCCTCACCGCCACGCGCAACGAGCTCTATCTGCACATGCGCTTTCTCGACGTGGCCCTCTCCGGCCTCGGCTGGCAGATGAACCTGAACACCCCCACCGTCGGGACGGACGGGACCTCCATCCAGTTCAACCCCCGCCTGCTCATCGAGCTCTACCGGGAGGACCAGGTGCTGCTCAACCGGCTCTACCTGCACATGCTGCTGCACTGCCTGCTGCGCCACCCCTTCCACCGGGACGGGCGGGAGGAGGACCGCTGGAGCCTCGCCTGCGACATCGCGGTGGAGTCCATTTTGGACTCCATCGAGAACCGCTGCCTCCAGCTCCTCCCCTCCAACCTCCGGGAGGACACCTACGCCGACCTGCGGCAGGATGTCCCCGTCCTGACGGCGGAGGCGGTCTACCGCTGGCTGGGCCAGCGGCGGTGGAGCTATGACGAGCAGATCGCCCTCTGGCAGGAGTTCCGGCGGGACGACCACCGCTTCTGGCCGTCGGAGGAGGACCCGGAGCAGCCGGACGGCGAGCAGCCCCGCCCCTCGGAGGGGGAGGGGGACGGCGGTGACCATGAGGCCGAGCGTCAGGCGCTGGAGCAGAAATGGCGCGACCTCGCCGAGCGCACCCAGACCGGGCTGGAGACCTTCTTCGCCGACCACGGCGACGAGGCGGGCGAGCTGCTGGCGGCGATGCGCATCGAGAACCGGGAGCGCTATGACTACCGCCGGTTCCTCCGCCGCTTTGTCACCTGGCGGGAGGAGACGCGGGTGGACATGGACAGCTTTGACTACGCCTACTACGCCCTCGGGCTGGAGCTCTACGGCGATATCCCCCTCATCGAGCCGCTGGAGTACCGCGAGAGCCGAAAGATCTCCGACTTTGTCATCGTGATCGACACCTCCGATTCCTGCTCAGACGGGCGCATCCAGTCCTTCCTGACGGAGACCCGCGCCGTGCTCGCCCAGGACGGGATGTTCTTCCGCGATGCGAACCTGCACATCATCCAGGCGGACGCCGGGGTGCAGTCGGACACCGTCATCCACTCCGCCGGTGAGTTTGACACCCTCTGCGAGCGCTTCACCGTGCGCGGCTTTGGCGGGACCGACTTCCGCCCCGCCTTTGCCTATGTGGACGTCCTGCGCCGGGCGGGCAAGCTCCCCGGCCTGCGCGGCCTGGTCTACTTCACCGACGGCTTTGGGGCCTACCCCCAGCAGCGGCCGGACTATGAGGTGGCCTTCGTCTTCTACGAGACGGACTACGGCGAGCCGCCCGTCCCCCCCTGGGCCATCCGGGTCATCCTCGGCCCGGAGGACCTGCCGGAGGTGCGCGAGGGGGCGCAGGACCAGCCCCCCGCGGGGCGGCGGTGAACATTTCCCTGTAAGGTTACAACGTTCACTTTGTTACCAAAGTTAACTATGTTACCTCCTCCGCCCCCTGCCGTGACGGATGAGGGGGCCGAACGCCGCGCCGCCCGGCCCTGCGCCCGCCCGTCCACCCTGAACCCCCTGCGGACGGCCCGGCCCGACGGCTGCCATGATATTATGAGGAGAGAGACCGATATGACCATCCAAGAGGCAAAGGAACAGATCGTGTGCACGGTGCGCGCCTATCTGGCGAAAAATGAGGACGGGCAGTGGGAGATCCCCGTGCTCGCCCAGCGCCCCATCCTGCTCATGGGCCCGCCGGGCGTGGGCAAGACCGCCATCGCCCAGCAGGCCGCCCGCGCCTGCGGCGTGGCCCTGGTGAGCTACACCATCACCCACCACACCCGGCAGTCCGCCATCGGCCTGCCGAGCATCCGCACGGCGGACTTCGGCGGGCGCACCTTCTCCGTCACGGAGTACACCATGAGCGAGATCATCGCCAGCGTCTACCGCCGGATGGAGGAGACCGGCTTGCAGCACGGCATCCTCTTCCTCGACGAGGTGAACTGCGTCTCCGAGACGCTCGCCCCGGCGATGCTGCAATTTCTCCAGTGCAAGACCTTCGGCAGCCACCGCCTGCCGGAAGGCTGGGTGATCGTCGCGGCGGGCAATCCGCCGGAGTACAACCGCTCGGTGCGCGAGCTGGACATCGTCACCCTCGACCGGGTACGGCGTCTGGACGTGGAGGCGAACTTTCAGGCGTGGAAGAGTTATGCCTACGAGCGGTCGGTCCACCCCGCCATCCTCGCCTATCTGGAGCTCAAGCCGCAGCACTTCTACCGGCTGGAGACGACGGTGGACGGCAAGCGCTTTGTCACCGCCCGCGGCTGGGAGGACCTCTCCCGCCTGCTCACGGTGAGCGAGAAGCTGGACTTGCCGGTGGACGAGGCGGTGATCGCGCAGTACCTCCAGTATCCCGCCGTCGCCAAGGACTTCGCCAACTACTACGACCTCTACCGCAAGTACCGCCAGGACTACGACGTGGAGGCCATCCTCTCCGGCGAGCTGCGCGCGCAGACGGTGGACCGGCTGCGCATGGCCCCCTTCGACGAGCGGCTCTCCGCCCTCTCCCTCCTGCTCGACGGGCTGTTCACCGCCTGCCGGGCGGCCAACGAGGCGGACGCGGAGGTGACGCTGCTCCACAGCCAGCTCAAGCGCCTGATTGCCGCGCTGGACGGGGGGGCCGCGGTGGAGGCGGCCTTCTCCCGCGCGCTGGAGGACCTCTCCCGCGTCTCGGAGGAGAAGCGCCGGGCGGACCTCCTCCCGGCGGAGGAGGCGCGGCGCTATGCCCACGTCCTCGCCGCGCTGGAGGACTACCGCGCCGGGCTGCGCCAGTCCGGGACGGATGCGCCCGCGGCGGCGGCGGAGCAGGTGCGCGCGCGCTTTCGCGAGGCGGTCGCCGGGCGGAAGGCGGCCATCGAGCGCGCCTCCCTGCGGCTCGAGCGCGGCTTTGCCCTCCTCGAGACCGCCTTCGGCGAGGGGCAGGAGCTGGTGATCTTCCTCACGGAGCTGGCGATGAACCCCGCCTCCACCAAATTTATCGCCGACAACGGCTGCGAGAAGTTCAGCCACTACAACCGCGCCCTCCTGCTCGGCGGGCGGCAGCGCGCCATTCTGGAGGAGCTGGACTGAATGTCCCGCTTTCTCCCAACTTCACGGGATATTCCAAATGTTCAGGGCAGTTTCGTACACGCGAAGCTGCCCTGAAATATTTTTTGAAAAAATATCGTTCCCCATGCAATAAAACCGCCCGCCCCGGGCATTACATAGATGACAGGACCGGAAGAGCCGCCGCTCCGACGACCCGGAGGCCAGAGCATCCGCCTCCCCGCCAGGGCGCGGCGCCCCAACCGGAGCAGCCGGGAACGCTCCGGGAGCCGCACTGCCGTACCCGGACGGCAGCCAGCGGCCAGACGCCCGCCCCATCCCGCTCCCGAGCGGACGGCCCTCCGTCCTGAGAGACGGCACACTGCCACCCCATACGACTGGAAAAGGAAAGGTGACATAAATGAAAAAGTTCCCCGCCCTTCTGCTCGCGCTCTGTCTGGCGCTTGCCCTCGCCGCCTGCGGCAACAGCCCCACTGCCAACAACACTGACCCGAACGGCTCCGCCGGTGAGCCCTCCCCCGCCTCCGCGGATGAGCTGGAGACCACCGACATCGTCCCGGACGAGAACGCCGCCACCGCCGGTGAGACCGTACCCGCCGACGAGCCCGCCGCCGCTCCCGCAGAGGGGACCGGCGAGCCCGGCTCCGCCGCCACCCCGATCACCGCTGAGCAGGCCGAGTCCATCGCCCTGGCCGACGCCGGGGTGACCGAGGCGGACACCCGCTATCTCCGCACCGAGCTGGACTGGGACGACGGCCGCGAGGTCTATGACGTCGAGTTCTACGCCGGAAACACCGAGTATGACTACGAGATCGACGCCGGAAGCGGCGCGATCCTCTCCGTGGACCACGACATCGAGCACTACGAGGCCCCCGCCAGCACCTCTGAGGCCGCCCTCTCCGTGGACGAGGCCGCAGCCATCGCCCTCGCGGACGCCGGGGTGAACAAGGCGGACGCCGTCTATCTCTTCACCGAGCTGGACGAGGACGACGGCCGTCTGGTCTATGAGGTGGAGTTCTACGCCGGCAATACCGAGTATGACTACGAGATCGACGCCGCCTCCGGCGACATCCTCTCCAAAGACCACGACCTCGAGCACTACGACGCCCCCGCCCCCGCTGCCGCCGCCACGGAGCGCAGCACTGCCAGCACCTCCGAGACTGCCATCTCCGCCGATCAGGCCAAGTCCATCGCCCTGGCGGACGCCGGGGTGAGCGAGAGCGAGGCGAGCCGCCTGCGCGCCGGGCTGGACTGGGACGACGGACGCCAGGTCTATGACGTCGAGTTTGACGTCGGGACCACCGAGTACGACTACGAGATCGACGCCGCGACCGGCGCCATCCTCTCCAAGGACGTCGATGTGGACGACGACGACGACCGCCCCGCCTCCGGGAACACGGAGAGCGTCATCGGCGCAGACAAGGCCAAATCCATCGCCCTGGCGGACGCCGGGGTGAGCGAGAGCGAGGCGAGCCGCCTGCGCGCCGAGCTGGACGAGGACGATGGCCGCCTGGTCTACGAGGTGGAGTTTGTGGCCGGCGAGCTGGAGTACGAGTATGAGGTGGACGCCGCCAGCGGCAGCATCCTCTCCCGTGACCGCGAGTCCATCCACGACTGAGCCGCTCCCGCCGGCATAGATGGCCGGATGACAGCCAAACAACAGAGCGCCGGACCCCGATGAGAGGTCCGGCGCTGCTGCGCTTTTGGGGGATCGTTCGGCCTCACTGCCCGGGCGGCTGGCGGAGGGGCAGGCGGACGGTGAAGCGGGTGCCGCTCTCCCGGCCGCTCTCGAGGGAGACGCGCCCCTCCATCGCGTCCACCACATGCTTGACGATGGAGAGGCCGAGGCCGGTCCCGCCCGCTCTCCGGCTGCGGCTGTGGTCCACCCGGTAGAAGCGCTCAAAGACGCGGGTCTGGTCCTCCGGCGGGATGGGCTCGCCGTCGTTGCGCACGGTGAAGACGCATTCCTTCTCCCCGCGGGAGAGGGAGATGTCCACCCTGCCGCCGGGGCAGTTGTACTTCACCGCGTTGCTGATCAGGTTGTCCGCCAGCTCGCGCAGGTTCTGCGGGCTGGCGTAGAGCCAGACGGGCTGGACCTCCGCCCCGACCGTCACGCCGCGCCGCGCCGCCGGGGCCTCCCACTCCCGGACGCACTCGCGCACCAGCCGGTGGAAGGGGACCTGCTCCTGCTCGCGCTCCAGCGCGCTGTTCTCCAGCCGGGAGAGGAGGATGATATCTGAGATCATGTGGCTCATCCGCTGGGTCTCCGCGCCGATGCGGTCGAGGAGCTCCTGCCGCTGGCTGTCGGAGAGGGGGAGGCCGGAGCAGAGCAGCTCGGTGCTCCCCTGAATGGAGGTGATGGGGGTCTTGAGCTCGTGGCTGGCGTTGGAGAAGAACTCCTGCCGCATCCGGCTGGAGTTGCGGCTCTCGGTCACGTCGAGCAGGGTGAGGATCAGCTTGCCGTTCAGCCCCGCCCCCTCCTCCTGGACGGGGCGGAAGCGCACCTCATAGATGCGCCCCCGGCAGCGCAGGTCCACCGGGGAGACCTTGTGCCCCAGCATCGCGTCCTTCACATTCTGGATCACGCGCGGATTGGGCAGCAGGCGGCCGAGGGACTGACCGGCGGCCTCCTCCCCGCAGCCGAGCTGGCGGCGGGCGCTGCGGTTCATCATCTGAACCTCCTGCTCCTGATCGACCAGGACAAAGCCCTCGGCCAGATGCTCGAGGATATAGTCCGTCTTCCGCTGCTCCTCCTCCAGCTGGCGCAGATAGCTGCCCAGCTCTGCGGAGAGGCTGGCGATCTGCCCGGAAATCTCCCGCAGCTCGGGATAGGGGCAGGCGGAGGGGGCGGGGGCCGCCCTCCCCTCCTTGAGCGCGCCCAGGCTCTCGCTCAGGCTGCGCACCGAGAGGAGAATGCCGTCCGTCAGCCCCGCGGCGAGCGCCAGCGCCACCAGCAGCGAGAGCGCCGCCCCCAGCGCCAGGGCGGGGAGCATGCGCAGCAGGTCCTCCGTCACCGCACTGACCGACTGGGCCAGGCGGAGATAGCTCCCGTCCTCCGTCACCGCCACGGCGTAGACCAGCGTGCGGCCCAGGGTGGCGCTCTCGCGCAGGGTGACGGCCCGGCCCGCCTCGCGCGCGGCGGCGATCTCCGGGCGGTCATAGTGGTTGTCCATCCCGGTCCAGTCCGCCTCTGAGTCACAGAGCACCGTCCCTCCGGCGTCGATCACCGTCACGCGGATGCCCGCCCCGCGCAGGTCGGCGGCCTGCTCCTGCGCGTCCGCCCCGGCGTCAAAGCTGTGGACGAAGGCCTCGGCCAGGGTGAGCAGCTCGTCCTCCTTCTCCTCGGTGAGCACGATGTGGAAGATGCCCGCCGCCGCCGCGGTGGAGACCAGCAGCGCCAGCAGCACCGGCAGGAGCTGGGCGCGGAAGATCGCCCGTTTCACAGCGGCACCCCGATGAACCGGTAGCCCACGCCGCGGATCGTCTTGATGAAGCGGCTGTGCCCGGCGTCGTCGCCGATCTTCTGGCGCAGGGTGCCGATGTGGATGTCCAGCGTGCGGCTCTCCCCCATCGCGTCGGTGCCCCAGACGCCGTCGAGCAGCTCCTGGCGGGTGACGCTCTGGTCGGGGCGCTCCATCAGGTATTTCAGCAGCTCATACTCCTTATAGGTCAGCTCCACCACCTCGCCGTCCACGCGGACCTCATGCTTGCCCGGCGAGAGCTCGAGGCCCTGAAAGAGGAGGTCGTCCTGCTCCCGGGCGCGCCCGCCCCGGCGGCGAATCTGCGCGCGCACGCGGGCGCACAGCTCGAGCACGCTGAAGGGCTTGGTCACATAGTCGTCCGCGCCGGCGTCCAGACCGTTGATCTTGTCCTCCTCCATGTCGCGCGCGGTGAGCATGATCACCGCCACCTGGCGCAGCTCGGCAGAGGCGCGGATCAGCCGCACCGCCTCCAGACCGCTCAGTCCCTCCATCATGATGTCCATCAGCACCACGTCCGGGCGCTGCCGGCGCATCTCCTCCAGCGCCTCCAGGGCGTTGGGAAAGCCCATCACCTCATAGCCCTGGCTCTCCAGGGCAAACTCTAGCAGGCGGCGGATGCTCTCGTCATCCTCCACCACATAAATGCGCTCGCGCATCTGCTCCGGCCTCCTTTTTCGTACTGAGCCCATTATAGTTCCGTCCTCTCTCCCCGTTCCATCACGGTTTTCGAAAGTTTGTGTTAGATTTCTGTAAAGTACGCCAAAGCGGCCCGGGCGGCAGACCGGAATCTGCCGTCGGGCCGCCTTGCTTTTGCGTCCGTGCTCCTGTCAGAACATCTCCGCGCGCTTGTACTGGCCGGTGAGCTTGAACTCCACCCACTCGCAGAGGTTCACGCCGTGGTCGCCCACCCGCTCGAGATACTTGATGATCATCAGGTAGTCCACCACCTCGTCGAGGGCCTCGGGGTGGGTGAGCAGGTGCTCGCCCAGGGTCCGGCGCAGGCGCACGAACCAGTCGTCCACGATGTCGTCGCGCTGCTCCGTCGCGCGGGCGAGGTCGAGGTCGTCGGTGATATAGCTGGTCACGGCGGCGTCCACCATCTCAATGGCCGCCTCCGCCATCTCCAGCACCTGCCCGCGGATCTGCGGGATGGAACAGGCGGTGTGGTGCAGGGAGAGCTCGGCGATGTCCACCGCCTCGTCGCCGATGCGCTCGATGTCAGTGATCATCTTCATCGTCGCGCTCACCTGGCGCAGGTCGGAGGCCACCGGCTGCTGGAGGAGGAGGAGCTTGAGGCAGCGCTGCTCGATGATGCGCTCGAGGGTGTTGATCGCCCCGTCGTTGTGCACCACCTCCTGGGCGAGGGTGCGGTCATAGGTCTTCAGGGTCTCCATCGCGTGGCTGATGGCCTCCACGGCCTTGCCCGCCATCTCCACGAGCTGGGAGGAGAGCTCGCGCAGCTCGCGGTCGTAGTACTTTCTGGTGCTCACAGTCTCCAGTCCTCCTTAGCCGAAGCGGCCGGTGATATAGTCCTCCGTCCGCTTGTCGTGCGGGACGGAGAAGATCTGGTTCGTCTCGCCCATCTCGATCAGGTCGCCGAGCAGGAAGAAGGCGGTCTGGTCGGAGATACGGGCCGCCTGCTGCATATTGTGCGTGACGATGACCACGGTATACTGCTTTTTCAGCTCGCTCATCAGCTCCTCGATCTTCATCGTGGAGGCGGGGTCGAGGGCGGAGGTGGGCTCGTCCATCAGCAGCACATCCGGCTCGACGGCGAGGGCGCGGGCGATGCACAGGCGCTGCTGCTGGCCGCCGGAGAGGCCGAGGGCGCTCTTGCGCAGGCGGTCCTTCACCTCGTCCCAGAGGGCGGCCCCGCGCAGGGAGCGCTCCACCAGCTCGTCGAGCTGGCCCTTCTTGCGGATGCCGTGCACCCGGGGGCCGTAGGCGATGTTGTCATAGATGGACATGGGGAAGGGGTTGGGCTTCTGGAAGACCATGCCCACCTGCTTGCGCAGCTCGGTCACGTCCTGCTCCCTGGCAAAGATATCTCTCCCGCGGAACTTCACCTCGCCGGTGATGCGCACGCCGGGGACCAGGTCGTTCATCCGGTTGAGCGTCTTGAGGAAGGTGCTCTTGCCGCAGCCGGAGGGGCCGATGAAAGCGGTGATCTCCCGCTCGCGGATGTCCATGTCGATGCCCTTGAGGGCCTGGAAGGCCCCGTAATAGAGCTCCAGCTTTCGCGTGGTAATGATCGGTGTATCCATAGCGCTGCACTCACACTTTCTTCAGTTTCCGCTTTGCCAGCTTGGCAGAGCTGTTGATGATGAGGACCAGGATCATCAGGATGGCGGCGATGGCAAAGCCGACGTCAAACTCGCCGCTCTCCTGGACGTAGACATACAGGGCCACGCTCAGCGAGCCGCCGCTGGTCTGCAGGGCCCGGAAGAAGTTGGTCACCAGGCTGTAGCCGGTGCCGGCGGTGTAGATGAGCGCGGCGCTCTCGCCGACGATCTTGCCGATGGCGAGGATCGCGCCGCCCACCACGCCGTCGAGGGTGCACGGCAGGACGATGGTGCGGATCGTGTGCCACTTGGAGGCCCCCAGCCCGACCGAGCCCTCGCGGTAGGAGTTGGGCACCGTCTTGAGCGCCTCCTGGGTGGTGCGCACGATGGTGGGCAGGGTCATCACCGCCAGCGTCAGCGCGCCGGAGGCGATGGTGGTGCGCAACCCGAGGCCCTGCACGAAGAAGAGCATGCCCACCAGGCCGTAGATGATGGAGGGGATGCCGGTCAGCGTCTCGGTGGCAAACTCGATGATCTCCACCAGGCGGCGGTTCTTCGCGTACTCCGTCAGGTAGATCGCCCCGCCGATGCCGATGGGCAGGGCGATCAGGAGGGTGGTGAGCACCAGATAGACGGTGTAGATGATGTTCGGCAGGATGCCGATCGTCCCGGCCAGGGCGCTGCGGGCGGTGGAGAGGAGCTGCCAAGTGATGTTGCCCAGGCCGCGCACCATGATGTAGCCGATCAGGGCGACCAGCAGGGCCACCGTCAGCAGGACGCAGCACCAGATCGCGCCGTGGATGACGGCGTTTTGTACCCTTCGCTTCCGGCTCATTTCTCGTCCCTCCTCCCTTTCAGCAGGAGATTGAGGATCACGTTGATGATCATGATGAAGACGAACAGGACCAGGCCGATGGAGAAGAGGGCCTGCCGCTGCAGGCCGGAGGAGTAGCTCATCTCCTTGGCGATCGCCGTGGTGAGGAAGGTGACGCTGGTGAAGAGGCTGGGCATATTGGCCACGTTGCCGGCCACCATCATCACCGCCATCGCCTCGCCGACGGCGCGGCCGATGCCGAGCACGATGCCGGCGGCGATGCCGCTGCGGGCGGCGGGGACGGAGACCTTGAAGATGGTCTCGATCTCGGTCGCGCCCAGGGCGAGGCTGCCCTCCTCATACTCGCGCGGGACGGCGGAGAGGGCGGTCTCGCTCACGCTGACGATGGAGGGGAGGATCATCACCGCCAGAACCAGAATGGCCGCGAGCAGGCAGGTGCCGTTGCGCAGCTGGAAGAGGTCCATAATGCCGGGCACGAGCACCATCGCGCCGATCAGGCCGTAGACGACGGAGGGGATGCCGCTGAGCAGCTCCACCGCAGGGCGGACGACGGCGGACATCTTTTTGCCGGCGAGCTTGGAGAGGAACACGGCGGTGAGCAGGCCGACCGGCACGCCGATCACGCAGGCGCCCAGGGTGCCGTAGACCGAGGTGAGGATGAAGGGGAGGATGCCGAACTTCGGCTCCGCCGCCGTGCTCGCCCACGCCTGGCCGAGCAGGAAGTCGGCCAGGCCGATCTCCCCGATCGCCGGCAGGCCGCTGACGATCATATAGATGGTGATGAGGGCGACCGCCGCGATGGAGACCATGCCGCAGAGGAAGAAGAGCCCGTTCATCCCCTTTTCAATTATCTCTCTGACTTTCAAATCCAACGACCTTCCTTTGCTCCATGCAATGCCGGAGGAGGCGTCCGCCCCGCTCCGGCATGTCGTGGTGGTGTATGGCAGTGTGTCAGGGCTGGATCGCGCCGGCATTGGCGATGATCTCCGCGACCTCATCGCTCAGGCAGTAGTCCAGGAAGGCCTGGGCCGCCTCGCTCAGCTCCGCTGAGTCATTGGTGACCATCAGGAAGGGGCGCTGGATGGCGTAGGAGCCGTCCTTCACCGTCTCCTCGGTGGGGGCGACGCCGCCGACGGTGACCGTCTTGACCTCCTCGCTCACGGCGGCGAGGGAGGCGTAGCCGACGGCGTACTCATTGGCGGCGACCGCGGCGATCACGGCGCCGGTGGAGGTGAGCTCCTGGTCATAGGCGCAGATGTCCTCCACGCCGGCGATGCTCTCAAAGCCGTCGCGGGTGCCGGAGCCGGCCTCACGGCCGATGACGGTGACCGGCTGGTCCGGGCCGCCGACCTCGCTCCAGTTGGTGATCTCGCCGGAGAACAGGCCGGCGATCTGCTCCAGGGAGAGGTCCTCGACGGTGTTGGCGGTGTTGACGATCATGGCGATGCCGTCCAGGGCGACGACGTTGCCGGTCAGGCCGGTCTCATCGTCGTGCAGGTTGCGGCTGGAGAGGCCGAAGTCGGCGGTCCCCTCGGTGGCGGCGGTGATGCCCGCGCCCGAGCCGGTGGGGTCGTAGGTGACGGTCACGTCGGGATAGGTCTGGTTGAAAGACTCAATCAGGGCGGCCATCACGCTCTCCATCGAGGTGGAGCCGTTGGTGGACACGGTGCCGGAGAGGGAGCCTTCCGTTGCCTGGCTGTCGCCGGAGCCGCAGGCGGCCAGGGCGAGGGTCATGACCAGCGCCAGGAGCAGAGCAAGAATACGCTTCATGATTCTATCATTCTCCAATCGTATGTGTTCAGTCGTCCCCGACTGTGCCTCTATTGTAGCGGCGCGGGATGTAAGATACCATCGCCGCAATGTAAAACCTTTGTATGGCCTTCCGCTCGAAATGTAAAGTCCGCCGAGAGTAAAAAAGTCCCGCCAGATTTTTCCGGCGGGACGAATGGAACTCTATTCAGATATGATGCCGGGCGGGAGGCAGGCGGCGCGCCCCGCCCGGCAAGCTAAAATTTATAACCTTCTGATGGGAAAGAACAGGGCATTCTCTCCTGTTTTGGGGTCTGTGAAATCATGAACAGCACCAACTAACGCGATGCCACTGCCGTCAAGATACTCCATCACCCTATGAAACGTATCCGTAGATTCACATGCGGCGCAGAGATACTCATAGCCGGGGACGACCCATTTTGTCCACCCTTCCGGCGCCCGGGCGTCAGCGCGGCACTCGATTCCAGCGAGATACAGGCCCTGGCTGAAATGGTCTTCCCATGGACGGAAGGAATGTGAGAGGTCAGACATTGCGCCCCATATGCCGCACAATTCGTCCTTTTCATCTCTCTTTGCCAGATGCTCTATTTCGTGGAAATGTGCGTTGGCATCCTCCCACAGTTTTGGGATGAAACCATCGCCATCGGCCGTCGAGCCCTCTTTCCCAATGACGGAAAATGACGCCTTGATGCGTCTCTCTATTTTCATACGCCCTTTGGGTCCCGTGCTGCCAAAGCTCATCTTTTCCACCCCAATGCAGATGAATTCATATGAAAACGAACCGGTCAACGTCTGTTTCACTGCCGCAATTCACGCCGTGCTGTTGTCTTTGAATCCGCCAAAGGCAAAAATACAGCAGATCAATGCCGCTGCAATGACAAACCGGATGACGGTTCCCGTTTTCGTTTTGGACTGATAAAGGAATGGGGCTGTTGCAATGGAGCAGACCGCTGCGGCGCACAAAATCACGCGCTGAACATACGACAGCTCCACCGGGCTGCCGCTGACGACCGCAGATTGAGCGATGACAAAAAGGGCCGTGCCGAGCAAATAGCATAAGATACCAACGGCGTTTCTCTTTTTCATCGCCATTCCCTCCTTTTTGATTTAATTATACCATACCGCTTCCCTGTCCACAACGCCTGCGCTTTTCGAGGGCGCGTCTTTCTGCTATAATGTCCCTGTCGGAAGCTATGGGAAGGAGGCATCACCGATGTTTTTCCAGCGAAAGAAGCCCGCGCGCACCTTTGACCGCGCGAAAAAGCGGCCTGTCATCCGGTCGAGCATCTGCACCGGGGAACAGACCGCCTGTTTTCAGGACCTTGAGACCGGACGGCTGGAGGAGGTCATGCTCCTGCGCACCCCCGATGACCGCTCGGCCTTTCTCAGCGAGTACGGCATCCGGGAGGAGGAGCTGACCGTGCTCTACTGACCGCGCTTCGGCGGCTCCCAGCCGGGCAGGCCGTGCGCAGGCCGCCGCCGGGGCGGGCGGCATTCCACCTCCCCCTGGACCAGGATGATGTCCGCGCCGATGCGGCAGATCTGGTCCCAGCGGACCACGCGCACCTCCCTGCGCCCGAGCAGGCCGAAGAAGAACCGCCCCGGCCCGGGGACCAGCAGGGCGCAGACCCGCCCGCAGTCCAGGTCGATCACCAGGTCGTCCACATAGCCGTAGCGCGCCCCGTCGGTGACGGAGATCACCTCCTTACAGCGCAGCTCGCCCAGATGGGTCTCCATGCCGCCACCCCCTTTCCCCACAGGATATGCCGTGGGGAGATTGTCCCATACCCGCTTGCCATCCGGGGCGATTCAGGCTACAATGGGTTGGATTTCTATTGAAGGGAAGTGAACTGTATGGACCAGGCCGTCCGGCGCGTGCTGCGGGAGACCTTCGGCTACGACGCCTTCCGCCCGCATCAGGAGCAGGTGGTGAACGCCATCCTCCAGCGGCGGGACGTGCTGGCGGTGATGCCCACCGGGGCGGGCAAGTCCATCTGCTACCAGCTCCCCGCCCTGCTGCTGGGCGGGATCACGCTGGTGATCTCCCCGCTCATCTCGCTGATGCAGGACCAGGTGAAGGCCCTGCTCCAGTCCGGCGTGCGCGCCGCCTGGCTCAACAGCACCCTCACTCCGCGCCAGCAGCACCTCGCCCTGGAGCGGGCGGCGCAGGGGGCCTATCAGATCATCTATGTCGCCCCGGAGCGGCTCGCACTGCCCGCCTTCCAGCGCTTTGCCAGCCACGCGCCCATCTCCCTCGTCACGGTGGACGAGGCGCACTGCATCTCCCACTGGGGGCACGACTTCCGCCCGAGCTATCTCGGCATTGCGGACTTTCTGGCCAGTCTCCCGCAGCGGCCCCCGGTGGCCGCCTTCACCGCCACGGCGACCGGGGCGGTGCGGGAGGACATTGCGCGCACCCTCGCCCTGCGCGACCCGCTCACCCTGGTGGCGGGGTTTGACCGGCCCAACCTCTTCTTCGAGGTGCAGGAGCCGCGCGACCGGAAGCAGGCGGTGCTGGAGACGCTCGCCCGCTTCCCCGACCGGTCGGGGATCGTCTACTGCCTCACGCGCAAGAAGGTGGAGGAGCTGTGTGAGTTCCTCTGCGAGCATGGCCACGCCGCCACGCGCTACCACGCCGGGCTGAGTGCCGAGGAGCGGCAGGCGAATCAGGACGACTTTCTCTACGACCGCAAGCGGATCATCGTGGCCACCAACGCCTTCGGGATGGGGATCGACAAGTCCAACGTCAGCTTTGTCATCCACTGCGGGATGCCGGGCGATCCCGAGAGCTACTATCAGGAGGCGGGCCGCGCCGGGCGGGACGGGAGCCCCGCCCAGTGCATCCTCCTCTATCAGCGCGGGGACATCCAGACCAACCGCTTCCTGCTCGAGCACGGGCGGGAGCAGGCGGAGCTCTCGCCGGAGGAGGGGCGGGAGCTGATGCGGATGGACCTCGCGCGTCTGCGGCAGATGACGGCCTACTGCACCTCCCCCGGCTGCCTGCGGCAGCGGCTGCTCGGCTACTTCGGCGAGCAGGCCCCCGACCGCTGCGGCAACTGCGCCAACTGCCTGAGCGGGGCCGCCCCGGAGGACGTCACCACCCAGGCGCGGCAGGTCCTCCTCTGCGTCGCCACCCTCGCACGGGAGGGGCGCCGGTTGGGCGTCCACGCCGTCATGCGCATCCTGCGCGGGGAGGAGGACCCCTCCATCGACTGGCTGCGGCCGGAGCGGCTGGACTGCTACGGCGCCCTCTCCCGCTTTCCGCGCCAGAAGCTCCAGCGGACGATCTACGCCCTGCTGGACGGGGGCTATCTCCGCCAGACGGAGGGGGACCGGCCGGTGCTCGAGCTGACGGCCCGCGCCCCCTCCCTCGCCGCCGGGCCGGCCCGGCTCACGGTCAAGCCGTCTCCCGCGCGCGGGGAGAAGCGCGCCCTCACCGCGCGCGGGAGCGGGGACAGCCCCCTCTTCTCCGCCCTGCGCGAGGTGCGCATGCAGCTCGCGCGCAGCGCGGGGGTGCCCGCCTTTATGGTCTTCTCCGATGCGACGCTGCGCGAGATGTGCCGGATCATGCCGCGCGACGAGCGGGAGTTCCTGCTCGTCAGGGGGGTGGGCGCGCAGAAGGCGGCGCGCTACGGCAAGGCGTTTCTGAAGTGTATCCGCGACTGGGAAACAGAGGAAAGATGAGGGATACGGGATGAAAAACACCACGCTCTGCTACATTCGCCAGGGTGAGCGGTACCTGATGCTCCACCGGGTGAAAAAGCGCAACGACTTGAACGAGGACAAGTGGATCGGCGTCGGCGGCAAGTGCGAGGAGAACGAGAGCCCGGAGGAGTGCCTTCTGCGCGAGTGCCGGGAGGAGACCGGTCTCACCCTGACGCGCTGGCGCTACCGCGGCCTGGTCACCTTCGTCTCCGACCGGTGGGAGGGGGAGTACATGCACCTCTACACCGCCGACCGCTTTTCCGGCGGCATCGGCCCCTGTGACGAGGGGGTGCTGGAGTGGATCGGCCTGCGCGACCTCCGCCGCCTCCACCTCTGGGAGGGGGACCACATCTTCCTCGACCTGCTGGAGGCGGAGGCCCCCTTCTTCTCCCTCAAGCTGGAGTACGAGGGAGAGCGGCTGGTCCGCGCCGCGCTGGAGGGCAGGCCGCTCGAGCTGCCGTGGCGGGGGGTGTCAAAATGAGTGCGCCCGACTGCACCGCGCAGGACCCCCTGCTCTTTTTCGACCGGCACAGCGGCCTCTACCCGCTCTACGAGCGCCTGGAAGCCCTGCTGCTCGCGCGCTTCCCAGAGACCCGCGTCCGGGTGCAGAAGACGCAGATCTCCTTCTCCAACCACCACATGTACGCCTGCGTCTCCTTCCTGCGCCCGCGAAAAAAGGCGGAGCTGCCCCCGTCCTGCTTCACCCTGACGCTCGGCCTGCCCCATCCGCTCACGTCGGCGCGGGCGGCGGCGCAGACGGAGCCCTATCCCGGCCGGTGGACGGTCCACCTCGTCCTCAGCGAGATGGAGGAGCTGGACGATGAGCTCTTCGGCTGGCTTGAGGAGGCGTATGCCTTCGCCGGGAGCAAACGGCCCCGCAAACGTCAAAGTCAAATGTAGTGGAGGACCCCCGATGCGTCTGCTTCTGCTGGCGGTGATCTACATCGCCTTTATCGGCCTCGGCCTGCCTGACTCCCTGTTCGGCACGGCATGGCCCGCGATCTACGCCGACTTCGGCCTGCCCATCTCCTTCGGGAGCTTTATCTCTGTCACCGTCGCCACCGGCACGATGATCTCCAGCCTGACGAGCGCCTGGGTGACCGGCCGGCTGGGGACGGGGCGGGTGACTGCGCTGAGCACGATGCTCACCGCCCTCGCCCTGCTCGGCTTCTCCTTTGCGCCCAACCTGTGGTGCATGGTCCTGCTCGCCGTCCCGCTCGGCATCGGGGCGGGCGCGATCGACGTGGCGCTGAACAACTACGTCGCCCTGCACTACTCCGCCAGCCAGATGAGCTTTCTGCACTGCTTTTACGGCGTCGGCGTCTCGGTGAGCCCCTATATCCTCTCCCTCGTCATCAGCGGGCCCTCCGGCTGGCGGACCGGCTACCGCATCGCCTTTCTCATCCAGGCGGCGGTCACCGTCCTGCTCCTGCTCGCCCTCCCGCTCTGGCGTCCCTCCGGGCGGGCCGCCGTGGCCGCCGCGGCGGAGGCGGAGGCGGCCGTCAAGCCCCTCTCCCCCCGGCAGACCTGGCGCATCCCGGGCGTGCGGCAGATGTGCATCCTCTTCGTGCTCACCTGCGCGATCGAGTGCACCTGCAGCGGCTGGGGGAGCACCTATCTGGTGGAGCACCGCGGCCTTGCCCCCGACCGGGCGGCGGAGGTCATCCTGCTCTATTTCGTGGGCATGGCGCTTGGCCGCTTCCTCTCCGGCGTGCTCGCGGCCCGGCTGAGGAGCTGGACCATCATCCTGCTCGGGGAGGGCATCCTCTGCGCCGCCGTGGTCCTCCTGCTCCTGCCCGGCCCGGCCATTCTCCCGGTCGCAGGGCTCTTTCTGATCGGCCTCGGGAACGGCCCCCTCTTCCCGAACTTCAACTATCTCGCCCCGGAGACCTTCGGGCGGGAGGTCTCGCAGTCGGTCATCAGTTTGCAGATGGCCTTCGCCTACGGCGGCATCCTGCTCGGCCCGCTGTTCTGCGGCCTGCTGGGGCAGGCGGCGGGGATGTTCATCTTCCCGCTCTATCTGCTCGCCTTCTGCCTGGTGATGGCGGCGGTCACCCGCTCGGTGCGCCGCCTGCTGAACCCCCGCGCGCAGGCGGACGGGCAGGGCGCCTGACCTCCCCGAGCCGGGCAGAGCCATACACAGGCAAAAAACGCCTGCGGAGATTCATCCGCAGGCGTTTCAGCTGTCAAAGAACCCCGGTTATCAGCAACTGAAAACCGGGGAATTGGCATATATAGGGGCGACAATTGCAAGAATAGAACGGGAAGATGAGAACCATCCTGATCAGCACCACCGGGTCTGTGCCCGGTCTGCCGTCGGACGATCAGTATTTTGGGCCCGGCGCATGTCCGTGCCAAAAATGAATGGGCGGTCTATTTGGCCCTGCGGGCCAAACTCAGTGAGACCTTTTTGACACGCTGAAGCGGAGCGCTCCTCGCCCGCAGGGGAAGAAACGCTCCGCTTCTGGATGGAACGGTCACTTTTTCCACTTCTTGTCGAAGAATCCGCCGCCGGACTTCTCCTTTTTCAGAGAGGACTGGCCGTGCATCGCCGCGTCAAAGTTGCGCAGGGCCTCCTTCTGGATGCTGGTGAGGCTGGTGGGGACTTCAACGTTGACGGTGACGTACTGATCGCCGCGCCCATAGCCGCGCAGGTTGGGAATGCCCTTGCCGCGCAGGCGGAAGGTGGTGCCCGGCTGGGTGCCGGCGGGGAGGGTATACTTCACCTTGCCGTCAATGGTGGGGATCTCCAGCTCATCGCCCAGAGCGGCCTGGACGAAGGAGACGTTATGTTTGTAGTAGACCGAGTTCCCCTCGCGCTCAAAGCAGGGGTGCGGGATGATCTCCACCCCCACGATCAGGTCGCCCGCAGGGCCGCCGTTGCGCCCGGCGTGGCCCTGACCGGCCATGGAGACCGCCTGGCCCTCGTCGATGCCGGCGGGTATCTTGACATGGACCGTCTTGTTGCGCCGCACCGCCGCCTTGCCCTTACAGGTCGGGCAGGGGTTGCGCACGATCTTGCCGGTGCCGCCACAGTGGCCGCAGGGCTGGCTGGTGGACATCACGCCGAACGGGGTGCGCTGCTGCACCTGCACGGAGCCGGTGCCGTGGCAGTTCGGGCAGGTCTCCGGCGCGGAGCCGTCGGCGCAGCCGGTGCCGTGGCAGTCGGGGCACTGCTCGATGCGGGAGACCTCCACGTCCTTCTCGCAGCCAAAGGCCGCCTCCTCAAAGGTGATCTGGACGGAGGCGCGCAGGGTCTGGCCCTTCTGCGGGGCGTTGCGCCGGGCGCCCGCCCCTCCGAAGCCGCCGCCAAAGCCGCCGCCGAAGAAGGAGGAGAAGATGTCGTTGAGGTCGATGTCCCCGTCGAAGCCGCCGAAGCCGGCACCGCCGGCCCCCGCCCCGTAGTTCGGGTCCACGCCGGCAAAGCCGAACTGGTCATAGCGGGCCTTCTTCGTCTCGTCCGAGAGGATCTCGTAGGCCTCGTTGACCTCCTTGAAGTGGGCCTCGGCCTCTTTGTCGCCCGGATTCATATCGGGATGGTACTTTTTGGCCAGCTTCCGGTAGGCGCGCTTGATCTCATCGGCGGAGGCGGAGCGCTGGACGCCCAGCACCTCATAGTAATCTCGTTTATCTGCCATACTCATCACTTCCTAACGCAAGAACGGCGAAACCGCCGCAGGGGGCGTGGCAGGAGAGCCCGCCACGCCCGATGTGATCCTGCCGGATGCAATTACTTCTTGTCGTCGTCCACGACCTCATAGTCGGCGTCGTAGTAGTCCTGGCCATCCCCGGCGCTGCTGCCGCCCGCGGCGGAGGCGTCGGGACCGGCGGCGCCCTGCTGGCCGGCCTGCTGCTGATAGAGCTTGGCGGAGATGTCATAGAACGCCTTCTGCAGCGCGTCGGAGGCGGACTTGATCGCCGCGACGTCATCCCCCTTCAGGGCGTCCTTCAGGGCGCTGAGCTTGCCCTCCACCTCGGACTTCTCGCCGGCGGAGATCTTGTCGCCCAGCTCGCTCAGGGCCTGCTCGGTCTGATAGACCAGCTGGTCGCCGGTGTTGCGGGCGTCCACCGCCTCCTTGCGCTTGGCGTCCTCGGCGGCGTACTGCTCGGCCTCGCGCACGGCGCGGTCGATGTCCTCCTTGGACAGGTTGGAGGAAGAGGTGATGGTGATGTTCTGGCTCTTGCCGGTGCCCTTATCCTGGGCGGAGACGTTCACGATGCCGTTGGCGTCGATGTCGAAGGTGACCTCGATCTGCGGCACGCCGCGGCGGGCCGGCGCGATGCCGTCGAGGTGGAAGCGGCCGAGGGTCTTGTTGTCCGCAGCCATCTCACGCTCGCCCTGGAGCACGTGAACCTCGACGGAGGTCTGGTTATCCGCGGCGGTGGAGAAGATCTGGCTCTTCTTGACCGGGATGGTGGTGTTGCGGTCGATCAGCTTGGTGAACACACCGCCCATCGTCTCGATGCCGAGGGAGAGCGGGGTGACGTCGAGCAGGAGCAGGCCCTTCACGTCGCCGCCGAGCACGCCGCCCTGGATGGCCGCGCCGATGGCCACGCACTCATCCGGGTTGATGCCCTTGAAGCCGTCGCGGCCGGTGATCTTGCGCACGGCCTCCTGCACGGCGGGGATACGGCTCGAGCCGCCCACCAGCAGGACCTTGCTCAGCTCGCTGGAGGAGAGGCCGGCGTCGCTCATCGCCTGGCGCACGGGGCCCATGGTGGCCTCCACCAGATGATGGGTCAGCTCGTTGAACTTCGCGCGGGTCAGGGTGACCTCCAGGTGCTTCGGGCCGGTGGCGTCCGCGGTGATATAGGGCAGGTTGATGTTGGAGGTGGTCACGCCGGACAGCTCGATCTTGGCCTTCTCGGCGGCCTCCTTCAGGCGCTGCATCGCCATCTTGTCCCCGCGCAGGTCGATGCCGTTGGAGCGCTTGAACTCGTCGGCGAGGTAGTCCATGATGCACTTGTCGAAGTCGTCGCCGCCCAGGCGGTTGTTGCCCGCGGTGGCCAGCACCTCGATGACGCCGTCGTCGATGTCCAGGATGGACACGTCGAAGGTGCCGCCGCCGAGGTCATAGACCATGATCTTCTGCGCCTGCTCCTTGTCCATGCCGTAGGCCAGAGCCGCGGCGGTGGGCTCGTTGATGATGCGCTTGACGTCCAGACCGGCGATCTTGCCGGCGTCCTTGGTGGCCTGACGCTGGGAGTCGGTGAAGTAGGCGGGGACGGTGATGACCGCCTGGGTCACCTTCTCGCCCAGATAGGCCTCGGCATCCGCCTTGAGCTTCTGCAGGATCATGGCGCTGATCTCCTGCGGGGTGTAGCGCTTGCCGTCGATGGAAACCTTGTAGTCGCTGCCCATCTCGCGCTTAATGGAGGCGACAGTGCGGTCGGGGTTGGTGATGGCCTGACGCTTGGCGACCTGGCCCACCATGCGCTCGCCGTCCTTGCTGATGGCGACGACGGACGGGGTAGTGCGGTTGCCCTCGGCGTTGGTGATGACGACCGGCTCGCCGCCCTCCATGACGGCGACGCAGGAGTTGGTAGTACCCAGATCGATACCGATGATCTTAGACATAGTAATAAACCTCCAGTCAAATCAGGAATGGGATCTTTTGTGTGTGCTCAGGCGCTGTGCCTCCGGCTCAGTTGGCCACCTGGACCATGGCGAACCGGATCACCCGGTCGCCCATCTGAAAGCCGGTCTGGAACACCTGGGAGACGACGTTCTCCCCCAGCGTCTCGTCCTCGACGTGCATCACCGCGTTGTGGAGATTGGGGTCGAAGGGGGCGCCCAGGGCGTCGATCTTGTGGATGTCCAGCGATTCGAGGACCTGGACCAGCTGGGTCATGGTCATCTCCACGCCCTTGAGAAAGGCCTGGTCCTCGCTGCCCTGCTGCAGGGCGCGCTCGAGGTTGTCATAGACCGGCAGGAACGCCAGCGCGGCGTCCGCCTTGGCCTTGGCATAGGCCTCCGTCTTCTCGCGCGCCGAACGGCGGCGGAAGTTGTCATATTCGGCGGCCAGACGGAGGAACTGGTCCTCCTTGGCGGCCAGCGCCTTCTCCAGCTCTCCGGGAGGCGTCTCCTGCGCCCCGGTCTCCGGAGCGGCGGCGCTCTCCTCCGCAGGGGCCTCCGCCTCGGGCGCGGCCTGCTGCTTCGGCTCGGCCGCCTCGGCCTCCGCCTGCCTTTGCTCGATGTCCTTTTCGTTGTTGTTGCTCATATCGGCTCTCCTTTTGGAACAGTTGATCTGCGCGGGCTAATGCTCCCCGTCCGGCTTGTCGCCGGGGTCATGGGGGCTCAGTGCCGGGGCCTGCCGCTGCTGGGGCAGGGCGGAGGGCTGCTGTGCGCTGAACATCCGGCTGAGATTGTCCGCCAGATAGGACAGCTTGGCAGTCACCTTCGCGTAGTCCATGCGGGTGGGGCCCACCACGCCGATGACGCCCTTCATCCCCTCGCCGATGTCGTAGCTGGCGAGGACCACGCTGGTGTCCTTCAGCTCCTCCGCCACGTTCTCCGGCCCGATGAGGATCCTGGTCTCCCCGTCGCCCCCCATAGTGGGCAGCGGCAGTTTGGAGAAGCCGGGCTCATCAGAGAGATAGGTCATCAGCCTGTGTGCCTTGTCGATGTCCTGGTACTCCGGACTCTCGAGCAGATGGCCGACGCCGGTGGTGCGCACCGCGCCGCGGCTGAGGTCCTCGAGCACATCCATCGCAAAGGACACCACCAGCGAGATCAGCCCGTAGGACGAGCCGGCCGCCTTTTCCGCCACCCGCATCAGCTCCGGGCTGAGCTCGGAGAGGCTCTTGCCGGTGAAGCTGGCGTTGAGCAGGGTGTTGAGCAGCTGGAGCTGCGGCTCGGTGATGTCGGTGGGCAGGCGGATGAGCTTGTTGCGCACCGCGTTCGTGCTCGTCATGACCACGGCGATGAAGGAGCTGCTGTCCACCATCAGCAGGTCGTAGCGCGAGATGCTCACGGCGCTGCCGCCGGAGGTGAGGGAGAAGGCGGGATAGTTGGTCATCTTGCTCACCAGCCGTCCGGCCTGCTCGATCACACGGTCGAGCTCCTGCATTTTGAGGTTGAGCGCGTTGTTGATCCGCTCCGTCTCCTGCATGGAGAGCTTGTGCTGCTCCATCAGCTCGTTGACGTACAGCCGGTAGCCCTGCGGGGAGGGGATCCGCCCTGCGGAGGTGTGCGGCTGTTCGAGGTAGCCCAGCTTCTCCAGCGCGGCCAGCTCGTTGCGGATGGTGGCAGAGGAGCAGGTCAGGCCTGCCTTTTCGGCGATGGCCTTGGAGCCGATGGGTTCTGCGGTCTCAATGTAGTTTTCCACTACCACGCGCAGGATCTTCCTGCGCCGCTCGCTCAGGGCCAATCACCTCACCTCTCTGTCTGTGATTCATTTAGCACTCTGTTTCCCTGAGTGCTAAAGGTAATATAGCACCCGTCCCTTAAAATGTCAATAGGGAGAAGTATAAATAGTTTGTGAACAAGCAGGAAAAGAAAACAGGAAAAAACTGCCTGTCAAAAGTGACAGGCAGTGTGGAGGACTGCTAATTCTGACCGCCGTCCAGAGCGGCGCGGATGGGGTGGGAGAGGTAGAGGCTCCCGAGGGCGCAGACGCCGCAGGTCTCCCCGGCGAGCGTGAGGGCCAGCCGGACGCCCTCCTCCGGGCTCCCGGCGGGGCGGGCGGGCAGGCCGGTGGACGCAGTGAGCATCCGGGCCAGCTCCTCCGCCGCCAGCGCGCGGGGCGAGGGGGGCGTGAGGGTGACAAAGGCGGCGGCCTGGGCGGCGAGTGGCCGGAGCATCTCTCCGGCGTCCTTGTCGGCGAGGATGCCGAGCAGATAGACGAATCTCCGCCCCGGCCAGCGCGCGGCGAGGCTCTCCGCCGCGGCGCGGACTCCCTGCGGGTTGTGCGCCCCGTCGAGAACGAAGGGGGGCTCCGTGCGCAGCAGTTCAAAGCGGCCGGGCCAGCGCACCGTCTCGATCCCGCGGCGGATGGCCCCGTCCGAAATCGTCCAGCCGTCCCGGCGCAGGAGGAGGGCGGCGGTGATGGCGAGGGCGGCGTTCTCCGGCTGGTAGCTCCCGAGCAGCGGCAGGCGCAGGGCGGCATAGGGGCTGAAGTCCATCACGGTACAGTCCGTCTCCAGCGCGCGCACGGCGAGCAGGCTGCGGTCGAGCACGGTCAGGCGGACGCCCTGACGGGCGGCGGTGCACGCGATCACCTCGTCCGCCTCCGGCGCGCCGCCAAGGGAGAGTGCGCGGCCGCCCGGCTTGAGGATGCCCGCCTTGGCGGCGGCGATCTCGGCCAGCGTGCCGCCCAGCTCGCGGGTGTGGTCCAGGCCGAGAGCGGTGATGACGGCGAGGTCGGGGCAGTCGATCACGTTCGTCGGGTCGAGCGCGCCGCCCAGCCCCACCTCCAGCACGACGATGTCGCAGCGCTGGCGGCGGAAATGGCACATCGCCATCGCCGTGATCAGCTCAAACTCGGTCGGGGCCTCCGGCAGGGCCTCGGCGGCGGGGCGGATCTCCTCCACCAGGGCGCAGAGCGCGGCGTCAGAGATCTCCTCCCCGTTCACGCGGAAGCGCTCGTGAAAGCGATAGAGGAAGGGGGAGGTATACAGCCCCGTCCGGTATCCCGCCGCCTGGAGGATGGAGGCGATGCAGGCGCAGGTGGAGCCCTTCCCGTTCGTCCCGGCGACGTGGACGAAGCGCAGGTCATGCTGGGGATCGCCCAGCGCCGTGAGCAGGCGGAGGATGCGCTCCAGCCCGGGGCGGCGGCTCTGCCAGCGGACGGAGTGGATATACTCCAGCGCCTCCTCCACCGTCACAGCCCGGCCCTCCTCCCGGAGACGCGGCGGGCGTCGGGGAACTGGAGGCTGATGCGGCGCACCGTCTCCAGCACGGCGAAGAGCAGCAGGCTCTCCATCGGCCAGAGCAGCAAATTCTTCACCGCGCGCAGCGGCAGCAGGGCGAAGAAGGCGTCCCCGCCGGTGAGGGAGAGCCAGAGGGTGTTCAGACCGAGGTTGCAGACCACGTTCACCAGCCCCTTGGCGAGGAAGCACCGCGCCAGGCGCATCCCCCGCTGTTCAGAGGGGCGGTAGAGGCAGAGGCCGTAGATCAGCCCGCCCATGACCGCCGTGAGGGTATAGCCGGGGAAGTAGGCCCCGCCGCCGGTGTTCATCAGGTAGCCGAGCACATCGCTGCACACCCCGGCCATCATCCCCACCGTGGGTCCGAAGAGCATGGCCGCCGAGGCGTTGCAGAGGAAGCCGAAGCCGATGCGCAGCTGCGGCGTGACCTGGACGCGGATGTTGAGCAGGTCGAGGGTGATGTTGATGCCGATGAGCAGGGCGGTCAGGGCCAGCGCGCGGGGGCTGCGCAGCTCGTCCGCCGAGGCGCGGAAGGGGTTTCTGATTCTCTCTTGCATGACAGGACACTCCTTTTGGCAGTCGCCACATAGAGAGACAGAAAAAAGGATGCCCCCACCGAAGTGAACGCATCCCAAAGCCGATCTGACTATGCGGCAGCGGGATGCGGACTGCGCACTGCTGGCCGGATCGGCCAATTCGTCCGGCGGACAACTCCCCGTTCCACCGGCACTGGGACGGCGCTGGGCCGTCTCAACACGCGCAGACCTACTCTGCCTGATTTTACATGCTCAGTCCGAGGGCTGGCGAGGCTATTATAAGCCCCGTCCGCCGCAATTACAAGCGGCGGACGAAAAAACTTCGCGCAAAAAATGAAATACCCGGACGCATCTGCGTCCGGGCCAGAGTGTCAAAAAAGGTCTCACCGAGTTTGGCCCGCAGGGCCAAATAGAGTGCAATTTATTTTTGGCACGGGCACCCCCAAGGGGCCTCCTCTTGCCCCTGCGGGGCAATTCACCTTGTTGTACCGGGCCAAAAATACCGATAGTCCCGCAAGTGTGCGACCGAAGGGAGTGCGCGCGGCGGGACTGCAAATTCGGGCAAATGCTTGCATTTGCCCGAAAAAATACCCGGACGCAGATGCGTCCGGGCTTGAGAGCGGAAGACGAGGCTCGAACTCGCTACCTCCACCTTGGCAAGGTGGCGCTCTACCAGATGAGCTACTCCCGCGGAACGAATGCTATTATACCCGGCAGTCACCGGAATGTCAAGGGGGAATTTCATCTTTTTTCTGAAAACGGAGCGCCGCCCGCCGGCATTATGCCGGCGGGCGGCTCGTTCAGATGAATCAGATGGATTTGACGTAGCGGCGCTCGTAGCGGTAGATGAGCGAGACGCCGATGGCGGTGAGCAGAAGCCCGGCAGCTGTCCAGAGGAGGAACCAGCGCAGATCGGGCGGGGTGTTGTAGAGCATCACGCGGCGAAGCTGTACGATGACATGGGCGACCGGGTTGAGCCGCTCGGCGAGGACGCCCCCGAGGCCGCCCAGCCGGCCCTCCAGGTCGTAGAACACGCCGGAGAGGAAGAAGAGCATCCGCAACGCGATCTGGACGATGTTGGCCAGATCGTCAATGAAGACCCCGACGTGCAGCAGGATGCAGCTCAGGCCAAACGAGACGAGGAAGAGCAGCAGCAGATAGGGGACGGACCAGAACATCAACGGGGAGAAGGGGACCTGATAGATCCAGATGGACACCAGCGTGATGGCGAAGGAGACGAGCATCTTGAAGCCGTTGACCATCATATTGGACAGCAGAAAGACGAATTTGGGCACATAGACCTTGGAGATGATGCCCTGATACCGCTTCATCATGCGCACGCTGCTGCCGATGCAGGCGTTGAAGAAGTTCCAGGCGGTCAGGGCGACGAAGATAAAGGAGGCCAGGTAGGGCGTCTTGTTCCCGAACACGACGATCTGCACAAAGGCGTAGACCAGCATGAAGAGGATCGGGTTGAGGATCAGCCAGACCCAGTTGAGGAAGGAGTTGGCCACCTCCTGCTTGAGCATGCATTTGGCGGAATAGAAGATATAGCGGTAGTAGCGCTGGAGATCGTGAAGAAAATGTCGCATAGAAGCTGCTCCTCAGTCCAGTTTTCACGAAAGTGGATAACTTCTTCATTCTAGCAGTCCGCGGCGGGGATGTCAACTGCCGCGCGGGAAAAGAGAGCGGGCGGGAAAGAAGACGAACAAACGGTAAAAAGTGTGTGAATAAACCGTGAATTGCGCTTTCACACGGTTGACGGAGGGCGAAAAATTGGATTATGATTAGATTACCATCTGTATACGAAGTGATTCGGGGAGGGACATGACATGACGGACAGCGCAAACCAGATCCTGCACGCATACCTGCGGGCAAGCCGGCAGATGTCCATCAAGTCCCAGGGATATCTGGGACGGTTGAACCTGACGTATCCGCAGACTGTGACGCTGATGATCCTGGACGCGGACGGGCCGATGCCGATCAGCGAGCTGGCCAAGGCGACGGGCAGCGCAAACAGCACCACCTCCGGCGTGGTGGACCGGCTGGAGCGTCTGGGGCTGGCGCAGCGCCTGCGGGCGGAGCAGGACCGGAGAAAGATATTTGTCTCGGTGACGGACAAATTCCGCCAGATGCGCGCCGAGACGGAGAGCTATGCCAGCGACCGCTTTGCCGAGGCGCTCAAGGAGCTGGACGAGGACGGGCGCCAGCGCATCCTCGACGGCCTCAACCTGCTCGCCGAGGTGCTCAGCCACGGAGGCTGACGGCGAAGCCGCAGGCCCGGACCGTCGAAATCAAAGGAAAAACGGCGCGGGATACCGGATGCGCTCACCGGTGTCCCGCGCCGCTGCCGTTCCCGCGCCGGAGCCTCAGGAGGTCTCCCCTGCCCGGCTGCGGCAGCGCCGCCAGGTCCAGACACAGAGCAGCGCAAAGAGCACAGCCACGGCGGCGGTGATGGCCCAGGCCCCCGCGCCCTCGCCGAGCAGCAGGGTGCAGCCCTCCAGCAGGGTGGTCACGCCGAAGACGGCGAAGATCACGAACGCCAGCCGCCCCAGGAAGCCCTCCGGCAGCTTGTTGAGCAGCAGATAGCCCGCCAGCATCCCGATCAGGTCGGCGGCAAACAGGCCGGCGGAGCAGGCCAGCCAGACGGTGAGGGCGTTTTGCAGTCCCTCGCTGGCGGCAAAGGCGATGGCGGTGAGCTGGGTCTTGTCCCCCAGCTCGGCGAGGAAGAAGGTGCCGAAGACGGCGAGGATGGGATGGGCGCTCTGGCTGCCCGCCGCTTCCTCCTCCTCCCCCTCCTGCCGCAGCTGCGACCAGGCGAAGTAGAGGAAGGCGAGCGCGGCGATCAGCTTGATGAGGTAGTCCGGGATGAACTGGCTGACCAGCGCCCCGGCGCCCACCGCCAGCGCGTTCAGGGCGAGGATGGCGGCCGCCGAGCCGAGGACGATGTGGCGCAGCTTGTAGCGCGAGGACATCGCCACCAGCAGGAGCTGGGTCTTGTCCCCCATCTCGGCAATGAACATGGTGGCCAGGATCTGAATGAACAGGAGCATGTCGCTCTTCTCCTTTCCGCCGCCCCGTGCAAAGAAAAAGGGCAGCTGTAACGATACAACTGCCGACACGGATCCCATGTACGGCAGTCTCTGCCATACATGAGTCTCGTTATTTCATATCAGCCAGGCCGCAGGGGCCAGTATGTTGACTGATCACGCCGGGAAGGCGCCAACTACTCCCTCATGTGCAGGTAAGTATACCACGTTCTGCCGCCCGCCGCAAGCGGTATCCGCCGGAAAAGTGAGAAAACCGCCCCCGTTTTACAAAAACAGCTTCCGTTCTTTGTTAGATTGTGCTAACTAACAAAATGACCCACCTCCCCCGCCCTGCCGCACGCGGGAAAATGCGCGCGCAGGCCGCACCGTATTCTAAAGATCGTCGTTGTCTGGCCGGATGAATTGCGGTACACTGAAACTACCTGCCAACGGAGCATTCTCACCATATCACAAGGAAAAGGAGCGATTGAGAACTATGTACTACATCGGTGTGGACCTGGGCACCTCTGCGGTCAAGCTGCTGCTGATGGACGGCGAGGGCAAAATTGTCAACGTAGTCTCCCGGGAGTATCCCCTCTTCTTCCCCCATCCCGGCTGGTCGGAGCAGCACCCGGAGGACTGGCTGAGCCAGTCGATGGACGGCATCCGCGCGCTGGTGCGGGACGTGGACAAGAGCCAGGTGGCCGGCATCAGCTTCGGCGGCCAGATGCACGGCCTGGTGGTGCTGGACGCGGAGGACAACGTCATCCGTCCCGCCATCCTCTGGAACGATGGCCGCACCGCCGGGGAGGTGGACTACCTCAACGGCGAGATCGGCAAGGACAAGCTGAGCGCCTGGACGGCGAACATCGCCTTTGCCGGCTTCACCGCCCCCAAGGTCCTCTGGCTGCGCAAGCACGAGCCGGAGCACTTCGCCCGCATCGCCAAGGTGATGCTCCCGAAGGACTATCTGGCCTATATGCTCACCGGCGTCCACTGCACCGACGTCTCCGACGCCTCCGGCATGCTGCTCTTTGACGTGGAGCACAAGTGCTGGAGCCGCGAGATGCTGGAGATCTGCGGCCTGCGCGAGGAGCAGATGGCCCGCATCTTCGAGAGCTATGAGCCGGTGGGGACCCTCAAGCCCTCCGTCGCCGCCGCCCTCGGCCTGCCGGAGACGGTGGTGGTCGCCGCCGGCGCGGGGGACAACGCCGCCGCCGCCGTGGGCACCGGCACGGTGGGCGAGGGCAAGTGCAACATCTCCCTCGGCACCTCGGGCACCATCTTCATCTCCTCCGAGCACTTCGGCGTGGACCAGTTCAACGGCCTGCACTCCTTCGCCCACGCGGACGGGTACTATCACCTGATGGGCTGCATGCTCTCCGCCGCCTCCTGCAACAAGTGGTGGATGGAGGACATCGTCGGCACGAGCGACTACAGCGGCAACCAGGCCCCCATCACGGACGACAAGCTGGGGCGCAACCACGTCTACTTCCTGCCCTACCTGATGGGCGAGCGCAGCCCGATCAACGACACGAACGCCCGCGGCACCTTTGTCGGCATGACGATGGACACCACCCGCGCCGACATGACCCAGGCGATGCTCGAGGGCGTGGCCTTCGCCATCCGCGACTCCTTTGAGGTGGCCAGGAGCCTCGGCATCACCATCGAGCGCAGCAAGATCTGCGGCGGCGGCGCGCGCAGCCCGCTTTGGCGCAAGATCTTCGCCAACGTGCTCAACATCAAGCTGGATATCCTCGAGTCGGAGCAGGGTCCCGGCATGGGCGGCGCGATGCTGGCCGCGGTGGCCTGCGGCGCCTACCCTTCCGTCCAGGCGGTCTGCGATGCGATGGTCCGCGTGGTGGAGACCGTCGAGCCCGATCCCGCCATCGCCGCGCGCTACGAGGAGCGCTATCAGAAGTTCCGCAAGATCTACCCCGCGCTCAAGCCCATCTTCCCCGAAATCGACTGATTGCACCACAAAGATGACGCAAATGCCCTCCGGCTTTCGCCGGAGGGCACCTTTTTGGCGGCTTGAAGCCAAATAAACCCCCGGTTCTACCGGGGGAAATAAAAACTTCAGTATATGAAAAAACGACCTCCAATGATAAGATGGTAAAGGTTTGGCGACCGCATTACCAGAAATCAAAGGAGGTAGTTTTTG
>CASDSM010000028.1 GCA_949283375.1 uncultured Eubacteriales bacterium | reverse complement strand
GCCCTCGCGGCGCTGGGGCTGCTGCTGGGGCGCGGGCTGCTGGCCGCGGGCGGCGCGGCCCTTCTCCTCGCTCCGCTGGGGGGCGGCGGCAGGCTTGGCGCTCCTGGGCGCGGCGGCGGCATAGACATCCTCCAGGCTCGCGACCTGGTTGTGCTGGGTCAGGTACTCAAAGATGATGGACAGCTCCAGGTCGCTCAGCACGGCCATATGGCTCGAGGGGGCCTTGGCATACTGGGTCAGAATCTCGGTGATCTTCTTCGAGCCCACCGGCTTGCCCTTGATCTTGAAATCCTTGGCCACCTCGTGGACCCGATACTTGACATCAATACTCAAATCAGACACCTCCTGAAATCGAAGGCCTGTGCCAACGGGAAAGCCCCGGTGCACAGACGGGGTTTTCCCGTTGGCACAAACATTTATGACTTACTTCTCATGACGGCGGCGCGGCTTGGCGAGCTTGCGCGCGGCGATGGCGCGCTGCTTTTCCTCCAGCGCCTCCAGGACGGCACTGTGGCGCGCATCGGCGGCGGCGAGCTTGGCGGCATAGGCTGCGGCCATCCCCAAATCGGTGAAGGCGGCCACCGCGCAGCTCTTCCAGCCGAGGGCGCGGCCGAGCTCCTCCCGGCCGGCCGTCAGGCAGGCGATGGGCAGGCGGCCCTGGGAGCGGTGCTCCGTCCAGCGGACCGTCTTCTCCCCCGCATCGGCGGCGAGGACCAGCAGGCGCACCCTGCCGGTCTGGAGGGCGGCCTGGACGGCGTCCTCTCCGGCGCAGAGCTTCCCCGCCCGGCGGGCGAGGCCGAGGAACCCGAGCTGCTCATCCATCGCCGCGCACCATCTGGGCCTCCAGGGCCTCATAGACCTCCGCCGGGATGGCCAGGGAGAACGCCCGCTCGAGCGCGCGGCTCTTGCGCGCCCTGGCCAGACAGGCGGGGTCAGGACAGACGTAGGCGCCCCGGCCCGGCTTCTTGCCGCGGAAGTCGAGGGAGATCTCCCCCTCCGGGGAGCGGACCACGCGGATGAGTTCCCGCTTGGGCTTCATCTCCCGGCATCCCAGGCACTGGCGCATCGGAATTTTCTTGGGCACGGCTCTCGTCCTCCTCCCATGCCGTCCGGGCGGCTCACGCCTCCTCGAAGAGGTCCGCCTCGTCCTCGTCGGCGAACAGGTCCTCGTCCGGGGCGGCCTCTGCCAGGCGGGCCTCCTCCTCGGCGCCGGACTTGCTCTTGATGTCGATCTTATAGCCGGTGAGCTTGGCGGCCAGGCGGGCGTTCTGCCCCTCCTTGCCGATGGCCAGGCTGAGCTGATCGTCCGGCACGACAACGCGGCAGCTCTTCCCGTCGCCCAGCGGCTCCACGCTCAGCACATCTGCCGGCGCAAGGGCGGCGGCGACATACTCGGCGGGGTCCTCGCTGTATTTGATGATGTCCACCTTCTCGCCGCCGAGCTCCTCGACGATGGTGTTCACGCGCGCGCCGCGCGTGCCGACGCAGGCGCCGATGGGGTCGACATCGGGGTTGTTGGACCAGACAGCCATCTTGGTCCGGCTGCCCGCCTCGCGGGTGATGGAGCGGATCTCCACCACGCCGTCAAAGATCTCGGGCACCTCCAGCTCAAAGAGCCGCTTGACCAGGCCGAAGTGGGTGCGGGAGATCATCACGCGGGTGCCGCGGGTGTCGCGGCGGACCTCGACGACGTAGACGCGGATGCGGTCGCCCTCCTTGTACACCTCGCCCTTGACCTGCTCGTTGACGGGCAGGATGGCCTCGGTGACCTCCTTGCCCGAGCCGATGCGCACATGCAGCGCGCCGTTGCGCGGGTCGATGCGGGTGACTACGCCGGAGATCAGCTCCTGGGTCTTGCTGGTGAACTCGTCATAGACCATGTTCCGCTCCGCCTCGCGGATGCCCTGGATGATCACCTGACGGGCAGTCTGCGCGGCAATGCGGCCAAAATTCTTCGTCTTGAGCTCGCTGGAGACCACGTCGCCGAGCTGCACGCGCGGCAGGACGCGCCGCGCCTCCTCCAGGGAGATCTCGGTGTAGGGGTTATCCACCGTCTCCACCACGTCGCGCCGGATCACCATGCGCAGCAGGTTCTTCTCCGGGTCGGCCTGGATGACGATGTTCTCCCCCGCGCCCTCATGGTCCCGCTTGTAGGCCGAGATGAGGGCCTGGGTGATCTTCTCGAGCATGTACTCCTTCTTGATCCCCTTCTCCTTCTCGATCAGCTCCAGGGCCAGGAAGAAATCCTTTGCGTCCTCTTCCGGGGTGGGGCCCTTTTTCTTGGTGATACGCTTGGCCATTGCCACTCACTCCTTTATCTCAGTCTCAAACGGAAACATACAGCCGGACCAGCGCGGTCTCCTTCCTGCCAAAGGTCCGCTCCGTCCCGTCCGCGAGCGCGATGGTCACCGCGCCGTCCGCGTCCCGGCCGAGCAGACGGCCGCGGAAGTCCTTGCGTCCCTCCACCGGGCGGTAGAGGCGGACCTCCACCTCCCCGCCCAGGAAGGCGGCGAAGTGCTCCGGCTTTTTCAGCGCCCGGTCCGCCCCGGCGGAGGAGACCTCGAGCACATAGCTGCCCTCGATGGGGTCCGCCTCGTCCAGCGCGTCGCTGAGCGGGCGGCTCACCGCCTCGCACTGGTTGATATTCACCCCGCCGGGACAGTCGATATACACGCGCAGGAACCACGTCCCCGCCTCGCGGACATACTCCACATCCCAGAGGGTGCAGCCGGCGGCCTCCGCCAGGGGACGGGCCAGCTCGGCCGCCACGTCTGTCACTTTTCTCATCCGGACCTCCCGTCGCCGTCCAGCCTCCGGCGCACCGCTCCGGGCGCAAAAGGCTGAAAAGAAAGAGCGGGGCAAGCCCCACTCTCAGGTTGATACGATCTTCATACAACGTCAGTATACCATCTGCCACCGTCAATTGCAAGCCCGGTTTGCATTTTTTCTCCGGAATGGGGAGGAACCGCCCCCGTCTTTCCCGCATAGAATGGCAAAAACGACAGGAGGAATACCTATGGAGCCCACGCATGCCCACCCCACGGCGGATCAGGAGGCGTTTGAGGCCGTCTGGCAGCGGGTCTGCCCCGGCGGCTGCGGCGGCTATCTCGTCCCCGGACTGCCGCCGGGCGCGCCCGCGCCGTCAACAGCCGGGCTGGAGCGCTTTCTGCGCGAGGCGGTGGAGGACGCCCTCTCCCGCGCCGCCTGCTGCCGCCCCTGGCAGGCGCTCTCCCCGATCGCCGCAAGCTGCCGCGCCGAGGCGCGCAGCCTCGCCGCCCTGCTCTTTCTGCGCGCGGGGGTGCGCTATCTGCCCGCGCAGGGGCGTCCCGCGCAGCGCTGGGCCAGTCTGGCCGAGTGCTGCCGGGTCCTCTATCACCGCGAGGGGCGGTGCGGCCGGCGCCTGCGTGGGGCGGCGCAGCGGTGCGGGGAGGATGGGGCAGGCGCCCTGCTCTCCCAGCTCGCGCAGCAGTCCGACGCGCGCCGGGCACAGCTGGCCGCATTCACCGCCCGTTTCCTTTAGGCCGCGTCCTCCGCCGTCCCGGCGTCCTCAGCGGCCGGGTCCTCCGCCGTCTCTGTCTCCGCCTGCGCGGCGAAGAAGGCGTCCAGCCCGTCGGCGATACCGGAGGCGAGCTGCTGCTGATATTCCTCCGTCGCCATCTTCCGGTCCTCCTCCGGGTTGGTCATATAGCCCATCTCCACGATGGTGACCGGGACGGCGCTCCAGTTGATGCCGGTCATGGTGTCCGTCTCCCAGACGCCCTCGCTCCTGGCTCCGGTGGCGGCGGTCAGCCCGTCGAGCACCGCGTCGGAGAGGGCGCGGGATGCCTCGTACAGGTCGCCGTTGTAGGGGTTGGAGGGGGTCATGCAGATGGTCATCGCGCCGTGGGCCGAGCTGTTCTCCGAGCCGTTGGCGTGGATGCGCACAAAGGCGTCCGCCTCCGCCTCGTTGGCGATCTCGCTGCGCTCGGCGTTGCTGAGATCGACGTCGTTGGTGGTGCGCACCATGAGGACCTCATAGCCGCGCGCCTCCAGCTCCGCCTGCAGCTTGAGGGAGACCTGCAGATTGAGCTCATACTCATAGAGCCCGGTCGTGGTCCCCCGGGTGCCGCCGGTCACGCGGGCCTTCATGGTGGACGAGCCGGGGCCGTTGGGCTCCTTCGTGTTGCTCCCGCGCTCCTGATGGCCCGCGTCGATGCAGACCAGGATGGGGTCGGGCGCGGGCTCCGCCTCCGGCTCTGTATCAGGTGCGGGCATGGGGTCCAGCTCCGGCTCGGGCAGGGCCTCCGTCGCCTGACGGGCGATCTCCTCCGCGGCGGCCTGTATGTCCGCCTCCTGCCGGGGCGTCTCCTCCTCTCCGGAGGCGGCCTCCGGCGGGGTGGCATCCGCCTCCGTCTCCGTCTGGCCGCCCGCCGTCTGGCATGCGGTGCAGGCCAGGGCCAGCGCCAGGGACAGGAGCAGGCATAGGATCTTCTTCATACTGACCTCCTCTTTCTCTTCCGGGGATGTGTCGAACGGTCTTGCGCCGCGCCATCTGGAGCAACACCCCTGCCCGGGCGGGCAGGGGCAGAGTGTCAAAAAAGGTCCCACCGAGTTTGGCCCGCAGGGCCAAATAGGGTGCAATTCATTTTTGGCACGGGCATGTACCGGGCCAAAAATACTGATAGTCCCGCAAGTGTGCGGCTTTTTGGAACAAAAAGCCGTGCGCGCAGTGGGACTGCAAACTCCAAGCAAATGCTTGCATTTGCTTGGAAGGCTGTCGAAAAGACTTTTTTGACAGTCTCACCCCTGCCCGGGCGGGCAGGGGTGTTTGTCCGGCAGACGGTCCGGTCAGGGACCTGTCAGGCGCAGATCAGTAGCTGCACCAGTCGTCCGCGCCCGCCTTGGAGCTGACGCTCAGCACGGTGGTGTCGTAGAAGAACTTTCCGGTGATGGCGGGATCGGTCGGGTCGTACTTGCTCGAGTTGGAGATCCGCTTCACCTGCGGCACGCCGAAGGGACCCTTGCTCGAGTTGTTCTTGTAGAGCTGCACGGAGACGTTGTGGCTCTTGCCATAGCCGTTCTTCATGATATCGGAGATCAGGTAGGCATAGATGCACTGCAGCCGGATGCAGCCCAGCGAGCTGTTGTTGTTGGAGATCAAAGAGTTATAGGTGTAGGCATAGAAGTTGCGGATATTCCTCGAATGATAGAGCGCGGAGTGGAACCATGCCGGCGTGCCATGGATGTAGGTGCCGTACTGCTCCGCCTGGCCGCCGTCCGTCAGGGAGATCCAGCGGGAGGAGCTGCCCTTTCTCAGATAGCCGCTGTAGCCGCGGGCAAAGGTGGTGGACAGGCTACCGATGCAGCGGAAGGTCGCCAGCGGGATATCGAATTTCTTGGTCTCGCCGTTATAGGCATAGATCGCGATCTGGCCGGGGTTGCTGCTCTGGCTGGTGAGGTTGACCGTCACCTTCGTCTCCAGCTCGCGGTAGCTCTTGCCGAAATAGGAGTAGAGGTTGGTCACCAGCGCGCCGGTCTTGAGATCGAAGTAATACTTATACGTCCCGCCGTTGCGGCTGAGGTACTGCCAGCCGGTGAGGGCATAGCCGTTCTCGCCGTAATAGGTATTGCCGTTCCTGCTCACCCAGCCGTTGGCGCCCAGCTCGATGCCGAAGGTGACGCCGTCGAGGTCGTAGTAGCCCATCGCGTTGATCTTCCTGCCGTCCACCGTGGCAGTGCAGGTGGCCCGGACGGTGTAGAAATAGTTGGTGGCGTTGCTCTTCACGGAGGTGTCGAGGTAGCTCGCGCTCTTGCTCGTGCTCAGTCTCTGCCAGGAGCCGTTCTCCGTCCGGCGGTAGATCACATATTCCTGCGCGCCGCCGACCGTCTTCCACGTCAGCGATGCCCCAGAATTGCTCACCTTCACATTGTCGAGCTCCGGGGTGGCCAGATAGATGCCGATCTGACCGTTCCGGTCAAAGTCGCCCATCGACACCCGGTCCGCGCCGGTCGCGCGCACGGTGTAGTAGACCGTGGTGCCGGAGGCCAGCTTGGCCGAGCCGGTGTCCACATAGGCCTCGGTCGCGCCGCTGGAGATGGTCGCGATCTCACGCCAGGCGGCCGTGGCGGAGGTCTTGCGGTAGACCTTATAGCCCGCCGCGCCGCTCACCTTCTTCCACGTCAGCTTCAGGCCGCTGGCTGAGCTGACGAGGCTGGTCATCTCGGGGGCGTCAAAGTAGGTGTAAGTGATGTCCTTGCAGACGCTCCAGTCCGAGGACTCGCTCTCGCTGGCGGAGGCGATCGCCCCGCTGCCGTAGTAGGCGAGGACCCTGTAGCTGTAGGTCGTGTTGCTCGCCACAGAGGTGTCCGTATAGCTGGTGGTCCCGGCAGAGCAGTTGGCCATCAGGGTCATCGTGCCCGTGCTGCCCGTCTGGCGGTAGATGCGGTAGCCGGTCGCGGCGGCATCCTTCGTCCAGGACAGCCGGAAGCCGCCTTCGACGATGGTTATGCTCGCCGTGGGCGCGGCGTGGTAAACCACACCGGGGGCCGTGCGCTCAAAGTCGCCCCAGTTGTTCAGCGATGCGCTCTTGTTGAACGCCCGCACGGTGTAGTAATAGGTCGTGTTGTTCGAAACGGCGGTGTCCACATAGCTGGAGATCTGCTGGCCGGTCAGCGTGGCCTTCCAGCTCCAGTTGCTGCTGGGAGACGTCCTGCGGTAGACCACATAGCCGGTCGCCCCGCTCACCGTGGTCCAGTTTACCTCCACGCCGTTGCCGACGCTTCTGATCGCGCCGATCTCAGGGGTGTCCAGGTAGCAGACGCTGCCAAACCGGGTCCCGCCGCTCCACAGGCCGCTCGCGGCGTTGTAGGAGACCGAGTTGGGCCGCGAACCGCCGTAGTAGGCGCGCACCGTATAGGTGTACCGCGCGCCGCCGGTGACCTTGGTATCCAGATAGCTCGACGTGCCCGCAGCGAGATTGGTCAGGGCGATCCAGCCTCCGCCGTCCGCCTTGCGCCACACGCGATAGCCGTCCGCGCTGCTGTCCGTCTTCCAGGTGAGCTTGATCCCGCCGGAGACGGCGCTGGCGGAAACGGTGGGGTCCGGATAGCGGCGGACGCTCTCCTCCGGCGTCTCAAAGCCGCCCTGCTGCTTTCCGCCGGCCTCATAGAAGGCGCAGACGGTGTAGTAGTAATCCACTCCCTCTGCGGCGGTGGTGTCCAGATAGCTGGTCGTGCTGCCGTTGTGGATCCTCTTGATCTGCTTCCAGGCCGTGCTCTCCGTCTTGCGGAAGACGGTATAGCCGGCCGCGCCGGACGTCTTCTGCCAGGTGACAGTGATTCCGGTGTCCGTGTTGTACGGGGTGCCGAGATGCGGCACCGCATAATAGACGCAGCCCGCCGAGCTCTTATAGGCGCCCCAGTCGTTGCTGCCGTTCAGGCTGGCCTCCCCGATCGGGAGGTCACCGTAGTAGGCGCGCACCGTGTAGTAGTTCGTGCCGACCGTCGGCTCATCGTCCTGATAGGAGGAGACTCCCGCTTCCGCGCGGGCGATCTGCTTCCAGGTGCTGCCAACGCGGCGGAAGATGAAGTAGCCCGTCGCATCGGGGTCGAGGGTCCATTTCACGGACACGCCGGCGCCTTTTCTCCCCGCCGTCACCACAGGGGCGCCGTGCAGGACATAGCCGGTGGCGTTCTCATAGAAATGGCTGCTGCCCGCAGAGGCGTGCGCCACGACAGTATAGTAGTAGGCAGTGCCCTCCTTCGCCGTCTTGTCGGTGAAGCTGGTCGAGGACGTATGGCCCAGACGGGTCCAGCTGCTCGCCGGCGAGGTCTTGCGCCAGACGCTGTAGTTCACCGCCCCGTCCACCTTGGTCCACTGGACGTTCATGCCGCTGTTGCCGGTGCTGACATTCCTGAGCGCCGGGGCGGTCAGATAGTACAGCTCTGCGGACTTGAACCCGCTCCAGACGTTCTCCGTCAGGTCCTCCCGGCCGGAGAGGCCCGCTTCGCCGTAATAGGCGCGGACGCAGTAGGCGTTCTTCTGGTTGTTCTTCGCCCCTTCATCCAGGTAGGTGCTGACAGAGGCCTCCAGGTCCGCGACCGCCTGCCAGCCGCTGCCGGCGTTCCGGTAGACGCGGTAGCCCGTGGCGGCGCTGTCTCTCGTCCAGGTCACCCGCATCCCGCCGGCGATCGACTTGAGCGTCACGGTGGGGACGGGGTGCAGCCGGTAGCTGACGGTGCTCTCCCCCTCCGGGCTGAGCTCACCGCCGTCATACGCGGCGCGGACATCATAGGTATAGGTCACGCCCGAGGCGAGCGTGCTCTTGTCCGTATAGGAAGTGTCCTCTGTGCGCGCAAGCTCCGCCCACGCGCCGCCGTTCGTCCGGCGGTAAATGTGGTAGCGCTCCGCGCCGGAGACCGCGCTCCAGCTCAGGGTGGGCGTGGAGCCGTCCTCCTCCTGGCTCAGGGTGAGGCCCGACGGCGCGGCGGCGCTCTCCTCCTGCGCCTCCGGCTCGCTGGTCAGGGTGTTGGGCGTCGGCTCCTCCTGCGTCTGAGGCTCCGCCCCATCGCTCAGGGCGCTGTCAGACGGCTCCTCCTGGAGGACCGGTCCGTTCTCACCGCCATCGGCGCGGTTGAAGGAGAAGGTATAGGTAGCCGGCTCGTCGCTCTCCCCGTCCACATAGACCTCCTCGGCGTAGTAGGCGTCCTCCGCCTCTTCGTGCGGGGCAGTCAGCTTCAGATAGGCGCTGGACTGGACCGTGCACGCCTCGTCGTCCTGGAGGCGGCCATTCTCATAGTAGAAGAAGTAAGGCGTCTCCAGCTCCTCATCCTGCGCATAGTCAAAGAACGCGGCCACGCCGGTATAGGTGCTCACCGGCATCATATCCGCCGTTTCAGAGCCGTCCAGCCGGGCGGTGTAGTAGACCGTCAGCTTCTTCGGCGCGTTGAAATTGCCGTCCTCATCGAGATACGGCTCCGCCTCCTGGTCCTGGCCGGCGGTCTGCTCCGACGCCTCAGCGGCCGTCCCCGGCGCTTCGCCGGACACATCGGCCTGCTCCAGCGCAGCGGCGGGGAACGCCAACAGCATGACCAGCGCCAGCAGCAGGCTGACGGAGCGGGTCAAAATGGGATGTTTCACTAGCAACACTTCCTTTTCATTCTCGTCTTGAGCTGGAACTTGCAGCAGGGACGCGGCGGGGAGCCGCGGAACCTTTTATGGGATGCGGAAAAAGCGCCTGCCGTTTTCCGTCGTGATGGCGGCCGCCTCCTCCAGGCTGACGCCCCAGATCTCCGCCAGGCGCGCGGCCACCTGCCAGACGCGCAGGGAGGAGTTGCGCCGGCGGCGCTTATCCTCCGCCGTGCGGGGGTAGGGGAGCTGATAGGGGGCGTCCGTCTCGATCATGACCGACTCGCGCGGCAGGGCGGCGGCCACCTCGGGGGCGCGCCGGGCGTTGGGGAAGGTGAGCGCCCCGGTGAACGAGATCATCCACCCCCGGTCCACCAGCTCGCGCGCCTGCTCCACCCCACCGGAGTAGCAGTGGAACACGCCGCGCACGGCGGGAAAGGCCCGGACGATCTCCATCGCGTCGGCGTGCGCCTCCCGGTCATGGAAGATCACCGGAAGGCCGAGCTCTTCGGCCAGCGCCATCTGCCGGCGCAGGCCCTCCTTCTGCCAGTCGTGGCTGGCGTAGGACTCCCAGTAGTAGTCCAGCCCGATCTCACCGATCGCGCGCACCCGCTCATCCTGCGCCAGCGTGCGCAGGCGGCCGAGCATCTCCTCGTCCAGGCGCTCGATGTCGGAGGGATGGAAGCCGACGGCGGCGTAGACATGTCCAAACCGGTGGGCATACTCCACCGCCCGGCAGGAGCTGTCCCAGTCGCAGCCGGGGTTGAGCGCCAGCTCCACGCCGTGCTCCGGCAGGGAGGCGAGCAGCTCGTCCCGGTCGTGGTCAAAGGCGCGGCTGTCATAGTGGGCATGGGTATCAAAATACATCTGTCTTCCGCCCTCCTGTGCATTGGCAGTCCCTCCCCGTCAGGAGGGGCCGGGGCCTCTCTATTATATCTGCTTTCCCGGCGTATGGCAAGAAAACATGCCGCATTTTTCAGCGCATTTTTCTTTATTTTTCTTTATTTCGTATCCGTTTCGTTTCCTTCGATGGGAAAAAGCGCCTCGAGCACCCTCCGGGCCGCCCCGCCGTCGTCGCGGGGGGTATAGGTCTCGTTGAAGCGGCGGTAGGCCTCCCCATAGGAAAAGCCGCCGGAAAACTGGTCCAGGATGGCCTGCTCGAGCGCCTCCTGGGTGCGCACGATGGGAAAGGGCAGCGCGGCGAGGTCGATGTAAAAGTCGCGCAGCTGGCCCTGATAGCGCTCCAGGTCGTACATATAGAGCAGGATGGGGCGGCGGAGGATGGCGTAGTCAAAGAAGACGCTGGAGTAGTCGGTGATGAGCAGATCGCTGATCACATACAGCCAGTTCACGTCGTCCACCCCAGCCGCGTTGATCACCCGGCCGGCATAGCGCGCAAAGTCAAACTGGCTGGCGACGAAGTAGTGCGGGCGGAAGAGGATCACATAGTCCTCCCCCAGCGTCTCAAGCAGGTGGTCAAAGTCCATCTGGAGGGTGAAGCCGTAGCTGTAGGCCTTCTCCAGCTTCTCATCGTCGCGGAAGGTGGGGGCGTAGAGGATCACCTTCTTCCCCGCCGGGACGCCCAGGCGGGCCCGGATATCCGCCGCCTCCTCCGGGGTGCAGCGGGCGAGGAAGTCGTTTCTCGGATAGCCCTCCTGCACGATGCGCACCTCTCTGCCCGCGCCCCGGAGGTCGAAGGCGGAGGTGAGCTTCTCCGTGTAGAAGTCGGAGGGGGAGAGGAGGACGGAGATCTTCTGCACCCGATCGCGGTAGCGCGCGTGGATCTCCCCGGCGGTGTTGACCGCATTGCTGTCCACCTCGATGTCGCAGCCCAGGCGCTTGAGCGGGGTGCCGTGCCAGGTCTCCACCAGGCGCTGCCCGCGCCGCGGCTGGAAGAAGCCGAGGGGCATGGAGTTGGTGATGATGGTCCCCGCCCGGGCGCAGGCACGCTTGTGGGCCCGGGAGTTATAGCGCACCACGCCCGTGCGCGCGTCCGGCATCGGGTTGCGCCGCTCGGCCTCCTCGGTGAAGGCCCAGAGGAAGCGGTAGTCCGCAAAGCGCTCCTCCCGGAGCATCTGCTCATAGAGGGCCTTGGGGCTGCAGGTGTACTGCCGGCCCTGAAACGCCTCAAAGAGCACCAGCTTCTCCTCCAGCGGCGCCGTGCGCCGCTCCACCCGGTAGAGCAGGCGGACGGCCCGCGCATAGGCGGCGTAGAGCAGCTTCACCGGCGCGCTCTCGCGGCGGGCGCGCAGCTTATCTCTCCAGCTCATGGTCTCTCTCCTCTCCAAACACGGCGCGGAGCACCCGCCGGGCGGCATGTCCGTCCTCCAGCGGGGCAAAGCGCCGGCGAAACGCCTCCCACTCCTCCGTCCAGCGGAATCTCTCCGCCGCCCGGATGGCGGACCCGAGGTCCTCCTCCCGGCGGAGGATGCGCCCGGGCAGCTCCTCCGGGTCGAAGTAGAAGCCGCGCAGCCGGTCGCGGTAGCGCTCCAGATCGTACATATAAAACAGGATGGGCCGCCGGAGCACGGCATAGTCGAACATCGTGCTCGAGTAGTCCGTCACCAGCAGGTCGGCGGCGAGATAGAGGTCGTTGATCTCCTCCACGCCGGACACGTCGCGCACGAAGCCGCCCAGGGCGTCAAAGTCAAAGGCGGAGGCGACCAGATAGTGCGCCCGGAAGAGGATGACGTACCCCTCCCCCAGCGCCCCGCGCAGCCGGGCGAAGTCCACCGCCGGGCGGCAGGCATAGCCCTCTCCGGAGATGTGCTCGTCGTCGCGGAAGGTGGGCGCGTAGAGCACCGCCCGCACCCCGTCCGGGAGGCCGAGGACGGCGCGTGCTGCTTTGCGGTCCGCCTCCGTCGCGCGGGCGAGGCGGTCGTTGCGAGGATAGCCCGCCTCCAGCACCCGGACGCCGCACGCCTCCAGCGGCCAGGCCGAGCGGAAGCAGGCGCTGGCAAAGGGGGACGGGGAGAGGAACCACGTCAGCTTCTCCGCCTCCAGCCGGTAGCGGCGGCGGATCTCCGCCGGGGCGTTCATCGCGTTGCCGTCGTCTGCGATGTCAAAGCCGAGGCGCTTGAGCGGGGTGCCGTGCCAGCACTGGAGGCAGCGCTGGCCCCGCCGGGGAAAGATATGCTCCGGGAGGGTGGAGTTGAACACCCAGGTCCCCGCGCGCGCCATCGCGCGCTCAAAGTCCGCCCCTCCGAAGCGCACCAGTTCAGTACGCGGGGCGGCGGCGAGGTCGGGATGTGCGGCCGGGTCCCGCACCGCCCAGAGAAAGCTGTAATCCCGGTATGCCGCATCCCCCGCCATCTCGTCATAGATCGCCCTGGGGCTGCAGGTGCAGTGTGCCCCGTGGTAGGAGCAGAAGAGCACCGTCCGCTTTTCCACCGGCACGCCGGCGGCGCGCAGGCGGTAGCGCACCCTCTTTGCCGCCCCCAGCAGGCGGCGCACCTGAAGGCGCAGGAAGGGATGGCGTTTGATCAGGTCATAGGCGGCCTTCTTCCAGCCGGGCATACCGCACTCCTCCCTCCCGACAGCGTTAGTTACGGAACATTGTACCTCTCCCCCGCCCATGCTGTCAAGCGCAGACGGCCGGGCATCAAAAACGCCGGACGCCGGCACACCCTCTCGGGGGCTGGCCGGCGTCCGGCGCTTGAAAAGCGCGCAGCGCAGTTGTTTCACCGTCTGCGCTCTCTCTGCTGTGTGCTGCGGGCACGGGGACTCGAACCCCGACGGATCGCTCCACGAGAACCTAAATCTCGCATGTCTGCCAATTCCATCATGCCCGCGAAAATCCGCGCGGTCCGGGCGGAAAGCTCCCGCCCGGGCCGCTGTGCTCTCTATTTTGACACGGGGAGAACGCCCGAGGCGGGGCATATCGCCTGATCCGCAGGTCCTCCTATTCTGCCCGGGGAGGAAGCCGGGGCGGGGCATATTGCCTGATCCGCAGGTCCTCCTATTCTGCCCGGAGAGGAAGCCGGGGCGGGGCATATCGCCTGATCCGCATCTATCAAAACGGGCCATGCCCGCTTTGACCGGAAACATGTGCCTCAGCTCTCGTAGCCGTGGGGGTGGCTCTGGTGCCAGCGCCAGGCAGAGGAGATGATGGTCTCCAGATCGTCATACTGCGGCTTCCAGCCGAGGACGGTCTTGGCCTTCTCGCTCGAGGCGATGAGCTGGGCGGGGTCGCCCGCGCGGCGCGGGGTCTCCTTCGTCGGGATGGGGTGGCCGGTGACGCGGCGTGCCGTCTCGATCACCTCGCGCACGGAGAAGCCGACGCCGTTGCCGAGGTTGAAGATGTCGCTCGCCCCGCCCTTTTCCAGGTATTCCAGGGCGAGGATGTGCGCCTGGGCGAGGTCGGTGACGTGGATATAGTCCCGGATGCAGGTGCCGTCCGGGGTGGGATAGTCGTTGCCGAAGATGGAGATGGCCTCCCGCTGGCCGTTGGGGACCTGGAGGATGAGGGGGATCAGGTGGGTCTCCGGATCGTGCGCCTCGCCGATCTCCCCGGAGGGATGCGCGCCGCAGGCGTTGAAGTAGCGCAGGGAGACAAAGCGCAGCCCGTGCGCGTGGCCCACCCACTGGAACATCTTCTCCATGCTCAGCTTGGTCTCGCCGTAGCAGTTGGTGGGGTTGGTCCGGTCGGTCTCCAGGATGGGCACCCGCTCCGGCTCTCCGTAGGTCGCCGCGGTGGAGGAGAAGACGATCTTGTCCACCCCGTGGGCCACCATCACATCGAGCAGGCACTTGGTCCCGCAGAGGTTGTTGTCATAGTATTTCAGCGGCTTGACCATGCTCTCGCCCACCTGGGAGTTGGCGGCGAAGTGGATCACGCCCTCGATGTGCTCCTGCTGGAAGACCGGCTCGAGGCTGGCCTTGTCGCGGATGTCCGCCTGATAGAAGCGGGCCCCGGGATGCACCGCCGCGCGGAAGCCCGTCTCCAGGTTATCCACCACGACCACGTCACGCCCGGCGTCGATGAGCTGCCGGACCGTATGGGACCCAATGTAGCCGGCCCCGCCCAACACCAAAATTGCCATCGCTGTGCTGCCTCCTTGCTCTGCGCCGTATTTCAGATGCGCAGTGTTCACAAACCTATCTTATCACGAAGCGTTCCCTTCTTCAAGAGCGCAAATGTGAGGGAAAAATGGAACGAAAGCCGGGATTCCTGACCACGCCGTCTCAGCCCGCGGGCAGGATGAGCGCGGCAAAGCCGAAGTAGATCAGCAGGGAGAGGGCGTCGACGATGGTGGTGATGAAGGGGCTGGCCATCACCGCCGGGTCAAAGCCCAGCTTCTTGGCGAGCATGGGCAGGGCGCAGCCGATGATCTTGGCGGAAAACACCGTGCCCACCAGGGTGGCGCAGACCACCAGGGCGATGGGGACGGTGATGGCGGAGTTGTGAAAGAGCATCCGGTCCACCAGCATCATCTTCACAAAGTTGGCCACCGCGAGCGTCAGCCCGCACAGGAGGGAGACGCGCGACTCCTTCCACACCACGCGCGGCAGGTCGGCAAACTGGATCTCCCCCAGCGAGACGCCGCGGATGACGGAGACGGAGGACTGCGAGCCGCTGTTGCCGCCGGTGCCGGTGAGCATGGGGATATAGGCGGTGAGGGCGGCGTAGGCCGCCAGCGACGACTCAAAGCCGGTGATGATCATCCCGGTGAAGGTGGCGGAGATCATCAGCAGCAGCAGCCAGGGGATGCGGGAGGCCCAGGTCTCAAAGACGCCGGTGCGCAGGTAGGGCTTGTCGTTCGGGACGATGGCCGCCATCTTGGCGATGTCCTCGGTGACCTCCTCCTCCATGACGTCGAAGACGTCGTCGGCGGTGATGATGCCCACCAGGCGCTCCTCCGTGTCCACCACCGGCATGGCGATGAAGCCGTAGCGGCGGAACTTCTGCGCCACCGTCTCCTGGTCCTCCAGGGTGGTGGCGAAGATGATGTTGGGGTTCATGATCTCATCCACCACGTCCTCATAGTCGGCCAGGAAGAGGTCGCGGATGGTGACATAGCCCTTGAGCTTCCGGTCCCGGTCGAGCACATAGCAGACGTTCACCGTCTCCACGTCGGCGGCGTTGCGGCGGATGCGCTTGAAGCAGTCGGCCACCGTCATGTCCCGCTTGAGGTCGATGTACTCCGTGGTCATGATGCTCCCGGCGGAGTCCTCGGGGTATTTCAAAATTTCGTTGATGCTCTTGCGCATCTCCGGGTCGGAGTGTGCGAGGATGCGCTTGACCACATTGGCCGGCATCTCCTCGACGATGTCCACCGCGTCGTCCAGATAGAGCTCGTCGAGCACCTCTTTCAGCTCTGCGTTGGAGAAGCTGCGGATGAGCTGCTGCTGATACTCCGTCTCCAGCTCAACGAAGACCTCCGCCGCCAGTTCCTTGGGCAGCAGGCGAAACAGCAGCGGGATATCCTGCTCCGGGAGCTGCTCGAACATCTGCGCCACGTCGGGCGGCTCGAGCGGCAGGAGGAGGCCGCGCAGCTGGGCATACTGTTTTCGCCGCAGCAAATCGCTGACAATGGAGAGCATCTTCTCCATATTGCGCTCAAAATTGGCCATCTCCGCCACCATCCTCTCTGTTCCAGCGTCCTGCCCGCCGGAGCGGACAAAAAAGCACCTGACGCCCTCCTCCGGCATCAGATGCGCGCGTGCCGCCGGGGCGCCCCAGCGCCCCGCCCCACCGTTTGAGCTTTAGCATCACAAGGCAGTGAAATTGCGTTAAGTGACACCTTTGGGTTCGATATCACCTGTTCCAACCAGCGGATCGTGTCTCCACGACTTTGCGGCAGCAACCCGTATCCTTGTGGTAGCCTTACCTACCGGAGCGATGTCGGGCAGATGCGTGCATTTGCCCGAATTTGTAGCCCGCCTCCGGGCGGCGGCGCCTGCCCGGCCGCCCGGAGAACGGGAGTTTCCTCTTTTTAATAGTATGCCTTTTACCGGGCAATGTCAACCCTGCCCGGCGGGCTTTCCAGACATTTTTCCCGCCCTATTCCTCTGCCAGAGAGATCGTCAGCTCCGCCTTCTCCACGCCGCTGTAGTCCTCCGTGATGACGAGGGGGACCGTCAGCGTCTCCGGCAGGTCCTCCGAGCCGGTGATGCCCGCCAGGTCGTCCCGCCAGAGAGTGATGCAGAAGAGCCGGCGGCTCCCGGCGGAGAGGGTCTCCCAGAGCCAGAAGTCCACCATCGTCTCCTCATCGCCGTCCACTGCGGCGTATTCGCTCTCCAGCGTCAGGTCCAGACGGCTGCGGTTCTCCGCGGCGAGCCAGACCTCGACATAGCTCTCCTCCACGACCACCCCGGCCAGAGAGAGGGCCACGGATTCGCTCTCGTAGCAGACCTCGCCCGGCATCGCAAGCGCCTGCGCGGGATGGGAGGTGGCGAGAGAGCCCTCTATCCCGGCCACGGTGTCATACGCATCGTCATAGAAGCGCAGCTCATAGTCGAGCGACCAGACCGCGTCCGCCCCCGTCCGGTAGAGGCCCGCGCGCGGGAAGGAGAGCTGCAGGTCCGCCATGCCGCCGGCGTAGACGGTGCTGCCATAGACGTAGGCGTCCACCTCCCAGCCGTTCACCGCCAGCCGGTCGCAGGAGAGGCTGACATCCCTGCGGCCCTCGTTTCGCACCTGGAGCACGAGGCTCACGTCATAGTCGTCCTCATAAATGCCGAGCGCCGTCACCGTGAGGCCGTCCTCCTGCGCGAGCAGGACGGTCCTCTCCACCGTGGTGCCGTCGTCCATCGCCCAGTCCGTCCGCTCCGGTCCGGCGTAGCCGTTGGCATAGTCGAGCTGGGCGCGCAGCGCGTCCCGCTCGTCGCGGCTGCGGCAGGCGCACAGGCCCGCCGCCAGGCAGAGCGCGAGGAGCGCGCAGAGCAGTCTTCTCATCTTCCACCCTCTCTTTCCGGTCTTTTGGGGCCATTTCGTCCCATCCAGTATATCGGCCCGGCAGAAAAAGGTCAAGACGGTTGCCGCCCCCTTCAGAGTATGTTAAACTATTCTTCAGAATCTGCAAAGCGGTTCTGAAACCCGGCGCAGGAACGGAGCCACCCCGTAGGGGCGCACCGCGTGCGCCCGCGGTGATGGCCGCGGTCTTCGTCCCCTCATCCGCCCCCTGCGGGGGCACCTTCCCCCCAAGGGGGGGAAGGCACAGGGCCGTGCTGGAGAAAAAGCCTTCCCCCTCCGGGGGAAGGTGGCGCGGCGCAAGCCGCGACGGATGAGGGGCAGCACGCCTGTTCGAAAACCGTCCCTCTATGCGGGCGCACTGGGTGCGCCCCTATGGCCCCGCCCCCGGTGTAAAAAGCCTTCCCCCTCCGGGGGAAGGTGGCGCGGCGCAAGCCGCGACGGATGAGGGGCAGCACGCCCGTTCGAAAACCGTCCCACCCACGCGGGCGCACTGGGTGCGCCCCTACGACACAAGAAGGAAGCATGTACCATGAATTTTACCGCAGGCTCGTATGACGTCGCCGTGATCGGCGCGGGCCACGCCGGGATTGAGGCGGCGCTCGCCGCCGCGCGGCTGGGGCTGGAGACGGTCTGCTTCACCGTCAACCTGGACGCGGTGGGCAATATGCCCTGCAACCCCGCCATCGGCGGCACCGGCAAGGGGCACCTGGTCCGCGAGCTGGACGCCCTGGGCGGCGAGATGGCCCGCGCGGCGGACCGGGCCTGCATCCAGTACCGGGTGCTCAACCGGGGCAAGGGCCCCTCCGTCTGGTCGCTGCGGGCGCAGGCGGACCGGCGGCGCTATCAGGAGATCATGAAGCACACCCTCGAGCGGCAGGAGCGGCTGCACCTGCGTCAGGCGGAGGTGGTGGAGATTTTGACGGAGGAGGGCCATGTGAGCGGCGTGCGCACCGCCACCGGCGCGACCTACGCCGTCCGCGCCGTCGTGATCGCCACCGGCACCCATCTGGGCGGGCGCACCATCGTCGGGGACGTGACGCGCACGAGCGGACCGGACGGGCAGCAGGCCGCCCTCGCCCTCACCGAACGCCTGCGCGCGCTCGGGCTGGAGCTGCGCCGCTTCAAGACGGGCACGCCCCCGCGCATCCTCCGCCGCAGCGTGGACTTCTCCCAGCTCCAGTGCCAGCCGGGGGACGAGGATGCCGAGCCCTTCTCCTTTCAGACCGCGCAGCGCCCGGAAAACCGCGCTGTGTGCTACCTCACCTATACCAATCAGCGGACGCACGAGATCATCCGCGCCAACCTCCACCGCTCCCCCCTCTTTTCCGGGGTGATCGAGGGGGTGGGGCCGCGCTACTGCCCCTCCATCGAGGACAAGGTGGTCCGCTTTGCCGACAAGGAGCGCCACCAGCTCTTTCTCGAGCCGATGGGGCTGGAGACGGAGGAGCTGTATTTGCAGGGCTTCTCCTCCTCCCTTCCGGAGGACGTGCAGATCGAGATGCTCCACACCCTCCCCGGCCTGGAGCGGGCGGAGATGACCCGCCCCGCCTACGCGATCGAGTACGACTGCGTCGACCCGCGCCAGCTTCTGCCCACGCTGGAGTGCAAAAAAATCCCCGGCCTCTACGGCGCGGGGCAATTCAACGGCTCCTCCGGCTATGAGGAGGCGGCGGTACAGGGCTTTGTCGCCGGGGTGAACGCCGCGCTCAAGATTTTGGGCCGCGCGCCGCTCATCCTCCGGCGGGACCAGGGCTATATCGGCGTGCTGATCGACGACCTGGTGACCAAGGGGACCAACGAGCCGTACCGGATGATGACCTCGCGCACGGAGTACCGCCTGATCCAGCGGCAGGACAACGCCGACGAGCGCCTCACCCCGGTGGGCTACGCCCTCGGCCTGGTGGACCGGGCGCGCTATGAGGCGGTGCAGGAGAAATACCGCCTCGTCGCGCGGGAGATGGACCGGCTGGAGCACACAGGGGCCGCCTCCACGCCGGAGCTGGCCGCCTTCCTCGCCGCGCGGGGGGAGAGCGTCCCCCCCTCCGGGGCCAGGCTCGCGAGCCTCCTGCGCCGGCCCAGGATCAGCTATGACGACCTCGCCCCCTTCGACCCCGGACGGCCCGCCCTGCCGCGCGCGGTGACGGAGCAGGCGGCCATCCGCATCAAGTATGACGGCTACATCGCCCGGCAGGCGCGGCAGATCGAGGAGTTCCGCCGGATGGAGGGCCGCGCCCTGCCCGCCGGGGCGGACTATCTCTCCATCCAGAGCCTCCGTCTGGAGGCGCGGCAGAAGCTCGACCGCATCCGCCCGCTGAACCTCGGCCAGGCCTCGCGCATCTCCGGGGTGAGCCCGGCGGACGTCGCCGCGCTCATCTTCTGGCTGGAGAAGCAGACGAACAGCGATTCGAAGTGAAAGAAGTGAAAAAGGAGGACCCGCTATGGATTATCTCTGGCAAGACCGCAGGCGTATCTTCGGCCTGCCCATCACCTTCACCCGCTACGCGATGAGCGAGGACCGGCTGTTCGTGGAGACCGGCCTGGTCAACCTGCACGCAGAGGAGATCCTCCTCTACCGCGTGCGCGACATCAGCCTGTCCATCCACCTCGGCCAGCGCATCTTCGGCGTCGGCTCGGTCACCGTTGTCTCCGCCGACCGGACCGCCCCCACCCTCGTCCTGCGCGACATCCGCAACCCCCGCGAGGTGAAGGAGCTGCTGCACGAGCAGGTGGAGGCGGCCAAGACCCGCCGCAAGCTCCGCCTGGGCGAGCTGATGCACGACATGCCGGACGGCATGGACGCAGACGGCGAGGAGGACTTCTGACCGCGCGCGAGAGGGGAGGCGCCCATGCCAATTGATATGAAAAACGTGATCGCGGACGCCTTCGCCTCCCTCATCCAGCGTCAGAATGTGGACAAGATCACCGTAAAATCTCTCATCGAGGCCTGCGGCATCTCCCGGCAGACCTTCTACTACCACTTTCAGGATATGATGGACGTCATCGAGTGGTCCGTCCAGCGGGGCTTTGACCGCATCGCCCGCGAGGGGCTGGCCAAGGACTCCCCGGAGGAGGCGCTCGAGCTGCTCATCGACGCGGCGGCAGAGCACCATGCGCTGCTGGAAAAGCTGCTCGCCTCCCAGCGGCGGGCCCAGGTGGAGCGCATCCTGGCCGAGACCACCCGCGCCTACTGCCAGCAGATGCTTCAGGGCGGGCGGGGCGGACAGGTCTCCGTCCTCTACTCTGACCTGGAGGTGGCCCTCGACTTCTGCGCCGCCGGGCTGACCGGCCTGCTGCTCAAGCACTGCGCCGACTCCGGCCTCGACCGGCGGGAGCTGGCGCGGAAGGTCTGCCGCCTGATGAGCGGGCAGATGTTCCGCACGGCTGCCCCGCCGCCCCATCCGTAAAGCCGCCCCGCCGTCAAACCGCCGCGCTTTTTTCCATCGCGCACTTGACGGCGGGGCGGCTCTGTGTTATTCTATTGATAGAAGATTAGACAATTTTCTAATTATCGAAAAGGAGGTATGCGGGATGAGAGATGCCTTTAAGGCGCTGGCCGACCCGACGCGGCGGCGGATCCTGGAGCTGCTGGCGGACGGTGAGCTGACCGCCGGGGAGATCGTCGCGCAGTTTGACATGGCAAAGCCCTCGGTGAGCCACCACCTGGCCACCCTCCGGTCAGCCGGACTGGTGGCGGACGAGCGGCGGGGACAGAACATCGTCTACCGCCTGAACCTGACGGTATTTCAGGAGCTGATGAAGTGGTTTTACGACTTCGGGAAAGGAGTGCGCGATGAAAAGCAATAGACGGCTGTTTGCCGTGCTCGCCGCGGTGTGCGCGGCCAATTTCCTGGCCCATCTGGCCTGCTATCCCGCCCTGCCGGAGACGGTCCCCATCCACTGGGGCTTTGACGGCGTGGCGGACGGCTGGGGGCCGAAGTGGGTGGTGCTCGTCACCGCCCTGATCCCGGCGGGGATGCTCCTTCTGCTCGGGGTCCTCCCGGCGATGGACCCCAAGCAGGAGAACTATGAGAAATTTGCCCCCATCTGGCGCGGCTTTCTCACCGCCATCACCCTGTTTCTCTGCGCGGTCGGCTGGCTGAGCGAGCTGACCTGCTTCGGGGTGCTGCCCGAGCGGGGGAACCTGGTCGGCCTGCTGGTGAGCGGCGGGCTGGGCGCGCTCTTCATCGTGCTGGGCAACTACATGCCCCGCATCCGGCAGAATTACTTCTTCGGCTGCCGCACCCCCTGGGCGCTGGCGGACGAGCACAACTGGAACCGCAGCCAGCGGATGGGCGGCATCTCCTTCGTCCTGTGCGGGGTGGCGCTCCTCCTGGTCGGGCTGTTCTCCCCCCTGCTCGGGGAGGGGTGGACGGTGGGACTGCTGTTGGGCGCGACACTGCTCACGGCGGCGTGGACCACGCTGTACTCCTTCCTGGTCTATAAGAAGCTCATGAAGTGAGCGGCACACGGCGGGAGGCGCTCTGTCGCCTTGACATCCCGTCCTCATCGCACGCTCTGCAAAGGAGAAAAAGCACACGCCCGCCCGGAGCCATTCTGGTTTCCGGGCGGGCGCGTCAGTCTGTCAAAATGCACTCCGGCGGCGCAGAAGTTCTGCGCCGCCGGCTCGTACCGATCAAAATCAGTTCAGATACTTCTTGATGCCGTCGGTCATGCTCTCGGCATCGGCGGAGATGGTGATGGTGAACTTCAGGCCGTTGGCGGTGCTGAAGCGGTCCATCCAGTCCAGGAACTCCTCGATCTGGGCGGGGTCCTTGCAGGGGACCACCTTGCTCAGGTTGTCCACAAAGATATGGGTGATGTCATAATTGCCGGCATACAGGCCGCTGATAAAGCCCTTCATGGCCTCAAAGCTGGGCAGATAGAAATCGCTGGCCTCGATCAGACGGATATGGTAGTGAATGTCATAGACAAGCTCGCGGTCCCACTCGATACAGACCACGTTTCCATGCTCGGTCAGCACGGCGGAGTTGATCATCTCAATCAGCTGCTTGGTCTTGCCGGAGCCTTTCGGCTCCATGATGACTTTAACCATCGTCAGTCACTCCTTTGATGATTTGCACCTGCGAACAGGCGGGGTTTCTGTGTGGTTATTTTAACATAGTCCCTCCGATTATTCAACCGCGATTTCTGTGAATTTTCTATGAGGCGGACCGGCGTCCCCCCTTTTCCCCCGCCGCGGTTGCCCGGGCGGCGTTTTTCCGCTATAATGTGGCCAGAAAATTCCCGCACGGAAAGGATGGAAGCGAGATGAAACTGATCTCCTGGAACGTCAACGGCCTGCGCGCCTGTCTGAAGAAGGGCTTTCTGGAGTCCTTCGCCGCCCTCGATGCCGACATCTTCTGCCTGCAGGAGACCAAGCTGCAGCCCGGACAGGTGGAGCTCGACCTCCCCGGCTACCATCAGTACTGGTACAGCGCGGAGAAGAAGGGGTACTCCGGCACGGCGGTCTTCTCCCGCCCCGAACCCCTCTCCGTCTCCTACGGCCTCGGCATGGAGGAGCACGACCACGAGGGGCGGCTGATCACCCTGGAGTTTGAGCCGTTCTACTTCGTCTGCTGCTACACCCCCAACGCACAGGACGGCCTGCGGCGCATCGACTACCGGATGCGCTGGGAGGACGACCTGCGCGCCTATCTCCAGTCGCTGGACGCCAAGAAGCCGGTGGTCTACTGCGGCGACCTCAACGTGGCCCATGAGCCGATCGACCTGAAGAACCCCGGCCCCAACCGCGGCAACGCCGGCTTCTCCGACCAGGAGCGCGGCAAGATGACCGAGCTGCTCGCCGCCGGCTTTGTGGACAGCTTCCGCCGCCTCTATCCCGACCGGACGGGGGCCTACTCCTGGTGGAGCTACCGCTTCCGCGCGCGGGAGAACAACGCGGGCTGGCGCATCGACTACTTCATCGTCTCCGAGCGCCTGGCGGAGCGCATTGCCGCCGCCGCGATCCACGCGGACGTCATGGGCAGCGACCACTGCCCGGTCAGCCTGGAACTGGACTTATAAAAATAATCAAAATTGACCCTTTTCACAAGGTCAGACGTGGCGTAGAATGGGGATACAGACCGGTCCATCCCTGATTTTGTGGAGGAATTACCATGCAAGAGGCAAAACGTTTTATCTCGATCCAGGACATCTCCTGTCTGGGCCAGTGCTCGCTGACGGTGGCGCTGCCGGTGATCTCCGCCTGCGGGGTGGAGTGCTGTGTGGTGCCGACGGCGGTGCTCTCCACCCATACGGGCACGCCCTTTTCCGGCTACACCTTCCGCGACCTGACGGAGGATATCCCCGCCATCACCGCGCACTGGAAGCGCACCGGCCTTCCCTTTGACGGCATCGGCACCGGCTATCTCGGCTCGGCCGAGCAGATCGCCCACGTCGCCGCGCTGATGGACACCCTCTCCGGGCCGGACACCCTGATCGTGGTGGACCCGGTGATGGCGGACCACGGCAAATTCTACACCGGCTTTGACATGGCCTTCTGCCGCCAGATGGCAAAGCTCTGCGGCAAGGCGGACATCATCGTGCCCAACCTGACGGAGGCCTGCTTCCTCGCCGGGGAGGAGACGGTGCCGGAGGTCTATGACCTCGCCTTCTGCCGCGGCATTCTCCGGAAGCTGGCCGCCCTGGGCGCGGGCACGGTGGTGCTCACCGGGCTGGAGCTCACGCCGGGCAAGGTGTGCAACCTGATCTATGACTGCGCCAGCGGCGCGGAGGACCAGGTGGTGCGCGACCGCCTGCCCTGCCAGTTCCACGGCACGGGCGACCTCTTCGCCTCCACCTGTCAGGGCATGCTCATGCGCGGCAGGAGCCTGCGCGAGGCGGTGGAGAAGGCGAGCGACGTCGTCATCGCCGCCATCCGGGCCACCGAGCCGGAGCATATCTACGGCGTGCGCTTCGAGCGCTGCCTCGGGATGCTGACGGAGTAAACCGGCCAACCGGCAAAAAAGATGCGCCGCAGGAGGGTGAAAACCTTTCTGCGGCGCATGTTGTCTGTGTTTACTTGCCCGTCAGGAGCTGGTCCGCCGCCACAGAGAGGGCGCGGTCCACCACCTGATCCATGTCGTAATACTTGTACTCGCCGAGGCGGCCGCCGAAGACCACCTGACGCTCCCGGTCCGCCAGGGCGCGGTAGGCCTGATAGAGCTGGCCGTTCTTCTCGTCGTTGACGGGGTAGTACGGCTCGTCGCCCGGCTTCCACTCGGAGGAGTACTCCCGGCTGATCACCGTCTTGGGCTGGGTCCCGAACTCAAAGTGCTTGTGCTCGATGATGCGGGTGTACGGCGTCTCACGGTCGGTGTAGTTCACCACGGCGTTGCCCTGGAAGTTGTCCGTGTCGAGGACCTCCGTCTCAAAGCGGACGCTGCGGTACTCCAGCGTGCCGAGGGAGAAGCCGAAGTAGGCGTCGATCGGGCCGGTGTAGACCACGCGGTCGGCCTGGGCGTTCCAGTAGTCGCGGTCGGCCAGATAGTCCGCGTTCAGCCGGACCTCGATCCCCTCGAGCATCCGCTCGATCATCGCGGTGTAACCGCCCATCGGGATGCCCTGATACCGGGCGTTGAAATAGTTGTTGTCAAAGACGAAGCGCAGCGGCAGGCGGCGGATGATGAAGGGGGGCAGCTCGGTGCAGGGGCGGCCCCACTGCTTCTCCGTATAGCCGCGCACCAGCTTCTCATAGATGTCGATGCCGGCCAGACTGATCGCCTGCTCCTCCAGGTTCTTCGGCTCGGTGATGTTGGCCGCGCGGCGCTGCTCGTCGATCTTCGCCTTCGCCTCGGCGGGGGTGCGCACCCCCCACATCTGGTAGAAGGTGTTCATATTGAACGGCAGGTTGTACAGCTTCCCGTGATAGTTGGCCACCGGGCTGTTGGTGTAGCGGTTGAACTCGGCAAACCGGTTCACATAGCGCCAGACGCGGTCGTTGTTCGTGTGGAAGATGTGCGCGCCGTACTCATGGACCTGGATGCCCTCCACCTCGCGGGTGTAGATGTTACCGGCGATGTTGGGCCGCTTGTCGATCACCAGGCAGCGCTTGCCCGCCAGGCGCGCCTCGCGGGCGAAGACCGCCCCGAACAGGCCGGCGCCTACGATCAGATAGTCGTACATGAAGTTGTCTCCTTTGTTGCCAAATTTCCTATATCGTACCAGAGAAGCGGGACGAAATCAAGCAAATTCCGGTTAAATCGGTGTAAGAGCGTGTAAAGCTCAGAAGAAGACGCGCTCGGCGAGCCAGCCGCGCAGCTCGGAGATGGGGATGCGCACCTGCTCCATCGTGTCGCGGTCGCGCACGGTGACGGCGTTGTCTGCCGGGGTGTTCTCGTCGCCGATGGTCTGGAAGTCCACGGTGATGCAGTAGGGGGTGCCGATCTCGTCCTCGCGGCGGTAGCGCTTGCCGATGGAGCCGGCGTCGTCGTAGTCCACCATGAAGTACCTGGAGAGCTCGGCATAGACCTCCTGGGCCTTGGGAGCCAGTTTCTTGGACAGGGGGAGGACGGCGGCCTTGAAGGGGGCAAGGGCGGGATGGAAGTGCATGACCACGCGCACGTCGTCGTTGCCCTTCTTGTCCTGGCCCACCACTTCCTCGTCGTAGGCCTCCACCAGGAAGGCGAGGGTCACGCGGTCCGCGCCGAGGGAGGGCTCAATGACATAGGGGATATAGCGGGTGTTGTCGGCGGGGTCGAAGTAGGTCAGGTCCTTGCCGGAGGTCTCCTGATGGCGGCTGAGGTCGTAGTTCGTCCGGTCGGCCACGCCCCACAGCTCGCCCCAGCCGAAGGGGAAGAGATACTCGAAGTCGGTGGTCGCCTTGGAGTAGAAGCTCAGCTCCTCCGGCTCATGGTCGCGCAGGCGGAGGTTCTCGTCCTTCATGTTCAGGCTCACCAGCCAGTCGTGGCAGAACTGACGCCAGTAGGCGAACCACTCCAGGTCGGTGTCCGGCTTGCAGAAGAACTCCAGCTCCATCTGCTCAAACTCCCGGGTGCGGAAGGTGAAGTTGCCCGGGGTGATCTCGTTGCGGAAGCTCTTGCCGATCTGGCAGACGCCGAAGGGGACCTTCTTGCGGGTGGTGCGCTGGATGGCGGGGAAGTTGACAAAGATGCCCTGGGCGGTCTCCGGGCGGAGGTAGACGGTGTTCTTCGCGTCCTCCGTGACCCCCTGGAAGGTCTTGAACATCAGGTTGAACTGGCGGATATCCGTCCAGTTGTGCTTGCCGCAGGTGGGGCAGCAGATGTGGTGTCCGGCGACAAAGGCGGCCATCTCCTCCTGGGAGAAGGCGTCGATCGGCTTTTCCAGCGTATAGCCGTTCTCCGCGGCCCAGTTCTCGATGAGCTGGTCGGCGCGGAAGCGCTCATGGCACTCCTTGCAGTCCATCAGCGGGTCGGAGAAGCCGCCCAGATGACCGGAGGCCACCCAGGTCTGGGGGTTCATCAGGATGGCGGAGTCCAGGCCAACGTTGTAGGGGTTCTCCTGGACAAACTTCTTCCACCAGGCCTTCTTCACATTGTTCTTCAGCTCCACGCCCAGGGGGCCGTAGTCCCAGGTGTTGGCCAGGCCGCCGTAGATCTCGCTGCCGGGGAAGATAAAGCCGCGGCCCTTGCACAGGGCGACGATCTTCTCCATCGTCTTCATTTCGTTCTTCATGGGGTGACTCCTCCTTTGTCATCCGGGGACAAGAAAACGCCCCAAGCGTCAACGCTTAGGGCGAACATTCTGTCCGTGGTACCACCTAAATTCAGGATAACCTGCACTCGGCCGGCGGAGCAGCTCCGCCGCTGTCCCGTAACGGGGGACGCCGCCGGCAGCTACTGCGGACCTGCATCCGGTTCGCGCCGGGGCTCCGAGGCGCCTTCCATGCCCTGCCCGCGAAGATTTGCACCGTCCATCTTCTCTCTGTGCCGGGGAGGGGGCATGTACTGTCCCTCATCAAAGCCTGTCATCTATACCACAGGCATTATACCGCCCTGTGCCGGAAAAAACAAGGGGGAAAATGGCCGAATCCCCCCTTTTCTCCCTCCGCCTCCCTTGACGGCGGCAGAAAAAGACGTTATAGTGTTCCTGTCATAACGCCCGAGCCAGCGCGGAATGGGGTCTGAAGCCCCGCGAGTCGGTCACTGTGAGGCCTCCCCGGAGGGAGGATAAGTCAGATACGCGCCGGGCGTCTCGACCCTGCCGGAACCGGGGTGGAGGGCCGTGGGAAAATTGCGCCCTTTTTGCCCGCCAGACCGGGGAAGGGCGCATTTTTTGTGACAGACTGGAGGAAAACATGATGAGAAAGCACTGTGATCGCCTGCTGGCCCTGCTGATGGCCCTGCTGATGGCCCTCTCGCTGGCCGCCTGCGGCGGCGCTCAGACCGGGGCGGAGGACGCCCCGGCGGGAGACGCTCAGGCGGAAGATGTCCAGGCGGAGGACGCCCAGACGGAGGACGCCGGGGAGGATGCCCAGGACGAGGACGGCCAGACAGAGGACGCCGGGGACGAGGCGCCCGTGGAGAAGAGCATCACCCTCACCGTGACCTATGAGGACGGCTCCTCTGATGAGTACATCATCGAGACGGATGCAGAGTACCTGAAGGAGGCCGCCGAGCTGGCCGTCACGCTGGAGGGCGAGGAGAGCGACTACGGCTTCACCGTCACCGCCGTCAACGGCGTGGAGGCGGACTTCACCGACGGCTCGAACGCCTACTGGGCGATCTATGTGAACGGTGAGTACGGCATGTACGCCATCGACGCGCAGCCGATCGCGGACGGAGACCAGTTCGCCCTGGTCTATGAGACCTATGCCGGCTGAGGCTGGCCGCACGCGTCCCGGGCTGACCGCCCGGGACGTGACCTTTCTGGCCCTGGCGACCGCGCTGGTCTTTGTCCTCCAGATCGCGATGGCCCCGCTGCCCAACATCGAGCCGGTCACCCTGCTCTTTGTACTCTACACCCTCCACTTCGGCCGGAAGACCCTGCTGGCGATCTACGCCTTCGCCCTGCTGGAGGGGGTGTACTACGGCTTTCACCTCTGGTGGGTGATGTACCTCTATGTCTGGACCATCCTCTACCTCCTTGTCCGCCTGCTCTCGCGGAGACGGCGGCACGGGGCGCTGTTCTGGGCGGCGGTCGCGGGGGGCTACGGGCTGGCCTTCGGCTTTCTCTGCTGCTTTCCCTATGTGGCCCTCGGCGGCATCGGGATGGCGCTGAGCTGGTGGATCGCGGGCATCCCGTTTGACATCCCGCACGGCATCGGAAATTTCTTCCTCATGCTGGTCCTCTTCCACCCCCTCGACCGGGTGATGACCCTCCTCCGCCTGGGCGGGACCGGGCAGAGCGAAAAGGAACGCTGAAAACCTGCGCCGCAGCGGCTTGCTGCGGCGCGGTTCATTTTATGGTCCGTTTTATCTCCCTCTCCCCGGCGGCGGCCTTGACAGGGCCGCCGCTGTCTGGCATAATAGGAACATCAGTTCTATCGAACATTCGTTCTAATCACGAGTCAGGGGAGGTGCTCCGCCGTGGAGCTGCTGGACAAGCTGGAAATTCTGACCGACGCGGCGAAGTATGACGCCGCCTGCACCTCCAGCGGGCTGGACCGGAAGGGGCGTCAGGGCGGGCGGATCGGCTCGACGATGGCCCCGGGCTGCTGCCACACCTTCTCGGCGGACGGGCGGTGCGTGACCCTGCTCAAGGTGCTGCTGGGCAACGCCTGCGTCTATGACTGCCAGTACTGCGTCAACCGCCGCAGCCACGACACCCGGCGCGCCGTCTTCACCCCGCGGGAGCTGGCGGAGCTGACCATCCAGTTCTACCGGCGCAACTATATCGAGGGGCTCTTTCTCAGCTCGGCGGTGCTGAAAAATCCCGACTACACCACCGAGCTGATGATCCGCGCCCTGCGCCTGCTGCGGGAGGAGTACGGCTTTGCGGGGTATATCCACGCCAAGGCGATCCCCGGGGCGGACAGCGCCCTCACCTGGCAGCTCGGCCTGCTGGCCGACCGGCTGAGCGTGAACATCGAGCTGCCCTCCGCCGCCAGCCTCCGCCTGCTCGCCCCGGACAAGAAAAAGGAGGCGATTCTCGCCCCGATGGCCCAGATCCGCGACGGCAGCGCGGAGAGCCGCCGGTCGCTGCGCGCCCTGCCCGCCCGGCGGGCGCTCCGGTTCGCCCCGGCGGGCCAGTCCACCCAGATGATCATCGGCGCGACGCCGGAAGACGACCGGCACATCCTCACCCTCACCCAGAGCCTCTACCGGAAATACCAGCTCAAGCGGGTGTTCTACTCCGCCTATCTGCCGGTGTCCGACTCCCGGCTTCTGCCCGCCCCGGCGGGGTTCCGCCCGCCGCTGCTGCGCGAGCACCGGCTCTATCAGGCGGACTGGCTCCTGCGGTTCTACCACTTCCGGGCGGAGGAGCTGCTCGACGGCGACAACCCCAACTTCGATCCCCGGCTGGACCCCAAGTGCTGCTGGGCGCTGCGCCACCCGGAGTTCTTCCCGGTGGAGGTCAACCGCGCGGACTATGAATGCCTGCTGCGGGTGCCCGGCATCGGGGTGAAGTCCGCCCGGCGCATCCTCGCCGCCCGGCGGGTGGGGGCGCTGGACGAGGCGGGACTGAAGAAGCTGGGCGTCGTGCTCCGCCGGGCGCAGTATTTCATCACCTGCTCCGGGCGGATGACGGAGGGACTGCGGGTGCGCCCGGATGGGGTGGCGCGCCACCTGATGGCGCTCGAGCAGTCCCGCCTCCCCGGCGGGGCGCTTCCGGACCAGCTCTCCCTCTTTGACGGACAGGAGGGGCTGTCATGAGGCCGGGGTGGACGGAGGTGGCCTACCGCTACGACGGGAGCTTTGCCGGCTTCCTCTCCTGCGTGTATGACAGCTACCGCTACCACGAGGCGCCGGGGGCGTTCTCCACGCCGGAGGAGGACCGCGTCTCCCTCTACCCCGAGCGGCCGGTGGAGACGGACGCGGGGCACGCGCGTCGGGTCTTCCGCTCCCTCCGGGAGAAGATCTCCCCCGAGGCGCAGCGGCTGGCGAGTCACAGCTTTCTCACCTGCCTGCCGGAGCGGGAGTGCGCCATCTGGCGCTTCATCGAGATGGGCTACGACATCGGCCCCGGCGTGACCTACTGGCTGACGGATGAGAGGGTGGCCCCGCTGCTGGGGGCGGTGCGCCACCTCTACAACGAGGCGCACCTGCTCAAGGGCTTCGCCCGCTTCTCCGACGTGCAGGGCGCGCTGATCGGGGAGATCGAGCCGAAAAACCGCGTCCTCCCCCTGCTGCGGCGGCACTTCTGCGACCGCTTCCACAACGAGACCTTCCTCCTCTACGACAGGACCCACCGCGAGGCCCTGCTCTACCACGCCGCGCAGTGGGCCATCCGCCCCCTCGACCAGCTCGACCTCCCCCCGGCGAGCGAACAGGAGGCCGCCTGGCAGGCGCTCTGGCTGCGCTTTTACGACACGGTGGCCCTGGAGGACCGCTATAACCCCAAATTGCGCATGTCCAACGTCCCCAAGCGCTACTGGGGCCAGATGACCGAGCTGCGCGGGGAGGGCCGCGCGCCCCGGCCGGCGCCGCGCGGGCGGGACGTGGAGAAGCGCCTGATTTCCCCGCATCCCAATCCACAAAAATAAAGTTTTTAACTTGACGCCTCCCTCCTGCCTCCCATATAATCAATATATATGTTCATTTCACCCTGAACAGAAGGAGGAACAGACCATGAAATTTGACGTGAGCCGCCTGCAATGGACCAGAGCGCCGGAGCGCTGCGACATCTCAGAGGACCGCATTGAGATCGTGACTGCGCCCCACACCGACCTCTGGCAGCGGACCTATTATCACTTCCGCAACGACAACGCCCCGGTGCTCCAGATGACCTCGGAGGAGCAGTATTTCTCCTTTGTGGTCAAGACGGAGTTTTCCGACAGCCACCACCGCTTTGACCAGTGCGGCGTGGTCCTCTATCTGGACAGCGAGAACTGGCTCAAGGGCTCGATCGAGTACGAAAACGAGCGCTTCCAGCACCTGGGCAGCGTCGTGACCAACCACGGCTATTCCGACTGGGCGACCACGGAGATCCCGGCCGGTGTGAAGTCCATGTGGTACCGTCTGAGCCGCCGGTCGGACGACTTCTGCATCGAGTGTTCAGAGGACGGCGTTGTCTTCCATCAGATGCGGGTCTGCCACCTCCACGAGGCGAAGGGGGCGGTCCGCTTTGGCGTCTACGCGTGCAGCCCGGAGGACTCCTCCTTCCGCGCCGTGTTTACCCACATGGAACTGACGGAGTGCAAATGGCCGGCGCACGACGGGCAAAAGCCGGACGACGGGGTTTGAGCCGAAACGGACCATTGTGCCGTGGCCGCGAGGAGGCCGCCACTGCGGAGGCAGGCCGGAGCCTCCCGCTCATATTTTCCACATTTATGACCATTGCATCTTCCCAAACGGGAGGCGCTGCGGTATAATCTTGCCCAGGGCACGCAGATGGATGCTCCCGCCCCGGGACCTTTGGGCCCTCCCCGGCGGCTCCGATCTGCAAGAGAAAGTGGAACACAATGGAGGGAAGAAAATGAAAGTTGGAAAGCGTTGGCTCTTCGCTGCGTGGGGCAGCATGATCATCAGTCTGGCCGCCATGCTCTTTGTTCCGGTCGCGGTCTATGTCACGAGAGACGGAGAGGTCCTCTCCTTCCCCTCCTGTCGCTGGTGACGGACGGAACGCATTTTTGCCTTTCCGTGCTTAACGATTATACCGGACCGGTACTGTACACGTTCCGGGGGCCGGTGGTCGCGGCGCTGGCCGTCCTTGCGATCGCCGCCGTGGTCTGCGCGCTGGCGGGTCTGGCCCTGATCGGGACCCAGTATCCCCAGCGCTGGCAGTTCCGCCTCACCTTTGCCGGTCTGGCGGGGACGGCGGCGCCGTCGCTGCTCATTCTCCTGGGCGTCTTTCTGTCCGAGGACTACTTTCGCGGCACACTGAGCTGCGGGGCCGCTCCGGTGAGCACGCCGCTGGCCATGCTGATCTGCATCCTCGCGGTCGCCCAGTGGCAGAACGCGGCCCAGAAGGCTGTGATCGACGAGCTGATCGCCGAGGGAATGATGAGCCGGGGCGGCGAGATCTGACACGCCCGCCGGGCCGGAGCGGGACGGAGGGCGCCGCCGCATCGGCTGCCCGCAGCCCGTCCGTCCTGTGCGTACCGGGCAGACAGGGACGCCGTCCTCTCTGCACCCTCTGCGGCAAAACAGCATACAGATCGTTTGATTTGGGCGCACCGGAGACCCGGTGCGCCCAGCGTGTCAAAAAGGTCTTTTGCCACGCTGGGTCCGTTTTTGAAACTTCTTCGCAGTTCCAAAAACGGTTTTGACTGCACGCGAAGGGGGCCCTTTGCCCCCTCCTCCGCACCCCCGCGGCTCTCTCGCGGAAGTCTCAGCGCAGTTCTTCGACAGCCTCGGGCGCACCGGAGACCCGGTGCGCCCATTTTATCTCCCATTTCAGCCAGAAGCGGCAAAAAAGCATCCAAGGGGGCTGGAAATCTGCCGTCCTCTGCCGTACAATCAAGGCAAATCCAACCGAGGAGTGAACCGGAATATGAAACAGTGGACCCGCGCCTTTTACCAGCCGAGCCGCCCGCTCTATGGGGACCGGCCCGTGACCGCCTCCCCCGAACACATCGCCCTCTCCCGCGCCGCCGCCAGGGAGGGGATGGTGCTGCTGAAAAACGACGGACATCTGCTCCCCCTGCAGCCCGGAAGCAGGCTGGCCCTGTTCGGAAAGGGGACCTTTGACTATGTGAAGGGGGGCGGCGGCTCCGGCGACGTGACCACTCCCTACGTCCGCAATCTGTATGACGGGCTCCGGGAGCAGAAGGTCTCCCTCTTTGCCCCGCTCTGCGATTTCTACCGGGACTATGTAGCGGCCCAGTACGCCGCCGGCGCGATGCCCGGCATGATGGCAGAGCCGGCGCTGCCGGACGAGCTGCTCCGGGCGGCCCGGCGGGAGGCGGAGACCGCCGTTCTCTCCATCAGCCGCTTCTCCGGGGAGGGCTGGGACCGGTCCGACGTGGAGTATGACGGGGAGTACAACCCCTGGGGCAATGAGACCAGCCTGCCCCGGATCGCCGGGCAGATCTTCCCGGAGGGGGACTTCTGCCTGACGCGGGAGGAGCGGGCCCTGGTGGAGCAGGTCACCGGCGCCTTTTCCCGGGTGGTGGTCGTCCTGAACACCGGCGGGGTGATGGACACCGCCTGGTTTGCGGGCAATGACGGCATCTCCTCCGTCCTCCTCGCCTGGCAGGGCGGGATGGAGGGCGGCATGGCCGCGGCCCAGCTCCTCTGCGGCGCGGAGAGCCCGTCGGGGAAGCTGCCGGACACCTTTGCCGCCCGGCTGGAGGACTATCCCTCCACCGCCACCTTCCACGAGAGCGTGGACTATGTCCCCTACGAGGAGGACATCTATGTGGGCTACCGCTATTTTGAGACGGTCCCCGGGAAGCGGGCGCGGGTGGTCTATCCCTTCGGCTACGGGCTGAGCTACACCACCTTCTCCCTCACCGGCCGGAGGGCCTGGGCGGAGGGGGAGGAGATCCATCTCCAGGTCACCGTGACCAACACCGGCCATTTCCCCGGCAGAGAGGTGGTCCAGGTCTACGCCGAGGCCCCGCAGGGAGCGCTGCGCAAGCCCGCGCGCGTCCTCACCGCCTTCCGGAAGACCGGGGCCCTCGCGCCCGGCGCATCAGAGGTCCTCTCCCTCTCCTTCCCGCTCTACGCGATGGCCTCCTATGACGACCTGGGGAAGGTGCGCAGGTCCGCCTGGCTTCTGGAGCGGGGGGACTACCGCTTCCACATCGGCACCTCGGTCCGCGAGACGGAGCAGGCGGCATTCGTCTACACCCTGACGGAGGACAAAGTGCTCGAGCAGTGCGCCCCCCGGCTGGTCCCCACCAGCCTTCCCCGGCGGCTGCTGGCCGACGGCAGCTATGAGGCCCTGCCCCAGCGCCCGCCCCACGACCTGAACGAGTCCGCCATCGCCAAGATGGTCCCCGGCACCGAGGAGGGCCTGGCCCCCGCCGTCCGGGGCCGGGCGCGTTATCTCGTCTTTGACCAGGTCCGCCGGGACGCCATCTCCCTCTCCCAGGTGGCGGAGGGCAGGGCCACGCTGGACCAGTTCCTCGACCAGCTCAGCCGGGCGGAGCTGATCCACCTCTGCGGCGGCCAGCCCAACACCGGCGTGGCGAACACCTTCGGCTTCGGCAACCTCCCGGAGTACGGGGTGCCCAACGTCCAGACCTGTGACGGCCCCGCCGGGGTGCGGATCGCCCCGGAGTGCGGCGTCTGCACCACCGCCTTCCCCTGCGCCACCCTGCTGGCCTCCACCTGGGACCCGGAGCTGATGGAGCGCGTGGGGGCGGCCGGCGGGGAGGAGGTCAGGGAGAACAACCTCTCCATCTGGCTCACCCCCGCCGTCTGCATCCACCGCAATCCCCTCTGCGGGCGCAACTTTGAGTATTACTCGGAGGACCCCCTGCTCACCGGCAAGCTGGCCGCGGCCATGGTCCGGGGCATCCAGAGCCAGGGCGTCGCCGCCACGCCCAAGCACTTTGCCGCCAACAACAAGGAGACCAACCGGAAGCACAGCGACTCCCGCCTCTCCGAGCGCGCCCTGCGGGAGATCTATCTGAAGCAGTTTGAGATCATCGTGAAGGAGGCGGACCCCTGGTGCGTCATGTCCGCCTACAACGCCGTGAACGGGCGGAGGACCTCGGAGAGCCGCGAGCTGCTGGAGGACATCCTCCGGGGCGAGTGGGGCTACCGGGGCGTGGTCACCTCCGACTGGTGGACCCGGGGAGAGCACTACAAGGAGATCCACGCGGGCAACGATGTGAAGATGGCCTGCGGCTTCCCCGAGCGGGTGGAGGCCGCGCTTGCGCTGGGCGCCCTCTCCGAAGCGGAGGTCCGCCGGAGCGCGAGACGGGTGCTCGAGCTGATCCTCAAGCTGGCCTGAGGCCCGCCGCTCACTGCGCCCCCAGCGCATCGCGCATGAGGGAGATGAAGCAGCGCATCTGCGGCGTGACCCATTTGTTCCTGTGATAGATCAGCTGGCTCCACATCTGCACAGCGCAGTCCGCCACATCCACCGTCTCCAGCTGGCCGGAGAGGAGGTAGGGCCGGATCACATACTGCGGGAGGAAGGACAGGCAGCCGCCCTGCAGGAGCACCCGGGTGATGATGTCCGTGTTGCCCGTCTCCAGAAAGGGGCGGAGCTCCAGATTTTGGGCCGCGAGCGCCTGCTCCAGGTCATAGCGGTAGCTGACGCTCCGCTCCGTGAGCACAAAGGGCTCGCGCACCACCTCCGCCAGAGGCACTTTTTTTCTCCGGCAGACCGGGTGCCCGCCGGCGGCGGCAAACAGGATGGGCTCGCGCTGTTCGAGCAGCTTGACCCAGTCGGCGCGGTCCGTCTTCTTGTCCAGAAAGAAGAGGAGGTCCACATCATTCTGCCGGACCATGTCAAACAGCTCGCTGATCAGGCCGGTGTGGACGCTGACCTCCACGTCCGGATACCGGTGGTGATACTCCATCAGCACGGGCGTCAGGACGCTGAGCAGGAGGGACTCCGCCGTGCCGATCCGCAGGCGGCCGGAGGGGTGCTCCGGCGCGCGCAGGAAGTTTTTTGCGCTCTGCTCCGCCTTCAGAATGTCCATCGCATAGGGGATGAACTGCTCTCCCCGCTCGGTCAGCCGGACCCGCTTCCCAATCCGCTCGAAGAGCTCCGTCCCCAGCTCCTGCTCGAGCTGGTGGATCTGTACCGTGACGGTCGCCTGGGAATAGCCAAGCTGCTCCGCCGCCTTTGTGAAATTCTGCAGTTCCGCCACCCGCAGAAAGGTGGAGAATAATCTCAGCTCCATCGCGTCCTCCTCATTAAAGAAAATAAATGTATCCATCAAAATCATTTGTTTTGTAAATTTACCGTTCTATGATACACTGTACAGGCAGGAAAATCAATCGTGGAGCGGCAGCTCGGGAGGTTGTGCTATGGCAATCGGGAGAAGCAAGGTCGTCATCGTCGGCGCGGGCAATGTGGGCACCGCGCTGGCGCATCAGCTTGTGATCCGCAACACCTGCAACGATCTGGTGCTGATCGACAGGAACCGGGAGAAGGCGTGGGCGGAGGTCACCGACCTGAGACATTCCATGGGCTACTATGACAGCAAAATGCACGTCTGCACGGGAGAGTATCCCGACTGCGCCGATGCGGACATCGTGGTGCTGGCCGTGGGCGTCCCCTACCGGGAGGGCATGACCCGGCTGGACATGCTGGAGAAGGCGACTGTCGTGGTCTCCTCCATCACCCGGGCCGTCATGGACAGCGGCTTTCAGGGGATGTTCCTGGTCATCACCAACCCCGTCGACGCCATGACCTCTCTGGTGCAGTCCATCTCCGGCCTGCCGGACCGGAAGGTCATGGGGACGGGGACCGCCCTGGACTCCGCCCGCCTGCGCGATTATCTGGCCAACCTGATCGGCGTGGACGCCCGCAGTCTGGAGGCCATGTGCATGGGGGAGCACGGAGATTCCCAGATGATCCCCTGGAGCCAGGTCACCGTGGGCGGAAAGCACATCACGGACATCCTGCACGACAGCCCGGAGCGCTTCCGCCATGTGGAGCTGGACTCCGTCCGGGAGGAGATCTCCAAAATCGCCTACCAGATCGTGAAGCAGAAGGGGGCGACCAACTACGGCATTGCCGCCGTCGCCGCCCGCATGATCCGGGCCATCATCCGGGATGAGAACATTGTCATGCCGCTCTCCGTCATGCCGCACGGGGAATACGGCCTCTCCGGCCTCTATCTGGGCCTGCCCGCCGTCCTGAACGGCTCCGGCATCCGGGAGCTGGTGGAGTATCACCTGACAGAGCAGGAGCAGCAGGCGCTGCTCGCCTCCGCCGCCATCCTGCAGGAGGCAAACCGGAAGATGCGCCAGCTCATCGCCCGGCAGTGACGCCGTCGCCGGCGGACAGCCTGCCCGGCAGAGCACATGACAGAATAAGAGGGAGGAAACGAAGATGCTCAATCAGGAATCCCTGGCCCTCGGCCAGGCCCGGTCGGTGATCCGGGAGCTGTTTGAATACGGAAATCAGCGGGCCAAAGTGGTGGGCCGGGAGAATATCTTTGACTTCTCCATCGGAAACCCCAGCGTCGCCCCGCCCCCGCAGGTGGCGGAGGAGATCGCGCGCCTCCTCCGGGAGACCGACCCCTGCCTCCTCCACGGCTACACCAGCGCCGCGGGCGACCCGGAGGTGCGCGAGCGCCTCGCCGCGTCCCTCTCCCGCCGGTTCGGGGCGGACTGCCGGGGGGAGGAGCTCTCTATCTCACCTGCGGGGCCGCCGCCAGCCTGACCTGCTCCCTCCACGCCCTCTGCGAGCCGGGGGACGAGGTGGTGCTCATCGCCCCCTATTTCCCGGAGTACACCGTCTTTATCCGGGCGGCGGGCGCTGTGGTCCGGGTCTGCCCGGCGGACACCGGGGCCTTCCAGATCGACTTTGACGCGCTCACGCCCCTCCTGACCGCGCGGACGAGGGCGGTCATCATCAACTCCCCCAACAACCCCTCCGGCGCCCTCTATGACGGGGAGACGCTCGCCCGGCTGGGCGGCCTGCTGGAGGAGCGCAGCCGGACCTTTGGCGCGCCCATCTACCTCATCAGTGACGAGCCCTACCGGGAGATCGTCTTCGGCGGGAAAACCGCCCCCTGGGTCCCCCATTTCTACCGGAATACCATCGTCTGCTACTCCTGGTCCAAGTCCCTCTCCCTCCCCGGCGAGCGGATCGGCTATGTCTATGTCCCCGCCGCGGTGGAGCGGGGGAGAGAGGTCTATGCCGCCGTGGCCGGTGCGGGGCGCAAGCTGGGCTATGTCTGCGCCCCCAGCCTGATCCAGCGGGTGGCGGCGGCCTGCTGCGAGCTGACATCCGACCTCTCCGTCTATGAGGAGAACGCCCGCATCCTCACCCGGGGCCTGCGGGCGCTGGGCTACCACTGCGTCGCCCCGGGCGGCACCTTCTACCTCTTCCTGCGGAGTCTGGAGGCGGACGACGTGGCCTTTGCCAGGGCGGCCCAGGCGATGGACCTCCTGCTCGTGCCGGGCAGCGGCTTCGGCTGCCCCGGACATGTGCGCATCTCCTACTGCGTGCCCACCGAGCGGGTGGAGCGGTCCCTCGGCGTGTTCCGCCGCCTGGCAGAGCAGTACCGGAGAGGCTGAATGCTGCATTTCCCCATCGAGAGAGGACGGTCATGAGATGATAGCACTGATCAACGCGGTATATACCTTTTTGTGGGGGGACCTGATCCAGCTCCCCCTGCCGGGCGGGAGCACGCTGGGCATCCCCCTCCTGGTCCTGATCCTGGTGCCCACCGGGCTGTATTTTACGATCCGCACCCGGTTTCTCCCCTTCCGGCTGTTCCCGGAGATGCTGCGCGTGACGCTGGAGAACAACAAGTCGGAGGACTCCGGCGGCATCTCCGGCCTGCAGGCGCTCATCGTCTCCACCGCCTGCCGGGTGGGGATGGGCAATCTGGTGGGCGTTGTGGCGGCCATCTCCGCCGGCGGCGCGGGGGCGGTGTTCTGGATGTGGCTCATCGCCCTGCTCGGCGCGTCCACCGCCTTTATTGAGGCGACCCTCGCCCAGCTCTACAAGGAGAGGGACCCCCTCTACGGCGGCTACCGCGGCGGACCGGCGTACTATCTCCACGCCCTGTTCACCGCCTCCAAGGGCAAGCTGCGGCGGTACTCCATCCCCGCCTGCCTGTTCGCCGCCTCCGGCCTGCTCTGCTGGTGCGGCATCAGCCAGGTGATCAGCAACTCCGTCACCTCCTCCTTTCAAAACGCCTTCCACATCCCCCCGCTCTACACCACGGTGGTGCTGGTCGCCGTCGCGGCGGTGATCGTGCTGCGGAAGAACGCCACCGTCAGGGTGCTGGACATCATGGTGCCCGTCATGGCCGCCTGCTACTTCTTCTGCACGGTCTTTGTCATCGTCAAAAACATCGGCCTGCTCCCGGACGTCTTCGCCCGCATCTTCGGCGAGGCCTTCGGCCTGCGGCAGGCCGTGGGCGGCGGCATCGGCGCGGCGATCATGAACGGCGCGAAGCGCGGCCTGTTCTCCAACGAGGCCGGCTCCGGCTCCGCCCCCTGCGCGGCCGCCGCCGCGGACATCGACCACCCGGCCAAGGAGGGGCTGCTGCAGTCCCTCGGCGTGTTCATCGACACCCATGTGATCTGCACCTGCTCGGCGCTGATCATGCTCCTCGCCCCGCAGGAGCTGACCGCCGGGCTGGAGGGGATGGACCTGCTCCAGGCCGCCATGTCGTACCATTTCGGGGGATTCGGGATCGTCTTCATCGCGCTCGTGCTGTTCCTGTTCAGCTTTTCCACCTTCCTCGGCATCCTCTTTTACGCGCGGTCCAACGTGGCCTATCTCTTTGGCGACAACTGGACCTCGCAGACGCTCTACAAGGTGCTGGCTCTGGTGATGCTCTTTGTCGGCGGCATCGCCTCCTACCAGTTCGTCTGGGACCTGGGCGATGTGGGCGTCGGCCTGATGACGGTGTTCAACATGGTCGCCCTGTACCCGCTGGCCCCCAGGGCGTTGCAGTCGCTGGCGGACTACGAGCGGTCGCGGCAGCGATGAGGCGCAGCATCCAGCACAGCAATGGCCCGGGCCGGGAACCTTTTGGGTCCCCGGCCCGGGCTTTCCTTTTTCTGCCGCCTCAGCGCTGTCACACCGGCGGAGCCTCCGGAATGGGCAGGGCGATATCGAGCTCAAACAGCTGGTCCCCGGTGGAGATCACCATCTCCCCGCCGTATTTCTCCGCGATCCGGCGGATACTCCGCATACCGTAGCCGTGGCAGTCCCTGTCCTGCTTGGTGGTGACAGGCAGCCCGTCCCGGAACTCCAGCGCGCCCTCAAAATGGTTCTCCGCGTGGATGAGCAGCAGCTGATTGGCGCTGCGGACGGTGAGATGGATGAAGCGGGTCTCCCGGGGCAGGGTGATCTCGTACTCCATGGCGTTGTCCAGCAGATTGCCAAAGAGGGAATAGATGTCCATCACTTCCATAAAGCGCAGCTTCTCCCCCTCCGCCATGCAGGTGAACTGGATATCGTGCGCCGCGCAGTGGAGCCGTTTATCGGTCAGCACCACATCCAGCGTCTCGTTTCCGGTGCGGATCGCGCTGTTATAGAGGGAGACGGACTGTTCCAGACTGTCCAAGTAGGCCTCCTCCACCTGTCCGGTCTCCCGGAGGTGGCGGATCTGATGCTTGAGGTCGTGGCATTTGATATTGATGGCGTCGATGTTCTCCTTCATCAGCCGGAATTGCCGCTGTTCCTCCGCCCAGAGGGTCTGGATGGTGTGCAGCTCGGTGCGCTCCCGGGCGGCGATGAGGGTCTGTACCTGGAGAAGGAGCATGGAGAGATAGAAGATGATCTCCCCCACGTTGAGCAAATTGTAGAGAAACAGGTTGTAACCGGCGATGATCTGGCTTTCAAAATAAAAAATAGGCGTCAGGATGCACACCAGCACAAAGAGGAGGAGGGAATTCTGCATGGGGATCTCGCCGCCCCGGAATGGGCGCATCCGGCGCTCCACGGTGAAATAGACCGTGACATAGACCACCCCCATACTGCCAATATAGAGGAGGATGTGAGGGATGGTACCCTCCACAAAGTAGGGCCTCAGCCTGTCATCCAGCCGGCAGAGGGAGGCCGCGACCAGGAAGAGCCGGTCCGCCATGTACCAGGTCATGAATCCGGAGCCGAAATAGAAGAGCATATTCCACAGCCGCTCCCGGTAGCAGCACATGAGCCCTGCCAGCATGAGGGAGAGGAGAAACCCGGAGTAAACTGCCTCCCGGAGGATGCTTCCGCCGCAGGTATGGGCAAACAGGAGACAGAGGACACGGATGGGCAGGAGAAAGGCCGCCGCCCGCAGCCAGAACCGGGGCCGCCGCTCGCAGGAATGGGCAAAGAGCAGGGTCGCCGCGAGAAAGGCGATGAAGATATCGAGAAATTTGAAGTGGCTCAAAAGCGCTTGCACCAGTTCAGAGGAGATCACAGGCGGCCCCCCTTCAGCTCCGGCTGAGATAGCGGGTCACGCTGCTGTAGAACGCCTTCCGCCGCCGCTGGCTGATGGGCAGGCGCGTCCCCGCCACGTCCACGTCGTTGCCGACGATGGAGACCACATGGCGCAGATTGACCAGGTGAGAGGTACTGCACCGGGCAAAGCCGTCCTCCGCCAGCCGGGCCTCCAGGTCAGAGAGCTTGCCCCAGGCGGAATAATTCCCCTGCCCGGTGTGATAGATGAGCAGATGGTCCCGAATCTCGATATAAAAGATTTGGGAGACGGGGAGGCGCACCATATTCCCGGAGGACTGGACGATGATCTCTTTTTCCCGCTGTCCCTTGACCCGGCCCAGCGCCTTGCGGAGCATGGAGGAGAAGCGGTAAGGATGGATGGGCTTGACCACAAAATCCATCGCGTCCACCGCATATCCTCCGACGGCGTACTGCTCCAGATTGGTGACGAAGATCAGGGTCACAACAGCGTCCCGCTGGCGGATCTGACGGGCCACCTCCATCCCGTTGATCAGGGGCAGCTCGATATCCAGAAAGATGAGATCGTACTGGGCGGAAAACTGCTCCAGAAAGACGGAGGGGTGGGAGAAGGCGTCCACCCGGAAACGCTCCTGATGCTCCGCCTCATACCGGCGCAGAGACCGCTCCAGCCCGGCCAGATCGGCAGGATCATCTTCCAGAATGGCGATCCGAATCATAAGAATCCCTCTCCTCTCCTCCGGCGGGCTGAAATGAGGGCATATTCCCCCGCGATGTGCATGATTTTACCAAATTATAGCACGGACCGGGAGGGCAGGCAAGCGGCCCGCAGGCCGGGCGGCGTTCCGTTTCCGGCTGCACACACGGGCCGATGCGCATGCGGTATCATTTACGGAAAAAAGGGCCGCGCGCGCGAAAAGAAGGCACTTTGGCCTTTGTGCATATGCTATAATAAAATATCATTCTGCCGCCCGCGCTGTATCCCTGACAGGAGGAGATATCATGCAATACCAGATCAACGCCTCCCACTACCACACCTTTTCCGTGTTTGAGGTGAACAAGCTGCCGCCCCGGAGCTATTTTATCCCCTATCCCTCCCGCCCGGAGGCGGACCGCCCCTCTCTCCTCGAAAAGCGCTATGCCTCCCCCAAGGTGCGCTGCCTCAACGGCATGTGGGACTTCAAGTTCTATCCCCGTCCATCGGAGCTGCCCGCCGTGCTGGACACGGACCGGGTGGACTTCGACCGGATCGACGTCCCCGCCTGCTGGCAGTTCCGGGGGTATGACCGGCCCTTTTACACCAATATCCGCTATCAGTTCCCCTTCCGCCCTCCGGTCATCCCCACCACCGGGAAGGTGGGCAAGGTGTTCTCCTGGATGGGCTGCGACCAGGGCATCTCCCTGCGCTACAAGGACCCGGGGGAGGAGTATAACTTTGTGGGGGTCTACCGCCGGCTTTTCACCGTGGACGACCCGGAGCTGGGGCATGTGATCTCCTTCCTGGGGGTGGCGAGCTGTCTGGACCTCTATGTGAACGGGCAGTTTGCGGGCTACTCCGAGGGCGCGCACAACACGGCGGAGTTTGACCTCACCGGCCTGCTCGTCCCGGGGGAGAACGAGCTGGTGGCGGTGGTCCGCCGCTGGTGCAACGGCACCTATCTGGAGGACCAGGATATGTTCCGCAACAACGGCATCTTCCGGGATGTGCTGCTGCGCTCCTTCCGCCCGGAGGACATCCGGGACATCCACGCCGAAACCAAAAAGGAGGGGGACGCCTATACCCTCACCCTGACGGCGGAGACCTACGGGGAGACGGAGGTCTCCTTCACCCTCTCCGGCCACGGGGTGGAGCGCCATGCGGCGGCCATGACACAGGGAAAGACCGCCTCGGTCACCTTCCGCGATCTGCCGGTGCGGGAGTGGAACGCGGAGGAGCCGGTGCTCTATCAACTCTACTATGAGACGAAGACCTGCTGCGTGAAGGAGGCCATCGGCTTTAAGACGGTGGAGATCCGGGGGGATAAGTTCTGCCTGAACGGACGGCTGGTCAAATTCCACGGGGTGAACCACCACGACACCTCTCCTACGAACGGCTACACCATGACCCCGGAGGAGCTGGAGCGGGACGTGCTGCTGTGCAAGCAGTTCAACATCGACATGATCCGCACCAGCCACTATCCCCCCGACCCCCTCCTGCTGGAGCTGGCGGACCACTACGGGCTCTACATTGTGGACGAGAACGACCTGGAGACCCACGGGACCTGGTCCCATCAGCTCCCGCCCACCTACAACACCATCAGCCATGACCCAAAGTGGGAGGGGCACTATCTCGACCGGATCGCCCGCCTCTATCACCGCGACAAACTGCACGCCAACACCTGCATCGTCATGTGGTCCCTGGGCAACGAGGCAGGGGGCTACCGCAACACCGACGCGATGTACCGCTATCTGAAGGAGCGCTCCGCGCTGCCGGTCCACTATGAGAGCGCCGTCCACTGCAAGCGGATCGCCTATGACGTGGGCAGCGAGATGTATCCCTCCGTCCAGATGGTCCACGATGTGGGAGAGCACCGCCGCAAGCAGAAGCCGCTCAACGACCGGCCCTATTTCATGTGCGAGTACGCCCACGCGATGGGGGTGGGCCCCGGCAACACCGAGGCCTACTGGGAGCAGGTCTATCAGTATGACAACCTGATGGGCGGCTGCGTCTGGGAGATGGTGGACCACGCCGTGCTGCACCCGGACGGGAGCTATACCTACGGCGGGGACCACGGGGAGTGGAGCCACGACGGAAACTTCTGCGTGGACGGCCTCTTCTACCCCGACCGGACCCCGTCCGCGGGGGCTCAGATCATCCGCCACATCTACCGCCCCATCCGCATCCGGCATCTGGAGGGGGACCGGTTCGAGCTGTTCAACACCACCGGCTTCATGCCGGGAGAGCGGTACCGGCTCACCCTCCGCTGGAATGACGGGAGCGAGCACACCCTCCGGCCCACGGCGAGGCCCCTGAGCCGGGAGACGGTGTCCCTCCCCGTCGGAGGGGAGATCGCGGGAAACCGGCAGGCGCGCGTCACCTGCGTGGATAGCAGGACCGGGCGTGTGGTCTCGGAGGAGACCCTGGTCCTCTCCCAGCAGGTCCCCGGCGCGCCGGAGACCTGCCCCCTGACGCCGGACTGCCAGGCGCCGGGCGGCCGCTTCACCCTGAAGCTGCCCGGCGGCGGCGTCCTCACCGGCGCGGAGGAGTCCACCCTCCTCTACCGGGCAGCCACCGACAACGACACCGACCCCTTCTTCCGCAACACGATGCAGCCCTACTGCGACCAGCGGGAGGAGGTCCTCTCCGTCACGCCGCTCGCGCATGGCTGTGAGGTGGTGCGCAAGCTCTCCAACCGCAAGGCCAGTTTCCGGGTGACGGAGACCTATCAGGGCACGAAACAGGGCATCCTGGTGACCAGCCGCATCCACTGTGTCTCCGGCGGCGGCATCCTGCCCCGGTTCGGGAAGGCCTTCCGCCTGGAGGCGGACTTTGACCGGGTGGAGTACGAGGGCCGCGAGGGGGAGAGCTACTGCGACATGAAGGAGCAGTTCCCCATCGGCCGGGTGTCCTGCGCGGTCGCGGACATGACCGAGCCCAACCTCCGCCCCCAGGAGAGCGGCAACCGCTGCGACACCCGCTGGGCCAGCCTCTCCGACGGCGGGGTGAAGGTGACGTTCCGGGCGGTGGACCGGCCCTTTGAACTGGCCATCAAGCCCTACACCGATCGGGCGCTGACCAAAATGAAGCACCGGAAGGACGAGCTGCGCACCGGCACCTATGTGACCATCCAGGCCTTCCAGCAGGGCATCGGCACCGGCGCCTGCGGCCCCGCCATTATGCCGGAGTACCAGTACAGCGCCCGGCAGGACTATGAGTTGAAGTTCCTGATCCAGGTGGAGGAGCTGGCGCAGGGCTGACCGGTCCGGACGGCCCCGCGCGCGGAGAAACGATACCGCGCAGAGATACCGGGCAAACATCAAACCCCGCCTGCGGCTCATGGAAGTCCGCAGGCGGGGTTCTTTGTGCGGCGACCGGGGAGGGGGTGGGGAATGTCCACCGCCCTCATCCATATGCCAGCAGCTTCACGCGCAGCAATGTGGGCGTATGAAAGCGCAGGGTGGCCGTCTCGTCGCCGTTGAGACGGCGGGCCGTCCGCCACCGGCCGTTTTCACAGGCGCCCTCCTCCACACAGAGGAGATCGGTGTGGGGCCTCTCCGCCCGGGTGGAAAAGGGCTCCACCAGGCAGCCGCAGGCGATGAGGTAGAACTCGTCCGGCGCGAGCTCCAGCGCCAGGCAGACGCCGTCTTTTCGCCCGATGAGCGGGTGCTCCATCCGGACCCAGAAGCCAAAGTGGGAAAAACGCATGGCCGTCTCTTGGGGCCGCTCGTGGATGACCGCCTGGAGCCGGTCTGTGCCGTAGCGCTCTGTCAGCAGAGGGGAGAGCGTTCTCAGGGTGCGGGCATACCAGGCGTATTCCCCCACGTCCTGCACCGTGGAGAGCAGCGGGTCGCTGGTGTCCATCCCGAACAGGACGGCCGCCATGTCGTGGAAGGCCCCGCCCATGTCCTCAAATCCAAAGGGGGAGTAGCCCACCGCGTGAAAATGTCCCACGGTGTAGACCAGGCGGGGGGCGGCGTGGCTGTGGGTGGCGGTCTCCGGGATGAAGAGGGGATTGCCCCGCTTGCCGTATGCATCGCAGACATCGCAGAAATCGTGGACGTAGATATCCGGCGCGTAGACATCAATGGCGGGCGCGGCGTACTGCCACACCTCCATCATCCGGGCCACCGGCCCGCCGCTGGGATACTGGCCGGGGGCCTCCCCCTTGTCCAGCCAGCAGTTGACGGCGAGCGGCAGGTCGTACTCCGCCAGCCCCGCCTCCGCCACCGCCTGCACATGGCGGGCGATGTGGTAAGCGCTGAACACCTCCTCCGCCACCGGGCCGAAGACCTCTGACCAGCTCCCGGCGTCCGGGGCGGAGAGGACGGCATCGCGCAGGTCGGGGGCCATTTCTGCCGTGTTCTCCCGGAGAAAGGCGATCAGCCCCGGCTCCACGGGGGCGGCAAAGGCGGCGTCCGCCCGGTCGGAGTGCTCCCGGGCCGCGCCCTGGAGGCCGGTCTCATTTTCCACCTGGACCATGTACACCGTCCGCTCCGCTCCGTCACTTTCCCGCAGGTGGGCCATCAGGGCAGCAAAGGCCCGGGCGTCTGCCCGCCGCGTCTCATCGCAGAGGTAGGAGAGGGTGGTGTAGGGCATCCCGTGAAAGTCCTCCAGGACGGTCTTTTTCTCCCCCTTGCGCACCTCGGCGCGCCAAAAGCGGCCGGTGTCCCCCTTGACCCAGGCGGGGGCGTAGCTGCACTGGGCGTTCTTCCACGCGCCGAACCAGAGCAGGACCAGCCGCTTCGCGTGGGCCCGCGCCCCGGAGAGGAGCATATCCACGCAGGAGAAGTCAAACCGCCCCTCCTCCGGCTCCAGCATCTCCCAGGCGACGGGGGTCAGGATGGTGTTGAGGCACAGCTCGTCCGCCTTGCGCCAGACCGGCTCCATCGCCGCGGCGGTGGAGGAGTTGGAGTTGTGTACCTCCCCGCCGATCATCAGAAAGGGGTCCCTCTCCCAGTGCTGTCTGAAATGCTCTGTCATAGATACCTCCTGTTTTTTTGATTATTCGTTATTGGCGGCGGCCAGCAGCCCCTCCGCCGCCTGGGCCGGGAACGCCCCGCCGCTGGAGAGCACGGTGGCCCGCAGCGGCGCGTCCGCCCCCGCCATCACCATCATCTTGAAGTTGGGATCGCTGTAGTCCGCCTTGCCGCCAAAGCTCTGGGCGACGGCGGCCTCGGTGCTCCGGAACGCCTGCTGCATCACGGGGGAGAGGTCCTTCATCTCCATCGTGGAGTGCTCCATGGTGAACTTCCCCCGCTCGATGGGCGGGTCGGCCTGCAGCGCGCCGCCGCAGAGCGCGGCGAACTCGCCATCGGTGGGAAGGCCCCGCAGGGTCTCATACCAGCTCCCCGCCTGCCAGGCCGGGGCGGGGACAGCCTCCCCGGCCACGTCCATGCTGCCGGTCAGGCGGATATCTGCGCTGGACGCACCCACCAGCACGCCATACCGCCCGGCGGAGACCTTCCAGCCGTCCTCTGTCCAGACGGCGAAGCTGCGGCCGTCCAGGGCAAAGGTCACCGTTTCGGACGCGCCGGGGGCCAGCTCCACCCGGGCAAAGCCCTTGAGCTCCTTGGCCGGGCGGTAGAGGCCGTCCTGGGGCGGGGCGAGATAGAGCTGGACCACCTCCCCGCCAGCGCGGGAGCCGGTGTTGGTGACGGTGGCCGTCACCGTGCGCCCCTCCACCCGGAGATCGGAGTAGGCAAAGGCCGTATAGCTCAGCCCGAAGCCGAAGGGGAAGCGGACCGGCACGCCCGCCTTGTCAAAATAGCGGTAGCCGACATAGAGCCCTTCCTTGTAATGCGTGGTCTTCCGGCCAAAGGTCTCCCGGCTGGGCACGTCCTCATAGCGCACCGGCCAGGTCTCGGTCAGCTTGCCGGAGGGATTTGCCGCGCCAGTGAGCAGGTGGGCGGCGGCCTCGCCTCCCGCCTGGCCGGGCAGGCCCAGATAGAGCACCGCCTTCACCCGGTCCAGCCAGGGCGTCTCCACCGCACTGCCGCAGAAGAGGAGCACCACCGTGTTGGGGTTGGCATCGGCCACCGTCTCGATCAGGCGGATGTGCCCCTCGGGCATGGCCATCGTCTCCCGGTCAAAGCCCTCGGACTCGTACACGTCGGGCAGACCGGCGCAGACCACCGCCACCCGGGCGGACCGGGCCACGGCGGCGGCCCCGGCAAGGCTCTCCTCCGTCACCCTTCCGGCGGCGTCACAGCCGGGCGCAAAGGGCAGGTCCGGCCAGACGTCCCGCAGGGCGGTCAGCCGGGTGGGGTTGATGTGGCTGGAGCCTGCGCCCTGATAGCGCATCGTGCGCGCCATCTCCCCGATCAGCGCCACGTCCTCCCGCGCCAGCGGCAGGATGCCGCTCTCGTTTTTCAGCAGCACCGCGCCCCGCTCGGCGACCTGCCGGGCCAGGGCGTTGTGGGCCTCCCGGTCAAAGGGGATCCCCTTGGGCCGGCCGGGGCCCCTGCGCGCCAGGGCGATGACCCGCGCCGCGCAGGCGTCCACGGCACTTTCGGGCAGGCTGCCGTCCAGGACGGCCTGCTCCACCCAGTCCTCCATGTAATCGCTGCCGCCGGGCATGGAGAGGTCGCACCCGGCGTGCATGGCGGCCACCCGGTCGCAGAGCGCGCCCCAGTCGGTGACAACGAGGCCCTCAAAGCCCCAGTCCTCCCGCAGCACGCCGGTCAGCAGCCACCGGTTGTCGCTGGCGTGGATGCCGTTGACCCGGGGGTAGCTGCACATGACCGTCTCCGGCTGGGTCTGGCGGACAACGGTCTCAAACGCCGGAAGATAGAGCTCCCGCAGGGTGCGCTCGTCCGCCTGGCTGTTGCCATTGAAGCGCTTGTACTCCTGGTTGTTGGCGGCAAAGTGCTTCAGGCTGGCCCCTGCCCCCGCAGCCTGCGCGCCCTTGACCCAGGCCGCGCCCATCGCCCCGGCGACACAGGGGTCCTCGGAGAAATACTCAAAATTCCGCCCGCAGAGGGGGTTGCGCTTGATGTTGACGCCGGGGCCGAGGACCACGTCCACGCCGTAGCTGAGCCCCTCCTCGGCAATCGCGCGCCCCTCCTGCTCCAGCAGGTCCGCATCCCAGCTTGCGCCGCTCGTCACGGCGGTGGGAAAGCAGGTGGCCGGCTGGGACGCGTTGATGCCCAGCATATCCCCGGAGCCCTCCTGAAAGCGCACGCCGTGTGGGCCGTCGCTCATGGTGATGGCGGGGATGCCGTACTGCTCCATCGCCTTGCTGTGCCAGAAGTCGCCGCCATTGCACAGGGCGATCTTCTCCTTCAGGGTCATCCTGCCGAGTAGTTCCGCGATCTGTCTGTCCATTATGATGCCTCCTTGTCTGAGGTAGCTGCCCCCAGGAGGGCCAGCAGATGGGCGGCGGCGCAGAGCAGGTCTTCCCGCCGGATGCGCCCTTCCTGTAAGCCCGTCAAAATCTGGCGGATGACGGGGGGACCGCCGGGCATGACGACGTCGTTCCCGGCGGCGATCGCGCCGGGTCCGTCCACCACCACGTCCATATCTCCCCAGTCGGTGACCACTGCGCCATGAAAGCCCCACTCCCCCCGCAGGATGCCGGTACAGAGGTCCCAGCTGCCCCCGGCAAAGACGCCGTTGATCTTGTTGAAGGAGGTCATCAGGCAGCGCACGTCCGCCTGACGCACCAGCATCTCAAAGGGGAGGAGGTACAGCTCCCGCAGCACCCGCTCGGGCAGGATGGAGTCCACGGCGTCCACCCGCCGCTTCCCGCTGCCCCGGCGGAAGGTCTCCTGCTCGTTGGCGGCCATGTGCTTGGGGCAGACGAGCACCGGATGCCGCTGCTGCACCCCTCCGGCCACCTCGCAGGCGAACAGGCCGGTGAGCATCGGGTCCTCGGAGGGATACTCGAAGTTGCGGCCACAGAGGGGGTCCCGGTGCAGATTGACGGCGGGGGCCAGCCAGACGTTGATGCCCATCTCCTCACATTCGCTGCCCACGGCGTCGCCGAAGCTCCGCCACAGCCTGCGGTCAAAGCTGCAGGCGAGCAGCATCTCGGTGGGCCAGGCGAGGCCGCCCACCCCCGCGGGGCCGTCCTTGTAGAAGATGGAGTGGATGCCGGCCCGGGGGATGGCGGGGGAGACATAGCCGTCGTAGCCGGTGGGATGGTCGTTTTCGGTGAGCGGCACGCCGCAATCATCCGTGATGGTAGGCGGATCGCTCCGGTCCCCCACCGCCGCGAAGGGGGTGCCGGGGCCATAGCCGACGCAGAGGGCGGCGAGCTGCTCGTCCGATAAGGTATGGAGCACCTCCGGCACGGCGGGCGGCTGCGGCTGCACCGGCGCAGGCGGCGCGGCAAACTGGGCCGCCTCCAGCACGATGGTCTCCAGACCGTCCAGCCCCTCCTCCTGCGCGGCGGCCGGAGCGCTCCCCGCCCGGGAGAGAAAGCGGAGCTTGTCCCGGCTGCCGGGGGCCAGCCCCAGGCGGTTGCTGCACCGCTCCAATACGATGTCCTCCGCCGCCCGGAGCCGGAGCGCCGGGACGGTGTCCCGGGAGGAGGTCCCCACCCGGAGGAGGTAGTCTCCCCCCTCGATCACCCAGGCGGCTGCCCCCTCGTCATAGGCGGCCAGCCGCCGCCAGGGGATGGAGAGGGTCAGGGTCTGCTGTCCCCCCGGTTCGAGCAGATTCGTCTTGGCAAAACCTTTCAGCTCCCGCGCCGGGCGCTCCAGCCGTCCGGAAGTGATGGGGGAGAGATAGACCTGCACCACCTCTTTGCCCGCTGCACCGCCGGTGTTCTCCACGGTCACCCGCAGGCGCAGCTCCGATGCCGTGCGTTTCGCGCGAAGGTCGGAGAGGGCGAAGGAGGTATAGGAGAGTCCGAAGCCAAAGGGATAGAGCACCGGCCGCTCAAAGGTGTCGAAATACCGGTAGCCGTTGTAGAGCCCCTCCCGGTAGACGGTGACCGGGCGCTTGACAAAGTCCGCGCCGCCGCTCTCCGCCGTCAGATCGTAGTCCTCATAGGAGAGGACCTGCTCCAGATCGTCCTTCTCCCAGGAGAAGTGTTTGAAGGAGGGGTAATCCTCATACCGGGGGGCGATGGTGAAGGCCAGCTTGCCCGAGGGATTCACCGCCCCGGTGAGCACCCGGGCGATGGCCCCCGCCCCCTCCTCGCCGGGGATGCCCGCAAAGAGGAGGGCCTGAATGCTGGGATAGGCCTCCATCCAGGAGAGGTCGATCAGGCCGTTCGTGTTCAATATCACCGCCACATGGGCAAAGCGGGCGCAGACCGTCTCCAGCAGCTTTCGCTCCGACGGGAGCAGGAGGTAGTCCTCTTTCAGATGGCGGTCGCACTCCTCGCCGCCGGAGTTGCGGCCCAGGACAAGGAGGGCCGTGTCCGTCCGCTCCGCGGCCTGATGGATCAGGGTGTCCGGCACCTCGAACTCCTCCAGCGGAGGGCGGTAGCGGCCAAAGATCTCGTACATGACCCCGCTGTTCACCATCTCAGAGACCCGGGTCCAGTCGAACTCGTCCGCCTCGGTCACCGGCTCGGCGGCGGTCTTGTAGGCGTAAAAGCCCTTGAGCAGGGGCTCCGGGACCAGCCCCTCCTCCTCACAGGCGTCCAGCAGGGTCTGGCAGCCGGACACATTGGCCCCGCCCGACCCGTTGCCGGAATAGAGGGTGCCGGTCTGGGTGCGGCCAAAGACCGCCACCGTCCGCCCCGCCGCGAGCGGGAGCAGTCCGCCCTCGTTTTTCAGGAGGACCATGGAGCCCTCCGCCAGCCTGGCGGCCAGCGCTTTGCGTTCTGTCTGTCTCATGCCTTCTCCTGTCCCGCCGGAGCGATCTGCACGCCGGCGTAAAAGGCGCGGTGCGCCCCGTCGATCCATTGGCTCTCTGTGATGCGGAAGCTGCCGCTCAGGCGGATGTCCTCCGAGGAGGCCCCCAGCTCTGCGTCGATCTCCCCCGCCTCCGTCTTCCAGCGCAGTTCCCGGTCCAGAAACGCCGTCTGGCTGGGGTGGACGGAGAAGGTGACCCGCGCGGCCTCGCCGGGGGCCAGCGGCACCCGGGCAAACCCGGCCAGCTCCTTGACGGGGCGGGTCATGCTGGCATAGCGGTCGCGCAGATAGAGCTGGACCACCTCCTCCCCCGCCCGGGCGCCGGTATTGCGCACCGTGCAGGCGATCTCCACCCGCTCCTCCGGCCCGACTTCACCGGCGGACAGGGAGAGGGCGGAATAGGCGAAGCTGGTGTAGGACAGCCCATAGCCAAAGCAGTAGCGGGGGGTGTGCGGCAGGTCCACATAGTGCACAAAGCCGATGCTCTCCTGCCCGTGCCAGGCGGAGCCGTTGGGGTGGTTATAGTAGACGGGGAGCTGGCCGGCGTGGTAGGCCACCGTGACCGGCAGTTTGCCGCCGGGGTTGTAGTCTCCCAGCAGCACGTCCGCCACCGCCTGCGCCCCGCACTCCGCCGGGCTCCACCCCTCCAGCAGGGCGTCCAGACACTGGTCCGCCGCGTCGCTGGAGACCGGCCTCCCGTCAAAGTGGACTCCGATCAGCGGCTTGCCCCGCCCCGCCGCCGCGCGCAGGAAGGCGTCCTGACAGGGGGGCAGGTTGATGCTGCTGGCGTCCACCCCCTCCCCCATGGAGGCGATGGAGCAGGTCCCGTGCTTCCCGCCCAGGGTGAGCAGGACCGCGTCCGCCCAGTCCACCAGGGCCAGCGCCGCGGCAAAGCCGCTCTCGTCCGCCCCGGCGATGGGGTAGCCGCAGGCATAGCGCACCTCCGTCTCAGGCAGGCGGCGGCGCAGCTCCTCCAGCAGGCTGGGGCAGTCCGGCTTCTGCCGGGCCAGGATGGCGTCAAATTCCGGCCCCTCGTCCGACTGTATTTGAGTGCCGGGGACAAAGCGGACCTCGGGCGCATCGGCGCCCTGTCCGCCGTTGCCCTCCACCCCCGCGATGGAGCTGGCCACGGCGTAGACCGACTCCATCATGCACAGGTGGGTGTAGCCCCCGAAGAGCTTGCGGGCACAGTCCGCGTGGGGGCCGATCACCGCCAGCCGGGCCGGAGAGTTCAGGGGGAGCGCCCCGTTGTTTTTCAGCAGCACCAGCGACTGCCGGGCCGACCGGAGGGAGAGGGCGCGCCCGGTCGCAGCATCAAAGGCTGCCGCCAGCTCCGCGCCGGACAGGGCGAAGGGGTGCTCAAAGAGGCCCATGCGAAACTTCTCCTCCAGCACCGCCCCTGCCGCCCGGTCCAGCAGGGCCCGGCCGTCCTCGTCCTCCCGCAGGAGCGCCAGCAGCGCCTCCCCGTAGCCGGCGGGGCGGGGCAGCTCCATATCCATCCCCGCCTCCAGGGCCATCCGGCCCGTCTCGGCCAGGGTCTCGCCGATGCGCTGGACCTCGTGGGCGTTGTGGATCGCCCCGTAGTCGCTGAGGCAGAGGCCGTCAAAGCCCATCCGCTCCCGCAGCAGCCCGGTGAGCATCCGCCGGGACACCGAGACCGGCTCCCCGTCCAGAGAGTTGTAGCAGGGCATGATCCCCCGCAGTCCCGCCCCTGTGATGGCGGCCTGGAAGGGCTTGGCGTACACCTCCTCGAGCAGGCGGGGCGGGGTGTCGCTGTTCGTCCCGTGGATGCCGCCCTGCGAGTTGTGGAAGGCGGCGAAGTGCTTGGCGACGCACTGGGGACGCCGCCCGCCCGCCTCGGTCCGCCGGACGCCCCGGGTGTAGGCCGCCCCCAGGGCGGCGGCGAGGGTGGGGTCCTCCCCGTAGCTCTCCCCCTGACGGCCCATCCGGGGTTCGCGGCTGATGTCCAGCACCGGGGCGAAGATGTGGGTGATGCCGCAGGCGGCCTCCTGCGCGGCGACGGTGCGGGCGATCTCCTCCTCCAGCGCCGGGTCCCAGCCCGCCCCCCGGGCGATCCCGGAGGGGAAGCTGGTGCTGTCCTGGAGGAAGGCCCCGCACAGCCCCTCCATGTGGAAGATGGCGGGGATGTGGTGGGGGCTGTGCTCCATCACCCGGCGCTGCATGGCCCGCTGCCAGGCGGCGGCCTCCTCCAGCGTCCCGATGCGGCGCATCTCCAGCGTGCTTACCTCCCCGGCGCCATAGGGCATGGTGTCGCAGTACTTCTCAATGTCGGTATAGTCCTCCCCCAGGGGGAAGATGCAGCCCAGCTGGGCCAGCTTCTCCTCCTGGGAGAGCCGGGCCAGCAGGCCGGCGGCCCGTTCCTCCGGCGGACGGGCGGGGTCCAGATAGCGCGGTGTTGCTTCCATAGATGTATCCTCTTAGCAAAATTACTGTTCGTTGAGCACCTTCAAAACCATCTCATAGAGGGGACGGAACTGGGGGACCGAGCTGATCCCCTCGGCCAGGGTCATCTGCTTTGCGTACTCGATCATCGGATTGTTCACCAGCTCCGGGGCGTACTGGGTGAGCAGGGCCAGCCCCTGCGGCTCTGCCATGATGTCCCCCAGCTTGCTGTCCATCGTAAAGCGCAGGACCCGCAGATCGGTCTCGGTGTGGTATTCGTACTCGTACTGCCCGGAGCCCAGCGAGATGGCCTCCGACTCCGGCTTCTCCGGCAGATAGAGGACGGCGCGGGTGTTGGCCGGGATGGTGACGGAGACCCTGATCTTCCCGTCGCGGCAGGACCAGCGGCTGACGATGCGCCCATAGGGGGTCTCGAGCTGGGTGTCCGCCTCCTCGATGCCCCGCACGAACATCGGCCGGAGGACAAAGCGGCGGTAGCCCGGCTCCGTCTGGTTGATACCGCCGATCTTGCGGTAGATCCAGTCCCCGATCGCCCCGTTGGCATAGTGGTTCATGGAGTTGAGGCCGGGGTGCTGCATCGTCCCGTCGGGCAGGATGGCGTCCCACCGCTCCCAGATGGTGGTGGCCCCCTGATGCACCGCGTACAGCCAGGAGGGGAGGTCCTCGCGCATAAAGAGCATGGCGGCGGTCTCGTGCGCCCCGTTGTCGGAGAGGGCGTGGCAGAGATAGGGGGTTCCCACAAAGCCGGTGGTCAGGTGGTTCTTGTGGTTTTCAATGTTGGTGACCAGGGCGTGGAGGATGCCCTTCCGGTCCTCCTCCCGGGCCAGACCGAAGTGGAGGGCGAGGGTGCAGCCGGTCTGGGTCTCGCTGACGATGCGGCCGCGCGGGGTGAAGTACTCCTGCCGGAAGGATGCCAGCGTCTCTTCTCGAAGGGCGGCGTAGCGGGCGGCCTCCTCCGCCTTGCCCAGGGCCTCGGCCGCCTGTGCCACCAGGCCGGTGATATAGATATAGCAGGCGTTCGCCACCAGATAGACGTCGGTGGCCCCCACGCTGCCGTCCCCCTGCTCCCGGTCCAGCGCCAGCCAGTCGCCGAACTGGTAGTTCGTCATCCACAGGCCGTTTTCGTTCGTGTGGGCGCGGATATAGTCCACCCACTCGTGCATACAGGTCCAGTTCTCCTCCAGGATACGCAGGTCCCCATAGGTCTCATAGACCACCCAGGGGATGATGACCGCCGCATCGCTCCAGGCGGCGGAGCTGTAGGTGCCCTGGATGTCCGGGACGACGTGGGGCACCCCCTGCTCCAGAGAGGAGGCCGCCGCCACGTCCCGCATCCATTTGGTGAAAAACAGGGCGGTCTCCCGGTTGAACGCCGCCGTCCAGGAGAACACCTGCGCATCCCCCATCCAGCCCAGGCGCTCGTCCCGCTGGGGGCAGTCGGTGGGGATGTCCACAAAGTTGTCCCGGAGGCTCCAGCTGATGTTCTGCTGGAGGCGGTTCACCTTCTCGTTGGAGCAGTGGAAGAAGCCGGTCTGGTGCATATCGCTGTGCAGGACGCAGGCGGTGAACATCTCCGCCCGCGGCTCCTCCAGCCCCTCCACCCAGACATAGCGGAAGCCGTGGAAGGTGAAGTGGGGGCGGAGCACCTGCTCTTCGCCGTTTAAGATGAAAACGTCCTCGCTCTTCGCCTGGCGCAGGGTGTCGGGATAGAAGTTTCCCTCCCGGTCGAGCACCTCGGCGTGGCGCAGGGTGACCCGCTGGCCCGGGCGGCCCTGTACATGCAGCTCCACAAAGCCGCTGAGGTTCTGGCCGAAGTCGACGAGCTGCCGCCCCGCCGGGTCGGTGAGCAGCCGCACCGGGGACAGGCGCTGGGTGATGCGCACCGGCTCACCCACCTGCATGGTCAGCACGGCGGGGTCAAAGTGCTCCTCCGGGACCAGGGAGACCGTCCCCGTACGCCGCTGGGGGGCGTGGGTGTCCAGCGTCTCCCCCATATAGAGCTGGCTGGAGCGGATGGGGCCGGTGGACACCGTCCATTCCCCGCCGCCGTCGGTGACGACCAAGGCCGTCTGTCCGTCGGCGCAGGTGATGCGCAGCTCCGCCCAGACGCCGGTGCGGTCGCCGTACCGGTTGGGGATGCAGTCCCAGCTCAACGGGCCCTTGTACCAGCCGTCGGCCACGGTCAGGGTCAGCTCGTTCTCCCCGTCCGCTCGGAGCAGGTCGGTCACGTCGTAGTACTGGACCTGCAAGATCTTGTGATAGTCGGTCCAGCCCGGCGCGAGATAGTCCTCCCCGACCCGCCGGCCGTTGAGCGCGGCCTCATAGACCCCGTGGGCGGTGGCGTACAGCCGGGCCGAGACCACCGGGCCGGAGAGGGAGAAGCGGCGGGCGAACACCGGGCAGGCACTCTCCTCCGGCGGGAAGTCGTGGGTGATCATCCGGGCGGTGAAGTGGGCGGGGTCAAAGACGCCGGTGGTGAACCGGGTCCCGGCCACGGCCTGCGCCCCGTGGTTGTCGGTCACGGCGAGGGTCACGCTGTAGGCGGTCTCCTCCGCCAGCGGCGCGCCGTCATAGGGGACCAGCACCGAGGTGTCACGCTCCACCACCCCGGTGTCCCACACCACCCCCTCCGGGCCGGAGACGGTGAGGCGGTAGGACGCCTGCATCGTGTCCGGCCGGTCGGAGACCAGCTTCCAGGAAAAGCGGGGACGGCGGACAGCCAGCCCCTGGGGGCAGGTGCGGTATTCAATGCGAAAATCCTTCAGTGTCATGGGAAATCCTCCTTGAGAAAAACGAGGGCCGATGTGCCGGAGCTCCGGAACACCGGCCCTGTGAATTGGGGTCAGCTCAGATCATTTGCCGTTTTCACCGGCCGCCCGGCGGGCCGCCACTTCCTGGCGCATCTGGGGCAGCTTCTCCTCCAGGTCAAAGCCGCGGAAGAGGAAGAACATCAGCAGGTTGATGATCACCGGCATAAAGTTGGAGAAGGCGTAGATGGACCAGGTCATGGAGGTGGTGGCCACCTCCAGGGTGGCATCGTAGCCGCCGATGGTGAGGAAGATGGTCAGCACCAGGGCGCCCAGGCCGTTGCCCACCTTGTTGCCAAAGCCGATCGCGCCGCCGGACATGGCCACCATCTTGCGGTCGTACTTCCACTCGTTGTAGTCCACCGTCATGGCGGTCAGCACGCCGTAGAGGCTCATCATGGGGATCTGGACAAAGCTGCCCAGCAGGCTGGTGACCACATAGAGCATGAAGTTGGTGGGCATAAAGCAGCGGATGCCCGCGAAGAGGGCCGCACCCACCAGGCTGACCGAGATGGTGCGCTTGACGCCCAGCTTGGAGATGATGGGCTGGGAGAGGGCGAAGCCGAGGACGGTGGCCAGCAGACCGGCCGTGCCGATGAGGCCCACCAGGGTCTCATCCCCGAAGATCCAGCGGCAGTAGTAGGTGCCGCCCGAGGCGGCCACGGCGCTGGTGATGGCGGTGATCAGGTTGAAGGCCAGCACGATGAGCCAGTACTTGTTCCGGAAGAGCATGACAATGGCTTCTTTAAAGGGGACGGGCGCCTCCTCCTCTTCCTCCACGGCGGCGTCATCCTGATAGTCGCAGGCGTACTTCGCCTTGCGGTTGTTGTTCCAGCAGATGCCGAAGAGGAGCAGGACCGCCAGGGCCAGCACAACGCCGTACTTGATCCAGGCGCTCTGGGTGCCGCCGAGCATACTGGTCACCGGCACGGTGAGAATGGCGATGATCATACCGGCGCCGTAGTTGCCCACCGCGCGGATCAGGCCCATGCTGCCCCGCTCGGCCAGGCTGCGGGTGCGCACCACCATAATGGCGGAGAAGGGGGTGGCGATGAAGGTGTAGAGCACGGCGGAGAGGAGCAGGTTGGTGATCAGGGCGTAGATCACCGCCGGGATCTGCCCCGCCTGGATGGGCACGGTGAACATCAGCAGCACGGTGACCGCCGCCGGAACAGCCAGCATCCCCATCCAGCGGTTGTACTTGTGGTCGCCGCCCTTGGCGTGGTCGATGATGTTGCCGGCGATCACGTCGGTCACGGCGTCCACCACCTTGGAGATCGCCATGACCACGCCCACGCTCATGGTGGCGAGGCCCACCTTGTCGGTGTAGAAGTAGGTGAGCTGGCCCACCAGGTTGGCCATCAGGCCCAGGGCCATCTGGCCGCTGAAGTCGGCGAGGTAATCCCGCTTGCGCATCACGCGCCGCGCGCCGGCGCTGTCAAAGCGGTCGGCTGTCTTTGTCTTTCCCATGTTCTTCCTCCTGATTCCGCCGCGCAAGCGGCTGTTCTGTGCGGCGGGGTCGCCCCGCGCCGTCTTTCTGTCCCCTATTGTACCGGCGATTCCAACAGAAATCTTTCGATATAAGCGCCGGAATTGTAAGATACGACATATTCACGCAAACGTGACGGTGACCTCATGGACCGCCCCGTCCCCATAGACGGGCAGCAGTCCCCCGGGGCAGAGCACGCCGTCTGAGCGGACGGTGACCTCTCCTGTTGCCCGGCGGTGGGGGTTGGAGTAGACGATGTGATAGTCCGCCCCCCGGAAGCGGCGGGTGACCTCCGCCCCCTCCCAGCTGTCGGGGAAGCAGGGGGAGATGCGCAGCCCGGCATAGCTCCGGTGCACGCCCATGATCCCCTCATACAGCCCCATCAGGCACCAGGCCGAGGTCCCGGTGGTCCAGGACTGGTAGCTCTTGCCGTAGTAGCCGGGATGGGTGGCGTAGCAGTTGGTGAACACATAGGGCTCCGCCCCCGAGCGGGTGCTGGGGTTGGCATCGCTGTCCGGCATGATCTTCTTCAGGGTGGAGACCGCCTGCTCCCCCCGCCCGGCGACGGCGTCCATCAGGATCTTGAAGCCGGTGGCGTGGCAGTAGACCCCGCCATTTTCAAAGAGCCCCGGCAGCATCCCGGACATCCGCCCCACATGGGCGCTGTAGCCCGGATAGGGGGGCAGGTTCAGCGGAAAGCCGAAGTCCTGCTCCATGCGGTCCACCGCCGCAAGCACTTTGGCGAGCCGCTCGCCGTCGGCCACCCCCGCGAGCACCGCCCAGGTCTGGGCGTTTAGGTAGATCTGGCTCCCCTCGCTCCCCTTCGTGCCGATGTCGCCCCGGGCGCTGAGGGCGCGGGCGTACCAGTCCCCGTTCCAGGCGGAGCGGTTGATGGCGTCCTTCATCGCCTCGTAGTCCGACCGGCACTGGCGGGCGTAGGCCTCGTCCCCCCGCTGCCCGGCCAGCAGGGCCAGCTCCCGCAGGGCCAGACAGCACTGGTGGGAGAGCATGACCGACTCCGCCTCCGGGTCGTCCGTGACGTTGAGGGCGTCGTTCCAGTCGGCGAAGAAGAGCTTGCAGAGCCCGTTTGGCCCCCGGTCCGCCAGCAGCCGGGCCGCGGCCGCCTGCACATGGCTCCAGACGGAGGCGCTGCCGCCGTCCTGCCACTCCACCTGCCGCTCCAGCAGGGAGAGGTCCCCCGTCTCCTTCACCAGCTCGCAGACCGCCCAGATGATCCAGAAGGGCTGGTCGGAGTAGCGGGTGTCGTCATAGGGATACCAGGTCAGCACGGCGTGGCCGTCCCGGAACTGGTGGCGCAGGCACTCCAGAATCTCCTCCTGTGCCTTGTCCGGCCGGTAGTTGAGCAGGCCGACGGAGATTTGCAGGTTGTCCCGCACCCCCTTCTTGCCCACGATGCAGAAGTCGAGCTGCTTCTGGACCCAGAGGTTCATCAGGCGGTTCAGCTTCTCCTCCGGGGTGGAGATGCGCAGGGTGGCGTATTTCGCGTAAAATGCCGCCTGTGCCCCGGCGAAGGCGGCCTCCACCGCCTCCGCCGTCCGGTAGCGCTCCGCCGTCTGCCGGGCGTCCGCCAGGCTGGAGGCGATGCCGGAGATGATGTGCAGCGTGTGGGTCTCCCCGGGGGCGAGGGTGAGCTTGTGCTGCAGGACGCCGCCCAGGATAAAGAGGGCTGCGGAGGAGTTCGTGCAGTCCCGCCCCCGAACCACCACGTCCGGCCGGGCAAAGAGGGCGCAGGCGGAGGCGTCGGGGAGGGTCATCGTGTTCTCCGGGCCGCAGAAGGCGTTCAAGTCCCCGTCATAGGCGGCCACCGGCTCGGAGGAGGCCAGAAAGCCGCGGTACAGCGCGTGGGGGGCAAAGGGATGGGCGGAGTCGCAGTAGACTCCGTTCAGCTCCCGGTCAAAGGAGGTCTGCATGCAGCGGTACATCTCGTAATACCGGGGATAGGAGAAGCCCTCCAGCCAGAAGCTGACCGCAGAGAAGAGGCTGAGCTGCCGGGGGACGGCGCTCTCGTTGCGCAGGGTCACTGACCAGACCTCATGCCGCCCGTGCTGGGGCACGAAGATCCGCCAGCTCCCGGCGATGCCGTCCTTCTTCGCCCGGAGGAGGCTGTAGCCGATGTCGTGGACGCATTCGTAGTCCTCCACCGGGGTGTTGAGGGGGCCGACGCCCAGATTCCAGTTCACATTGGTCTCGTCATCCCGCAGGTAGAGATAGCGGGCATTGTCCCGGTTGATCTGGCACATATCCGCCCGCTCGCTGAGATAGTAGCTGCGGCCGTGGCCCATCTGGGAAACTTGAGCACAGTAGCGGTCCTCGTTCCACAGGTAATTATACCAGTGGCGGGGCGGGTCAGGGCGGTGGATCTGGCAGCCGCCCTCGCCGGAAAAGGTGTAGAGGGGTGTCTTTTCGGTCACAGTATCTCTCCTCCGTCAGTCCTCAACGGTCAGGTGGTAGTGAAGGCCGGGCACAGAGCCGTCCAGGGTAAAGCAGACCTCTCCGCTCTCTGTCCCCTCGCCCTCCAGCGTGGCGAGCACCTCGCCGGCGGGGTCCAGAATCTCCAGCGCCGCCCGGCGCGCCCGGACAAAGAGCCTGCCCTCCAGCGTCTCGGCGTACAGCTTCCCGGCGAAGGTGATGGCGGCAAAGGGGATGCCCATCATCTCGGGGCCCTGGCCCACCGCCGTCTCATCCATGCCGGTGGTCCCCATGGCGGTGAGGATAAACTCCTTCGCCTCCGCGAGGGGGGCCTCCCCCTTGGCCGCCAGGGCGAGGGAGATGCGCTCGTTGGCCGCCTCCACCCGCACCCGGCCGCTCAGGGAGATGCTCTCCTCCGGCGCGCCGCTGAAGTAGCCACAGGCGGGGGACGCCACGGCGAAGCGGGAGCGGTCGGGGTCAAAGATCAGCTCGCCGGTGTCCGAGATGAGCTTGCCGTCCACATAGCCGGTCCCCTCCGGCAGCACCTCCCACCGGCGCAGGGCCTGGGTGAAGATGCCGGCCAGAGCGCGGTAGTCCCCGTTCTCCGCCGCCTTGCTGATATCGTCAAACACCAGGGCCTGGGGACCCAGATGGACGCCGGGCCGGGTCTCCTCCGTGTCCTTCGCCGCCCGGGCCAGCCGGTGGGGCTCCGGATAGCGGCGCATGGCGTCCCGGCAATCAGACCAGGCGTAGTAGACGCCGTGCCGGGCGTCGCGCAGGTCGGCCCCGTTGAGGAAGCCCGCGTTCACCGCCACATCGGCGCTCCCCTGATAGGCGTCCCCGCTGTCCAGGAAGACGTTCCGGGTGGAGGAAATATAGGGGAAGAAGCACATGGGCATGGCGTGGAAGTTGGGCAGGGTGCGCAGGTCGTTCTGGGTGTAGACCACGTCAACGCAGCGCTTCGCCTCGCTGACCAGCCCCTTGAGGAACATGGCCGCGGCAAAGCCCCACTGGCAGACCACCGCCGGGTCGTTGAAGGCGTCAAAGACGCTGCCGATCACATCCCCCGGCTGGTCGTCCGGGCGCTCGGAGGTGTGGTGATTGTAGAGGATCAGCCCGTCCCAGTCGTTCAGGCAGGCGTAGGCCGCCGTCTGCACCAGGGCGGTGGAGTGGAAGGGATGGAGGCCGTACTCGTTCCACTCGCTGAGCATAAAGGGCTTGCCCCGGACAATGGCCACCGAGGCCAGACTGAGCAGAGAGGTGGACATGGAGCCGACGCCCCGCTGCATGGTGAGGGGGTTGACCGAGACATACTCCAGCGGGCCGGCGGCCAGATAGGTGTTCCCCTGCACCGGCAGGAGAGGATGGTTGAAATAGCAGTTGTTCTCCATCAGGTCGCCGTCGGTGTGGCCGTAGACGTCCGCCGCGCCGGCGATCAGATTGCTCGTCACAATGGGGACCTTCACCCCCAGCGCGTGCAGGTAGTCCTTCATCTCCTGATAGAAGCTCCGGTTGCGCCAGATGCCGAACTCCATGAAGTCGGCGTAGCGGGCCGGGCCCTCCGGCGCGTCCCAGGGGCTGTTGGGGTCGCACACCGGCTGGTAGAAGCTGCCCTCGATCCCCCGCACGGTGCCCGCCTCGGGGTCCTCGTCCTCCCCCAGGGCGCAGACCCCCTCATGGGTCCAGGCCGCCGCCAGCTTTTCCCGGGTGTGGTACTTGGAGAGGAGGAACTGGTTGAACCGCCGCTGGACCTCCGCCCGGTAGGGCTGCATCTCCGGGCTCATGTCGCCGCCCATGTTGCCCTTGATGGCCGTGTCCTCGTTGTTGATCTGCACGGTGACCACCGCCGGGTCGTCGATCAGGGCGCGGCCGGTGTAGGGGTTCACATGGCAGAGCAGGTCGCGGGCGTACTCCTTTTGCAGCTCGATCAGCCGCCGGTTATACATGCAGTGCCGCTTGATGCACGACGGCGCGCCGCCGGGGTACTCCAGCCCGTCCCCCTCCAGGAACTGCCGGGCCACGATCAGGTCGATGTGCAGATAGATGCCGCGCTCCTCCAGCTTGGCCACCAGGTAGTCAAACCGGTCCAGCCCCTCCGGGTTGAAGCGGCGGCTGGCGCCGGAGGGATAGTCGATCAGCGGGGCCTCCTCGCAACTGCTCCAGCTGGCCGGCTCGGTCCCGATGGGGGCGTCGGCGGCGTGGAGGCGGATGATGTTCACCCCCATGCTGGCAAAGTGCTCGGCCAGCTGTTCCGCCGTGGCGTGGTCGGGGGTGTTGGAGCGGGTGGCGATGTTGAAGCCGAAGAACCGGGCCCGGGTCCCGTCCTCAAAGTAGAGGTGACCGCTGCGGGCCTCCACATAGCCGTGCTTGCCGGCCGGGGCGTCCAGCAGGTGGGAGTAGTCCAGCGCGCCCCGGTTGCGCTGGGTCTTTTCGATGGCGAGATGGTGCTTCATGGGAAATGACCTCCTTTGATCTGTCCGGCTCCGGCCGGGAAACGACATTTTCCTTTGTCACCATCTTATCATCCGGAGGGAGATAAGGATTGCAAATCACATCCCGGGATTGTAAAATAGAGGATATAGTCCACAAAAGCCCCTTCCCTTTCGGCGGGAAATCGGTCATTCTGCCGGTGTCCGCCGGTAAATTCCCAGGAGGCGCTGTCCCATGAGCTACCTGTACCTCTGTCAGAACTTCTACGCCGCCACCGGCATCCCGGTCACATTGACGGAAAACGGCCAGGCGGTCTACAGCTCCTACCACGACATCATCGGCGCCGCGCCGGCCTATGCCCGGGAGCTGTTCCCGCTGGAGCGCAATCCCTGCTTCTGCGGGGATATCCCGGACACCCTCTTTGGCCGGGTCCACATCGAGCACACCGAACAGGACCTCTTTCTGGGGCCGGTGTTCTGCGTCCCGCTGGAGGACGCGCGGCTCTTGCAGGTCCAGACCTGTCTGGCCCTCCCGCCGGGGCCCACCTCCCTGCTCAACGACTTCCTCCGCGGCATCCCCCTGCTGAGCAAGCCCCAGTTCGCCCACTATCTGGTGCTGCTGCACCGGGCGGTCAACGGCAAGGAGGTAGCGGCGGAGACGCTCTTTGAGGAGCAGGAGAGCCTCACGCTGGGCCGTCAGGTCCGCCAGGTGGACCGCCGCGCCGCTGACCTGGAGGAGGAGAACTATCACAACTCCTATTACTATGAGCTGGAGCTCTACCAGCGCATCAAGGACGGGGACGAGGAGAAGCTCCGGCAGTTTCTGGCCTCCGTCCGCCCGCCCCTGCGGGAGGGGTGCATGGCCTCCACGCCGCTGCGCCACGCCAAGAACCTCTTCATCGGCTTTGTCACCAAGGTGGGGATGCTGGGGGCCATCCCCGGCGGGCTGGACGTGGAGAAGACCTATCAGCTCATCGACTACTATGTGCAGGAGTGCGAGCGGATGGACCGGCTCGAGCACATCGGACGCCTGCAATACAGCATGGCGCTGGACTTCTGCCGCCGCTGCGGCGAGACCCACATCCCGGAGGGGATCTCCCCCGACGTCTACCGCTGCATGATGTATATCCGCACCCACACCAACGAGCCGGTCTCCATCGAGTCCGCCGCAGCCCAGGTCCACCGCAGCCCCTCCTATCTGATGAAGCACTTCAAGCGGGAGCTGGGCATCCAGATGGGGGCCTATATCACCCAGTGCAAGCTGGAGGAGGCCAAGAGCCTGCTGGCCTACAGCGACAAGTCGCTGGCGGAGATCAGCAATTATCTCTGCTTTTCCAGCCAGCCCTATTTTCAGAATGTGTTCAAAAAGCGCTATGGCATGACCCCCCCCCGCCTACCGCAGGCAGGCGAGGGGGAAGGGATAACAGACGAACTGTCCGCCAGAGGACAAGAGCGGAGGAGTCTCTATGCACCTGTACTGTACCAAAAAGCTGCTGGACGAGCTGGGAGCTGTACCGGAGCGGCCAGCCGCGCCCGCCGATCCCCTGTTCCAGTGGACGGCGCACCTGATCACCCTCAACCGACGCAAGACCGTGGTAGTTGTCCACACGGCCTCCCGGTGTCTGTTCCTGTTCCACGGGCTGACAGCAAACATCCGCCCCCAGCTACCCGCCCTGCTCCTGGAGGGAGTGCGCCATCTTCTGGAGAGCGAATATGTCCGTCCGGAGATCATCCGGCAATATCTGGCGGACTGCGGGGAGACGGTCACCTTTGGCCCTAACCCCTCCCGGTCCATCGTAGCTACCTGCAATCAGGCCTGTGAACGGGCCCGGATCTTTGCCGGACTGCTGGACCCTACCGACCGGTTTCAGCGCCAGCTTCTCCCCTGGCTCAATTGGGAGCCCATCGCCAAGGCGGGCTATGCCTATGCCTATGAGGCGCTCCTCCGTGGGCTGCAGGGGCGATACGGCCTGGATATTCTGGGCTGCCGGTCCGTGGAGCTGGAGGCAGAACTGGAACTGGAGACGCCCTGCCGCCGCACCCTGGTCGTGCCCGGCGACCTGAACCTCTACCAGCTTCACAGGAGCCTTCAGGCGGCCTTCGGCTGGAGAGACAGCCACCTTCACCAGTTCATTCTGGAGGCGGACCAGATGGGCCGGCCGCTTCGCACCGCTCAGCCTGACGGCATGATGGAGGATAAGGACCTCTTTCCCTTTGGCGTCCATCCAGAGGACAGCCTGAAGCTCACCGTGGAGGCAGTCTTTGCCGACTATCCGGCCATCCTCTATGAGTACGACTTTGGGGACGGCTGGACCCATATCATCCGGCACATGGGCTTTCTGGAACACTGTCCCCAGCCCTATCCCCACTGCACCGGCCTTGTCGGGGACGCCCCCGTGGAGGACTGCGGCGGGCCTGGCGGCTTTGCGGATATCCAGCGCATCCTGAAGGCCCCCACCGACCCGGAGCACGAAGCAGTGAAGGAATGGGTGAATGCCTCCGGCTGGAAGCCCGCCGACCAGAAGGAGATCAACCGTCGCCTGCGCAATGGCTGGCGGGTCAGCCTTCCGGTGGAGTGGGATTGAGCGGAGACGTGGTTGTTACGAGCCGTATCCTGTGCTCCGTAATACACGCAGCAGCTCCCCTCTCAGCCGCCAGACCTCACGCCCCCCTCCTCTTTTTCTGCCCCGCTGCGGAGGCTGGGCAGGCACAACGCCATGCGCCGGGAACCTGCCCATTCCGCGGCTGCTGATCTGTACGCTTATACCAAAACCACGATGCAGCCGCACCGAGATATAAAAACAGAGGCGTTGACCCCCCACCAGAACGGGCGGAGGAACGCCTCTGTTTTACCTGTAGCATAAAATTGCAACTTTGTCAATCTGAACCACGGGAATGAAGGCCAAACAACCGGATTGCGTTCTCTGATGTTGCTTGCAGCACTTCTTCGACCGGCAGATGTTTTAATTCGGCAATACGCCTCGCCACGGCCGGGATCATCAAGCTGGTATTCCGCGCTTTTCTCAGTTGCTTTTTCTGGAGCCCTGGACATTCTGGCTTTACATATGGTCCATCCGTTTCCAATACAATGTTTTCTATCGGAGTCGAGACCACCGCCTGCTCTAATGCCTGCTTTTTGGGAGAGTCTGTCAACAGAGAGCCGCCTATGCCAAGCATCAATCCAAGATCGGTATAGCACCTTGCATGTTCCTCGGAGCCGCTGAAGCAATGACAAACACCACCGTGAAGACTGTGTTTATGCCTGTTTAGAATTCGAATCGCATCCGCATCTGCATCGCGAATGTGAAGAATGACAGGCAGTTTTTTCATATGCGCAAGTTTAAGCTGATAGAGAAACCACATCTTCTGCCGAAACCGGTGCTGTTCTCTCCGGGCATGGTGATAATCCAATCCAGTCTCACCGATCGCGACCACGCTGGGATGATCAGATAACGTCTTCAGCTGCTTGCGTTGCTTCCAAAACAGTTTCAAGACCGAGACTTTTCCATCCTTGCCCATAACCTTATGCTGGTATGTTCTCGTCGGATGAACTCCAACTGCCGTAAACAGGAAGCCGGGGAAACGCTCGGCGAGAGACAGAGCGCTGCGATTCGATTCGATGCCAATGGCGGGATCAATGCAGAACTCAATTCCCTCCGACCGAATGCGTTCGATCAGTTGTTCCCGCGTTCCCCTTTGGATCGTGTAGCTGTCATCATCAAAAGATAAGTACGGGAACTCCCCATTGTACAAAAAATGAGACAGGTGGATGTGTGTATCAATCATCATCACAAGATTCTCCTCAAAGCATGATTATGTCGGCGTGAAGAGTGGCGCCCTCCGCACAGTTGCCGCGCCGACCTTCTCCGCACCCGGCGCGCCGTCCTCTGTCACCCGTCCCCGGCTATCTGCTCAAGCCGGTGGAGCGGGAGGGCCTGCTGGCCATCCTGCTCAACGAGGTGCGCAATGTGCTGGCAAGAAGCTGGTGCAGACCATCTCCTGGGTTTCGAGGTGCAGTACCTGCCCGGCAACGGCCTGGTCAAGCGGGCGTCCGAGACGATCGACATCTATACGCTTTATAAAGAAACGCTTTGACGCGCTTCGCCTTCTGTGGTATCCTGATTACTCCGGGCCCTGTGCGCCCCACAACGCTTGCAACGAGCGCCCCAGCCGGACAGACAAAGCCGTCCACCGGCTGAGATCGCGCCAAGGGAGGTATCTCTATGATGACCGTGACCAACCCCATCATCCCCGGCTTTTTCCCCGACCCCTCCATCTGCCGGGTGGGGGAGAAGTTTTACACCGTCCACTCCACCTTTGCCTACTTTCCCGGAGTCCCCATCTTTGAGAGCGAGGACCTCGCCCACTGGAGGCAGATCGGCAACGTCCTCGACCGGGACGCCCAGCTGCCCCTGAGCGGCTGCGGCCTCTCCCGGGGCATCTTTGCCCCCACCATCCGCCATCACCAGGGCACCTGGTATATGATCACCACCAACATCAGCGGCGGCGGCAACTTCATCGTCACCGCGAACGCGCCCGAAGGGCCCTGGTCGGAGCCGTACTTTCTCGGTCCCCAGGCCGCCGGCATCGACCCCAGCCTCTTCTTTGACGGGGACGGGACCTGCTACTACATCGGCCAGCGGGAGCGCCCGGCGGGCAGCCGTTACAACGGGGACTGCGAGATCTGGATCCAGCGTCTGGATCTGGAGACCATGTCGCTGGTGGGAGAGGCGGTCCCGGTGCTCACCGGCTTCCAGCGCAAGGCGGTCTGGCCGGAAGGGCCCCACCTCTATCAGAAGGACGGCTACTACTATATTCTCCACGCCGAGGGGGGCACCTCCATCCACCACAGCGTGATGGCCGCCCGCAGCCGCAGCATCTTCGGCCCCTATGAGTACTGCCCCTGCAACCCCATCCTCACCCACCGCCATCTGGGGCGGGACTATCCGGTGAACTGCGTGGGCCACGCCGACCTGGTGGACGACGGCCACGGCAACTGGTACATGGTCCTGCTGGCCTGCCGCCCGGAGGAGGGCTATACCCTGATGGGCCGGGAGACCTTCCTCGCCAAAGTGACCTGGGAGGACGGCTGGCCGGTGGTGAACGCCGGGGTGGGCCGTCTGGAGGAGTGTGTCGCCCTCCCCGGGACCGGGACGGAGGCCGGTCAGGAGCCGGTGTGCCGGACCTATTCCTTTGACGGGGACACCCTGCCGCCGGAGCTGCTCACCCTGCGCAACCACCGGGAGCGGGTCCTCTCCCTGGACGCCGCGGAGCGGGGGGTACGGCTCTTCATGCGTCCGAACACCCTCCGGGACAGCGGGGAGGCGGCCTATCTGGCCCTCCGCCAGCAGCACAGGCGCTGTGAGATGGAGGCCACCCTCCGCCCCCGCTTCTCTCAGGAGACGGACTGCGCCGGTGTCGCCCTGGTGCAGAATGAGCGGAACCATCTCCGGGCGGAGTGCTATGGGGATGGGGACGGCGTGCAGCTCCGGGTCATCTCCTGCGCGGACGGGGCGGACGCCCTCCTGGCCCGGGTAGAGGTCCCTGCCCCGGAGGAGATTTGTCTCCTGCTGCGGGTGGAGGGGCTGCGTGCCTGCGTCCTTCTGAAGTCCGGCGAGGGCTGGCGGCCGGTGGCCTCCGGCATCGACCTGCGGCCGCTGAGCACCGAGCGCTCCGGAGGCTTCGTGGGCTGCACGATGGGCCTCTACGCCTCCGGGAACGGCGCGGACGCCGGCGGGTATGCGGATTTCTCCGGCCTGACTTATCGGGAATTGTTGTAATCGCAGCGAGGCACAGTCCGCGGTTGGACTGTGCCTGAGGCTGTCAAAAAGTGTTTTTGACACGCAGAGGGAGGGCTTCTCCTCAGGCCCTCCCTTTTGTTTGGCTTCCAGCCGCCAATGCATAGCGGCAGAGGGCTATTTTCAGGCCCATATGCGGGGTTTTCACACTGATTTTGTTGCCGCTCATCTGATAGCTGTGAGCCGGCTGAATGGCCTCGTCTGTTGCGGCGCAGAGCGGCATACCGGACACTTTGTGCATCTGCCCGCCTTTTGGAACATCACCCCGCAGATGCCGCCGCCGGCCCACAGCCGGTCATTTGCGGCGTTCACAACGGCGTCCACCGATGGATCTGCACAGGATGCGTGCAGCAAAGTGAGTTTGCTCATTTTTTCCTCCTCAGGCGGAAACGATGAAGGCGTTGTCCTTTACTCTGTTGATCGCCGCCATGATCGCCGTCTGCGTTTTCCGGTCAAAGAGCCTGGTAAAGCTCAGCGGCTTATCAAACGGCGGTTTTGTCAGCAGGGCAACGCTCTCCATGTATCCGTTCTGCTCGATGTGGTGAATGATCTTATGCACAAACGCGATCTGCCTCTGGTTCAGGGACTGGTCGTTGATGAACTGAGAGAACGCGGCCATCGCAGCCTCGTGGTCCAGCTTGGCGATTTTTCGCACCAGCAGCCCGAAGGGGGTGTCGCCAAACTCCCGGGCGTAATCCTCCCTGCTGCCCAGCTCGCTCGTGAGCACCCGCTCCAGCTCGGAATAGTCCGCCGGCGCCAGCGGGATGTTGTGGGTCAGCTTATAGATGGCCAGCGTGTCGCCGTTTTCATTCACATAGCGGTTTACCTTGGCGCGGTAATCCTCAAAGTCATAGGCCGGGTCGAGCTGAACCCCCTCCTGCCGGTCAATGATGGGGTCCATCAGGTGGGTGATGACCGGCTGCTTCACGGGGCCCGCTTCCACCAGGAACTGCATCAGCCCCCGCAGCTCTTTGCGCACCTTTTCAAACAGCAGCACGTCATGGGCGGCCCAGAAGGCGTCCGTATTCACCTCTTTAATGACAGAGAGCTTCGCCTTCACCTGCGGGATGCCGGCCTTGCGCTCCAGCAGCGTCCCGATGTCACGGAGCTGCCGCTGGGCGTGTCGAAAGGCCGGCATCTGCTCCATCGCGGCGATCATCAGCCCATACATGAAATTGTCAAACCGCTTGGCGTATTCATCCGTGTCCTCCAGCCGGACGATGGGCGCGATCTGCCCGATCAGCTCCCCCTTGTCGCCCTCGCTGATATGGTGAAACGCCCCGGGCGTCCGGAACTTCTCCACGCTCTCCAGCCGCAGGCGCACCGCGATCAGCTCCGGGTTCAGCGCCTGCACCTGCCGGTAGCAAGCGCCCACCAGTTCGCTGCGCCAGGCCTGATAGCCGTCCCCGGCGTATGCGCTCTCCTGCAGGAGGACGGCCAGGCGGACCTGCTTGGAGAAAATGCTCTCCGTCAGCGACTTCGTCTCTTTGGACTCATATCCCTCTTTATGAGCGCGGAAGTATTCAAAATTGCCGCAGTAGTCGAAGATGAGAAACCGCCGCTTGTCCGTATACTCCCCATCGATCTGATCGGTGCAGGTCAGGCCCTTGCAGAGCCGGGTGCCCCGGCCGATCATCTGCCAGAACTTCGCCTTGCTGCGCACCTTCTTGAAAAAGACGAGATTCACGCACTCCGGCACGTCGATGCCGGTGTCCATCATATCCACAGAGACCGCAATGGTGGGCTCCTTGTCCGGGATCTTGAAATCGTCAATGACGGTCTGGGCGTAGGCATCGTCACAGACCACCCGCTGGGCAAACGCGCCGCTCCGGGGATAGAGATGATTGAACCGCTGGAGAACAAACTCCGCATGGCGCTTGTTCTGGGCGAAGATGATGGTCTTGCCCAGCTTGTCGCCGCCGGCGACCCGGATGCCCCGCTCCATCAAATCCTGCAGGACGGTGTCCACCGTGGTCTCGTTGAACACAAACCTGTTGAGCTGGGAGGAGGGGATGAAATCCGGCAGCAGCCCGTCCTCGATGAAATCATCCTCATAGCGTTCCTTGTCCGCATCGGAGAGGTCGTCGTAGGTGATGCCGTCCTCCAAAAACTTCGTCTTGACCTCATAGTTATAGTAGGGGACAAGGACATGATCCTGATAGACCGCCGTCTCATAGTCATAGGCATAGGTGGGAACGCCGTGCTCCATCTCAAAGAAATCATAGGTATTCCGGTCCACGTCCGTCTTGGGCGTGGCCGTCAGGCCCACCATGACCGCATCGAAGTATTCGAAGATGACCCGGTATTTCTTGAAGATGCTCCGGTGGCTCTCGTCGATGATGATGAGGTCAAAGTGGGCGGGGGTGAACATCCGGCTCCCGTCCTTCGTCTTGCAGTCGTCGATCGCGTTGAGCATTGTGGGATAGGTGGAGAACACGATGCGGGCGTTGCGGTCATCCTTGTTCGTGCAGAGATTGCAGAGAGACATATCCGGCAGATAGCGTTTGAAATCCTCCTTCGCCTGCTTGACCAGGGCTGTCCGGTCTGCCAGAAACAGGATATTGGTCACATGGCCGCCCCGGCTGAGCACGTCCGTCAGGCTGGAGGCGGTGCGGGTCTTGCCGGTGCCGGTGGCCATGACCAGCAGGTGCTTCCGGAATCCCTGCCCGATCTGCCCGCAGACCGCCCGGATGGCCTCCTTCTGATAATAGCGGTCCGTGATATTGTCGTCGATGGGGATGGCCGTCAGGTCCTGCCGCCCGGCGCGGCGATTCATCAGCTTCTGCAGATCGCCCTTGCCGAAAATGCCGCTCACCCTGCGCTGGGGGCCGTTCTGATCGTCCCAGAAGTAGGTCTCAAAGCCGTTGGTGGTGAACATCATCGGGCGGCGGCCAAACTTCCGCTCCAGACCGTCGGCGTAGAGTACCGCCTGCCTGCGGCCGGTGTTGGGGTCCTTGCTCGAGCGCTTCGCCTCCACCACCGCCAGCGGGAGGCCGTCTCTCCCAAAGAGCACATAGTCCGCATAGCCCATCTGCCCGGCGACGCCGGCCATGTCCTCCACGGGGTATTCCTCCTGGACGTCCGCGTCTGCGCCGGTGAACTTCCAGCCCATCGCCTTCATGTCCACGTCAATATAGCGCTTGCGGGTCTGGAACTCGGAGATGTCCTCCGCGGCAAAGGTGCGCTCCTGCTGGTGCTGCGGCTTGGCGGCGGTGAGTTGCCCGGCCATCTGCTCGATCTGCCGGCGCAGGGCCTCGATCTGGGCGTCTTTTTCCCCCAGGAGGCTCTCCTGCTCCCTGATTTTCCGGGTGTCGACGACGGCGCGCCCGGTCGGGATGCTGCCCTCCTCGAAGGTGCGCTCCTCATAGTCCGCCCCATAGCAGTAGTCCACCCACTGGATGAACTCAAACAGGCCGCGCAGGGAGGCCAGGGCGTCGCTCTGCTCCACGCTGCGCTCGGTATGCACCGCCAGATTGCCCAGCTTGATGATAAACGGCAGCTTGCCCCAGGTGTTGCGGTCCACCGCAAAGCGGAAGGACGGCTCGTGGATGAGCGACTGGAGATTGTCCCGGTAGGGCATCTGCATGGTGTTGTCCGCGGCATACACCCACTTCACCGCCAGCTCCAGCGCCTTCCGGCAGCCGACGGCGCACATGGCAGGGGCGGCGGCGTAGACCTTCTCCGCCTCCATTGCCGCGGAAGCAAACAGGGCGTAGTCCTTCTGACCTTTCAAAAATGCGAAGTTTGACATCTCATCCACTCCTGTCCGGGCGCCAAAACCGGCCGCGCCCGCCGGTACGTTCAGCCAAAATACTGCTGCATCAGGGATTTTTTCAATATCTCCAGCTCTCGCAGCCCCTTCTGAACTGCCAATTTTGATTTTTCGACCCGGGCGACGAAAGCGGCGAATTGCTGTTGAAGCTCCAATGGAGGCAATGGCATGCGAAATCCCTCCATGTCTTTTCTGTTTACCTTTGGCAGATTGGTGCGTGAACTGAACTGCAATATATATTCTAAGTAGTATTCCGACCGCATGGCAACTGCAAGGAATACTCTGTTGCAGTTTTTGTGGTTCGGCAGTATCGGATACGCATCTGCAGAACACAATCCGTCGAAATTTGGCAAAGCCACTTTATTTAGATTCGGACGGATTTTGCTATAAATAATGTGCTGCGAGGTAAATATGTATTTCCCGCTAATTACCCCGTCCTCACGAACCGTGCGATAACCTTTTAATTCGCCAGTCCCTTTCTCAATGCTGTCGATACCAATGTGTGGGTAATCCGCATACTTTTCGTAATCAGTAGTCATGTTGCCATCGATTTCAGCAAACTCTGGAAATGGTAAAACTGGCCATCCCTTTGGATTCAATTTTAGGTCACCAAACATCTCGAAAAATCTGGATTTCACAAGCTCATCCAGCTTCGCCATCTGCTGGCGGCGTTTGGCAATCAGGCCGCTGACCTTGTCCAGCACCGCCGCAATTTTGCGCTGTTCAGCCAGATCAGGAAGCGGTATATTCACTTCTTTCAGCCATTTAAAGTGTCTATTATACCCCGTATCAGGAATCTTGGCATTTTGAAGACAGTAGAACAGGTATTTGTAATCTGCGTCGTCCACCTTGACCTTCAGGACTTTTACTCCGTCCGCTCCCAAGAAAAAAGGGCTGTCAACATACTTTATAATTCGGGTATGATCTCCAAAAACAATGACTGGCACATCTGTAAATAAACCGTTTTCCAAATTGGTATAGCCAACAACTTGTGCTTGACCTTGATCAATAATGGGATATTTCCCCGAAGGCAAGTATTCATTTGTCTGTAGCTTACAGCCCCGCTTTGTCTCGTCGGAAAAGATATCCCTAAACCTCGCCATCACACCATCCCCCTCAACTCTCTCAGCCCTGCCGCGATCTCCTGCTCCAGCGCCTCCAGCTCGTCCAGAATCTCGCTGGTGGGCGGATACTCCACCGGCACATATACCGTCTTCTTATACTTGTTGATGGAGAGGTCATAGCCGCCGGCCACGATCTCCTCCTTGGGGACGAAGAAGCTCTGCTCGGTGCGCTCCCGCTCTGCCTCCTGCTCCGGGTGGTGGAAGCGCTGGATGATGTCCGGGATGTCGCTCTGCGCGATCTCCGCGCGCTTGTCATCCAGACTGTAGCCGTCCGCCCTCATATCATAGAACCACACCTGGTCCGTCCCGCCCGCGCCGGTCTTGGTGAACACCAGCACGGCGGTGGACACCCCGGCGTAGGGCTTGAACACGCCGGAGGGCATGGAGATCACCGCCCGGAGCTGGTGATGCTCCACCAATTCCCTGCGCAGGGCCTTGTGGGCGGAGGAGGAGCCGAACAGCACCCCGTCCGGCACGATGCAGGCGCACCGGCCGCCCTTTTTCAGCATCCGCAGAAACAGGGCCACAAAGAGCAGCTCGGTCTTTTTCGTGTTGGTGACCGCCTTCAGATTGTCGTGGATGCTCTCGGCGTCAATGCTCCCTTTGAAGGGGGGATTTGCCAGGCAGATGGTGAACTGCTCGGTGATCTGATTTTGTTTGGATACGCTGTCCTTGTAGTCGATCTCCGGGTGGCTGATGGAGTGGAGCATCAGGTTCATGGCGGAGATGCGGAGCATGGTATAGTCCGTATCAAAGCCGGTGAAGGCCGGCCCTGCAAAATGTTCCCACTGCTCTGAGGTCATCTCGTCTTCAAAGTGACGGCGGATGTACTCCGAGGCGGAGACGAGGAAGCCGGCCGTCCCGCAGGCGGGGTCGCAGATGGTGTCGTCCGGCGTCGGCCGCAGCAGCTCCACCATCATCTCCCGGATGTGCTTGGGGGTGCGGAACTGCCCATTCTGGCCCGCCGCGGAGAGCTTGCCGAGCATATACTCATAGAGGTCGCCCTGCATATCCAGCTCCGCAATGTCGTGCTCATAGAGGTCGTCCAGCCCGGTGATGACCTTCTGCAAGAGCTGGGGGGTGGGGATGAGGAACATGGCATTGCTCATATAGCGGGCAAAGGCCGTGGTGCGCTCGTCCGGCTTTCCGGGCTCGTCCGGTATCTCCACCAGATCGCCCCGCTCGTCAAAGTCGGGCAGCCGTCCGTACTTCATGCGCTTGATGGCGGGAAATACCCGCTGGGAGATCACATCGAAAATCTGCCGGGCGTCGCTGTTTTTGAACTTGCTCCAGCGCATGGACTGGCCGGACGGGGTCTGGGGAAAGATTTTCTCCATCCGCTCGCCGGTCATGGCCTCGAACTCCTCCGCCTCCAGCTCCTTTTCATCCAGGGAGCGGATGAACATCAGGTAGGTGAGCTGCTCGATGACCGTCAGGGGGTTGGCGATCCCCCCGGCCCAGATGTCCGTCCAAATCTTATCCACCTTATTCTTGATGACGCCTGTGATCATGATCTGTTCCCTCCGAGCTGATGGCGCTGGTCAGGAGCCGTCTCTCCCACTTCGGGCTGCTCCCGCCGAAAAGTTCTGATAAGTACAATTACACATGAAACATTATATCAGGGGTATTTGCAATTTTCAATCAATCGCTGTCTGAAGTATGGGACAGAGGGCAGAAAAGAGGGATATGTGGGCTTATATCGCAGAAATGCCCGCAGGTCCGCCCGCGCTCCATGCACGCCTCATGAGCAGGGGAAAGGGTGCGTTGCCGTCCGGGGCCGGCGCCCCGTGCGAAGACGCACCTTTTACGCGCTCTTTTTGCGTCCATTTACCGCTCCTGCAGGGCAGCGATTGCCGAGCCCTCCTTCATCGGGGGGAGCGGCCGATGGGAGGAGATGCCGCTTCAACCTACGCTCCCCGCGAGGGGAGCGACGCAAATTAGACTTTTGCAGGCTGTCCTTTTCCTGATCCATAATGGACAGCAGTTTGGCCTGGAGCAGCTTGCCCTGTGCTGCGTCCAGCAGGCATTCGAACACAGAACACTGCACCCGCTGCCCGTAGTTGACACATTGCCGGGCGATCTGGCGCAGTCGCCTGCGGCCAGCGGCATCTTCCGTATTGACATCAGCGGCCCGGCCGGTCCCGGTGGAGAAACCCCACACAGGAGTCCAGTCCCACACTCTCCAGGGCCCAGGCACAGTCATGGGACAGCAGGCTGTAGGCAAAGGAGAGCAGGGCATTCGCCGGGTCAAGGGGCGGCCGGCGGCTGCGCGTCTCAAAGTGAAACAGCGTCCGATCTCCCAAAATCAGTTGATGGAATACGCCAAAATAGGCGGTGGCCCCGGCTCCCTCCAGTCCCCGCAGACGGTCCAGAGCCGTCTCCTTCAGCAGCTGCGGCAGCAGGGCCTTCAACTGCCCGGATACCTCTTCCAGCCGCTGGTCATCCACCCGGAGGCCATGATCCCGGCGGGTCCGCTCAATGCTCCAGCGGGCATTGTGGACCTTGCCGAACACCATAGCCCGGGCGATGGCGCAACTTTGCGCGGGGGCGTCCGCCATCCGGTATTGGGCGCGTCTGAGCAATACATTTCCGTTGGACTCGCCGGTCACACGGGCGAGGAATTTCCCCCGGGGCGTACAGAAGGAAAGGGAGATCCCTCGCTGGGCACAGGCCCCCATCAGGGAGGGCGAAGCTCCGGCATAGGAAAAGGTGAGGATTCCGGACAGGGTGTGGAGGGGATAGCGGGCCACCGCCGTCTTTTCCCGGTTCGCCACCACATTTTCGCCGTCCAGGGAGAGATAAATATCCTCCGAGGTCACAAACAGGGTGTTGAGCAGATGTCTCATGGTTCCACCTCCATCGCCTGGCGCAGATAGGCATCCACATCGTTCCCCTTCATCAGGCCAGGCAGGCAAAGCTCCTGCAGGGAGCAGGCGTTACAGGATTTGGAACGCCTGACCTTGGGCGTATATGCCTTGCGGTAGAGCTGATGCATCTCCTCCAGCATCTCCCGCACCTGGCTCCGCAGTTGCGCGGAGAAGGGCGGCGCTGTCCGCCGCCGGGTCGCGCCGTAGAAGAGGGCCCCCTCCGGGATGGCGCAGCAGAGCATCTCCTCCAGGCACATGGCCTTTGCGCAAAGCTGCAGCTCGTCGGCCTGGTGGGGCTTGGGGGCGCCGCGCTTATACTCCACGGGAAACGGGGTCCAAAGCCCGTCCTCCCCCCGGAGCGGGACCCCGTCGGGGATGCGCGGAACTCCACCACATCGCACTGTCCGGAGACCCCAAGGACGCGGGAGGACACGGACAGTCCCCGCAGGATCAGGACATTCCCCCTGTGCTCCCGGGCTTGCTCACTGTGGGCCCGGCGATGAAAGAGCTGCCCCTCCGCTGTGCGCAGGTTTTCTTTCCACTGCTGTTCAATATGGATCAGCGCCCACTGGCGGCGGCAGAAGGCGAAGTGCTGCAGGCCGGACAACTGGAGGTGATCCTCCTCTGCATAGATCACCCCATGCGCTGACAGGTGACGCCGGCAGGCAGCGCCGCTTCATTCACCGAGATGGCGTAGTCCTGATAGGAGCGGGCAGGCGCGGTGCTGTCCGGGTCCTTCCGGCTGACCGTCACCGCATCAAAGAGCTTCCAGGCGGGCGCACAGCCCAGCTCACTGTCATGCTTGAATACGATCAGCTCCCGCACCGCCATCTTGCCCCGGGCGGCGGAACGGTCATGCTCAAACAGATTGAGGATCGCCTCCCACAGCAGCTCTAGGTCCGCCTCGGAAAAGCCGGTGACCTTGCGGGCAAGATTTGCGGAGATATAGCCCTCACAGCGGTAGAGCCCATAGGGGACGATATATTTCCGCCCCATCTCGGTGTCCTTCTTCTCGGCGTCGCCCTCCGTGGTGATGGCTACCCGGGTAATGGTCACCTCCTGAGGCGTCACCGGCTCCACACTGCGGGCAAAGCCCAGCTGGACCGGCCCCCGTACCTGGCCGCAGTTCAGCGCACCTTTTACCATCGTGGTCATCACCGCGCCAAAGGTGCGGATATCGAAGAAATTGGCCGTCATAAAATCGCGCACGGTCTCATCCACAGGGCAGCCGCCCTCTTTTTGGGCCTTCACCTTCTTCTTCAGCTCTTCCGGCTTCAGCGCTGCCGCCTTCTCGATCCCGGCGGAGAGAAATCCCTCGTTATCGCTGCGGTTGAGGGGAACTCCGTCCTTGATGTAGATCCGATATCCAGGCGCGTCCTCCTTCACCGTCTCCACATAGTTGCGGATCTTCCGCTTGAGGCACACATCGGTCACCAGGCCCAGACCGGTCTCCGGGTCCACCCGGGGCATATTTCCGGCGTCCGGGTCGCCGTTGGGGTTTCCGTTTTCCACGTCGAAGAGGATGACAAATTCATAACGGTTCCTGATCGGTTCAGACATGTTATTTTTCCTCCTTTTTCTCATAGCGCTTCTGCGTTTGGTGGTAGTAGCCAAGCTGGAAACAGCCCTGCTGAGGCAGACTCATGCGCTGGGGATAGCTTTCCCCCAGCTTGGAAAACAGCTCCAGGATTTGCCTGTTGTAATGGGCGCGCAAACCGCCGTCCAGCTTTTTCAAATGCTTCTGCGCCAGGTTCACCAGCACCGGAAACACAATGGCCGGGGTGGCGGCGGCTGAGTTGAAATACTTGTCCTTTATGGTAGTGTTGATGCCGGGATTGGCGGCAGACTGCACGGCCTCCAGCAGGGAGAACAGCCGCCCCAGGTTATAGGGGATATTGGTGCTGTCTGGATTGAGGGACACGGTCAAAACCTCCTTTGGCACGTCGGCATGTATATTCTTCAAATAATAGGCCTTGAGAATGGCGGCGCGGCCGCGGGTCACCCTGCGCTCTGCCCGGATGCGCAGGACCACGCCGTTGAGCAGGGTCGCCGGGTAACGGGTGTCGGTGAGCACGGCCCGCAGCACCTCTCCGGCCAGATTGGGCGCCGGGGTCTTGTCCCTGCTGTTCTGATTGACGGTCTCATCGAGCAGCTTCCACAGGGGGATGGTGTCAAACGGATCATAGGCGGGCCTTGCGATCTCCAGCCGCTGCTGATGCGCCTGGGCGTTGCGCAGGAACGTTCCAAAGCTGTCGCGCAGGAAAAAGCGCACCGAGAGGCGGGCGGCATTGGGGGAAAGGCCCAGAATATAAAACTCCATATCAGGATCCAGCAGCGTTCCATCCAGCTCCACCGCATTTCCCCTGCACAGCGCCTTTAGCGCCCCTTGCAGATCTGACAGCGCATAGGCGGGTTTTTGCCCAAAGCACATATGGCCCATGATATTTTGATAGACATCTCCGCCGCATTTGGCCCAGCAGACCACGGCGGCATCCCCCATCCGATAGACGTGCTCCCGGTCGGCGAGCAGGTGGTTGAGGGCGGTGGTGTAGGCAAAGGCGGCATATCTGCCGGTGGGGGCATTGAAGCTCTGCTCCTTCCCATAGGAACAGAAGGCCGGCGCATTGAAGGACACCAGCGCCGCGCCGCTGGACTGCGCCCCGGCCACATTTTTGATGGAGGGATGGACCGCCTCCACCGGCCCCCGCTCCCCGGTGACCAGGCAGATCATCTGCGGACCATCGCCCGACGACTGATAGTGGGCGTCCCACGCCTGGCGGATGGACGGGTCTTCCTGGACAAAGGCTCCGTCATATCGAAACACCAGATTCGCTCCGCCCAGAAGCTCCGTTCCATGAGGCGCGAGCGCAGGATGCCCCAGCGCTTCCTGCGGCTGCCAAGACTGGAAAAAGGCCAGCACCGCCCTGGCGGCAGGGGAGTCCACCTCTCCCAGGAGGCGCTCGTGGAGCGCCTTACAGGCGGCAAAGCACTCCAGCGCCCGCTGGGGCTTCCCCTTGTTGTCCACCCCCAGCAGATAACCGGCGTTATCGCAGAGGAAATTGGCCACCACCCCGCTCGAGCGCTTCACCGGAGCGGGAAGCCGCATCAGCCGCGGGGCCAGGATCGTCTTTTTCCCTTTCAACTGCTCTGTCTGGACTGGCACGACCTGCTCCAGCGCGCCGTCCGCTCCGATGCACAGCGCATAAGAGACTTTTACCTCTCCCCAACCCGGCGGGGAAATTTTGCCGCTGTCCGCCAACGTCTGGTAGTATTGGGTCAGCGCCTGCAAAATCATCGCCGCACCTCCTCGCTGTCCCACGGCGGGACCTCCAGCACGCCGTCGCGCAGCATCCCCCGGAAAAAGAGGGGGGTGATCTGCCGTGGATCGCTATAGTCCAGGTCGTAGAGCATCCAGCCCAGGTCGCGCTCCCCCTTCAATTCCTCCGGGCAGGCGGGAATCTCCCCGCACCAGCGGAAGTGGGCCGGAAATTCCCGGCAGCCGAAACAGGGCTGATGATAGGACTGCCCCCTCTGGATCCGCCGCTTTACCATGTCTTGAAATTTCCCCGGGTTGTCCCCCGGCGCGGCCTTTTCTGTCATCTCGAAATGGGCCTCGATCACATAGTGGACCTTCCGCAGCAGCAGGGCGGCCCGCTGCTGAATCTCCGCCGAGGCGTTGATGTACAGCGTCCCGCTCCCCCGCTCCATCACCCTTTGGGCGGTACGGGCAGGCAGGGTGGATTTGACCTCATTGCGCCGGAGATTGGTAAAGCGGATGGGGGCGCAGACATGGATGCGGTCAATGCGCCACCGCATGCCAGGGTGCCAATAGATGGCCTCAATCAATCCCCGGGCTGCCGATGGGGTCATTACGTCATAGCTCACCCGCTCCACCTTCATTTCAGGGCGGGTAAAGCAGGCGTAATCCCCCCAGACCTCCAAGGCAATCGGCATATTCCATCACTCCTTTCCGAAAGCACCTTTCTTTGCTGGGCCCAATATAGCACACTTGTCCCCGGCCATCTTTAGATAAACTCCGCCTTCCCGCTGTCGGCCTCCAGCGAGAGCCCGGTCGTCTCAGCGTATAACGCCGGGCTGCGCAGGATCGCCGCGCCATTTTCCAGCACCTCCAGATCGCCCACCGCCTCCAGGGCGGCAAAGTGCCGCTCATAGACTGACACCTCATACTGTCCCAGCCTTCGGAACAGGGCGCGCCCTCCCTCTCCGGCGCGCAGGCGCTCTATGAGCTCCACCCCCGCTCCCCAGGGGATATAGACCGTCCGGGTGTGGCTGTCGATGAGATGGAACCGCTCCGCCACTGTGCGGAAGGGGAAAAACTCAGACCGCATCAGCGGCAGGATCCCCTCTCTGTCCTGGGCCTCCTGCCCCTTCAGATCCAGGAGTTCAGAAAAATAGGCGTGGACGGCTTCCGGGGAGGCGATGTCAGCATAGCGGGAGAGGACCGCCCTCCCCGCGCCGATGGCGGTGGCGAAAAGCGGCGGGGCCTTCTCCTCCCCTTCAAAAATATGCACGACGCTCTCCGCCGCCGGCCGTCTCCCCTCCCGGTTGCACCGTCCGGCGGCCTGCAGGATGGAGTCCAGCCCGGCAATTTCCCGAAAGACCGTCGGAAAGTCCACATCCACGCCCGCCTCGATGAGGGAGGTGGACACCACCCGGCAGGGCAGCCCCTCACGCAGGCGGCGCCTGATCTCTCCCAGTTGCTCCTTCCGGTGGCTGGGACACATGAGGGTGGACAGATGGAAGCTGCCTGCCCCGTCCAATCGTCTGTAGATCTCCTGGGCCGCCTTTCTGGTGTTGACGATGCACAGCGCCTGGCTGTGGGCATTGAGCCGTTCGGCCAGCCCGTCCCAGGACAGCTTCCCCTCCTGCCGGAAGGCCGCGCGGCGGAAGACATCCCATCGGAAGACATCCGACGGGCAAAGCTCCTGTACCGGGGTCCGGGGCAGAAATTCCCGGAAGATCGGCCCCAGAGCGGGCTGCGTGGCCGTACAGAGGACAGCGGAAACGCCGTAATGCGCCACCAGCTGCGAAATAGCCCAGACGCAGGGGCGCAGATAGGGGATGGGGAGCATTTGCGCCTCGTCAAAAACAACCACGCTGCCGGCGATATTGTGGAGCTTGCGGCACTGGGAGGAACGGCAGGCATACAGCGACTGGAAAAACTGCACCGCTGTGGTCACCACCACCGGCATGTCCCAGTTTTCTGTCGCCCTGGCCAGGCGGATGGTGTGAGGGCTGGCCTCTCCCTCCAGATCATAGAGCACGCCGGAGTGGTGCTCCAGCACATGTTCCCCGCCCAGGAGCTTCCGGAACACCTCTGCCGTCTGTTCGATGATGGAGGTATAGGGGATGACATAGATCACCCGCCGCAGGCCGTGCCCTTTGGCATGGGCCAGGGCAAACACCAGGGAGGCCACCGTCTTTCCTCCGCCGGTAGGCACAGTCAGGGAAAAAAGCCCCGGCGATCGCCGCTCCCCCTCCCGGATGCACCGCTCCAGAATCTGGCATCGCTGACGGTTCAGCTCCCCCCGCGGCGGAAACCAATCGGATATTTCGCGCTGCAGCCTGTCCCACAGCTCCGCGATGGAGGTCTCATTTCTCTCCCGGCCCTGCCCCACCATAAATGCCTCGGTGTCCAAAAAATCAGCGTCCACCAGGCAGGAGTAGAGCATCCGCGTAAAAAAAACCATTTCCGGCCCCGGTCCTCTCCGGAGGAAGTCCGGCCAGGCCGCCTGAGGCAGGGACAGCTCCTGTTCCCAGTCCCCATAGGGCTCCAGGCTCCCTGCACGGTTCATCCGCCCCAGCAGAGTAGCCTGGTCCGAATTGTCCGTCTGGCTGCCGCCGTCCGGCAGGCCGCCGTGGTGGCCTGCCACGGCAAACGCGGCAAAGGGCTGATTTCGCCGCCAGCACTCCACCGCTCCAGCCGTGGAGTGATCCACCCGTGCGGAGTCGCCCTGCAGACGCCTCTGGAACCGCTGGGAGTACTTTCCAATGTCATGGGCCAGCCCTGTCAGCTCTGCCTGCCCCTCCCCGCCAAATGGCCGGGCAAAGGTTTGGGCCAGCGATGCCGTTCCACGCAGGTGTTCCAAAACCGTCTGCGTCTGTCCCCGGTCTGAAATATGAGCCAGATGAGAAGATGTCATGCCGCTCGCCCTTTCCCAAATGAAGCTGTCTCCATGATCGCACAGTCGGAGTCCCATAAACCGGATTTGCAATTCTATTTTTCTGCCAGGCGGAATCTTTTGCCGCCAGATTCCCCTCCGCGCCAATCCCCGGTTCATCGCTACAGATCCATTATAGGGCAGTTTGCCAACCATCACACCCCTTCTTCCGTCTCCCGCTTTTCTCGCGCAAAAAAGAGACCTGACTGCGGAGGCACTCCAAAACGCCGTTGCCATCTGCTCCCGGAACAGACCTTTTCTGTCCTTTTCAGGGAGAGGCAAAAGAAAAAGTCCCAAATTCCGAAGAATTCAGGACTTTCAAGCGCCGCTGTCCAGATTCGAGCTGGAGGCCTCAGCCTTACCAAACAGCCAAAGTATGTTTTGTCTGGTATTTGGCAGCATTATCTGATGTTTTCACATTCAAAAGCGACAAAATTTCGGACTGTCGAAAAACGACGCTGAGACTTCCGCGATAGAGCAGCGGGGGCGCCCTGGAGGGGGCAAAGGCCCCCTTCGCGTGCAGTCTAAACCATTTTGGGAACTTTGAAGAAGTTTCAAAAACGGACGCAGCGTGGGAAAAAGACTTTTTTGACCGCCTCGGAGGGCCTGTCGCCAGGCCCTCCCTTTTGTCCCTGACCGTTCCCTCGTCCGCAGGGGCGGTCCGGCGGGGTCGTGTTCAGTTACCGGCTCTCTCCCGCTTGCGCGCGCCCTTCACCACCAGGGCCTCCAGGGCGATGAGGATCACAGCCGCCGCCACGTCGATGCCGATGGCCACCTTCATCCAGTCCGCCATGCCGGCCTCGGAGATATCGCCCTCGTACTCCCAGCTGTTGACCACCACATACATGATGTTCTTGCTGGCGGTGCGCAGGTACTGCACCGTGCTGGCGGAGGGGTCCTCCGCGTCGTGGGGCAGGTTGGGGCCTGCGCCGTAGGTGGAGAGCATGGCGTCCATGCCGTTGGCCAGGGCGGCGTCGGCGTTCATAAAGCCGTGGCCGTTATCCCGGAAGTAGTCCGACTCCACCATACCCCGGAAGCCCCACTCGTCCCGGAGGACGGTGTTGAGCAGGGCGCTGGACTCGCCCGCCCAGGTGGTGCCCAGATAGTTCCAGGAGGCCATGACGGCGTTGGCGCCATAGTCCTTCACGCAGATCTCAAAGGGCTTGAGGTAGATTTCCCGGATGGCCTGCTCGTTGGACCAGATACACACCATCTTGTAGTTGCCGTCATAGAGGGCAAAGTGCTTGATGTAGGCGTACACGCCGTTTTCGGCGGCCCCCTCCACCACGTTGCCGGTCATCAGGCCGGAGAACACCCCGTCCTCGGAGTAGTACTCATAGTTCCGCCCGCCGAAGGGATAGCGGTGGATGTTCATGCCGGGGGCGTACCAGCCCGCCACGTCCAGCTCACGGGCCATCTTGCCCATGATGCGTCCATACTCGTGGGCGATCTCCTTGCTCCAGGTGCTGGCGATCACGCACACGCTGGGGAAGCCCAGGGAGCCCGCGCCGGAGAAGTTGTTGTTGATGGAGCCCGGGCCGTCGGCGTCGTTCGTCTGCACCTTGCCCACCGACTCCACGGCGGGGGTCTGATAGCCGCAGAGGGAGGTCAGCTCCAGCATCTCCTCCACGGTGAGCTGGTCGAGCAGGGTCTCCCACCGGGGATCGTCATAGTCCGCCCCCCGGAGCTCGGCCAGCTGCATCCCGTTGTCCGCGCCGGTGGTGGGCATCTCGTCGTTGGGGTCGATGTACTTGTCGTAGTCGAAGTTGGCGTTCAGCTCATACTCCGCCACCTGGTCCTCGGGCATCTCCAGGCTGGCGGGGGCGGCGGTGGCCTCGGCGTAGTTGGCGAACTGCCCAGCCCGGGAGAGGTAGGTCACGTCGCCGTGGACGTCGTCAAACTGGTTGGTGGCGGCCACATCGTCGGAGGAGCGGGGGTTGTCCGCACCGTAGACCACCCGGGTCTCCACGCTGTACGTCTCGGAGGCGATGACGGTGTGGGAGTCGGTGCGGATGGAGATCTCATAGTCCCCGGCGTCCAGGACGTAGGCCTTTTCGGTCAGGTAGTCGTAGGAGGCCATATCCTCCACGTCAAAGGTCAGGGTGACCGTCTCGGAGGCCCCCGGCTCCAGCAGGCCGGTCTTGGCAAAGTCGATCAGGTTGACGGTGCTCTTCTCAATGCCCCCCTCGATGTACGGCGGGTTGTAGTAGACCTGCACCACGTCCTTGCCCGCCACAGCGCCGGTGTTGGTGACGGTGACCTCCACCGTGATCTCGCCGTTGGCCTCGGTCATGGAGTCCAGCGTCTGGGAGAAGGTGGTGTAGGACAGGCCGTAGCCGAAGGGGTACTGGACCACGCTGTCATAGTCAAAGCCCGCCATCCCCACATCGTGGGCGGTCTCGTAGAACTTGTAGCCCACATAGATGCCGTCGGTGTAGTTGACGAAGGAGGGGGAATACTTCTGGGGCTTACCGTTGTTCATCCCGTCCACCGTCATGTCCAGCAGGTTGGTGTAGTCGACCTTGGCAGCGTTGTTCCACCAGGGGGCCTGGGTCAGGTCATAGGGGAAGGTGTCCGCCACATGGCCGGAGGGGTTCACCGTGCCGTTGAGGATGCGCCCCAGGGCGTTGAAGCCCACGTTGCCGGGGCCGGCGCACCAGATGGCCCCCTTGATGCTGTCATACTCCTCCACAAAGCCCATCTCGATGGGGTTTGCCCCGTTGTAGAGGACGATGACCTGGTCAAAGTGCTCGCAGACCATCTCGATCATGTACCGCTCGGTCTGGGAGAGCTGGAGGTAGTGCTCTCCGGCGGGGAAGTCCTCGTACTCGGTGGAGTTGTTGTCATAGCCCACCTCGCTCACGTCCATCGGCAGGTCGTTGTGGCCCTCGCTGGCCGCGCGGGCCAGGACCACCACCGCCACATCGGAGAAGGCCTTGGCGCTCTCCAGCAGCTCGCTGGAATAGGCGTCCACCGTGGGCTCCGGGAGGGACCAGCTCTGGGACTCGATGGACATCTCCGCCCGCTCGCTGTTGAACTCAGTATAGAAGTCCACCAGATCCTGGTTCACCTCAAACCCGGCGTTCTCCAGGCCCTGGATGAGGGAGACCTTATCAAAGAGGTCGTTGATGCCGCCCGAGCCGCCGCCGGCATAGAGGGGGCTGGTGGAGACCCAGCCGAAGAGGTTCAGCTTGGTCGTGTGGGTGATGGGGAGCACATTGTCCTCATTCTCCAGCAGGACGAAGCCCTCCTCCGCCGTCTGCTCCATGATGCCCATCGCCTCGGTGTTGGTCTCCTCCGAGACGGTGGCCACCGGAGTGGTCGCCAGAGTGATCAGGTTGTTCATCGGGCCAAAGCAGATCCAGTTGGCCACCAGGGCGACCGAGAGGAGCAGGGCCACCGCGCCCGTCCCGCGGGTCAGGAACTTTTTGGACCGGGCCATGTTCCTGTTCACGCTGGCGGCCACGATGACGCCGATGCAGAGCACGGCCAGCACGCCCAGGACAATGAGCTGGGTCATACAGGTTTTCAGGACGCCGACCACGTCTTCCATATTGATGTTGAGCATTTTCTTCACCTCGTATTTCTGTCTCCCCTCCCCCTGGGGACAACCCCGCCGCCAGGCGAAGGAGGAAGACCTGGCGGCGGGCCGGCAGATGTCAAAAGGATCGCTGCATTCCGTTCGAAAGATGCTGTTTGTATTATCCTGACAGTTTTCTCCTGAAAATCATCCCTCCATTTGGCGTTTTTTCTGATTCCTTTATATCTCATTTTGCCATTGGAAGCAATGACAACTCTCGCAAAAGTGTATAGCGACTTGACAGAAACCGTCAAAATGTATAGGAACTCGCCTTGACGCCCCGGGGGAGAGTCTATAAAATACACAACACAGGCAGATTGGAGGCCGGAAGGACCGCGAAGGAGGCTCATCATGGAGGACCCCAGGCGAAACAGGGCAGCGCCCAGAACCACATATACCCGAACTATCATCAAAGACACCCTCCTGGAGATGCTGAATACCCAGTCCTTCCGCAGGCTTCGGGTGGCCGCCCTTTGCCAGCGGGCAGAGATCACCCGGGCCACTTTCTATCTCTACTTTCAAAGTCTCCACGCAGTGGTGGACGAGCTGACGGAGGATGTCCTCTCCCTCGTTCAGACGCATGCCTCTGAGGAGGCATCCCCGGCCCTGCTGGAAGCACAGCCAGCTACCCTCCAACAGCTGCGCGCCAGCCTGAAGCACCTCTGCCCGCTCTGCCGGATGGGGCCGGAGGTGGACAAATATCTGCCCCTCTTCCGGGATGCCAGTCTTGCGCCTCATGTGCTCCAGACGCTGTGCCGCTCCACACAGGAGAAGCTGACCCCCCTCTATATGGAGTATGGAAAGATGTCCGAGGCAGAGGCCAAACTCCTCCTGCTGTATGATATTTACGGCACCTTTTATATGAACCGGTCTATGAAGTGGAACCGGGACGAGCAGTGGTTCCAGATCTGTGCGCTGATGGATGCCAACCGCCTGGGCGGATTGGAAGCCCTCCACCAAAATCCGCTGTGATCTGTCTTGTGCTCCGAATGCTCCCATCCCTTTCCCCCACCCAATGGCGGACAGTTTCCCCATATCGGAAACTGTCCGCCTATCTTTGCCCCAGCCGCCAAACGCCGCCATACTTGACATATATCGCTTCCTGAATTATACTTTACAAAAGAGACATATCTTTTCACATCACTCTAATCCAGACGTTTCTATACAGTTTCTTCCAGTCTGTATGGAAACGGCGGGCCAGGGAGGAGCGGCGAACATGGGAGAAAAGCAAGGACGCAAGATGGACCGGCGGACCCGGTACACCCGCAATGCGGTCAAGGACAGCCTTCTGGAGCTGCTGCGCCGGGGACCCTTTGAAAAGGTGACGGTGGCCGCCCTCTGCCGCCAGGCGGAGATCACCCGGGCCACCTTCTACCTCCACTACGACGACCTGACCGCCGTGGTGGAGGATCTGGTGGAGGATGCCCTCCAGATCTCCGAGACCAATTCCGGCGGGGAGGATCTCATGGAGAACCTGTATCAGCTGGCCCGGGCCGAGACCTTGGAGGAGCTGCGCCAGTGCAACGACCTCTTCCCCGCCTGCCAGCGGGTGGCGGACGAGGAGAAATACCTCCCTCTGCTGGAGGACGACACCCTGGCCCCCTTTATCATCCGGAAGATCTATCTGACCGAACGGGAGAAAGCCTCCACACTGTACACAGAGCACACCAACCTGACCCCTCAGGAGGCGGAGCTGATCTTCCTCCACGATATTTACGGCGCCTTCTTCCTCAACCGGGCCATGAAGTGGAAAAAGGATGACCAGTGGTATCGGGTCCACGGCCTGCTCAGCCGCTTCCGCCTGGGCGGGCTGGAGGCCCTGCGGGACAAGCCGCTGAAGTGACGGGTCAGGCCGCTTTCACCCGCCAATGCAGACGCCCCCTGCCGCTTGCCCGCGGCAGGGGGCAATTTTCAGGCCCATATGCGCCGAAACCCAACGGGTGCATCTGCTCTGCCCCCGCACTCCATGGAGGTTGGGAAATTCTAAGGGCTCACCTGGGACTGCGTCCACATCGAAGATGAGCTAGATGAAGCCTCCCTCCTCGTCAACAAAGAGCTGCGCCGCTGTGACAAGAAGTGCATTGCCGATTTGCGGGGCCAGGGCCGGGACGATATCTTTTTCACCTTCCCTGCCAGGAAGCAGAGCAAAAGCACCACTGTACTGGTACTCAAGACGCCCAAGACCGAGAGCAGCGTCCGGAGCATCTACATCCCTGACACAGTAGCAACTGCCCTGCGGGAGCAAAAAGCCCGCCAGGAGGCGTTGAAAGCCGATCTGGGGGCGGAATATCAGGGTAACACCGCACAAAGAAAAAATATGATATAATAAAGCTATGGATAAGCAGATGAGTCTGTCGGGCCTGAGCGATGAATTGAGCCAGGTGCGGACGAAGAAGAAAGAATTTCTGGGTCAGATAGAGCGCATCGTGCCG
>CASDSM010000027.1 GCA_949283375.1 uncultured Eubacteriales bacterium | reverse complement strand
CGTGTCTACGTTGATCCCGAGCCGACGCGCCGCCGCTGCCGCACCGATCTCCTCCGCCAGCTTCAGCGCCTCCCGGCGCTCCTCCTTCGTGTACCGTTTTCCCATTCTGAGTCCCTCCTTGGTGGCTTCATTTTATCAGATTCCCTTGCATTTGGGGACTCAACTTTTATGGTAGCATTCCACTTGGGCCAGTTGCAGCCGAAGCCACCTGCCCTGCGCCCACTGGTGGTGCTGCTGGGCACCTTGGTGACTGCGCTTGGTGTGGTGCTCTTTTTCATTTTCACCCATATAATCGTGGATCCCGTCCCTTCTTATGACAAATGCATGGCTCTTGCCGCCCGCTACCTGGAGGCGCTGGACTATGAGCAGGCGGAGGCCCTATACCTGGAGGCCATCGAGCTCGATGGCACCCGATCAGAGGCGTATCTTGAACTGGCCGGGATGTATCTCGAGCAGGGACGTACCGAGGATGCACTGCAAGGGCTCATGCAAGGCCTGGAAGCAACTGCCGATGCACAGCTGCAGGCAGCTCTGGACGAACTGCTTCCCAATCTCTCTTATGACCAGTGCATGGCCCTGGCAATCTTTTACCAGACAATGGAGGATTATGACCGGTCAGAGGAAGCGCTCCTTGCGGCGATTTCCTTACAGAACAGGCGGGCGGAGGCCTATCAGGCGCTGGCAGAGCTGTATCTTGCCCAGCAACGTCCGGGAGACGCGCTTCACATTCTCATGCAGGGAGTGGATGCCACTGGAGTGACGGAATTACAGACTCTGCTCCTGGAGCTTCTTCCCCACCTCTCCTATGATGAGTGTCTGACCCTCGCCGCCTATCATCTGGAGGACAGCAATGATGCATGGGCAGAGGAAGCCTACCTCACTGCGCTCGATCTTGACAGCAGCAGGATAGAGGCTTATCAGGAGCTGGCTCAGATGTATATCCGCCTGGATCGCACGGAGGATGCGATCACAATTCTGGAACGTGGCATTGAGGCAACAGGCAGTGAGGAATTACAACTGATGCTTGAGGACCTCCGCCCCCCAGAAGAGGAAATCGGGGTAACCGCCTACGCGGATGTAGTCCTGCAATACGAAGCGCAGTATGGAGCCCCGGTAGACCGCTATGACTACCTCACAGGAGAAAGTATCCTGCTTCTGGAACTGATAGATTTTGACGGAGATGGCACGCTGGAACTGCTGGTAGGGTACAGCCGGATCGCAGCAGAAATCTATGGAGATCCCATCCGTTATCCATTCCTCGATCTCTGGTATCTGGATAATGCTGGTCAGCCGGTGCTGGGGTACGAGGGGGCCACGGTAACAGGAAGTGACGTACTCTATGGTATGTGCGGCTATACGTTTGAGAATGACAAATACTATCTGCTGGACGGATATGATAGCGCCTATACCATATCATTGGACTATATCAGTATGGAAGACGGAAGCTGTATAACTGCATTTCACATTGAGGCTGATGGGGAGGACTACCGGGCAAACTATCCAGCGCTCAACGAGAATACCAGCACAATCGATCAAGATGTCTGCGCCGCTTCCGATGAATATTGGAGCCATGTGTGTGCAGTGCGTGACTCCATCCTCAGTGGAGGAGCTCTTGTCGAACCGTTTGATTGGAATTCATATTGACTGTCATTCATAACAGACGCAAACGCATCTCCGTTGCGTGTATTCCTTGATTTCCCCCCCCCATGCCGTTTGGAAGTTGGGCAATACGCAAAGTATTCCCCAACTTCCAAACGTTCGCCTGGGGCAAAATCTCTCGCCGCCGGCTTTTGCCGATGGAATCAGCGGCTCCTTATAACAGGAAAGAGACAATCTTGCGGTAAAAATAGAAAAACAATGAAAAAGGCGGATGATCCGATGGGAGCGGTTTTCAACTATGCTCAAACTATGCTCAAGTCACCGGTTTTCAAAATCGAATTTCTTCAAAAAGTTAGAAAAACACCGAAAAATCAGCGATTTTCCGGTGTTTTATAGTTGCGGGGGAAGGATTTGAACCAACGACCTCCGGGTTATGAGCCCGACGAGCTACCGAACTGCTCTACCCCGCGATATTCAGCTGCCGGAGACCGGGCTCGAACCGGTACGGGATCGCTCCCACGGGATTTTAAGTCCCGGGTGTCTGCCAATTCCACCACTCCGGCATGGCCGTCTCTCGACTGCTTGAATAGTATAGCATCTGGCAGTGGAGATGTCAAGCCTATCTTTCAAAAAATTTTTCGCCGGTGCGGCGCGCACGGCCAGGAGCGCTCCGCCGGTGCCGCCCGCTCCAATGGAATTTGACGGCCGGCATCCGCCCCTTCGCCGCCCAGGGTCGTCAGAGTATCAAAATACGGGGAAATTCCACAATTTTTTCATGATTTCTAAAAATGCCTCTGGTACAGGGGCGTTTTTCTATTTCCAGTAGAGTTTACTCCCGTTCTGTTTCCTCCCGGGAAAAACCGGAGTCTTTGACTTTTTGAGGGATATATCTATACTTTTATAAAAAAGAAATGAATATAACAGAAAGGAAGTGCAAATGGATTGGATATGAGAGATCTGGTCGCCCAGCAGGAGGAATATATCATCTCCATGCGCCGGGCGTTCCACACCCACCCGGAGGTCTCCGGACAGGAGTTTGACACGCGGGACCTGCTCATCCGGGAGCTGGAGGGGATGGGCGTCCCCTATCAGAAGGTGCCAGGCACCGGGCTGGTCGCCGTCATTCAGGGGGCAAGGCCGGGGAAAAACCGCCTTCTGCGCGCCGACATCGACGCCCTGCCCCTGCAGGAGGACGAGAACAACCTGAAGGGGCCCAAGACCTGCGTCTCCGCCCGCCCGGGCGTCTGCCACGCCTGCGGACACGACGCGCACATGGCGATGCTGCTCGGGACGATGAGGGTGCTCCTCCAGCTCCGGGAGCAGCTCTGCGGCACGGTCTACTGCTGCTTTGAGGAGGGCGAGGAGACCAACTGCGGCATCGACGCCATGATGGAGGCGCTCAAGGCCTACCCGGTGGAGGAGTGCTTCGCCCTGCACGTCTACAACGCTTTGGACGCGGGCAAGGTGAACATCGTCCCCGGTCCCCGGATGGCAGGCAACATCGGCATCGGCATCTACATCCACGGCAGGGCGGGCCACGGCTCCCGGCCGGACCAGGCGATCAGCCCCATTATCCCCGCCGCCCATATGATCACCCTGCTTAACTCGGCCTTTATGAACCGGCTCAATGTGGAGGAGACGGTCACCCTCGGCCTCGGCGTGCTCAAGGCGGGGACGGCCACCAACGTCATCCCGGACGAGGCCTATGTCGGCGGCACCTCCCGCTTCTTCAGCGCGGAGGAGGGGGAGAAGGCTCTGGCCCTCATCAACCAGATCGCCGAGAGCACCGCCGCCATGTACGGCTGCACGGTGAGCTACCAGACCTACCGCCACAAGATCAGCCCCAAGGCGGTCATCAACGACCCGGAGGTGGCAAAGCGCACGGCGGACAGGCTGCGCTCCTTCGGACTGGGCGACCGGCTGGCGGACTGCGACCGGTGGTTTGCCTCCGAGTGCTACAGCGCCTATCTGGACCGCTATCCCGGCGCGCTCGGGATGCTGGGCATCCGCAACGAGGCGCTCGGCACCGGCGCGGCCCACCACAACGAGAAGTTTGACATCGACGAGTCGGTGCTCAAGCTGGGGACCCTGGCGGAGCTGGCCTTTGTGTTTGGCGAGAAAGCTCCTGAGATCATCTGAGAGAACAAGAGGGAGGAAACGACATGGCAACCAAACCTGACACGAAGAAGGCCGGGAGCGGAAAGAAGGAGAAGAAGCCCTTCAAAATGCCCCACCTGCTCTGGATCATGACCGGCATCATCCTGCTGGCCTGTCTGGCGACCTATGTGATCCCCGCTGGACGGTTTGACGTGGGAGAAAACGGGGAGATCATCGGCACCGGCTTCCACTACCTGGAGGCGCAGACCCCGGTAAGCCCCTGGGACGCCCTGATGAGCATGAAGACCGGCCTGACCAGTGCCGCCACCATCATGTTCGTCGTGATGATCTCGGGCGCCACCATCAATGTGGTGCTCGACACCGGCGTGATGGATGACCTGATGAACTGGTCGGTCGCCAAGCTGCGGGACAAGGGTCCCAACCTGCTGGTCATCATGATGATGGTCCTCATGGCCTATCTGGGCGGCTTCGGCGGCACCGACGCCCTGATTGCCGTGGTCCCGATCGGCATCCTGTTTTCCAAAAAGCTGAAGCTCGACCCCATCTGCGCTCTCGGCGTGACCACCTTCGCCGCCCTGGTGGGCTTCGGCACCGGCCCGGCCCAGCAGGCGACCACTCAGATGCTGATGGGCATCATCCCCTACTCCGCCTTCTTCACCCGGCTCATCATCATGAACTTCTTCCTGGCGGTGGCCATCTTCATGGTGCTGCGCTACGTCAGCAAGATCCGCAAGGACCCCACCAAGTCGCTGATGTACAGCGAGGGCTGGCGTCCGGAGGAGGCCGTCAGCACCGACGAGGAGAGCGGCCTGATCAAAGAGGTGGAGATGACCTGGCGCAAGGTGGTTGTGCTGGTGATCTTCATCGCCCAGTATGTCATCATCGCCCTCTTCCCCCTGCTCGGCGGGGACTCCAACCTCACCTTTGACTTTATGATCGCCGTGATGCTGGTGACCATGGTGCTGGTGGGCGTGATCGGCGGCATGAGCGCCGACCGGCTGGGCAACAGCTTTGCCAAGGGCCTGGCCTCCATGGCCTTCGTCGCCTTTGTCATCGGCCTGGCCAAGGTGATCTCCCTGGTGCTGGACAACGGCAACGTCATCCACACCATCGTCTACGTCCTCACCCAGCCGCTGCTGGCCCTGCCGCGCTCGGTGGCGAGCGTCGGCCTGACCCTCATCGTCTCCATCATCAACCCCATCATCCCCTCCGCCACCTCCAAGGCGGCCATCCTGGTGCCCATCATGAAGCCGGTGGCTGAGGCGCTCGGCCTCCAGCTGAACCTGGCCGTGGTGGCCTACCAGATGGGCGACAGCTTCACCAACCTCGTCTCCCCCCTGCTGGGCTGGATGATCGGCTCGTGCGCGATGGCGAATGTCCCCTTTGCCAAGTGGTTCCGGTGGGCCTTCCCCAAGGTGCTCACCTTCATCGGCCTGGCCTGCGTGATCGTATTCCTGCTGACCGTCACCGGCTGGACCGGCACGATTTGAGAGAGAAGGCATCGCTATGACAAAGGAAGCATTTGTGCGAAACTATCTGGTGGACCGCCACGGCACCGACTGCTGCAAGTGGGACGCCGGACTGGAGGAGGGCTTTGGCAGCCGCGACCTGATCTCCATGTGGATCGCTGACATGGAGTTCCGCACCCCGGACGCCATCGTGCAGGCCCTCACTGAGCGGGTACAGCACGGCGTATACGGCTATGCCGACGTGCCGGAGGCCTACTATCCCGCCCTGTCCGGCTGGATGGAGCGCCGCTACGGCCTGCCGGTGGCGAAGGAGTCCCTCCGGTTCTGCACCGGCTGCGTCACCGCCATCGCCTGGATGATCCAGGCCTTCACCCAGCCAGGGGACAGCTGCCTGATCCTCACGCCGGTATACTATCCGTTCCACAACGTGGTCACCTGCAACGGCCGCAAACTGGTGACGGTGGACCTGCTCTGCGACGCGCACGGCTGCTTTACCATGGACTTTGAGGCCATCGAGGCGGCCATCGCGGCCCACCGGGTCGAGATGCTGCTCTTCTGCTCCCCCCACAACCCCGCCGGGCGGGTCTGGACGGAGGATGAGCTGAAGACCCTGTTTGAGATCTGCCGCCGCCACGACGTGCTCATCGTCAGCGACGAGATCCATCAGGACCTCTGCCTCTTCGGCCACCAGTTCATCCCCGCCCTCAAGGTGGCGAACGGGGCCTATGCCGGCCGCGTCGTCACCCTGAACGCCGCCTCCAAGACCTTCAACCTCGCCGGCCTCCTCCACTCGCACATCATCATCACGGACGAGGCCCTGCGCGAGCGGTACGACCGCTTTGCCCGCGGGATGAACCGCAACGCGATCAATATCATGGGCCAGACCGCCACCATGGCGGGCTACACCGCGGGAGAGGAATGGCTGGAGGCCCTGACCGGCGTGGTGGAGGACAACTACACCTGGATGCGTGACACCCTGGCCGAGCATGCGCCCGACGCGGTGGTCACCCCGCTGGAGGGCACCTATCTCGCCCTGATCGACCTGCGCCGCTGCCTGCCGGCGGAGGAGGTGCGCGACTTCATCCTCCGCGACTGCCGCCTCGCCGTGGACTACGGCGAGCAGTTCGGCGCGAACTTCCAGGGCTTTATCCGCCTGAACCTCGCCACCGACCCCGCCCTGGTCCACGAGGCGGTGGAGCGCATCGTGACCCGGCTGGCCGCAAGAGGCCGCTGAACATCGCCCCCTCCTGCGCCGCCGCCGTCATTCCCGGCGGCGGCGGGCGGCATTCCTCTGGCAGAGCAGATGCCGGGCATACAGAATTTGACGGACAGAAAGGAAGATTTCCATGCAAAAGATCGACACCAGGAACGCCCCCGGCGCCATCGGCCCCTATTCCCAGGGCTTTATCGTGGGCGGCGCCGTCTACACCTCCGGCCAGCTCCCCGTAGACCCCGCCACCGGCGAGATGCCCGCCGGGATCTCCGCTCAGGCCCAGCAGAGCTGCAAGAACGTCATCTCCATTCTGGAGGCCGCCGGCTCGGGCGCGGAGAAGGTCTTCAAGACCACCTGCTTCCTGGCGGATATGGGCGACTTCGCCGCCTTCAACGCGGTCTACGCCGACTACTTTCCGAGCTGCCCGGCCCGCTCCTGCGTGGCGGTGAAGACCCTGCCCAAGGGCGCCCTGTGCGAGATCGAGGCCATTGCCGAGTGCTGAGCACCACTTTGGCGAGGCGGGCCTCTGCGGCACGGCGGCGGTGATCTCCCCGGTGGGGAAGGTCGTCGACCACGGCCGCGAGATCTGCTTTGCCAGCGGCATGGAGCGGATGGGCCCCGTGCTCCAGCGGCTCTATGACCTGCTCACCGGGATGCAGCTGGGGACCATCCCCGCCCCGGAGGGCTGGATCCGCCGCATCCTGTGAGCGGCAGCAAATGAAAAAGGAGTGTCCACTGTGTACAATTTTGACGAGATCATCGACCGGCAGCACACCAATGCCCTGAGCACCGACGGGTTCCGGGGCTATATCTTCCACGCCGGTCCGGAAAAGGTATTCCCCTACAGGGACGATGAGTTCGTCCGGATGTGGGTGGCGGATATGGACTTCGGCGTCGCCCCGGAGATCCTGGAGGAGATGCACAAGCGGGTGGACCGCCGCATCTTTGGCTACACCGGCGTGTACGACCACGACTACTATCAGTCCTTCCTCCGCTGGTGCCAGGACCACTATGACTGGAGCTTCCCCGAGGAGGAGCTCTGCTTCTCCCCCGGCATCATCCCCGCCCTCTATCAGTTCACCGAGACCCTCTGCACGGCGGACGAGAAGGTGCTCATCAACACCCCGGCCTACGGCTACTTCCTCCACGCCGCCGAGTACGCCCATGTGGAGCCCCTCTACTCCCCGCTGAAAAAGCTGGAGGACGGCACCTTTGTCCTCGACGATGAGAACTTCGAGGCCCAGTGCGCCGACCCGCAGTGCAAGCTGATCTTCTGGTGCAACCCGCAGAACCCCTCCGGCCGGATGTGGACGGAGGAGGAGCTGCGCCGGGTGGCCGCCATCGTGGAGAAGTATAACCTCTGGATCATCTCCGACGAGATCCACTGCGACCTGATCCGCCAGGGCAAGCGGCACATCCCGATGGCCAAGGTGATGACGGACTATCCCAAGCTGATCACCTGCATGGCCCCCTCCAAGACCTTCAACATGGCGGGGCTGGCCTTCTCCAACATCATCATCCGCGACCCCGTCCTGCGCGCGCGCTTCAAGGACCGCGACAAGCAGTTCGGCATGGTCAACCCAATGTCCCTGACGGCGGCGAAGGCTGCCTATGACAAGGGCGGCGCCTGGCACGAGGCCCTCAAGACCTATCTGGACGGCAACTTCGCCTGCGTCCGCGACTTCCTGGCCGGGGAGATCCCCGAGGCGGTGATGTACATCCCGGAGGCCACCTATCTGGCCTGGGTGGATATGTCCAAAGTCCTGCCCGACGTGGAGGACCTGCCCGCCTTCTTCGCCAACAACGCCGGCGTCCTGCTGGAGGGGGGCAACGCCCTCTTCGTGGGCAACGCCGCCGGATACATCCGCCTGAACCTGGCCATGCCCCGGTCCGTCATCCAGACCGGCCTCGGGCGGATGCGCGACGCCATCCGCGCCCACCGCGGCTGAGCGCCGCCCTCACACGCCACTCCTGTGGATTTGCCTCCATATTCATCTCCTGTTCCATCTCACCACAACCCGAACGCGAAGGGGGCGCTGCAGAAGCAATTCTGCAGCGCCCTCTTCCACTCCGCCGGCCTGCGGTTCCGGGTGCAGGCCGGTCAGCCGTCCTCGTAGATGGAGAACATATTATAATACTTCATCCGGTTGATATCCCACTTGGAGAGCTTGAGCATCCGGAGGAGGGATGCGTCCTCCTCCAGGGGCTTTTTGGACAGCAGCATCTTCACCGCCACCGGCATCAGCGGCCGGGAGGAGACGCCGTTCCAGAGCGCCCACTTGGTCTCGGCATTCAGAAAGGCGGCCAGCACCTGGAGGCTGACCTTCTCCATCGGGTTGTCCTGGTTGGTCATCTCGATGAGGGAGAGGGCGTCGAAGTGCTCGATATACCCCCAGTAGGTGTTCTCGCAGCGCTGATAGCCCTCCAGATCCCTGCAATTCATATACATGGCGATCTTGTAGCGGTTGACCCCGAGGGGCGAGAAGACATCGAAGACCGATCGGGTCAGCTTGCCGTTGCGCCCATCGAAGTGGTAGCAGTAAAAGCGGTCCAGACCCTGGAAAAAGGCGGGCCTGATCTCCCTGCTCTGGCTGTGCTCCTCCTGCCGGGGCGTGAGCAGCTGCTCCGGCTGGACGTGCAGGGCGTCTGACAGCTCATACAGGGTGTCGATATCCATCGAGATCTCGCCCCGCTCATATTTGGAGAGCGTGGCCCTGCTCTTGTGCACCAGCGCCGCCAGCTCGTCGAGCGTGATATTGCGGCTCTGGCGCAGCAGACGGACTCGCCGCCCCACCTCTCTGGTGATCTCCGACATGCCGGTCCTCCTTTCCGGTTTGTGATACGCCCGGCTGACTGTCATCAGACAGTCTGTTGCAGGCGGAGGAAACAGCTTATCTCTGATCGGACGGGTTGACGATCTGCATCGCCGCCCCGTCTTCCATCAGCCGGAAGCCCAGACGCTGGTAGAAGGGCACATTGCTCCGGTCCTCCGGCATCCCCTCCAGATAGAGGTAGTCCCGGTACTTCTCCCGGATGCGCCCGATCATCTCCCCGGCGATCCCCTGCCTGTGATAGGCCGGGTCCACCAGCACATAGTGGATGAAGGCCACCAGCTCGCTGTCGTCGAGCACCCGCACGAGGCCCACCAGACGGTCGCCGTCCCATGCGGTGAGCACCGTCTCGGAGTGCATCAGCGCCTTGTACAGGCGGCTGGGAAACTGCCCCGAGAGCCAGCCCACCGACAGGAACAGTTCCTGCACCTGCTGCTGGGTAAAGCGTTTTTCCTCCGTGTAGACGATATTCATGCTCGCTCCTCCTCTTCCGTAAGCCGGGCCGCCCCTCTGTGGCAGAGGGCGGCGCAGGTCCCGCAGCCGGTGCATCGTTCCGTCTGGACGCAGCTCACCCAGCCCGGCAGCATCCGGATGGCCCTCGCTGGGCAGGCGGCGATGCAGGCCCCGCAGCCCACGCACTTTTCGCGGTCGATGACCGCCCTTCGCGCTCTCTCCATAACCGCCCTCCCAAGGCAGAGAAGGGCGGGCGCGGCCTCTCTCCGCACCCGCCCCGATCCCGTCACAGGACCTTCTTGTTCTCCGCGCCGGGCGTGGTGACGATCACCTGCTCCGGCGTGATGACCAGCGCTCCCTTGGCAGTGGCGGCGCCCTGGAACATCGCCTCGACCGCGGCCTTGAAGGCGTCCACCACGGGGCCGGAGGTGAGGTACTCCGCCGTGCCCTTGATCTGATAGCCCTCCAGCGTCGCGGCGCTGTAGATGGAGATGGCGATCTTGCCGCCGTTGGCCTGGAGATTGCGCAGGGTGGTCTCCAGGAACACATCCCCCACCAGCAGCTTGCCGTCCTCAGACACGTCCTTGAAGGCGACCGGGACCACATTGGGCTCCCCGTTGGCGCAGGTGGCCAGATCCCACATGCTGGCCTTGAGCAGGTCCAAAACAGCTTGGTTCATCATCAATATGACCTCCAGACTTGAATGGTATGGTTTGTTTGGAACTGTCTCTATTCTAAGCGCTTCGCTCACCGGCAGCAAGAGATCAGCCAATTTATGAGTCGCTCATCAATTTCATAGTGACTTGAAGCGTGGGAGACTTACCACTATACTGATAATCAGGATATGATGGGTCAGGAGGAAATGCGATGTATCAGAGAAAGCTGGAGCGGGATATCCGCTGCCCTTTGGAGTACGGCCTGGAGGTCTTTGGCGGCAAGTGGAACTCCCGCATCATCTGCGTCCTTGCCGCCAAAAAGGTCCTGCGCTACACCGAGCTGCGCCGGGAGATGGGCAATATCACCGACGCCGTGCTCGCCTCCGCCCTGAAGGAACTGATGGCAAACGACATGGTCTGCCGTACCTCCTACGACGAGATCCCGCCCCGGGTGGAGTACTCCCTCACGGAGAAGGGGCAGTCGGTGGTCCCCATTCTGCAGAGCATCTGCAAGTGGTCCGGCGTTTTCTACAAGGAGGACCGGGACAGCCGGATGGTCCACTGCCAGCGGTGCGATTACCGCTGATCGCCGCCAGGCCGCCTGCGCGAAGGGCCGCCGGGAGTGTTCCCGGCGGCCCAATTTTACACCCTTTTCAGATATCGCTTGGAGCAGAACCCCGTATACTTGACCCCCTTGACAGTGGCCACCACATAGAGCCACACTGTCCCATCCGCCTGCCGGGTATAGTACCCGTAGCACCGGGCGGCGGCGCCCTTGGGGAGCACCACCAGGGACCGCTTGCCAGTCCCCGCACCCGCTCTCAGGTGGAGGTCCGCCGTGGTGGCGTACTGTCCCGCGTAGGACTTGTCGAAGCTCTGGGCGTAGTCCGTCTGGCTGTCATCCACGGTCACGCCGCTGCCCGGCGTGGGACGGCTGGCGGGCTGGTCGTGGTAGGCGGCGTACATCACGTCAAGGTCCACGTTGCCCGAGATGCCGGAGACCCTGCCCTTGGAGGTGTACTGCCAGCCCCAGAGCGTGCCGTCGATCTTAGGCTTCGTGTGCATTCGGCCATCGTTGGAGCCATATCTCGCGACCCAGAACGGATACTCCGCCAGGGCGTCGGTGTCCAGGACGTTGTCATACCAGTCCTGGTTGCAGTAGATGCCCGCCTGATAGCCGCCCGCGGTGACCGTCTCGCAAAATGCCCGGATGATCGCCGTGAGCGTCGCACCCTTGAGCTTGCGCTGGGAGGCGTCCTCCACGTCGTACCAGACGCCACACGGCATGTCGTAGCCGTCGATCGCGTCCAGCACGGCGGCGGCCTCCGCCTTGGCCGCAGCCACGGTGGTCGCGTAGCCGTAGCGGTAGACGCCCACGGGCAGCCCCTGGGCCAGCGCGCCCCGGAGGTTCGCCGGAAATTTGCTGTCCAGGGCGTTACTGCGCCCGGAGGTGCAGCGGATGATGGCGAAGTCCTTGTTTTGGGCCACTTTTGCCCACTGGATGTCCCCCTGCCAGCGGGAGACGTCGATGCCTTGCTTGTCTGCCATGTCAGTCCTCCTCTCTGATATACGGGTCCTCCACCTTCGCCCCCAGGAGCAGCAGCACCGCCGCTCCCAGGAGCTGAAACAGCTCACGAATGCGCATGGGTCTCATCCTCCTCCTGGTCCCCCTTGGTGTCGATGCCAAAGATTCCCAGCAGCACCCGGGGGACGATGTCCGGGTTGATCTTGCCCAGGTTCTCCACGGCGCTGCCCACCTCCATGAGGACGATATAGGCGCAGACCACCGGGGTCACCGGCACCGAGATGCCCAGGTCCAGCCAGGCCTGAGCCACGTCGATGAGGATGGAGAGGGCCATGCACAGGACCAGGGCGATCTTGTGGTAAAGGCCCTCCCGCATATACTTGGACTGGAATGTGTTGGTGGCCCGCGCCTTGACAAAGCCGGTGATAAAGTCCACCAGCACAAAGGCGCAGGTAATGGCACAGAGAATCAGTTTGGTTTTCACAGGTTACCCTCCCCTTCCAGTTTATTCGCCCGTCTCCGGCGTGTACTCCGCCCAGAACGTCCCGTCCACCACGCCGGGCTCCCAGACGTTCTGGCCGAGCTGGTAGACGTTCTGCCAGAGCTTGCCTTTGTGGCGGACGATGGCTCCGGGCTGGTAGTCCGTGGAGATGCCCGCGACAGGCCGCACCCACGCAGGATAGTCCTCCGCCCCGTCTCCGCCGCCGTCCTCCGTCAGCGCCGCCTCGAGCGCGTCCACACGGGCGGCGAGGCCGGACAGCTGCCCGGCGAGTGCTGTGATCTGCTCCTGCAGTTCGGGCCGCTCCGCCTCCGGGTCGGCGTGGGCGTTGGCCTCATCAATCAGGCCGGACCGCTCCTCCTCCGAGAGCTGACCCGCCGCATAGAGCACGTTGATCCGGCGCAGGATGTCCTCCAGGCGGTAGCCGCCCGCCTGGATGGACTGCCAGAGGGTGTCATAGATCTCGTTCATG
>CASDSM010000026.1 GCA_949283375.1 uncultured Eubacteriales bacterium | reverse complement strand
CTACCTCCTTTGATTTCTGGTAATGCGGTCGCCAAACCTTTACCATCTTATCATTGGAGGTCGTTTTTTCATATACTGAAGTTTTTATTTCCCCCGGTAGAACCGGGGGTTTATTTGGCTTCAAGCCGCCAAAAACGCCCCCTGAACCGGATTTCTTCCGGTTCAGGGGGTTTTTGTGTGTGATATGATGCTGTGCGGATGTCCCGTCAGGCCGGATGCAGTCCGCTGCGCTCGAGCGCCCGGTCAAGGGCGGTCGCCAGAGGGGGCGCGGCGAGGATGGCGACGGCGGCGTTGAAGATGCTGGCGGGGAAGCGCAGCGGCAGCGTCGCGGCGGCGACCGCCGGGGCCAGCCCCTCGATGAGCAGTCCGTCATAGAGGAAGCACTTGGTAAAGTAGAGCAGATAGTAGGCCACGCAGCCGAGCACCGCGCCCGCCAGACAGCGGGCATAGCGGCTGCCGAGACGCGCAAAGAGCGGCAGGGCGGTCAGTCCGGCCACCAGCCCCATCGTTCCCTTGGTGAGGAAGGTGATCGGGCACTCGGCGGCATAGAGCGGGTTTGTGAGGTCATAGAGGGCGGAGCCCAGGCCGGAGGCGAGGCCGCCCACCGGTCCGAGCAGGAGGCCGGACAGGCAGCAGACGATATTGGCCAGCGTGAACGAGGTCTGCCCGCCCAGCGAGATGGGCAGCGTGATGCGCGCGTAATTGCTGGCAAAGACCAGCGCGGCCATCAGGCCGAGATAGGCCAGGCGGCGGGTGGCGTCATGTTCTCTCATCAAAATCCCTTCCAATCTTTCGCGGAGACGAAGCTCCCTTGGTTTCTGACCCTATTCTAGCAGGAACTGACCATAGTTCAAATGCCAGTTTTGCTCTTTTTTATCAGGTCAGATGGAAAGGAGGAAGAGATCGCCGCGCCGCTAGATCACCATCCCGCCGTTCACGCCGAGCACCTGCCCGGTGACAAAGCGGCTCTCCGGCCCGGCGAGGAAGCAGATCGTCTCCGCCACCTCCTCCGGTGTGCCCAGCCGCTCCAGCGGCGTCTCCAGACGCAGGGCCTCCCGGTCGGCGGGGGAGAGGTGGGCGTTCATCTCCGTGTCGATCACGCCGGGGCAGACGCAGTTGACCCGCACGCCGGAGGGGCCCACCTCCTTGGCCAGTGCCTTGGAGAAGGCGATCACAGCCCCCTTGGCGGCGGAGTAGGCCACCTCGCAGGAGGCCCCCACCTGCCCCCACATGGAGGAGACGGTGACGATGGAGCCGGAGCGCTGGCGGATCATCTGCGGCAGGGCGGCCCGGACGGGGTAGAACACCCCGTCCACGTCCACGGCAAACAGCCGGCGCCACTGCTCGTCCGTCACATCGGTGAGCAGCATCTGCCCTAGGGCGATGCCCGCACAGCAGACCAGCGCGTCTATCCGCCGAAAAGAGGAGAGAAATTGCTCTGTCACGGCGCGCGCCTGCACCGGGTCGGAGACGTCGCCCTCCAGCGGGAGGGCGTCTGCGCCGGCGGCGCGCAGCGCGCGGCAGAGGTCTTCCGCCGCGGCGCGGGAGCGGCAGTAGTTGACGCCGACCCGCCAGCCGCGCGCGCCGAAGGCACGGGCGGCCGCCGCGCCGATCCCGCGCGAGGCGCCGGTGATGAGTACGGTGGGCTGCATGTCCATCTTCCTTTCTAGCGGGATTTTCTCTTCCTGCGCCGAGGAACCGGGTCGGGCAGCTCGGGCCACATGTCGGCCACCATCGCGCAGAGCGCCTCGGCGTCGTCCAAAATGGTCACCGGGAGCATGGGCGCGCCGCCCGGCCCGTTGCACGGCTCGGGGACGCTGTCCGGCATGTGCCGCTGCGCCGCCGGGGTGAGCTTGACCAGAAAGCCGTTGGCGTAGATGCCGCCGAACAGCCGGCTGCGGTAGTAAAACAGCCACCCGCCCATCATCGGACGGCGGCGCACGCCGTCCAGCCCGGCGAGCTGCTCCATGATATAATCTGCCAGCGAGCGGTCTGCCATGTGTGGATTCCTCCTTGGAGAGAAAGAACGCCCGGCCCGAATCCGGGCCGGGCGTGCGGCTGCGTCATATGGTTATGCGGCGGGGTCCTCACTTGATCTTGACCACCCAGCCAAAGGGATCAGGGAGCTTGCCCCACTGGATGCCGGTGAGGGTGTCATAGAGCTTCTGGACGGTGGGGCCGATCTCGCCGTGGTTGACGACGCAGTGCTTGTCCTTCCACGCCATCTCACCCACGGGGGAGACGACGGCGGCGGTGCCGGTGCCCCAGGCCTCCTCCAGGCGGCCGCTCTCGGCGGCGTCGAAGAGCTCCTCGGCGGACAGCAGGCGCTCCTCCACCTCAAAGCCCCAGCTCTTGAGCAGCTCGATGCAGCTCTTGCGGGTGATGCCGGGGAGGACGGAGCCGGTGAGGGCGGGGGTGACGATCTTGCCGTCAATCTTGAACATGACGTTCATCGAGCCGACCTCTTCGATATACTTCTGCTCCACGCCGTCGAGCCAGAGGACCTGGGAATAGCCCTTCTCCTCGGCGACCTCACCGGCGCGGATGGAGGCGGCGTAGTTGCCGCCGCACTTGGTGTAGCCGGTGCCGCCGCGCACGGCGCGCACGTCCTTGGACTCGACATAGATGCGCACCGGGTTGATTCCCTCGGGATAGTAGCAGCCGGAGGGGGAGGCGATGATGGCGAACTGATAGGTGTGCGAGGCGTGCACGCCCAGCGACGGGTCAGTGGCGAATACGAACGGGCGGAGGTACAGCGAGGTCTCCGGGGAGTGGGGGACCCACGCCTCGTCCACCTCCACCAGCTTTTTCACGGCGGAGACGAAGAGCTCCTCGTCGATGGCGGGGATGCAGAGGCGCTCGCAGGAGCTGTTCATCCGGCGGGCGTTCTCATAGGGGCGGAAGAGCTGCACCGAGCCGTCAGCCGTGCGGTAGGCCTTCATGCCCTCAAAGACCTCCTGCGCATAGTGGAAGACCATGCTCGACGGGTCGAGGGAGAAGGGGCCGTAGGGCACGATGCGGGGGTCCTGCCAGCCCTTGCCGGCGGTGTAGTTCATCAGGAACATGTGATCGGTAAAGATCTTGCCAAAGCCCAGCTTGCTCTCATCGGCGGGCTTTTCCTTGGGCTGCTTGGTCCATTCGATGCGAATTTCCTGCATATTGATTGCCTCCAATCGCGCGCGAACCGTCGCAGCGGCGTATCCTCTCTCTCCGTCCGGCGGCCATAAACGGCGCAAAGTTCTGGCCCATATTATAGCAGTATCCCCACCGCCTGACAAGGCGTGAGACCGCCGAAAGCGGAAATTTTTTCCGTAAAATGCAAGTTCGCGGCGACCCCCTTGCGAAAGCGGGCCGCCGCAGCGCGTCCCAAAAGTCCCGGTCAGTTTACATATACCAGGAGCGCGAGCAGGCAGGAGATCAGCACGCTCGTGACGGCCGCCAGGATGAAAAAGAGCCGGTCCGCCCGCGCTCTGTCCCTGAGCAGGCGGGCGATGAGGGCGTAGAGGGCGAGGCCCAAAAGGCCGCCTGTGGTGTTGGTGATCAGGTCGGTGATGTCGGTCCGGCCGACGGCGAGGGCATACTGTGCACCCTCCAGCAGGAGACTCGTCCCGAAAATGACGGCCAGCTTGGCCGGAAACCGGCTTTCGTGCGCGAGCATTTGCAGATAGATCCCCATCGGGACGAAGATCAGCACGTTGTCCAGCACCTCTCTGATGTGAAAGTGCGAACCGGCCTCCCGCTCATAGTAGAATGGGATGAGGTTGACCGCTCTCACGCCGATCAGCCCGTCGAGCGAGAATTGCAGCTTGAACAGGATGATCCAGACCAGCAGCGCCAGATAGAACAGGAAGAGGGCCTTCGTGCAGAACGTCTGCTTTTCTTTCATATGTTCCCCTTTCGAACGGATGCGTGGCGGTCCGCCTACGAAAATGGACCGCCGCGCGTGTGTTTCAGCTCAGATTCAGCCGCCGGGTGAGCAGGTACTGCGTCCCCGCCCACCAGAGCGCCGCCCAGAGGAGCTCAAACAGGGCGGCGAGCGCCATCGAGCCGGCGGTCAGCCGGGAGCGGTTCAACAGGGCAATCAGCCCGGTGGTGATGCCCGCCGCGTCCCCGAGGAAGGTCTGGAGCCAGGAGGAGACCACGTTGATGCCGAACCAGAACAGCACCGCCCAGAGCGCGCGCCGCCGCATCAGATTGCCCAGGCCGATGCAGAGGTAGCACTGCAGGACCAGACCGGCCAGGAAGGCCAGCATGAGCAGTCCGGCGAGGGCCAGCTCGCCGATCGCCTGCCAGCACTTCGCTGTCCACTCAATTTGCCCGAACAGATGTCCGACGGCCCGGAAGAATTGGACGACGCCCTCCCAGAAGCCGGGCAGTCCCACTCTGTTGCCGAAGATCATCAGCACCAGGGCGACGAGCGCCATCGCGCAGCTCGCGATGCTCCACACCAGGCAGGGGATCAGCTTGGCGGTGATGAGCTGCCAGGGAGAGACGGGGAGGGTGTGGACCAGATAGCCCTCGTCGCCGTAGATGCCGCGGCTGTAGCGGGAGAGGCTGAGCACGGCGGTCGCGCCGAAGATGACGCAGATCATGACGCCGAAGCTGCTGCCCACCACGGCCTGGATCAGCCGCATGATGCTCAGCTCGGTCTCCATCCGAAAGAGCAGGCCGGTCGCCAGAGCGAGCAGGGCGGTGGCCAGATAGATCAGCCCAAAGGTCCGTCCGGTGGACCGGAACTCATATTTCAGCAGTTTTCTCAGCATTTGAATACCTCCCGGAAGAGCTGGTCGACGCTCTTGCCCTCGTTCTGGCGGATGCTGTCCACCGTGTCGTGCAGGACGATCTGCCCGTCCTTCAAGAACACCGCCTCGTCGAGCACCGACTCGATGTCGGCGATCAGGTGGGTGGAGATGAGCAGGGTGCTGTCCTCGGCGTAGTTGGTGAGGATGGTGGAGAGGATGAAGTCCCGCGCCGCCGGGTCCACCCCGCCGATGGGCTCGTCGAGGACGTACAGCCGCGCCCGCCGGCTCATCACCAGCACGAGCTGCACCTTCTCCCGCGTACCCTTGGAGAGGGTCTTGAAGGGGGCCGCCGGGTCCACGCTCAGCCGGGCGAGCATATCCATCGCCCGGTCATAGTCAAAGTCGGCGTAGAAGTCACGAAAGAGCCGGAGGGCGTCGCGTACCTTCATCCAGTCGCCCAGGTAGGTCCGCTCCGGCAGATAGCTCACCAGCGCCTTGGTCTCGGCGCAGGGGGCCTTGCCGTTCACCAGCACCTCGCCGCCGTTGCAGGTCAGCAGCCCGCAGATGATTTTAATGAGGGTGGTCTTGCCCGCGCCGTTCGGGCCGAGCAGGCCGACGATCTTGCCGCCCTCCAGCGTCAGGTCCAGACCGCGCAGGACCTCGTTGCGCCCGTAGCGCTTGGATACGCCGCGGCAGTTGAGAATGGGGGTGGAAAAAGTGGATTCTCCCATGTCTGTCACTCCTTTTTCGTCTCGTTTGAGAGGAACATGCCTGCGATCTCTTCCTCGGTGAAGCCGAGGCCGCGCAGGCTCTCCCGGCAGGTCTCGATGTGCCGGTGCGCCATCTCCAGGCGCAGGCAGCGGATCAGCTCCGCGCGCTCGGTCACCCGCCGCCCCGCCGTCCGGTAGGTGGTCAGCAGCCCCTGCGATTCCAGCAGGGCGAGCGCCTTCTGCATCGTGTTGGGGTTGACCGCCGCCTCCTGCGCCAGCTCGCGCACGGAGGGGACTGCGCCGCCGGGCGGATATTCCCCGGTCAGGATCCTCAGCTTGATCCGCTCTGCGGCCTGTAGATAGATGGGGGTGTCTGATGTCAGCTTCCAGGCCATGAAACCGCTCCTTTCCTGTCACCCCTCCCGCCGTGCGCCGCCAGCAACCGCCGGACACGCGGCAGGAGGACTGTGTGACTGTATTACTTGGTTGCTGTATTAGTAATATAATACAGTTGGGCAGAGAAGTCAACACTCCATCCTCCGTTTTAATCGTTTTTTCAGAAAGGGGACGCGCCGCCGCATCAGGGGACCGCCCCCCTTGCCAGAGCGGACGCCGCCATCTATAATAATGTCTGTGACAGAAGTCTGCCGTAAAAGGAAGCGCGGCTGAATGGGAGGCGGAGAACGTGAAGAGAGACAGCGCGGTGTATCAGACCTATTTGGAGATCCTCCGGGAGGAGCTGGTGTGCGCGATGGGCTGCACTGAGCCGGTCGCGGTGGCCTACGCCGGGGCGCTGGCGCGCCAGACGCTGGGCGCGCGCCCGGAGCGGGTGGAGCTGACCGTCAGCGGCAACATCATCAAAAACGCCAAGAGCGTCATCGTCCCGCACACCGGCGGCCGCCGCGGCCTGCGCGCCGCCGTCGCGGCGGGCATCTGCTGCGGCGCGGCGGACCGGGAGCTGGAGGTGCTCTCCGGTGTGACGGAGGAGGACCAGGCCGCCCTGGACGGCTATCTCCAGTCGGCGGAGATCGCCGTCCTCCAGTCGGACGCCCGGTGCCCCTTTGACCTGCGCGTGCAGGTCTGGGCGGGGGCGGAGAGCGCCTATGTCCGCATCGCCGGGCATCACACCAATGTGATTCAGATTTGCCGGAATGATGAGCGGCTGGTGGACCGCCCCTTCTCCGATGAGGCGGACCCCGCCCCGGAAAACCGCGCCCTGCTCACCGTCCGGGACATCGTGGACTTCGCCGCCTCCGTCCATCCGGAGGACGTGCGCGAGCTGCTCTGCCGGCAGATCGACTGCAATCTCGCCATCGCCCGCGCCGGGCTGGAGGGGGACTACGGCGCCTGCATCGGGAAGATTCTGCTGAAATCCTATGGCGAGAGCGTCCACAACCGCGCCAAGGCGTGGGCCGCCGCCGGCTCGGACGCGCGGATGAACGGCTGTGAGCTGCCGGTGGTCATCAACTCCGGCAGCGGGAATCAGGGCATCACCGCCTCCGTGCCGGTGATCGTCTACGCGCGCGACTGCGGCGCGTCGGAGGAGACGCTGCTGCGCGCGCTGGTGATCTCCAATCTGGTGACCATCCACCTCAAGGCGGGCATCGGCAGCCTCTCGGCCTACTGCGGGGCCACCAGCGCCGGGGCGGGGGCCGGGGCGGGGATCTGCTACCTCTACGGCGGCGGCTATGAGCAGATCGCCCACACCATCGTCAACGCCCTGGCCATCAACTCCGGCATGCTCTGCGACGGGGCCAAGTCCTCCTGCGCGGCCAAGATCGCCTCCGCTGTGGAGGCCGGCCTGCTCGGGATGCAGATGTACCAGTATGACAGCCAGTTCTACAGCGGAGACGGCATCGTGGTCAAGGGCGTGGAGAACACGATTGACGCCGTCAGCGCCATCGCCCGCGACGGGATGCGCGCCGTGGACGAGGAGATTTTGCGCATCATGATGAGCAACCGCTGAGGACAGACAGACCGCGCGGATGACATGCATCTTCGCGCGGTCTGATGGTCACAGATTGAAATTGTTCCGCCAGATGGGCGGCTCATACTCCCGCTTGAGGCGGCGCACCACCCTGTCTCCGGTGGCGTTGGGGATGAACTCGTCATACTGGCCGGGGAGCGAGCCGAAGGTGTGCACCTTCTCATAGCCGGTGTGCGCCTTGAGCGCCTCGAGCATGCCCAGCTTGGTGGCGTCCTTGCGGTAGATCTTCAGATAGGCGTAGCCCTCATATTCGTCCGAGGGGTAGCAGAGCACCTTGTACCGCTCCGTATCCCCCGCGTCCTGGAGGGCGCGGTAGGCCGCGCCGATCTTCTCCTGCCGGTCCAGCGCCATCAGGTAGACCACCCGCTCCCCCTCCGGCAGGGGCCGGTGGATATAATTGCGGTAGGGCGAGCGGCGCAGCCGGTCATAGAGGGCCCGCTGCATCCCCTCCGGCTCATGCTGGTAGAAGATGAGGACGGAGTTGCCGATGATCGCGTTCTGACAGACATCCACCCCGAGGCGGCGCAGGCGCCCGGTCAGCTCTACGGCCTGATCGTATTCCAGCTCCCGCTTTTCCAGAAAGCGGTTGTTCGCCGGGTCGTAGAGCGCGGCCCCGTCCATCAGGATCACCGGGAGCCTCAGGTGGATCTCCGACATCACCTCCAGAAAGGAGGCGAGCGTCCGCATTGTCATCACCGAGAGGGGAATGCCCTCCTCCAGCATCCGGTTGAGCTCCACCCGCCCGTAGTCGGTGAGGGTGGAGGTGCGGCCGAGGAGCACATCGTCCAGCGCGGTGACAAAGAGGACGTCCCGCCGCCTGCGCTGCGGCAGGTGAAAGCGGTTCACCGTCATCCCCACGGCGATGCCGATCAGGGTGTCCGCCACCCGGTTGAAGACAAAAAGGTAGGGATTCTCATCCCCGATGTGGTTCATCGTGATGGACAGGAAGACCACACAGGAGAAGTAGGCCGCGTTCTTCCGCCGCAGGGCCACCGCCGAGGTCCAGAGCGCGGCGACGATCGCCAGCGAGACCGCCAGGCAGTACCACAGATAGGCCAGCGGCAGGCGGAGGAGGACGCGCTGGTTCAGCATCAGGATCACAAGTCCGAACGCCGCGCCGGTCATCGTGCCGGAAAAGCGCTGGGCCGCCATCCGCTGCGTGCTCTCGCGCAGGGGCTGCATGCACTGCAGCGCGGCCAGAGCGCTGTAAAAGGGGAGGCCATGATGCCCCCGCAGGACGTAGATCAGGAAGCAGAGGCCGACGGAGAGGGCGGACTTGACGATCCGCTGGCCGATATGCACGCGCGGCAGCGCGCGAAGACGGTTCACAGAGCAACACCTCATTTTGCCCGGAACAGGCCGGGGGCTGTTTTGCAGAGTCATTTTAGCACCGCTCCCCGCGAGGGGTAAACGGGAAAATGCACAAAAATCAGAGACCGGGAGGGGATTTTCGTGAGAGAGAAGATCGCGCGCAAGCTGTGCGAGATAGAGCGGGCGGAGTCGGTCCGCATCATCGCCGCGGTGGAATCGGGCAGCCGGGCCTGGGGCTTCGCCTCGCCGGACAGCGACTATGACGTTCGCTTCCTCTACGTCCGGCGGGAGGAGGACTATCTCCGCCTCGACCCGCTGCGCGATGTGATCGAGTGGCAGCTCGACGACGTGTATGACATCAGCGGCTGGGACATCCAGAAGGCCCTGCGCCTGCTCCAGCGCTCCAACCCGACGCTGCACGAGTGGTGCGTCTCGCCCATCGTCTACCGTGACAGCGCGGAGTTTGACGGCATCCGCGCGCTGGCGGGGGACTATCTCTCCCCGCGCAAATGCCTGGGGCACTACCTGCACATGGCGGAGAACAACCACCGCGGCTATTTTCAGGGTGAGCAGGTGAAGCTCAAGCGCTATTTCTATGTGCTCCGCCCCCTGCTGGCGGCCAGATGGGTCCTTAAACGCGGCACGCAGCCGCCCATGCGCTTTGACCAGCTGATGGAGGCGGAACTGGACCCCGCCCTGCGCCCGGCGGTGGACGATCTGCTCGAGCGCAAGCGGAACGCGGCGGAGACGGAGGTCATCCCCTGCATCCCGGAGCTGAACGACTTCCTGCGCGCCGGGCTGGAGGAGACCCGCGCGGCCCTCGCCTCCGCGCCTGACCGGCAGGGAGACTGGGAGGCGCTCAACCGCTGCTTCCTCCATCTGGTCCGGGGAGAGATGCCCTGATAGCCTCCGCCTATCCGGACCGATAGGCAGAAAAAATTGGACACCGCCCCGCCGCCGCGCTACACTGTTGAGCAGAAGCCGGAGAGGAGAGAGCGCCCATGAGACGGATGACAGCCCTCCTGCTCCTCCTCGCCCTGATGGCGCTGGCGGCCTGCGCCCCGCCCGGGGCGGGAGATGGGGGCGGAGAGACGGCCCCTGTCCCCTCCGCCTCCTCCGCACCGGAGGCCCCCGCGCCCGGGACGGAGGGGGCAGAGACAGATGCAGCAGAGGGGGATACAGAGATGAGAATGAACCTGCAGATCGGCGGGAATATCTTCACCGCCCGTCTGGCGGACACCGGAGCGGCCCGCTCCCTCGCCAGGCTGCTGGAGGAGGGCCCGCTCACGCTGGAGCTCTCCGCCTACGGAGGCTTTGAACAGGTGGGCGCGCTGGGGACCACCCTACCCGCCAGCGACAGCCGGATCACCACCACTGCCGGGGACATCGTCCTCTATCAGGCCGACCAGATCGTGCTCTTTTACGGCTCCAACACCTGGAGTTATACCCGCCTCGGCCGGGTGGAGGACCTCACGGGCTGGGAGGGAGCATTGTCCGGTGATGCGGTGACGGTCACCCTCTCCCTCCCGGCGTGAGGCGCGGGTACGACAGCAAAAACGGGACAGAACGCAGCAGTGGCGCTCTGTCCCGTTTTTGCTGTCATTGACCGCCCGGTCACTCAAAGGGGAAGCGGTAATCCAGTCCGCACTTGTCGCGCAGGGCGATGAACTCGCGCTGGAGGGATTCCCCGAGCGGCACGCCCCTGTCCCGGCGCTCCTGCCAGGCGAGGTATTCCTTCTCCCCGGCAGTGTAGATGCGCGACGCGCCGGGCGCCTTCTCCGAGGCGCGCAGACCACGGCAGATCTCCCCGGCGGTGTGCCGGAAGACGTCCTCCCCCAGGAAGAAGGCCGGGTTGATGACGAAGAAGAAGTGCCCCAGCCGGTACATCTGCCGGTTGCCCTCCTCATCCACCCCGCTGAGGTCCTTCAGGAAGGGGCCGCCGGCGAGGGCGGCGGAGAGGATCTCCACAATGGAGGTGAAGCCATAGCCCTTGTACCCGCCGGTCTCCTCCCCGAGGCCGCCCAGCGGCAGCAGGGCGCACCGCCCCGCGCGCATCTCGCGCAGGATGGCCTCCGAGTCCGTCATGGTGCCGCCATCCGGCGTGACCACCAGCCCTGCCGGGGTGGGCTTGCCGGAGCGGGCGTAGAACTCGATCTTCCCGTTCTGGATGGTGGAGGTGGCGCAGTCGAGGTTGAAGGGGAACGTCTCGTCCGTCGGCAGGGTGAAGGTGAGGGGGTTGGTCCCCATCATCGGCTCCACGCCGAAGGTGGGCGCGACGGAGGGGCGGGCGTTCGTGCCTGAGATGCCGATCATCCCGGCACGCTCCGCCATCGACGTCCAGTAGCCCGCGATGCCGTAGTGGGTGGAGTTGCGGATCGCGCCGCCCGCCATGCCGTATACCCTCGCCTTCTCGATCAGCCGCTCCATCATCCGGTAGCTTGCCACCATCCCCATGCCGTTGTTGGCGTCCATGACCAGGGTGGTGGGCGTCTCCCGGAGGATGTCCAGGCGGGTCACCGGCAGGAGGGTGCCGTTTCGGATGCGGTCGAGATAGATCGGCTTGAAGCGGTTGCAGCCGTGGCTCTCGATCCCGCGCCGGTCGGACTCAAGCAGGACGTCGGTGCAGATCTTCGCGTCCTCCTCCGGCACGCCGTAGCGGCAGAACACGTCCGTCATAAAGCGGGCGGCCAGGTCCCACGGGAGGTAGGGTCTTGTCTCCATTGTGCAGCAGCCTTCCTTTCCTTGGTCATGTCGTCCGGCGCTCAGAACAGGCCCGCCAACAGGAGCGCCGCCGCGGCCACCGCGCCCGCCAGTGTGAGCAGATAGACCAGACAGCCCGGTCTGTGATGCCGCCGGTGCGGGGGCGGCGGGGGAGGGGGACGGTGCAGGCCGGGGCCGGGGGGCCTCCGGGGTCCCCACGGGCCGGGACCGCCCGGGCCCCTGGGTCCGCCGAAGCCGCCCGGTCCTCTGCCGCCCCGCGATCCGCCCGGGCCTCCGTGTCCTCCAAATCCGCCTCTGGGCATAAAGCCTCCCCCTTTCCGTTTTGGGATAGTATACCAGATTTTCAGAGAAAGAACAAGGAGCCTGCAAAAGTTCTCCGCCGGACAGAAAGACGCGCAGCAGGCGGAGAGACGCCTGCTGCGCGGAGACTGTCGAAAAGACTCAGATATGATACTGCTCCAGACGGCGGAGGATGCGCTCTGCCGCCTCCTCCGGCGTGCCGGTGTTGTCCACGATCTCGTGCGCCGCCGCGCGGTATACCGGCTCACGCGCCCGGTAGCGGCGCAGGAAATCCTCCCGCCCCTGCTGGGCGAGGGGCCGGTCGGAGAGATTGGCCGCGTCAAAGATCACTTCAGGCGGACGGCGGAGGAAGAAGACCACGCCGCTGGCGCGCAGCAGGGCGCGGTTCTCCTCCCGCAGGGGAAGCCCGCCGCCGGTGGCGAGGATCAGCCCCTCCTCCCGCCGGGCGAGGGCGCGCACCAGCCCGGTCTCCCGGTCGCGGAAGTATTCCTCTCCGCGGCGGGCAAAGAGCTCGGAGATGGAGCACCCCTCCGCCTGCTCGATGGCGCGGTCGGTGTCCAGCAGGGGCCGCCCCAGCCGGGCGGACAGCAGCTTGCCGCAGGTGGTCTTCCCGCAGCCCATCATGCCGATCAAGACAATGTGCCGCATCGTACCGCCCTCAGACCGCGTCCCGGGTGCCGAGGTTGGCGACGTAGTTGCCCAGCACCCACAGTGAGTCGCTCGCCTGTGCCAGCTCACGCAGGACGGCGTCCATCCCGGAGGCGCGCAGGTTCCCGGTGAACTCGACGAAGAAGGAGTACTCCCACTTCCGCCCCGGGATGGGCCGCGACTCCAGCTTGACCAGGTTCATCCCGCCGGCGGCGAAGATGGTCAGGATCTCGTGCAGCGCGCCGCTCTGGTGGGGAACATGGAAGGCGGCGGTGATCTTGTCGCTCCCCTCCCGCAGCTCGGGGAGGGGGCGGACGACGGCGAAGCGGGTGTAGTTCTCCCGGTTGTGATTCACCCCGGCGGCAAGGATGTGCAGACCGTAGATCTCCGATGCGCGGCGGCTGCAGATAGCCGCCTTGGTCCGGTCGTCCGCCTCGCGGACGTATTTTGCGCTCCCCGCCGTGTCCAGAAGGGGGACCTGCTGCCAGTCCGGGTGGGCGGCGAGAAAGCGGTCGGACTGGAACAGCCCCTGCTCGTGGGAGTAGACGTGGGTGATCTCCTCCATCTTCACCCCGGGCAGGGCCATCAGGCAGTGCTCCACCTTGACGGTGGTCTCCCCGACGATGTAGTAGCGGTACTGCAGCATCAGGTCCCAGACCTGGCGGATGGAGCCGGTGGTGGAGTTCTCGATGGGCAGCACGCCGTAGTCCGCCTCGCCGCGCGCGAGGGCGTCAAAGACGTCCTCAAAGCGGTTCAGGCCCTCGCTCGCGACCCCTTCCCCGAAGAAGGAGGCGACCGCCTCCTCGCTGTAGGCGCCCGGGATGCCCTGATAGACCACGCGCGGCCGCTCAATGGGCGGATAGAATTGGGAGCGCGCGCTCAGGCAGTCCGGCTCGCCGGGCTCCGCATCCCCCATGAGCCGGTGCTGACAGTCCCGGCTCATGGACATAATCAGCTCATAGAGCCGGGTGACGTCCATCTTGAGCGTCGGGTCATCCACCAGCGCGGCCTTGCGCTCGAGCACCTCCCGCTCCCGCTTGAGGTCGAGCACGGGGATATCGTTTGCCAGCTTGTAGCGCGCGACCGACTCGCTCAGCCCCATCCGCTCCTGAAACAGGGCGACGAGCTGGCGGTCCACCTCGTCGATCCGGCCGCGCAGTGCTTGCAGGTCTTCCATGATGGATTGCCTCCTCACGTTGATCGGCGGTGATAGACGCGCAGGCGGTCCCCCGCGTTGTCCGTCACCGGGCAGAGATAGGACCAGCCGCACCGCTCGTAAAACGCCGTGTGGTCGGTCAGCAGATAGAGATCAGACACGCCCCGCGCGGCCAGATCGCGGCAGGCGTGCTCCAGCAGCGCCCGGGCCAATCCCCGCCCGCGCCAGTCCGGCGCGACGTAGAGGGCGCAGAGGTTGGGGCTCAAATCCCGGCGGGGGTGAAAGTCGTTTTCAATGCAGCCGAGGCCGGCGGCGATCCTGCCCGCCCCGCCCGGAATGAGATACCACTGCACGACGCCATCCGGCTCGGCCTGACACCGGGCGATGCTCTCCCGGTAGGCTGTCTCCGGCACGCTCCATTGGCGGTGAAACCATGACGCGGCCGGTTCGGTCCACTCCGGGTGCTCGCGCAGGCAGAGAATCTCCGGCATCACGGTCAGATTCCCAGCAGCTCGCACACCGCCAGCGCCGCCGCCGCCTCGACGACGGGCACTGCCCGGTGGACGATGCAGGGGTCGTGCCGGCCGGTGATGGTGAGCTTGGCGTCCGTCCAGGTGTCCATATTCACCGTGTCCTGCTCGCGCGCGATGCTCGCTGTGGGGCGCATCGCCACAGAGAAGAGCAGGGGCAGGCCGTTCGTGATGCCGCCGTTCACCCCGCCGGAGTGGTTCGTGGGGGAGGTGACCGCCCCGCCGCGCATATAGAGCGCGTCGTTGGCCTCGCTGCCGCGCAGGGCGGCAAAGCCGAAGCCCTCGCCAAAGCCCACCGCCTTCACGCCGGGGATGGCAAAGAGATGCCGGGAGAGGATGCCCTCCACGTTTTCCCCGAGGTCGGGGCTGCCGATGCCGGGGGCGAGGCCGAGCACGGCGCACTCGATCGCCCCGCCGACGCTGTCCCGCTCGCTCCGGGCGGCAAGGATCTCCTCCTGCATCGCCGAGCCGCGCTCCTCTGAGAGGGTGGGGAAGTCCCGCTCCTCCACCGCGCGCAGCAGGGCGGGGGAGAGAGGTTCGCCCCAGGCGGCGAAGGAGGGCTCGGACACTGCCCCGACCGAGCGGATGTGCGCGCCCACCGTGACGCCGCGCGCGGCGAGCACCTGCCGCGCCACCGACCCGGCAAAGACGAGGGGTGCGGTCAGGCGGCCGGAGAAGTGCCCTCCGCCGCGGTAGTCCTCAAAGCCGCCGTAGCGGATGTGGGCGGGATAGTCGGCGTGGCCTGGCCGGGCAAGGGCGCGGGTGGCGGCGTAGTCCCGGCTCCGGGTGTCGGTGTTGCGGATGACGGCGGCCAGCGGCGTGCCGGTGGTGCGCCCCTCAAAGTATCCGGAGAGGATCTCCGGCGCATCCGCCTCCCGCCGGGGGGTGGAGAGGGCGTTTTTTCCCGGGGCGCGCCGGGCGAGCTGGAAGGCGATCTCCTCCAGATCGAGGGCGAGGCCGGAGGGCACGCCCTGGAGGACGACGCCGATCGCCGGCCCGTGGGACTCGCCAAAGATGGTATATCTCATAGCCTGGTCTCCCTTCCGATGAGGATCTGCCCGCCGAGGGCGGCATAGTCCGCCCAGAAACGGGGATAGGACTTGGAGACGCACTGCGCGCCGGTGATCACCACCGGGGTGACCGAGCGGGTGGCGGCGATGGCGAGCATCATGGCGATGCGGTGGTCGTTGCAGCTGCTCGCCTCCCCGCCGGCGAGGGTGGAGACGCCGCGGATCACGATCTCGTCCCGTCCGCCCTCCACCCGCGCGCCGAGGGCGCCGAGGGCGGCGGTGATGGAGGCGATGCGGTCGCTCTCCTTCATCCGCAGGCGGCCCGCGCCGGTGAGACGGGTGACCTCTCCGGCGCGCAGGGCGGCGCGCACGGCGAGGGCGGGGGCGAGGTCTGGGCACTGGCTCACGTCCAGCTCCACCCTGCCCGGGCGGTCCAGCCGGGCGCAGTAGTCCACAATCACGCGGTCCCCCTGGGCGGTGTGCACGTTCATCCCCTCGATCTGAATCTCACTGCCCAGGCCGTTGGCGGCCCAGAAGAAGGCGGCCTGTGACCAGTCGCCCTCCACGGTGAGCTGCTGCGGGCGGTAATGCTGCTTGCCGTCGATGAGGTAGCCGTCCGGCGCGCGCAGGATGCTGATGCCGAACTGGCGCAGAGTGTGCAGTGTCATCTCCACATAGCCCGCCGACTCCAGCGGGGTGGTGAGGGTCAGGCGGCTCGGGCCGTCCAGCAGCGGCAGGGCAAAGAGCAGGCCGGTGAGAAACTGGCTGGAGACGTTCCCCGGCAGGCGGTATTCCCCCGGCTGCAGAGAGCCGGAGACCAGGATGTGGTCCTCCGCCTGGCGAAAGACGATCCTCTTTTCGGCAAAGAGGGCACGGTACGGCTCCAGCGGCCGGTCCATCAGCCGCCCGTGCCCGGTAAAGAGGCCGCCTCCCGCCACGGCGAGGGCGACCGGGATGAGGAAGCGCAGCGTCGAGCCGGACTCGCCGCAGTCCAGATGGGGCGGCAGCTCGTCCCGCCGCCGGAGGGCGGCGATGCCGTGGACCAGCTCCCCGTCCATGCGCGCGCCCAGCGCGGTGAGGCAGGCGGCGGTGGCGGAGATGTCCTCGCTCTCCGAGAGACGGCTGATCCGGCTCGTCCCGCCGGCCAGGGCGGCGGCGATGAGCATCCGGTGGCTCTCGCTCTTGGAGGAGGGGGGCGTGATGGTCCCGGAGAGGGGACCGGGGGTGATCGATACGTTCATAACAGCTTCAGCAGCTCCCTTTTGTCCATTTTTACCGGCAGCACCTCGCCGAGGGCGCGCAGAAAGATGACGGTGATCTCCGCGCCCGTGCCCTTTTTGTCCAGCCCGACGGCGAGGGCGTAGTCCTCCTGCGAGCAGGGGATCTCCACCGGCAGTCCGTAGGCGGCGCAGAGGGCGGCGATGGCCTCCGCCGTCCCCGGCGCGGTGTGGCCGAGCTGCTCGCCCAGCTTTGCGGCCAGGCACATCCCGGCGGCGACCGCCTGCCCGTGGGTGTAGGTCTCATAGTGATAGGCCCGCTCGTAGGCGTGGCCGAGGGTGTGGCCGAAGTTGAGCACCATGCGCGCGCCGGTGTCCCGCTCGTCGGCGCAGACCACCTGGGCCTTGCACGCACAGCAGGTGGCGAGCACATCCCCGATCTCGGCCATCACCCCCGCGCGGCCCGCGCAGGCGCGCAGGCGGTCGAAGAACGCGCGGTCAAAGATGCAGCCGTATTTGATGACCTCTGCCATCCCGTCGGAGAAGGTCTCGTCCGGCAGGGTGGAGAGCACCTCGGGGTCCATCAGCACCAGACTGGGCTGCCAGAACGCCCCGGCGAGGTTTTTCCCGGCCGCCAGGTCAATGGCGACCTTTCCTCCCACGGAGGAGTCCACCTGCGCCAGCAGCGTCGTGGGAATCTGTATGTAGGCCACCCCGCGCAAAATGGTCGCCGCGGCGAACCCCGCCAGGTCGCCCACCACGCCGCCGCCGAGGGCGATCACCGCGTCCGAGCGCGTCAGGCCGAAGTCCATGCACGCGTCCCACACCGCCTCGAGCTGCCGGGCGCACTTGGAGGGCTCCCCGGCGGGGATGGTGAACAGCTGCGTCTGCCAGCCGGCCGCCGCGAGGCTCTCGAGCACCGTGGCGGCATAGAGCGGGGCGACGTTGCTGTCCGTCACCACCAGGGCGCGCGCGGCCCGCGGGAGTACCGCACGGCAGTGCGCGCCCGCCTCCGCCAGCAGGCCGGGCCGGATCAGAATGTCATATGCCCGTCCGGGCAGAGCGACGGTCAGTTTTCGCATCGGGGACCGCTTCCTTTCTCTGTTGGGAATGCCGTTGGGACTATTGTACAATGCCGCGGGCGGTCCCGTCAACGCATTTCCCAGGAAGCGCCCTGCGTGCCAAACCCGGCGAGCCCCTTTTTGACACGCTGACGCCCCGTGGGGGCGTTTTGCGCCGCTCTTTGACAAAAGAGAGGGAGGTTTAGCGGACAAGGTGACAAAATATGAGGTCAAAACAAAATTTTCGAGAAAAAACGGAAAAAGAAGTGCCGAAATTTATCTGACGGATTGACAGGCCGCAGGCGGGCGATTATAATGATTGCAGCGGATCACAGGCCGCGGCGCGGACGCGGCACACCAAAGAGGAAAGGAAGATCGCGCATGTTTCCCCGTTCCAGCGGTATTCTGATGCACCTGGCCTCGCTCCCCGGCCCCTATGGGATCGGCTCGATGGGCAAGGAGGCGCGCCATTTCGTCGACTTTCTCCAGCGCGGCGGCCAGAGCTACTGGCAGCTGCTCCCCCTCGTCTGGCCGGGCGAGTGGAACTCCCCGTACATGTCCCCCTCCAGCGCGGCGGGCAACCCGATGTTCATCGACCTCGAGGCGCTGGCCGAGGCCGGCCTGCTCACCTGGGATGAGGTGAACGCCCACCGCTACCACGGCTCACCCGACCGGGCGGCGTATGACTTCCTCCACGTCACCCGCCTGCCGCTGCTGCGCCAGGCCTTCCAGCGTGCGGATGAGGAGCTGCTCGGGCAGGTGCGCGCCTTTGCCGGGGAGCACAGCGACTGGCTGCCCGACTTCGCCCTCTTCATGGCGCTGAGCGGCCACTTCGGCTGCGGCCTCCAGGACTGGCCGGACAAGAAGCTTCTGCGCCGGGACGAGAAGGCGGTCGCCAAGTGGGCGGAGGAGCTCGCGGACGAGGTGCTCTTCCAGGAGTTCCTCCAGTACCTCTTCTTCCAGCAGTGGTCCGAGCTCAAGGCCTACGCCAACGAGCGCGGGGTCTCCATCATCGGGGACGTGCCCATCTATGTCTCCTCCAACTCGGCGGACGTCTGGGTCCATCCGGAGCTCTTCCGCGTCTCCGCCGCGCGGCGGCCGAAGTATGTCGCCGGCGTGCCCGCCGACCTCTTCAACGACCAGGGCCAGTTCTGGGGCTTCCCCCTCTATAACTGGAAGTATCATCAGGACACCGGCTTTGCCTGGTGGTGCGGCCGCATCCGCCAGTCCATGGCCTTCTATGACGTGATCCGCATCGACCACTTCCGCGCCTTCTACGACTACTGGGAGATCCCTGCCACCGCGGAGACCGCCCTGGAGGGCAAGTGGCGCAAGGGTCCGGGGATGAAGATCATCGAGGCCTTCCGCAAGAACCTGCCGGACGCCGTCTTCATCGCCGAGGACCTGGGCGACCTGAGCGAGGGCGCGGTCCGCTTCATCCAGGAGGCGGGGCTGCCCGGGATGCGGGTGCTCACCGATGCCTTCTCCGCCCTGGACGGCAGCTCCGGTTTCCTGCCCCATCAGGGCACGCCGGACTCCGTCATGTACACCGGCACGCACGACACCCCCACCTTTGTCCAGTGGTACAACGACATGGCCACCCCGGAGGAGCGCAACTACTGCACGAATTACCTGCATATCCACATGGACGAGGGTGTGGGCTGGTGCGCGATCGCCGGGGCCTGGATCTCCCCCTGCCGCTTGGCGATGACCCCGCTGCAGGACGTGCTCTGCCTCGGCGCGGACGCGCGGATGAACTTCCCCGGCACCACCGACGGGGCAAACTGGGGCTGGCGCGTGCGCTATGAGGCCCTCAACGACACCATCGCCGACCGCCTGCACTACGTCACCGGCCTCTATGGCCGCCTGCCGGAGCAGCAGAAGAAGGCCGAGCCGAAGAAGGAAAAGGCGGCCCGGTGACCGCCCTCTACGCCGCCCGGGTGGACGCCCTCTCCCCCCGCGTGGAGGACTATGCCGGGCGGCTCGACCCGGACCACCTCGCGCGCATCGCCGCGCGGCCGGAGCGGGAGCGGCGGCGCAGCCTGGGCGCGGCCCTGCTGCTGGAGCATGCCGCCGCCCGCCACCGTCCCGGGCTGAGTCGTCCCCTCCGCCGGGCGGAGGGGACGTGGGGCAAGCCGTATCTCCCGGACGCCCCGGACCTCCACTTCAGCCTCTCCCACTCGGGGGATTGGGCGGTCTGCGCCGTGGCGGACGTCCCGGTGGGGGTGGACCTCCAGCAGGAGCGTCCGCTGCGCGTCTCCCCGGCGCGCCGGTTCGCCCCGGAGGAGCGCGCCGTCCTGGCTGCCCTCCCGCCGGAGGAGCGCAGCCGGCGCACCTTCTCCCTCTGGGCGTGCAAGGAGGCGTACACCAAGTGTACCGGCCTCGGCCTGCTCTGCCCCTTCTCCTCTTTCCTCGCCGAACGGCCCGCCGGCGGTTATGCGGTGCGGGTCCTGCCCTTTCCCGGGAAATGCCATCACCTCGCCCTCTGCCTGCGTGCGGCGGCCTGTCCGCCCGTCCCGGTCGAGGTGGTGGAGCTGTAAAGTCAGAATATAAGCCCAAGCCCCTCCCGGCCCGCAATACGGACCGGAAGGGGCTTGAAACTTGTATGACAGAATAGCTCTGCCTATCCCGCGCGCTCCCTGCTGCGGATGGCGGTCAGCGAGCTGGTGAAGGCGATGCCCGGCCCGTAGACCTCCGGCCAGGTGAGCAGGTCCTCCGTCCCGTCGCTGAAGAGGACGGTGGTCACGCTCTGTTCTTGGAGCGTCTCGGCCTCCGCCTCGTTCACCGCCTGAAAGGCGTCCTCTCCCAGCAGGTCCACCCGCTTTGTCCGGGACGCCCAGCCCGACATGTGGCTGTCAGACTCCGCCGGCGCGCCGTAGGCCTCCTCCATCGCCGCGCGGACCGCGGCGGCGTCCAGATCCCCGTCGTAGAAGACGGTGATATACCCCAGCCCAAAGCGCCCCTCTCCGGTGAAGTCGAAGAACTGAAAGGTGACCCGGGCCGTGGCGCCGAAGAGGTCGTAGCCCTCCACGCCGATGATATAGGTCTCCACCATGGCGCCCGTGGTGTCGTCCGTCTCCTGAAGGGTCTGCGTCTCATAGTCCTCCAGCCCGAGCTGCGCGGTCAGCTCCTCCGGCGTCATGTCCCAGCGCGTCCCGGGGAAGGCGAGCTCCCCCTCCGGGCCGTCCGCGGCGGTCTCCTCCGGGGCGGCCTGGCAGGCGCACAGGGCCAGACAGAGCGCCGTGAACAGCAGCAGGATGCGGGAAAATCGGTTTCGGTACATGGTTTCTCTGCCACCTCCTGACATGTCTTGTTTGGCATCAGATATCTGTGCCTGTTGTCAGTATAGGATACGCCCGGAGCGCTGTCAATGGAGTGACTTTTTCATACTGTATAAAAGCACAGATACAAACAGGAGGGGAAAACATGGTATAAAAAATACATTGATAAAAATCCGAAAAATCGTCCGAACGCCGGTTCGGCGCACCCTGCGCTCAGACGCGCGCGCTCTCCTCCGGGCCGAGGCGGGAGGCGGGGACCTCCACGCCGGGGGCGGAGAGCACCAGCCGCTCGAGCACCACGGCGGGACTGACGGCGCTCAGACGCAGGCAGTTTTGCCCATCCCGCAGGGGGAGGGGGACGGAGACGCGGCGGATGTTCTCCTGCACCGACTGCGCCCACTCCGGGGAGAGGAATTCGTAGGGCACGCCGCCGTGCCGGGCCAGGTCGAGCCGCTGAGGCGCACCGCCGTTCACCGCAAGGTCGAGATACTGATGCCGCGCGTGGGAGACGGAGAAGGTGGGGGAGAGGTAGAGCTCCAGCGTCCAGTCTCCCCCCTCCGGTATCCAGAGGTCGTACTCCACCCAGGGGCGGTCCGCAGCGGCGAGGAAGTCACACTGCACGGGCAGGACCTTCAACCCGCTGCCGGTGCGGCCATAGGGGGAGAGGACGGTCCATGCCCCGCCGCCGGCGTCGTGCCGCCGGGCGAAGTGCGCCGCCTCCAGGCAGAGCACGCCCTCGTGGGCCAGGAAGGTCCCGGACGGCAGAGCGCACAGCGCCTCCGGCAGTGGGGCTGCCTCAAAGATGAGCTCCACCGCCGCCTCTCCCCAGCGGACGGTGACCGTGCCGCGCGCCGGGCCTGTGAGTTGTGCCCGGTCACAGCGGATGGTGAGCACGTCGCGCTCGACGGGACAGCCCGCCGTCCGAGAGAGGGAGAGCCATGGGCAGCTGGTCTCGACGGTATACGCCGCCGGGGTCCGCCCGCCTTGGAGCAGTTCCACCTGGGCGGTCTCCCGATCCGGACGAAGGAAGCGGCGGCTCACGAGCGTGCGCTCGCACCACGGCCGGCCAATCCGATAGCTGTCCTCGTCCACGAGGGCGACGAGCAGGCGCGGCTTGTTGGACGGCTCGAGGAAGGTCATCAGCGGATAGCGATTGTCCTCCTCGCACCACATGGTAAAGCCGATGTGCTCCGAGAGGCCCAGGCCGGACCAGCGGCCGCCGTCCACCGTGTGGTACTGGGCGGTCAGGGCGCGGTCGCGCTCAATGTGGGCGCGGACCGCCTGGGCATAGCGGTTGGCGATCACGGCGTTCCAGCCGGCGTACTGGGCGTTTTTCCCCGCCGCGATCCACATGGCCTGCAGATTGGCGGTGCCCGCGGCGGGATAGTAGATGAGCTGCCAGAAGGGCGCGCGCTCGTCCGCCGGGCAGCGCTCGAGCAGCTGGGCGCAGTGGCGGTCGATGCGCGATGCGCGCGCGAGCACCGCGTCCGCCTCCCCGAAGTGTCGGGGGTGATAGGTCCCGGCGTGCATCGCCTCCGGCTTGCAGTTGTGCGACAGGGCGGTGTAGTCCGCGAGCACCTGCGCCATCAACGCCCGGTCCTCCTCCGTCCAGCAGGGGAACTGGAGCGAGAGCCACCGGCGGGTGTAGTCCTCCGTCCGGTTGAGGGCGGCGGCGCCCCAGCGGTCCATGTCGTAGGCCAGATCCATGAAGTATTGCAGGGGATACTCCACCAGGCCGATATCCCCCACGTTTACAATCCAGACCTCCCGGATGCCGTTTTCATAGGAGGAGGTGAGCTGCTCCCACATCTTGGGCAGGTTGCTGGAGTTGACCCACTCGTAGGAGTGAGGGCCGCCGTGGAAGTCCAGGTGATAGTACAGACCCCAGCCACCCGGATGGTCCGCCAGCGGCCCGACCGGCAGTGTGCGCACGTTGCCGAAGTTGTCATCGCACAGCATCAGGGTCACGCCGTTCAGCTCCGGGTCCTCCAGCAGGCCGGGCGTCTGCTCGTCCCCGTAAAAGAAGGACTCCACCTCGGTGAACAGGACGAGCAGGCGGCGCACCTCCTCCAGGGAGGGGGACACCTCCTCGCGCAGGAGCTGGTTCTGGGTGGCGATCACCTCGCGCAGCAGACGGATGTTCTCCGCCTTGGACGCCCCGGCCAGAATGGCGGTGTCCCGCTCGCCCCGCATGCCGAGGGTGATGATGTTCTCAAACTGTCCCCCGCGCCGCAGCCCGTCGCGCCAGAAGCGGGTGATCCCCTCCCGGTTGGCCCAGAAGTCCCAGGCGTCGCCGTAGACGGAGTCCGGCCCGCGCAGGTAGCTGTACTCCTCCCCGCAGCGGATGCACGGCTCGTGGTGGGAGGTGCCCATCACCACGCCGAGCTCGTCCGCCAACTGCGCGCTCTCCAGCCCCGGCCCCTCGTCGTAGAAGCGGGAGGACCACATCGCCGGCCAGAGGTAGTTGCCCTTCAGGCGCAGCAGCAGCTCAAACACCCGCGCATAGAGCAGGGCGTTCACCCCGCCAAAGTGCTCTGTCGCCCAGGTACCGAAGGCGGGCCACTCGTCGTTGATGAAAAAGCCGCGGTAGCGCACAGAGGGCTCGCGGGAGGTGGTCTCCAGCGCCGGGCGGGTGAACGTCACTCTCTCCCGGTGCACCGGGCGCACCCCCGCCCAGTTGACCAGCGGGGAGACGCCCAGCAGCTCAGACAGATGCAGCAGGCCATAGATCGTCCCGCGCTTGTCGCTCCCGGCGATGACGAGGATGGGCCGCCCGCCGCGCACGATCAGCCGCAGGCAGTATACCTCCCAGCGCCCGGCGAGCGCGGGCAGAGAGAGCAGCCCCTCCTCCGTGAGCCGGTCGAGCACCGGGCTGCGGCCCACCGTGCCGTAGACGACCAGGCAGCCGCTCCCCTCCAGCAGGCCGGTCTGGCGCGGGCGGACGCCTGTGACCTGTTCCAGGTCGCCGCGCACCCACTCCGCCGCGCGGCGCACGCCGGGAAGGGTCTCCTCCTCCCGGTAAAAGGCGAGCGTCCGGTCGATGATAAACTTCATATCTGTCTCCTCCTGTCAGCCGGATGAAATGCCACCAGTATAGGGGACTCCGGCCGGTCCGGCAAGGGAGATGGTGCGCCACGGAGGGGCATTTTTTGCTTTCCTCCCTCCGCGGGCTGTGCTACAATAGGAGGAGAAAAAAGGGGGAGAGGAGGGGACCGCCATGGCGGAGATCATCCCGTTTCCCGGCGCGCCTGACCTGGATGCGCTGGACCGCGCCGCCCTGCGTGCCCGTCTGGACCAGGTGCGCCGGGAGCTCCGCGCGCTGGACGAGGCGGAGCCGGAGGACATGATGAGCGAGGCGTATGACGCCTGGGCGGAGCGGCACGAGGCGCTGGAGGACCTGGCCGACGACCTGCTGGACCGTCTGGAGGAGTGAGGCGCAGCCAGCCGAATGCGCACAGTGAACGAAAAAAGTGACTGAGAAGCCCGTTTGGATGCTTCTCAGTCACTTTTTATCCGGAATATTTGCGGATGTAACAGCGTTCAGTCCTCGAATACCCGCGCCTTGATCGCCTCCCAGGCGTCAGGATGCTCCACATAGTACAGCGGGCAGAGCTTGCCGGTCACCTCGTAGTGCCGGATCACCCCGTCCTCATCCAGACCATAGGCGTCCGTCAGGTACTGCAGCAGCCGGACCAGCGCATCCTCCGTCTCCCCGGTGAACTGGCCGGTCGTGTCCGGGTGGCAGCACTCGATGGAGATGGTGTCGCTGTTGCGGTGGTTGCTGCAATAGGAGACCTCATCGAGGGGAACGCACTGGACGATGGCCCCGTCCATGCCGATGACAAAGTGGCTGCTCACCGACGCCTCCCCCGTCTCCGCCAGGCCGGCGAAGTAGCTCCGGTGCTGCTCTGCGGTGGTGCCGGGGTTGCCGGTGTAGTGGACGACGATGGCGTTCACCTCCTCCACCGCATCCCCCGGACGGGAGAACTCGTTGACCGGGATGAGGTCCACCGTCACCCAATCCAGCTCCTCCAGCGTGGGAGGGACCGCCTCCGTCGCCGCGCGGGCGAGCAGCTCTGCCTGGGAGCGGGCGAGGGCCTCCTCCATCTCCTCCGTCATGGCCGCCTCCGCGGGCGCATCGGTCTCCGGCGTGGCATACGCCTCCTGGCCGGAGAAGCGGACGAATATGCCGGACAGGAACAGCGATCCGGCGATGCAGAGACAGGCGGCGCCGGCCAGCACGCGCGGGAGCAGGCCCCGGCGGGCGTCCGGCGCGGTGTGTCTGGGCGGCGCGGCGAGGTGGGCGGGAGTGTGTCGTTTCACAGGATCACCGTCTTTACCGGAGGACAGCGCCCTCAAAACGACCGGTTTCGACACGGCAGGCGCGGGGAGGTCCTCTGTACATAATTATTTTACATTATAGCATACCGCAGGAAAGAAGGGAAGAGTTATCTCCAACTTTGGCGAAAAACCGGGGAAACAGCCCCTTTTTGACGGCAAAACTTTGGACAATCCAGGTACAAAAAGAGAAAAACTTTCCTTACCCCCCTATGCAAAACGGGCAAAATGGATTAAAATAGACCAAAAGCACGGCTTGGCCCGTGCGCAGACTGAATGCAGCGGAGGGGAAATCATGGATCAGCCTAAGTATAAGCGGGTTCTGCTCAAGATCAGCGGCGAGGCGCTGGCGGGCGACCAGTCGCGCGGACTGGACTTTGCCGTGATCGGCCAGGTCTGCGATGTCATCAAGGAGTGCGTCGATCTGGGCGTGCAGGTGGGCATTGTCGTCGGCGGCGGCAACTTCTGGCGCGGCAAGAAGGACGGGGGAGACGCGATGGTCCGCGTGCGCGCCGACCACATGGGCATGCTCGCCACCGTCATCAACGCCCTCGCCATCGCCGATGTGCTCGAGCAGAAGAACGTCGAGGTCCGCGTCCAGACCGCCATTGAGATGAAGCAGATCGCCGAGCCCTACATCCGCTCCCGCGCCATCCGCCATCTGGAGCGGGGCCGCGTGGTCATCTTCGGCTGCGGCACCGGCAACCCCTTCTTCTCCACCGACACCGGCGCAGTGCTGCGCGCGGCGGAGATCGACGCGGAGGTCATCCTGCTGGCCAAGAACATTGACGGCGTCTACACTGCTGACCCGCACATCGACCCCGCGGCGGTCAAGTATGACGCCATCAGCTATGATGAGGTGCTTGCCCAGCACCTCGGCGTGATGGACTTCACCGCCACCTCCCTCTCGATGGACAATAAGATCCCCGTGCTCCTCTTCGCCCTCAAGGACCCGCAGAACATCAAGCGGGCCATCCTGGGCGAGAAGATCGGCACCCTGATGAACTGAATCCAACCTGACCCATACCAAGGAGGCATGAGAGACGATGCATGAGATGACCAAGACCACGGAAGGCCGTATGAAAAAGACGATCGACTCCGTCGCGGCGGACTTCGGCTCCGTCCGCGCCGGGCGCGCCAACGCCCAGGTGCTCGACCGGATCACGGTGGAGTACTACGGTACCCCCACCCCGCTCAACCAGGTGGCGACCATCGCCTCACCCGACCCGCGCCAGCTCACCATCCAGCCCTGGGACTCCAGCCTGCTGCGCGCGATCGAGAAGGCGATCAACACCTCTGACCTCGGCATCAACCCGCAGAACGACGGGCGGCTCATCCGCCTGACTTTCCCCCAGCTCACCGAGGAGCGCCGCCGCGACCTCACCCGCCAGGTGCGCAAGTACGGCGAGAGCGGCAAGGTTGCCCTGCGCAACATCCGCCGCGACACGATGGACAAGGTCAAGGCGATGAAGAAGAAGGGCGAGCTGACCGAGGACGATGTGAAGGACCTGGAGAAGGAGATCCAGAAGCTCACGGACGACTACTGCAAGAAGATCGACGGTATGACCGCCGCCAAGGAAAAGGAACTGATGAGCGTCTGACCGCGCTGCGGCGGACCGGTGTCCGCGCTGCCCGGCAGGGCGGCGCGGACGATGAATTGTTGTAACAGATAGGAATGGATGCCATGCCCATCTTTCGCAAAAGCCAGAACACGCCGGACGGCGTGGACCCGGGCCGCCTGCCCCGGCACATCGCCATCATTATGGACGGCAATGGCCGCTGGGCGCAGAAGCGCGGCCTGCCGCGCACGGCGGGACACGCCGCCGGCGCCGAGACCTTCCGGACCATCGCAAACTACTGCAAGGAGATCGGGATCGAGTACCTGACCGTCTACGCCTTCTCCACCGAGAACTGGCGGCGCCCGCCGGAGGAGGTGGGGGCGATCATGCGTCTGCTCGGCCGCTATCTCGACGAGGCGCTGGAGGATATGGAGCGCAACCGGATCCGCATCGTCTTCTTCGGCGATCTCGAGCCGCTCACCCCGGAGCTGCGCGCCCTGTGTGACCGGGCGCACAGCGCCTCCATGCGCTACAGCGAGGCACAGGCGAACATCTGCCTCAACTACGGCGGGCGGGACGAGATCACCCGCGCGGTCCGCGCCCTCGCCCGCGAGTGCGCCGCCGGGGAGCGAGACCCGGAGTCCATCACCGAGGCGGACATCTCCGCCCGGCTCTACTCCGCCGGGGTGCCCGACCCCGACCTCATCATCCGGCCGAGCGGTGAGATCCGCACGAGCAACTTCCTGCTCTGGCAGTCGGCCTACTCGGAATACTATTTCACCGATGTGCTCTGGCCGGATTTCTCCAAGGAGGAGCTCAACCGCGCGATCGCGTCTTATCAGGCCCGTTCGCGCCGGTTTGGAGGTGTCTGACATGCTAAGCCGGATTCTGGTCGCCGTGGTCGGCGTGCCGCTGCTGATCGGCCTGCTGCTGTACTGCCCGCCGGTCGGCCTGGCGCTGGTGATCGGTCTGCTCGCCGCGATCGCCGTCTATGAGCTGCTCGGCAGCACGCGCTATCTGACGCGCAAGGGGATGCTGTTTCCCACCATCCTGACCGCCTTCCTGGTGCCGCTGGCGATCTACTTTGACTGTACGGCGGAGATGGCCCTCGGCGGCCTGCTCCTGTTCACGATGATCCTCTTCGCCTCCGCCTTCACCAGCGCGGAGACGGTCCGCCTGGGCCAGATCGGCGCCTGCCTGCTGGCGGGGGTGCTGATCCCCGTCTTCCTCTCCTCCTTCCTGGTGATGTCCGACCTGGAGCATGACCAGTGCTTTCTGCTCCTGCCCTTTGTCTCCGCCTTTTGCAGCGACGGGGCCGCCCTCTTCACCGGCATGTGCTTTGGCCGTCACAAGCTCGCCCCCGTCCTCTCCCCGCACAAGACGGTGGAGGGCTCCATCGGCGGCTTTATCGGCTCTGTCCTCGCCTGCGTGATTTACGGTCTGACCGTCCGGGCGCTGACCGGGGCGGTCCCCAACCTGCCGGTGCTCGCGCTCTACGGGCTGGTGGGCAGCGCGGTGAGCCAGTTTGGAGACCTGGCCTTCTCCTATATCAAGCGGCAGTTTCAAATCAAGGACTATGGGCATATCTTCCTCGCCCACGGCGGTGTGCTCGACCGGTTTGACAGCGTGATCTTCTGCGCCCCGCTGACGGCGGTGATGGTCCGCCTGCTTCCCTTTTTCTATTTTGCCTGACGCGCGGCGTGCGCGTGCAAAGGAAGGTGTTTTCTGTGCCCACGATCTCTCTGCTGGGCTCCACCGGTTCCATCGGGCGGCAGTCGCTGGACGTGATTGCCGCCTGCGGCATGTCGGTGGCGGCCATCAGCGCCAACTCCAGCGTCGCCCTGCTCGAGGAGCAGGCCCGGCGCTTTCACCCCGCCCTCGCCGTGGCCTATGACGAGGCGGCCGCCCGCGAGCTGAAGCTCCGCCTGGCGGACACGGAGATCCGCGTCGCCTCCGGGATGGACGGCCTGATCGAGGCAGCCACGCTGCCAGAGGCGGACACCGTCATCACCTCCGTCGTCGGCATGATCGGCCTGCGGCCCACCCTCGCGGCCATTGAGGCGAAAAAGCGCATCGCCCTGGCCAACAAGGAGACGCTGGTCTGCGCCGGCGAGCTGGTCATGCGCACGGCCCGCGCCTGCGGGGTGGAGATCGTCCCGGTGGACTCGGAACACTCCGCGCTCTTCCAGTGCCTGGAGTGCAACCGCGACCGCGGGGAGGTCAAGCGCCTGATTCTCACCGCCTCGGGCGGGCCGTTCTTCGGCAAAACCCGGGCGGAGCTGGCCGGCGTCACCCGCGCTGACGCGCTGCGCCATCCGAACTGGTCGATGGGCGCGAAGATCACGGTGGACTCCGCCACGCTGATGAACAAGGGGCTGGAGTTTATCGAGGCGATGCGTCTGTACGACATGCCGCCGGAAAAGATCTCCATCACCATCCACCGCCAGAGCATTATCCACTCGATGGTGGAATACTGTGATAACGCGGTGCTCGCCCAGCTCGGCGTGCCGGACATGCGCCTGCCCATTGAGTACGCCCTCACCTGGCCGCGCCGCGCTCCGGCGGTGGCGGGGGAGCTCGACCTGCTGCACTGCCCGCCGCTCACCTTCGCCGAGCCGGACTATGAGACGTTCCAGTGCCTCGCCCTCGCCCTCCAGGCGGCCCGCGAGCCGGGCAACCGCTGCGCCGTCCTCAACGGGGCGAACGAGGCGGCGGTCGGACTCTTCCTGCGCGACCAGATCCGCTTTCTGGAGATCGCCGACCTGGTCGCCGCTGCGCTGGAGGACGTGCCGGCCGGCCCGGCGGACACGCTGGAGCAGGTGCTCGGGGCGGACGCCGCCGCGCGCGCGTCGGTCGCGGCACACTTCGCGCGCCGGAACTGAGCGGTATCCATCTCCCTGGAGGTCAAATTCGGATATGTATATCATACTGTGCATTCTCATCTTCGGACTGCTGATCGCCATCCACGAGTTCGGCCACTTCATCGTGGCCAAGGCCTGCGGCGTGCGGGTCAACGAGTTCTCCATCGGCATGGGCCCCCTGCTTCTGCACCGGCAGCGGGGGGAGACGCAGTACAGCCTGCGCCTGCTGCCCATAGGCGGCTTCTGCGCGATGGAGGGGGAGGACGAGGAGAGCGAGGATGAGCGCGCCTTCTCCCGCGCCGCGGGCTGGAAGCGCTTTCTCATTCTGATCGCCGGGGCGGGGTTCAACTTCCTGGCCGGGCTGATCATCGTCCTCTGCCTCTACAGCTCGGTCACCAGCTATACCACGACGGAGCTGGCCGGCTTTCTGGACGGCTTTCCCCTCCAGGGGGAGGAGTACCTGATGGAGGGGGACGAGATCGCCGCCATCAACGGCCGCCGCGTCCTGCTCACGAGCGATATCTCCACCCTGATGGCTCTGGCCGGGTCGGACACGGTGGACCTCACCATCCGCCGGGACGGGGAGACCATTGTCCTGGAGGACCTGCCGCTCACCCTGAGGGAGTATGAGGTGGACGGCCAGACGGTGCAGATGTACGGCCTGCAATTCTCCGTCCGGGAGGCGGGGGTGCTCGACCGGCTGCGCCTGGGCTGGTACTCGACGGTCAACTTTGTCCGCACCGTCTTCTGGAGCCTGGAGATGCTGCTCGATGGCGCGGCGGGCTTCAACGACCTCTCCGGCCCGGTGGGCATCGTGCAGGTGATGAGCGACGTGGGGGAGCAGTCCCCCACGGTGGGCGCGGCGGTGGAGAATATCCTCTATTTCTCCGCCTTCATCGCGGTGAACCTCGCGGTGATGAACCTCCTGCCCGTCCCTGCGCTGGACGGTGGGCGCGTCTTTTTCCTGCTGCTCAACGGCCTGTGCTTCCTGGTGCTGCGCCGGAAGATCCCCGCCCGGCTGGAGGGCGCGGTCCACTTTGCCGGGCTGGTCCTCCTGCTGCTGCTCATGGTGGCGGTGGCGGTGAACGACGTGTATAAGATCATCACCTGACGGGGGGAGGCCCGACAGGAAGAAATTCCATGCCCCGTCCGGAAGACCACGCCGGACGAGGGATGCGAGCCGACGATACGCCGGTCGGTTGACCGGAAAGGAGAGAGAACGATGACCAAGCAGATTATGGTGGGCGGCGTCCCCGTGGGCGGCGGCGCGCCGGCGTCCATCCAGTCCATGTGCTCCACGCCCACTCACGACGTGGAGGCCACCGTCGCACAGATCCACCGCCTGGAGGCGGCCGGGTGCGAGATCGTCCGCGTCGCCGTGCCCGACATGGCCGCAGCCCACGCGATCGGCGCGATCCGGGAGCGGATCTCCATCCCGCTGGTGGTGGACATTCATTTCAACTACAAGCTCGCCCTTGAGGCCATCGCCGCCGGGGCGGACAAGGTGCGCATCAACCCGGGCAACATCGGCGGCAAGGACCGCGTCAAGGCGGTGGCGGATGCCTGCCGGGAGAAGGGGGTCCCCATCCGCATCGGCGTGAACGGCGGCAGCCTGGAGCGGCCGCTGCTGGCCAAATACGGCAAGGTCTGCCCTGAGGCGCTGGTGGAATCCGCCTTCGGGCATATCCGCCTGCTCAACGAGTTTGATTTTGACGACATCTGCGTCTCCCTCAAGTCCTCCAGTGTGCCGGTCACCATGGCGGCCTACCGCCTGATGAGCGAGCGCAGCGACTATCCCCTCCACCTCGGCGTCACTGAGGCGGGCACCCCGACGATGGGCCTCATCAAGTCCGCCATCGGCATCGGCGGCCTGCTCGCCCAGGGGATCGGGGACACCTTCCGCGTCACCCTGACGGCGGACCCCTGTGAGGAGATCGTCGCGGCCAGGCGGATCCTGCAGGCCGCCGGCCTCCGCCAGGACGGTCCCAATCTGATCTCCTGTCCCACCTGCGGGCGCACGCGCATCGACCTCATCCCGATGGCCAACGAGGTGGAGCGCCGCCTCCAGTCGGTCACCAAGCCGATCACTGTCGCGGTGATGGGCTGCGTGGTGAACGGCCCGGGTGAGGCCTCCGCCGCCGACGTCGGCATCGCCGGCGGGGACGGGGAGGGCATCCTCTTCCGTCACGGCGAGGTGATCCGCCAGCACATCCCGGAAGCCGAGCTGGTGGACCAGCTCTTCGCGGAGATCGAACGGCTGTAACAGAAAACGCCCCGGGGCCCGGCCTGCAGAAAGCAGGCCGGGCCCTTTGCATGTCAAAAAGTGCTCACCGATTCAGATTTGGAGAGACAGGGGAGAGGGGACCGCTCAGCGTCCGCAGGCGCAGCCGCCGCAGCCAGCTCCGCCGCCGCAGGTCCCGCCGCTGCCCGCGCAGCTCTGCCGCAGCTGCTCCATCGGGTCGATGCAGTCGGACGAGGCTGGCGGGAAGAACTCCCCGACGGGGAAGCAGACCTTCTCAAACAGCTGGCAGGGGTCCTCCGGCTGGCAGCCGCAGCTGCTGCTGCCGCAGTCGCACTCCTTGCTCGGCATGCAGTAGTCATAGACCGGGATGAGAAGCTGGGAGTCGCGCTCCATGCGCAGGATGGAGAACTGCCCCAGCGTGACGAGCAGGCAGCGCGCCCCGCTGTTGGAGAAGACGATGCTCTCGTCAAAGGCGGAGAGGATGGCCGAGGGGACCTCAGCTGCGAGGGCCTCGCCGGATGCGCCGCACCCACAGCCACAGCAGGCGCAGCGGTCCACCAGCTTGAGATTCAGCAGGAGCGGGTCCACCGCCTCCACGATCGCGCTGGGGAGATTATCCTCAAAGCTGAGCGACTGGTCCAGCGCGCAGGGGCGCTCGGAGTTGAAGATCTTTGCCGTCCCCTGGCTGCCAAAGAGCATGCAGCGCTTGTCGAACACAGCAAGGCCGGTGACCGGCGTGGGCCGCACACAGCTCCCTGCGGTGAACGCCTCGGCGCAGATGCGGTAGAAGAAGCGCAGGTCCACGGTGTAGAACCCGCGGTGATAGCCCACCGGCTCCACCTGAATGGAGACATAGAGCAGCTCTGCCCGGCCGCAGCGCACCGACTGCGCGCTGTCGAGCACAGTCTGACTGGAGGCGGTGGGGTAGACGCGCAGGTCCTCGATGCAGTCCTTGGACTGGCAGGAGTCGTAGATTTTTTTGGTATGGATACACGTCGCCTCACGGATGGGGGCGCACTCCGACACGGGGCCGGGGATGACGGTTTCAGCCATAGCGTTGACCTCCTCAGGATAGTGGCGGGGCCGCGCGGCCCCTCATGCCATTCTATGACCCGGGCGGCAAAGGGTGCCGAAAAAGAGCGGGACGCCCTGCGCCGCCTTGACGCCAGGGCGTCCCCTGTGCTATCTTGATGACAGACACAGCGCGCGCTTTGCGGCAGAGTGCGCAGATGGGAGGATGGACGGCGATGGAGACGTTCATTTTTTTGCTGGAGATCATCGGGACGGTGGCATTTGCCTCCTCCGGGGCGCTGACGGCGATGGAGAAGCGGATGGACCTGTTCGGCGTGAATGTGCTCGGCGTGGTCACCGCCGTCGGCGGCGGGATCATGCGGGATGTGATCCTCGGCCTCACGCCCCCCGCGGCCTTCTCCCGGCCGGTGTATGTGCTCACCGCCGCCGTGGTCAGCACCGTCCTCTTTGCCGCCGCCTATCTGCACCCCTCCGTTCTGGACGGGAAGCTCAGGCACGGGCTGTATGAGAAGCTCATGTTCTGGTGCGATACCTTCGGCCTCGGCATCTTCACCATGGTGGGCATCCGCGCTGCCAGCCAGATGCTGCAGGAGGAGAACGTCTTTTTCCTCCTCTTTACCGGCGTCCTGACCGGCGTGGGCGGCGGAACGCTGCGCGATATCTTCTCCGATCAGATGCCGGACATCTTCCGCAAGCACATCTACGCCCTCGCCTCCATCGCGGGCGCCGCGGCGATGCTGCTGGTCCGCCGCGCCCTGGCGCAGGAGGAGATATCCATCCTGTGCGGGCTGCTCGTCGTCATCCTGATCCGCTGGCTGGCGGCGCATTTCCTCTGGAATCTCCCCCGCATCCCGGAGCGCCGTCCGGCGGAGGAGGCACCGGCCCGGTCGGGCGGGGAGGACCGCGGCGGAGAAACATAACCGGGCAGGGACGCCTCCCGCCCCATATCCATCAAGAGCGCCGTCCGCGCCCTGGAACCTGACCGGTTCGGGGTTCGGACGGCGCTCATGGCCTGATGCGCCCTTCAGGCGCGCGTGTGATGTTCGGGCTGGCCTCTGCTGGCATCAGCCCCGGCATGCGAGGAGAGCGGCAGCACCGCAGTGAAGACCGCGCCGCCCGCTTGGCAGTTGGCAGCGCTGAGGGTGCCGCCGAGCAGAGCGGCCGCCTGCTGCGCGATGGAGAGGCCGAGGCCGAAGTTGCCGTCCCTGCCCCGGTAACAGCGCTCAAACAGCCGGGGCAGGTCCTCCGGGGCGATGCCACCCCCGTCGTCGGCGATGCAGACGCGGATCGTGCCGCCCTCTGCCGGTACGACGGTCACCGAGACGGCGGAGCGGGCATAGCGGACCGCGTTGGAGAGGAGGTTGTCAAACACCTTTCCGAGCAGCTCCTCCTCTCCCCATACCATCAGGCTATGGCCGCAGCGGGCATCCACCGTGATAGAGACGCCCCGCTGCAGGGCCTGACCATAGGCCCGGTCGAGGCAGTCCTCCAGCACCTCCAGCAGGGAGAGGGGAGAGAGGTCGGGGCGCTCCTCCCGGCGCTCGAGCCGGGAGAGGGTGAGCATGCTGTTGACCAGACCGGACAATCTGGTGCTCTCCTCCACAATGGCACGGGCGGCCGCCTTCGGGTCAGGGAAGACGCCCTGCTCGATCCCCTGCGCATAGCCCCCGATGGACATAAGGGGACTGCGCAGCTCGTGGGAGATGTTCTGATAGAAGTCCCGCTGGCTCTGGACGCCTTGGCGGAGCTGTTCGGACATCTCGTTGGCCGCCAGGCGGAGCGCCTCCAGCTCACAGATGGAGAAGGCGGGCTGGATTTGGACGTAGGTCCCGCGCCCGATCTGTCTGGCCCCCTGCCCCAGATGCAGCAGCGCGCGCTGGATGCTGCGGATGGTCAGCCACAGCACGAGGAGCACCAGCAGGCCAAAGGCGCCGTAGAGGGCCAGCACGATCAGGCTGGTGTGCGCGATCTGTCCGCTGACCTGGGAGACGGGACAGTAGGCGATGAGGTACTGCATATTGCCCAGCTGGACGGTCAGCTCGTGGACGCGCACGAGGCAGAGCTCGCCCGACCCGCTGCGCCACACCTCTGTATCGTCGCCGTCCACCGGCAGCGTGCCGGTCAGAATGGACTGCGCCATTCCCTCCGCCAGCGGCGAGACCATTTCCCGCTCCGCCTCGCTGCGCGGATAGATCATCTGCATCTCACTGCCCAGAATGATGAGGCTGGCCCTGCCGCCCATGCGGTGCGCGGTCCGTCCTGCGGCGAGCAGAAAGCTGGAGAGTGCGTCCCAGCTCTCCTCGCGGGTCCCGTGCGCCTCCATGCCGGACGGGATCAGCGGCAGCAGCTCCTCCTGCAGGCGGGAGAGGTCGTCCGAGGCCTCGGCGTAGGCATAGGCGGTGGCGGCGCGCTGGAAAGAGAGGCAGGTGAGCGGCGCCATCACCAGCAGCACCGCCAGCACAGGCAGGAGGATGCGCTGCGTCAGGCTCTGCCGCTTCAAGTGGTCTCCTCCAGCGCGAGCCGGAACCCATAGCCCCACACCGTCTCGATCCGGACTGGGCTGCTGCGCTCCCGGAGCTTGCGGCGCAGGCGCTTGACCAGCGCGTCGATGGCGCGGGTGTCCGACTGCCAGTCCATCTGCCAGAGGGAGCGCAGCAGTTCCTCCCGGCTGACCGCCCGGTCCTGATGGCAGATCAGATAGGCGAGAAAGTCAAATTCCGTGGCGGTGAGGGGAAAGGGCACCCCCTCCAGCGACGCCGTGCGGAAGCTGGGGGAGAGGAGGAGGGGGCCGTATTCCAGCGGGGCGGGCGCTGCCCCCTCCGCGCGGCTGCTCTGCGCGCGCCGGAAGAGGGCCCGGACGCGGGCCACCAGCTCCATGGGCAAAAACGGCTTCACCAGATAGTCATCGCTCCCCAGCGTCAGCCCGGTCACGCGGTCAAAGGGGCTGTCCCTGGCCGAGACGATGATGATGGGCAGCTGAGGATTCTCCTGCCGGAGCTGGGAGCAGACGCTCAGCCCGTCCTGCCCCGGAAGCATGATATCCAGAATGACCAGGTCGGGCAGGCGGATGGCGCAGGCGCGCATCAGGCTCTCGCCATCGGCAAAGGACTCCACTTGAAACCCCTCCTGGGTCAGAAAGGCGCCGATGAGGTCGCGGATATGCGTGTCATCATCGGCGAGATAGATATGCTGAGACATGGCGCATTCCTCCCGGTCAAACTGAGATGTATTATACCATTTTTGTACAACCCGGTAAAGCGCTGCGCCTGTTCTGTCCCATTTCTGTCACACTTCCGCCCGCGCGGCGGTCCGGTGCGCGCTGAGGAACCCCGCCCCTCCGGCTCCATTTTGAGATTATTTTGAGGTTTCTCCCGGCCGGATGCGTTATGATAGAGGGGAACCATCTCCCCGGCGCGCCGGGGAAGCAAAAGGAGGCAATATGGGATGAAACGACTGACTGCGATTTCTCTGGCGCTGGCGATGCTGCTCTCGCTCGCCGCCTGTGCATCCGGAGCGGAGCGCGGCGAAGGGGGCGCGGACGGCGGTACATCGGACGGCGTCTCCGCCGAGCCGCTCACCACCACCGGCCAGTACCGCGAGCGCGAGATCACCCCGCCGGAGCTCGGCGGTCTGGATGGCGGCGTCAGCGGCCTTTGGATGGACGGGGACGGCGCGATCGACATGACCTATTACAGCTATGACGGGGAGGAGCAGCGCTACACCCTCTTCCACTCCGACGACGGTGGCGGGAGCTGGACGAGTACGGCGCTGGAGGCGGAGTACACCATGCGAGACAGCGCAGGCGTGCTCTATGGCCTGGAAATGGAGGGCGTCGAGACGGAGGAGGGGACGCGGAGCGATCTGAAGTTCTCTCTCAACTCCCGCCGTCCGGACGGGACCACCTCCCGCGTCGAGCTCAGCCGCCCGGAGGGGAGCGGTGAGGTCGACTCCTGGAGCTCCTCCCGCATCGCACAGGACCGCTATCTCCTCCTGACGGTCAACGATGGGGAGGAGACCGTGGACGGCTTCCAGCGTGCGGCCACCCTCTACGCCTTCGACCTCTCCACCGGCGAGACCGTCTGGCAGTACCGCAGCGAGCAGGATTACATCGCCTTCAACACGGTGGAGGACCGGGTCTATGTGCAGGAGTTCGACGGCAGCGACGAGGGGCTGGTCCTGGATGCCGCCACCGGGGAGCAGACCGGCCGTTTTGACACCGGCAGTATCGACCTGGAGAGCGCCCTGCTGCGCCCGGACGGGGGCTACTACTATTACAGCTATGGATCCGGCATCTGCTTTTCCATTCTGGGGCAGGAGCTGGAGGAGCTCATCCTGGACCGGGTGAACTTCAGCTACTCCCTCGTGAGCGAATGGGGCGAGACCATCCATGCCGTCCTGGAGGACGGGACCATCCTCTACTCTGCCTGTGACTACCTGGGCAGAACGCACGTCTTTCGCTTTGACTTTGACGACCAGGCGGGCGCAGCTGCGACCACGCTCGTGGTTTGGGCGCTGGAGGACACGCCGACGCTGCGCCGGGCGATGAACGCCCTGCGCGAGGCGCATCCGGAGGTGCTCATCGACTACCAGCTCCAGAGGCTGGACTATGACGCCGGCCAGACCACCGACGACCTGATCAGCCAGCTCAACACCAGGCTCCTGGCCGGGGACGGCCCGGACGTCCTCCTCCTCGACGGGGTGGAGTACGCCAACTATGTGGACGCCGGCGTCCTGCTCGATCTGAGCGACCTCGTGACGGATACCGGCTTCGTCAGTCAGACCGTCTCGGCGATGCGGGCGGACGACGGGGGCTATTATGTGCTGCCCGCCCGCTTCTCCGTCCCCGTCCTCTACGGGGAGAACCTGGACGCCCCCGGGACGCTGGACGCCCTGGCGGACGCGGTCTGCGCCGCGGGCGTGTCCCTCCCGGACGCCTCGCTCACCCCGCAGGAGGGCTACGAGCTCTACGGCCCGGACGGCTATGAGTACGACTACCAGGCCGAGGAGGACGCCCGGCACGCCGCCCAGGCCGCCGCCGGCCTGCCCTATCTCGCCCTGTCCTCCATCTATTCTCTCTCGGAGCTGACCTGGCAGACCAGCGCGGGCGCCATTCTGGACGGCGGCAGCCTGGATGAGAACGCCCTGCGCCAGTGGCTCGCGCCGCTCAAGCGGATGAGCGACCACCACGGCTTCTTCGCGGATACCGGAGCGAGCGATGAGGGAGGGACAGAAGGCGCCATGATCGGCTCGGTGGAGGAGAACGACTACGGCAACCTGGAGACAGCAATTGGGGACAGCGAGATGCTCTGGGCTGAGGGGGAGGCCCTCGCGGCGGCGGCCAGCCTTCAGTCGGTGGAGCAGCTGCTGCTCGCCTCGTGGGAGCACTACAACGTCGTGACGCAGTCCGTCCCGCTGGAGGACTTCTCCATCACCCTCTTTCCCGGACTGACGGAGGGGGCCTACCGGCCGGAGGTGCTGCTGGCGGTGAACGCCGCCACGGAGCAGCCGGAGCTGGCCAGGGAGCTGGTTGCCTGCGCCCTCTCGATAGAGCTCCAGCAGTACACCTACGGCGACGGCATGCCCGTCCTGCGCGAGGCGATGGACCGGCAGCTGGACTACTTCGCCCCCTATGCGGAGAAATACGGCTGGGACATCTCCATGCTCGATAGCCTCTTTGACACCCTTACCACCCCTGTCACGGGGAGCGATGCGGTCTATGAGGACGTGCTCTACACCGTGGGCGACTATCTGAGGGGGGAGGCCACGCTGGATGACGCGGTCAGCCAGGTGCGCGACGCGCTCGCCCTCCGCCTCGCGGAGCAGTAAGCGCCGCCGCCGGGAGGCGGCCTGGGCCCTCGCCTTCCTCGCGCCCAGCCTGGCGGGGCTGGCGGCGTTCGTCCTCGCCCCCTTTGTGGAGACGGTGCGCCGCTCCTTCACCAACGCCCTCGGCACGCGGTGGATGGGGCTGGCGAACTACCGCAGCGTGCTCTCCAACGCCGCCTTCCGCCTCGCCGCGGCAAACACGGCCCGCTTTCTCGCCTGCTGCCTGCCGCTGCTGCTGGGGCTCTCGCTGCTGCTGGCGCTGCTGGTGCGCGCGCGGCGCGGGCGCGGCGGGGTGTTTCAGACCACCTTTCTGCTGCCGATGGCGGTGCTGGTGAGCGCGATTGTCCTGCTCTGGCGGGTGCTCTTTGACGCCAACGGCCTGGCCAATGGCCTGCTCGTCTCGCTGGGGGCGCAGCCAGTGGACTTTCTGGGCACGGACGCGGCCTTCTGGGTGCTGGTGGCGACCTATCTCTGGAAAAACGCGGGCTATGACATGATTCTCTGGCTGGCCGGCCTGGACGCCATCTCCCGCGACCTCTATGACGCGGCAGCGGCGGACGGGGCGGGGCCGTGGCAGCAGTTTCGCTACATCACTCTCCCCGGCCTCGCGCCGACGGCGGGGGTGGTGGGCCTGCTCTCGCTGATCAACACCTTCAAGGTCTTCCGCGAGGCCTATCTCGTCGCGGGGCGCTACCCGCACGAGAGCATGTATCTGCTCCAGCACCTGTTCAACAACTGGTTCCTCAGCCTGGACATGGGGCGGATGACGGCGGCGGCGGTCCTGCTTGTCCTCGCCCTGCTCATCGTCCTCCTCCCGCTGCGCCGCCTCTGGCGGCTGGAGGAGAGGACATGAGGCGCGCGGCGGTGCTGGCGGTCCTCCTCGCCCTCGCGCTGCTGGTGTGGTGGCCGCTCTGGTTCATCCTGATGGGGGTCTTTCTGCCCGCCGACGAGCTGAACCTGCTCCTCGGTCCCATCTTTGACGCGGAGGCGGAGCGCTATGCCGCCTGGACCCTCCTGCCGAGCTGGCCGACGCTCCAGCCGCTGGCCGAGCTGCTGCTGGACACGCCGGAGTTCTTCACCGTCTTCTGGAACAGCTGCGCCCTCGCCTTTCCGCAGGTGCTCGGGCAGCTCCTGGTGGGCGCGCCGGCGGCCTGGGCCTTCGGGCGGCTGCGCTTTCCGGGGCGGCAGGCGCTCTTCGCCCTCTATGTGGCGCTCATGCTCCTGCCGTTCCAGGTGACAATGGTGCCCAGCTACCTGGTGCTCGACGCCCTGGGGCTGATGGACACCCGCTGGGCGGTGATCCTGCCCGGCGTCTTCTCCACCTATCCGGTCTTCATCATGGCCCGCGGCTTTGAGGCGATCCCTCCGAGCGTGATCGAGGCGGCCGAGCTGGACGGGGCGGGGCCGGTGCAGATCTTCCTCCGCCTCGGCCTGCCGATGGGGGTCCCCTCCATCCTCGCCGCCCTCGTCCTCGGCTTTCTGGACGCCTGGGGCGCGGTGGAGCAGCCGATGACCTTTCTGGAGACGCCCACACTCTGGCCGCTCACCCTCTATCTGCCCGAGGTGGTGCAGGAGAATCTGGGCGTCTCCATGGCGGCGGGCTTTCTGGCCTTGCTGCCGGCCCTACTCATCTTCCTGTTCGGGCAGCGATACCTGGAACAGGGCATCTTACAGGGAGCGGTGAAAGAGTGAACAAGACGGAAAAAACGCGCGCGGCCCTCTCCGCCGCGCCGGAGCCGGGGCGGGCGAAGACCCTCCAGCGCCGCCTGCCCCGCCGCCTGCGCGCGCAGGATGCGCCGGACGAGCAGGAAGAGCGGCGGAGCCAGCGCCGCGCGGCGGGACGGATCGCGGCCTTCTTCGTCCTCATGCTGGCCCTCACCCTCTTCGCCCGCGGCATGGCGGGGGCCGCCGCCACCGAGGTGGAGGTGACCACCCCTCAGCGCGCACAGGTGACGGAGGAGACGGTCTTCTCCGGTACGCTGGAGAGCCAGACCACCGAGACCCTCACCCTCCCGGAGGGGCTGACGGTGCGCAGCGTCTACGTCTCCGCCGGTCAGGCGGTGCAGGCGGGTCAGGCGCTGCTCTCAGTGGACCCGGACTCCCTCTCTGCCGCCCTCATCCGTGCGCAGGGGGAGCTGGACAAGCTGAATCTGCAGCTCGCGCAGTTTCAGGAGGCGGCAGAGGCGGACGGCGCTCCGCTCTCCTCCGCCGAGACCGGTCTGACGCGCGCCCGGGAGGACGCCGCCGCCTCCAGCTCCGATCAGGCGCGCGCCCTCAGCCGGGCGCAGGAGGCCCTGTCGGACGCAAAGGAGGACCTGTCGCAGGCCGAGGCGGACCTCGCCGCGCTGGAGGCCAGACGGGACGCCCTGGAGCAGACGCTGCGCGACCAGTACGCCGCCCGGGAGGCACTGGAGAGCGTGGAGCCAGAGGACGCGCCACCGGACACGCCCGCCCCGGAGGACAGCGCGGAGGGCGGCGCAGGGGACAGCAATGATCTCGCCGCGCTGGAGAGCCAGATTGCGGCCAATGAGGCCGCCCTCGCGGAGCTGGAGGGGGAGATTGAGACGGCACAGGCTGCGGCTGCGAGTGCCGCAGCCGCGGTGGACGCAGCCTCGGACAGTCTGGAGGACGCCCAATCCGCCGCGCAGGACAGCGCGCGCGCCGGCAGGCGCAGCGTGGAGGACGCCGAGACCGCCCTCGCCCAGGCGCAGGAGGACTACGCCGGCGCGCAGTCGGACGCGGAGATGCAGAATCTCCAGAATCAGGCGGAGGCCTCCCTCCTGTCCGTCACCATCGCCGAACAGGAGGAGACGGTCGCCCAGCTCGCCGCCCTGCAGGAGGCGGGAGGTATCCTCACCGCCCCGTCGGAGGGGACGGTGCGCACGATGGACGGGCTGGAGGGGGGCGCGGTCTCCCTCACCTTCTCCGTGCGCGGCGACGGCTACCGCCTCACCCTCACAGGGGACGCCCTCTCCGATCTCACGGTGGGCAGCGCTCTCACCGTCCGTCAGGGCGAGCGTCAGACAGCCGGGACCACGCTGGACACGCTGAAGCAGTCGGAGACGGGGGAGTGGACCGCCACCGCCCGCCTCACCGGCGACGGCTGGACGGACGGGATCGCCGAGGCGGAGGCGGTCCTCTCCAGCGGGACCTACGATTTCACCCTCCCCGCCTCCGCCTGCCACACCGACAACGGCGGCTCCTTCGTCTATGTCGCCGAGCTGTGCGAGTCGGTGCTCGGGATGCGCTATGTCGTCCGTCGCGAGCCGGTCAACCTGCTCGCGGACGACGGGGCCCGGGCAGCGGTGGACGGCATCCTCAGCGGGGAGAGCCTGGTCATCTGCGGCGCGACCCGCTCCGTACAGGAGGGGGAGACCGTGCGGGTGGCATCCTCATGAGGCGGCTGCGCCCGGCCGTGCGCCTTCTGCTGCCCGCCCTGGCGGAGGTGCTCTGCCTGCTGCTGGCCTGGCAGGCCGCGGCGGCGGTGGCGGACCTGTATCCCGCAGCCGTCTCCCTGCGCTACCGCGCGCTGCTGACCACCGCCGAGCTGGCGCAGGCGGAGCGGTCGGAGGAGACAGAGGAGGGCGCGCAGCTGCGCCTCGCCGCCGCCTGGTATGAGCAGGAGGGGGAGGCCTCCCTCTCCAACGCCGCCCTGACGGCGACCGCCGTGCGCTGGCGCGGCGACCGCGCATCGGTCAGGCGGCTCACCTATCTCTCCGGCGGGGAGGCGGGCGCGCGGGAGGACGCCGCCCTCGTCTCCGAGGGCTTTGCCCGCGCCCTCTGGGGCAGCGCCGACGTGCTCGGCCAGACCTTCCGCTGGGAGGGGGAGAGCTTCACCGTCTGTGCCGTCTACGAGGGGGAGGAGGGACTCTATCTCCCCCAGACCGGCCAGGAGGGGTTCTGCTGTCTGGAACTCACCGGCCCGGCGGAGGACCCGGTGGGCGCGGCCCTCGACTTCACCGCCCGCGCCGGCCTGCCCGGCTGGAACGGGGCGGTCTGGGGGAGGGCGGCGGAGATCCTGCTCTCCTGGGCCGTCTGGCTTGGGCCGCTGTGCGCCGGGCTCTGGGCGCTCCTGCGGATCGCCCGGCTCTTCTGGCCCCAGCGTGGGGCGCTGCGCGCCGGGCTGTGCGCGGCGCTCGTCCTGCTGACGGCCGCTGTGCTCCCGCTGATGGCCGCCCGCCTGCCCGGCTGGCTCACCCCGCCGCAGTGGAGCGACTTCTCCTTCTGGACGGGGCTGTGGGCCGCGGCGAGGGAGCGGCTTGAGGAGTGGTTCCGCCTGCCGGTCTGGGAAAAGGACGTGGAGGCCCGGCGCGCGCTGCTGGGCTGGCTGGCCGCAGGCCTGGGGGGCGCGGCAGTGCTGAAATGGCTGCACGGCGCGCTCTCGGACGCCCTTGATTTTTGACGTTGAATCGTGTATGCTAATGGTTGCAAAAAAACACCAGTTCCCGGCGTTCCCGCGCGCCGGGCCGGATGCAAAGGAGCGTACATATGTACTGTACCCGTAAAGTGACCGAGTCCGTCCATTGGGTGGGCGCCTCTGACCGCCGCCTCGCCCTGTTTGAGAATCTCTTTCCCATTCCCCGCGGCGTCTCGTATAACTCCTATCTGATCGACGATGAGAAGACCGCCCTGCTCGACACGGTGGACGCCTCCGTCTCCGCCCAGTTTATGGAAAACGTCCTGCATGTGCTCGATGGCCGGGCGCTGGACTATCTGGTGATCAACCACATGGAGCCGGACCACTGCGCGAACATCGCCGCCCTCGCCCTGCGCTTCCCTGAGATGAAGCTCGTCGGCAATGCCAAGACCTTCCTCTTCCTGCGCCAGTTCTACGACCTCGATCTCACCGGCCGCACCGTCACCGTCAAGGAGGGGGACACCCTCTGCCTCGGCAGCCACACCCTGCGCTTTGTCATGGCCCCGATGGTCCACTGGCCGGAGGTGATGGTGAGCTATGAGGAGTCCGAGCAGATCCTCTTTTCCGCCGACGCCTTCGGCAGCTTCGGCGCGATCAACGGCAACCTCTTCCAGGACGAGGTGGACTTCGACCGCGACTGGCTGGACGACGCCCGCCGGTACTATACCAATATCGTCGGCAAGTACGGCCCGCAGGTCCAGGCGGCCCTCAAAAAGCTCGCCGGGGTGGAGATCGCCATGATCTGCCCCCTGCACGGCCCGGTCTGGCGGGGCGACCTCGGGTATCTGCTCGGCAAGTACGACCTCTGGAGCCGCTATGAGCCGGAGGAGCAGGCGGTCGCCATCTTCTACGCCTCCATGTACGGCGACACCGAGAGCGCCGCGAACGTCCTCGCCGCCGGCCTCGCCGAGGGCGGCGTGAAGAAGGTCGCCGTCTATGACGTCTCCGTCACCCACGTCTCCACCCTGATCGCCGAGGCGTTCCGGTGCAGCCACCTCGTCTTCGCCGCACCGACCTACAACGCCGGGGTCTATCCCGCCATGGCGAACTTCCTGGAGGACATGAAGAATCTCAGCGTCCAGAAGCGCACCGTCGGCCTGATCGAGAACGGCACCTGGGCCCCGATGAGCGGCAAGCAGATGCGCGCCGCCCTGGAGGGGATGAAGCAGATGCGCATCCTCGAGCCCACCGTCACCCTCAAGTCCGCCCTCAAGGCGGACAGCCGCGCCGCTCTGGACCAGCTCCGCGACGCCATCCTCGCAGACCTCGCCCCGCAGGGCTGAGGCCAAACACGCCCCCTCACGCCGCAGCGCGCCGGAACGGACCGGCCGCTGCGGCGTGTTCCGCTTTCCGGGCGGAAAACTTCCGGGAAACGCTTTTCACAAACGGGGGATTCTGCTATACTTATCCTGTAGGAATATGGAAATCTCTGCCGGCTGTGAGGCCGGCGTTGGAATGGGGAACTGCTATGGACCAGGAGAGCAGACAAGCAACGAGCTGGGCGGAGACGCTGACGCGCTGGCTGCGTGAGAGCGGCCTGTGCAGGGGGGAGCGGCTGGAGCGGCCGCTGTCCGTGCAGGTGTGGCCGGAGGAGGCTGCCCCCTCCGGACTCGCGCGCGGCATCCAGGTGTGCGGGCCGGGTGCGGACGCCGCACGCCCGGCCTGCGTCTGCCCCGGGGCGGAGGGGGATGCGCTGGACGGCCATCTGAGCCGTCTGGCCGCCGCCTCCCGCCTGGCGGGGGAGTTGCAGGGGAGAGAGACCCTCTGCCTCGGGCGCGGACGGCTGAGCGGCCCGGAGGGCGCGACCGGTCCCCTCCTGCTCTGGCCGGTCCGACTGGAGCGGTGGGGCGCGCAGTGGCTGCTCTGTGACGCTGGGGAGCGCGAGCGCACGAACACCGCAGCCCTCGCCCTGCTGCCGCCGGAGTGCCCGCCGCCCGCCGAGGGGTGGAGCGGCTATTGGAACACGCTCACCGGCCAGCTCACCGCCGCCCTGGAGGGCCGGGAGGACTGGTCGTGGGAGGACGGTTTCTGCCTCTGCCTGCTGCCGCTCTGGGCGCTGGAGGCGGCAGGCGCGGCGTGCGATGCGCCCATCGCCGGGACGCTGGGGGCCGCTCTGGCCGCGGGAGAGCCGGTTGCAGGGTCGGAGGACAGTGGGGAGGACGGCGAGGCGCTGCTCACCCCGCTCCCGCTGGACGAGGCGCAGGCGCAGGTCCTCCACCGCCTGCGCAGGGGAGAGCACACCCTCCTCTCCGGCGCGATCGCCTCCGGCAAGCGGCAGACCGCCGCGGCGCTCGTGGTGAACGCGATGAGCCGGGGGGCGCGCACCCTCATCCTCTCTCCGCGGGAGGCGGACCGGGAGGAGATCTATGCCCGTCTCAAGCCGCTGGAGCTCGCCCCCTTCTGCCTGCGCATCCCCAGCCACGGGGACCGGCGCGCGGCGGTGCTCCAGCAGTACAATATCGCCGCCCAGCTCCACCCTGACCTGGAGGGGGAGGGCTTCTTCACCCTCTCCCAGCAGCTCGAGCAGCTCGCCCAGCGGCTGGACCGGCCGGTGGCCGCCCTGCACACGCCGGGCAAGCACGGCCTGACCCCCTTCCAGCTCGTCTGCCGCTACCTGCGCGAGGAGGAGACGGAGGGCGCCCTGCCGCTGCCCGAGCCGATGCTCAGCCATCTGGACCGGGAGGGGCTGGAGGAGCGCTTTGCATCCGCCGGGGCGCTCGCCGGGGCCGCCCAGGCGATCGGCTCTCCGGCAGGTCATCCCCTCCGCCTCGTCTGGGGGAGCGAATATGACCCGGAGCGCGCATCCCAGATCCCGCAGGCGGCCAAGTCCCTGCTGGACCGTCTGGAGTCGCTGGAGGAGGCGGGACGGCAGTGGTGCGAGCGCACCGGGTTGGAGTTGCCGGACCGGCGTGAGGAGTGGGGCCGCCTGTGCGAGAGTGCGGCGCTTCTGCTGGAGTGGCGCGACTACCCGGCCAGCTGGGCGCGCTCTTCCCGGCTGCCGCTGCTGATGGATGCAGTGGTGGAGCTGGAGAAGCGCACCCGCCGCGCCGCGCGCCTGCATGCCGAGATCGCCTCGCGCTGGGAGGCCCCCGTCTTCCGACTGGATGCCGTCGCGCTCGAGCAGCAGTGGCAGTACCTGCGCGAGGGCTGGACCCTGCCCACCGAGCCGGAGCGGGAGCGGCAGCTGCGACAGCTCCTCTCGCAGGCGGAGAGCCTGCTCGGTTCGCTGGAGCTGGCCGGTCGGCGCTGGGCCAACGCGGTGGAGAGAGCGGTCCCAAATACCAGAGAGCGGTGGGAGCGCAACTATGAGATCGCGGTGGAGCTGGCCCGCTGGAAGGATATCCCCAGCGAGTGGGGCGAGTGCGCCAGCCTGCAGGCTCTGCTCTGGGACGTCGGCGAACTGATCGACCACGGCAAGCGCGCCAGAGAGAGCCGTGAGGTCCTCCTGCGCGACTGGACGGAGGACTTCCTCACCCAGGACGGAAATGCCCTGCTCGCGCGCTGGCAGCAGGAGGGAGGCCGCTGGGGCCTTGGCTGGCTGAGGCGGCAGACCTCCGTGCGCGCCGAACTGGAGCCGTTCTGCCGCGTCCGCCTGACTGCTGAGGTGCTGGAGAACGGCCTGCGCTGGCTGGCCGACTATCAGGAGGAGATCGCCCAGTGCGATGAGATTTACCACCGCTGGGAGCATGAGCTCGGCTCGGTCTACCACCGGGAGGATACCGTCTGGATCTGGCTGGAATCCGCCCGCGTCGTGGCGGCCGAGAGCCATGACTGGCTGGCTGAGCTGACCGGGAGCGATGACTTCCTGCGCCGCTTTGGCAGCTCTGACGAGGCGGTGGCCGCCGCCGGACACCTCAAGGAGAGCTGGGAGGGGGCGCGCAGCGTCCTCGGCCGTCTGGATGTGATGGTGGGCCGGACAGGGCAGCCGGACAGCCGCGACTGGCTCGCAGAGCGGCGCAGCGACTGCCGCCGCCTGCGCAATCTGATGAAGATCCGCCGCCATCTGCAGGACTGTGCGAAGGCGGAGTCCGTCTCCCTGGGGGAGATCGGCCAGGAGCTCGCCCTCTTTGCCCAGCACCAGCGGGAGCGGGAGGCGATCGCAGCGCTCTATGACCGCTGGCGCGACGAGCTGGAGGGCCTCTTCCGGGAGGAGGAGACCGACTGGGAGGAGCTGCACACGATGAGCATCCGCGCGGTGAACGCCGATGAGGCGCTCGCGGAGCTGACGGGAGACCTCGGCCTGCGCGCCCAGCTGGCGGGAGACGCCGGAGCGCAGGCCTGCGCCCAGGCCCTCTGCGAGGGCTTCCGCGCCGCGCAGGAGGAGAGCGAGCGCTTTGCCGGCCTCACCTGCGCGCAGCTGGAGCAGGACGGCGGCCCGTGGCTGGACCAGCTGCGGGAGAGCAGCCAGATCATCGTCTCCCATCTCGGAGCGCTGGAGGCATGGATGCGCTGGCGGGCAGAGAGCCGCCGCGCGGACCGCCTGGGCCTGACGTCGTTTGTCCGCTATCTGGAGGAGCCGGAGGAGCACCCGGAGGCGGCCTCCCTCTTTCGCAAGAGCCTCTGCCGCGCGCTGCTCAAGCTGGAGCTGGACTGGCTGCCGGAGCTGAGCCAGTTCTCCGCCCGGCAGACGCGGGAGATGCTGCGCCAGTATGCCGGCCTGCAGGAGCGCTTTGACCGGGCCGCCTGCGCCGAGGTGCGCAGCCGCGCCATCGCCCGCCTGCCGGACTACACCCGCGAGGAGGAGATCCAGGAGGAGCGGGGCATGCTCTCCTGGGCCAATCAGACGGCGCACTGCGATGTGCCGGTCCCCGAGCTGATCGGGGTCCTGCCGCAGGTCACGGAGCGGACCTTCTCCTGCGTGCTCGCCTCTCCCGCAGACGCGCTGCGCCTCTATGAGGCCCAGCGGAGCGAGTACGCCGCCAAACACGCGGAGGAGGACTCCGCCGGGCCGGAGCAGCCCCCGTTTGACTATGTCGTGCTGCTCGGCGCGGAGAGTCTGCCTGAGCCGGTGGGCCGTCTGGCCCTCATGCTGGGGCGCACGGCGCTCGTCTGCGCCGGGGAGGGAGCGCTGCCGGAGGCGGCGTTCCCGCCGTGGGAGAGCGTCTGGGACGCCTGCCGGAGGCTGGGGATGGCCGTCTCCGCGCTGCCGCAGTGCTATCTGGCCTGCCCGGAGGATCTGCGCTGGCTGCCCGGAGCGCTCAGCCGGACGCCGTGCCTGCCGGGGCCGGACCCCTGCGCCAGCTCCTGCGTCTACAAGACGGTGGTGGGCCGTCTGGAGGACGGCGTCAACCTGGCCGAGGCCGCCGCTGTGGCGGAGCACGCCGCCGGTCTGGTGCGCGGCGGCGCCCGGTCGCTGGCCATCGTCACCCTCACCGCCGGCCAAGCGGAGCAGATCGCCTGGCAGCTCGCCCATCTGGACGAGGAGGGGGCGGTCGCCCGGAAGCTTGCGAGCCTGCCTGTCCGCCCGGTGCAAACGCTGGCGGGGGAGCGATGGGAGACCGTCCTGCTCTCTGTCACCCTGGCCTCGGACGTGGACGGCGGCCTCTCCGCTGCCCGCGCCCTGCTCGACAGCTGGCCGAACGCCGCCCCTTTGGCGCGGCTGGCGGCGGCGGTCGGGCGGCGTCTGGTCATCTTCTCCTCCCTGGACCAGGGAGAGGGGGACGGCTGGGACGGCGTGGCCGGTACGCTCGCCGCGCTGCTTGACCGCGCGCGCAGGGAAGAGACAACTGCGGAGGAGGAGAGACATCCCTGCCGCAGCGAGCTGGAGCGCTGCATCTGCCGCGCGCTGGAGCAGGCGGGATGCCATGCCGAGCCCGGACCTGCGCCGGTCTCCGTCCAGGTGCGCGCCAGCCGCGCGCCGGGGGCGTGGCAGCTCGGGATACTGCTGGATGACGAGGGATACGCCGCCTGTCAGGATACGCGCGCGCGTGAGCTGACGCAGCCCGACCTGCTGCGCCGTCAGGGCTGGGAGATCTGCCGCGTGTGGACGATGGACTGGCTGCTGAACCGGGAGAAGGTGACCGGCCAGATCCGCCATCTGCTGGACCTGATGGCCGAGCGCACCCGGGCGGAGGAACCGCCTGCACCGGACGAGGACCGGGAGCCGGAGCTCTACACGCCCGCCCATCTCAAGCTCATCCCGATCCGTCCGGGAGAGGTGGCCTCGCCCGCCTTCCGCGACCGGATCTACCGCGTGGCCGAGCAGGTGCTCGAGCTGGAGGCCCCGGTGGCGCAGGAGCAGCTGACGGACCGGATGCTGCTCGCCTTCGGGCTGGATCACCGCGACGAGGACCTGCGGCGCAACTGCGCGTCCCTCTGGCGGAAGCTGGGACTGCGGATGACGCGGGAGGAGGAGCAGAACTTCTTCTGGCGCACCGGTCAGGACCCGGAGCACTACCGTCAGTGGCGGCGCAGCGGGACGGGAGAGCACGACCGGCGTCCGCAGGACGTCTCCTGTCAGGAGGCGGCCAACGCCGTCTGTGAGATCCTCCGCCAGGAGGTCGCCATGACCGCGCGTGCGCTGATGGCGCGCACCCTCCAGAACCTCGGCTATACCCCAGAGCGCGAGGGGGCCATCGCCTGCGCCGCGCGCGGACTGGAGCACGCGCTCTATATGGGCCGCGTCCTCGAGACGCCGATCGGGAGCGTCGCCATCAACGCCCAGCCGCTCTGAACAAAAGACGGAGACAGCAAGGCCGCCGCCCTTTACCGGGCAGCGGCCTGAGGCTGTCAGGAAAGTCTCAGTGACAGTCGAACGCCCCCGGAAGCATAGCTTCCGGGGGCATATTGCGTGCTGTGATCTGGGGGAGGGAGCTTACTTCTGGCTCTCCTCCACGGCGACGGCGACGGAGACGGTCATGCCGACCATCGGGTTGTTGCCGGCGCCGAGGAAGCCCATCATCTCGACGTGCGCGGGCACGGAGGAGGAGCCGGCGAACTGGGCGTCAGAGTGCATACGGCCCATGGTGTCGGTCATGCCATAGGAGGCGGGGCCGGCGGCCATGTTGTCCGGATGCAGGGTGCGGCCGGTGCCGCCGCCGGAGGCGACGGAAAAGTAGCGCTTGCCCTGCTCGACGCACTCCTTCTTGTAGGTGCCGGCGACCGGATGCTGGAAGCGGGTGGGGTTGGTGGAGTTGCCGGTGATGGAGACGTCCACGCCCTCCATGTGCATGATGGCCACGCCCTCGCGCACATCGTCCGCGCCGTAGCAGCGGACGTTGCCGCGCTCACCGGCGGAATAGCGGGTCTCCTTGACCACGCTCACCTTGCCGGTGGCATAGTCAAACTGGGTCTGGACATAGGTGAAGCCGTTGATGCGGGAGATGATCTGCGCCGCGTCCTTGCCCAGGCCGTTGAGGATGACGCGCAGCGGGGTCTTGCGGGCCTTGTTGGCGTTGCGGGCGATGCCGATGGCGCCCTCAGCGGCGGCGAAGGACTCGTGGCCGGCCAGGAAGGCGAAGCACTTGGTCTCATCGCGCAGCAGCATCGCGCCCAGGTTGCCGTGGCCCAGACCGACCTTGCGGTCGTCGGCGACGGAGCCGGGGATGCAGAAGGCCTGCAGGCCGATGCCGATCGCCTCAGCGGCGTCCGCAGCGGTCTTCACGCCCTTCTTCAGGGCGATGGCGGCGCCCACGGTGTAGGCCCAGCGGGCGTTCTCGAAGGAGATGGGCTGAATGCCCGCGACGATCTCATAGGGATCAAAGCCGGCGGCCTTGCAGATGTCGCGGCACTCCTCGACAGAGGAGATGCCATATTCAGCCAGAACGGGAGTGATCTGGCCGATTCGTCTCTCATAAGATTCAAACAGTGCCATGTCTAATCACCTTACTCCTTTCTGGGGTCAATGTACTTGGCGGCCTCAGCGAAGCGGCCGTAGGTGCCCTTGCACTTCTCCAGCGCCTCGTTGGCGTCCACGCCCTTCTTGATGGCGTCCATCATCTTGCCGAGGTGGACGAACTCGTAGCCGATGATCTCGTTGTTCTCATCCAGCGCGATGCGGGTGATATAGCCCTCGGTCAGGGACAGATAGCGCGGGCCCTTCGCCTTGGTGGCGAAGATGGTGCCCACCTGGCCCATCAGGCCCTTGCCCAGATCTTCCAGCGAAGCGCCGATGGCCAAGCCGCCCTCGGAGAACGCCGTCTGGCTGCGGCCGTAGACGATCTGCAGGAACAGCTCGCGCATGGCGGTGTTGATCGCGTCGCACACCAGGTCGGTGTTCAGGGCCTCGAGGATGGTCTTGCCGATCAGGATCTCACCGGCCATGGCGGCGGAGTGGGTCATGCCGGTGCAGCCCAGGGTCTCCACCAGGGCCTCCTCGATGATGCCGTCCTTGATGTTCAGGGACAGCTTGCAGGCGCCCTGCTGCGGAGCGCACCAGCCCACGCCGTGGGTGAAGCCGGAGATGTCCTTGATCTCTTTCGCCTGGACCCACTTGCCCTCCTCAGGGATGGGAGCAGGACCGTGATACGCGCCCTTGGTGACAGGACACATATTCTGTACTTCGCTGGAATAGATCATAAAAGTACATTCCTTTCTGCGTCTGTAGATTAAGAACCATGTCCCCGTCCCTGCCGGGGCAGGGAGAGAGGCAGGGACAAACTTCTTTAGTTAAATTTTCTACACAAAGAGGCGGTTAGTCAAGAGAAACTCGCGCGCCGCGCGGTCAAAATACTCCGTTTTCCGGCAGCGTTTCGCGCAAAAGCGCCCTACGGATGGGAAAAACCGCGTTCAATTGCCCTAAAACAGGGCGGTTTCCGTCCCATGAAGCACTTTTTCCGCCATTTCCTCCGGCAGCAGCCGGAGCATGTCCGCCGGGGGCAGGCAGGAGAGGTCGAGCCGCGCGCCGGTGACGGGGTGGGTGAGGGCGAGGCGCCAGCTATGCAGGGCGGGGCGGGCGATCAGGCCGGGCCGCTCCTCCCCGTAGAGGAAGTCCCCCAGCAGCGGGTGGCCGCGCGAGGCGAGGTGGACGCGGATCTGGTGGGTCCGCCCGGTCTCCAGCCGGAGGGCGAGCAGGCTCCCCTCCGCCGCGGGGCAGAGGGTGCGGTAATGAGTGACCGCCCGCCGTCCCTCCGGCGTCACCTGCCGCAGCAGGATGGAGCCGGGCGCGCGGCCGATGGGCGCGTCGATCGTCCCGTTCGCCGGGTCCATGCGCCCCTGGCAGAGGGCGAGGTAGGCGCGCTGGAAACCTCCGGTGTGGAGCTGGCCCTTCAGCCGCTCCTGGGCGTAGGGGTGCTTGGCGACCGCCATCAGGCCGGAGGTCCCCCGGTCCAGCCGGTGGATGGGATGGAACCCAGCGGCGGGGTCGGTGCGCGCGAAGTGGGCGGCGAGGGCGTTGCCCAGACTGTCCGACCAGTGCCCCGGACCGGGGTGGGCGGGGACGCCGGGGGCCTTGTCCACCACCACGAGGTCGCGGTCCTCATAGACGATGTCGAGCGGCCCTTCCACCGGAGGGATCTCCGGCCGCTCGGGGTCGGAGAGACGGACGGAGAGCACCTGCCCCGCGCGCACCGCCGCCCGGGTGGTCACCCGCGCCCCGTCTAAGAGAATGCCGTCCTCCAGCCACTTCACCCGCCGCAGCAGGGTGCCGGAGAGGCCCAACTCCCGCCGCAGCAGGTCGTTCACCTCCCACCCGTCGTGCCCGCCGTCAATGACGAGGTCGAGACGGCGGGGGTCGTTTGGCGCTGTCATCTTCCATCCCTCCCGGCGTATGCTGAGCTGATTATAGGAGATGGAGGCGGAGTTGTCAATTTCGCCGGAGGCATGGGATCATTTTAAGATTTGCGGAAGATTCAGGGAAGAATCACCGTATTTTTACCTTTTCTGTGCCGGATATGGTATACTGGTGTCAGAACGGAGGGGAGGGATCTCTGTGAAAACGTGTTTCAGACGGCTTTTGCCGCTCCTGCTCTGCCTGACCTGCCTGAGCTGCCTGCTCCCGGCCTGCTCTGCCCCGCCCTCCTCCGGCGCGGTGGACGAGACGGACAGGGCGGCCAGCCCGGCGGACGCAGTGGACGCGCTGCCGCACTATGACCTGAGCGCGGAGGAGGCATACCACTGGGAGCAGGCGGGACCGTTTGAGCCGGTCTGCCTGGCCGGCGGGGAGTGGTTTCGGACCAACAGCACGCAGATCGCCGTCTCCAATCAGTCCGACTTTGCCGTGACGGTCTATCTCTACATCGGCATGGCGGGGGATAAGGCGCCGGACGAGCCAGACCTCCAGATGCCGCTCGCGGCAGGGGAGACAGGCGCCTTTCAGAACCTGACGAGCCGTCAGCGCTATGCCCTCGGCGCAGCCGTCCCGGAGGGGGCGGAGGGGACGCTGGATATCACAGTCAGCGATTGAACCGCAAATTTCCCCTTTTCCACAGCCCTCTTTTCCCGTATAATACCCTCAGACCGCCATACCACACGGAAAGAGGGATTGTCATTATGCTGAAATACCTCCGCCGCCACCAGCGCGAGCGGGAAAAGCTCCAGCGGGCCTATTCCAAAGCCCGGCGCGGGCGCAGGCTGGGGCTGTACCTGCACATCCCGTTCTGCCGCAGCAAGTGCGCCTACTGCGACTTCTACTCCCTCGCCGGCTGCGAGGGGGAGATGGACCGCTATCTCCGCGCCCTCACGCGCCACCTCGCCGAGATGGCCCCGCGCGCGGAGGGCTATCGGGTGGACACCGTCTATATCGGCGGCGGCACCCCCTCCATCCTGGGCGCAAAGCGGCTCACGCGCCTCCTGCGCGAGGTCCGGCGGCTCTACCGGCTGGACCGCGGCTGTGAGATCACGGTGGAGGCCAACCCGGACAGCGTGGACCTCCCCCTCCTGCGTGCCCTGCGCCGGGCGGGGGCGAACCGCCTCTCCCTCGGCGTCCAGTCCGCCAACGACGGGGAACTGCGCGCCATCGGGCGGCCGCACACCTTCGCCGACGCGGTGCGTGCGGTGGAGCTGGCGCGCCGGGCAGGCTTTGACAACCTGAGCTGCGACCTGATCTACGGCCTTCCCGACCAGGATATGGCGGGCTGGCAGGCGAGCGTGGAGGCGCTCATCGACCTCGCGCCGGAGCACCTGAGCTGCTACGGCCTGCAATTGGAGGAGGGGACGCCGCTCTGGACGCGCCGGGAGGAGCTGATCATCGCGGACGATGACGGCCAGGCGGACATGTACCTCTGGATGGTGGACCGTCTGGCCCGGGCGGGCTGGCGGCAGTATGAGATCTCCAACTTTGCAAAGCCGGGGCGGGAGTCCCGCCACAACCTGCGCTACTGGCGTCTGGAGGAGTATGCCGGCTTCGGCCCGGGGGCGCACAGCGACTTCGGCGGGCGGCGGTACAGCTATGTGCGCGATCTCTCCGCCTATCTCGCGGGCATCGAGGAGGGCAGGCCCATCGTGGACGAGGACCGGGAGATCCCGCCCGACGAGCGGGGGAGCGAGTATCTGATGCTCGGCCTGCGCACGGCGGAGGGGATCGACGCGGACTGCTACAGCCGCCGGTATCACATGAACTTCCGCCTGCTGGAGGAGCTGCTGCGCGGCTATGCACGGCGCGGCCTCGCCCGGCAGGAGGGCGGACGCTGGCGCTTCACGCCGGAGGGCTTCCTGCTCTCCAACACGCTGATCCTCGAGCTGCTCGAGGCGCAGGAGCACCACACGGTGCAGAGCCTTCTCGCCGCCGGGCGGGAGGGACAAGCGGAATAAAAACCGCCTCTCCCGTGCATCCTAGCCGGGAAAGGCGGTGTCATCTCTATGAATCTGACTGATCGGGAATATCAGCAGCTGGTCCAGGCCCACGCGGGAAAGTCCCCCAAGGGGAAGAACGCGGCCTGGGCCTTCTGCGCGGGCGGGGGCATCTGCGTGGTGGGCCAGCTCCTGACCGCCCTCTATCAGCGCATCGGCCTCCCACAGGAGGACGCGGGGACGTGGACCACCATCACCCTGATCGCCCTTGCCTCCCTCTTCACCGCCCTGCGCTGGTATGACAAGCTCGCCAGACACGCCGGGGCGGGGACGCTGGTCCCGGTGACCGGGTTTGCCAACTCCATCGCCGCCCCAGCGATGGACTTCAAGACGGAGGGCTTTGTCACCGGCATGGCGGCCAAGATGTTCCAGATCGCCGGGCCGGTGATCGTCTTCAGCCTGGGCGCGAGCGTGCTCTACGGGCTGGCGCTCTGCCTGCTGGGCTGAGCGGAGGGCGGCCCCTCAGTCGCCGGACGGGGGGATGAGCTCCTTTGCCGCCTTGCCGGTCAGGTGCTCCACCGTCAGCTCCAGCATGCACAGGGCGTTCCAGTAGCGGTCGATCTCCCGGCTGTGCGCGCGCTCGTCCGCCCCGGGAGCGAAGCGCCGGGCGAGGGTCTCCGCCGCCGCGCGCTTCTCCTCCGGCTCGGTGAGCACCCGCATCCGGCCAAAGGCGATCACGCTGCGGAAATAGGTGGTGTACTCCTCCGGCACCACCCGGTCCTGGTCCACCACGCAGAAGGAGGCCTTCGGGTTGCGCGCGATGGCGTCCAGCTTGTGGCCGGTCACGGCGCAGTGGAAGTAGAGCTTGCCGCCCGCACAGACATAGCTGATGGGCACGGCGTAGGGGTAGCCTCCGTCCCCGTCCAGGGCGAGCACGCCGGAGGCGCCCCGGCGCAGGACGGCGGCGCACTCCTCCGGGGAGAGCGCCTGACGCTTGCGGCGCATTTCACGAAACATGGGAGATCGCTCCTCTTTGCCGGCGGTCAAAAGAGCGCTTCCGGCCTCCATCCGGCCCGGCAAGCCTTTTTTGACACGCTGTTTTTTATTTATGATAGCAATCTGCGTTAAAAAAGTCAAGGAAGCGCCATCCCCTCTTGCAGGCGGGGGACGGATGGATTACAATATAGGCCGAATCCAAAGAGAAGAGGGAACTGCATGACCGCATATCTGGACAACGCCGCCACCACCCGGGTCAGCCCCGCCGCCGCAGAGGCGTCGCTGCGCGCCATGACGGAGGAGTACGGCAACCCCTCCGCCCGCTATCCGCTCGGCAGCCACGCCGCCAGGTCGCTCGCCGCCCACCGCGCGGACGTGGCCGCCGCCCTCGGCTGTGAGAGCCGGGAGATCTGCTTCACCTCCTGCGGCACGGAGGGGGATAACTGGGCCATCCGCGGCGCGCTGGAGCTGGGCCGCCGCATGGGGCGGCACATCGTCACCACTTCCATCGAGCACGCCGCCGTGCTCGAGCCCTGCCGCCATCTGGAGCAGCAGGGGTATGAGGTGACCTACCTCGTCCCCGGCCCGGACGGGAAGATCTCTCTGGACGCCCTGCGCGCCGCCCTCCGGCCGGACACCGTGCTGGTCTCCGTCATGCTGGTGAACAACGAGCTGGGCTCCGTCCAGCCGGTCCGCGAGGCGGCCCGGCTCACCCGCAGCCTCGCCCCGCGCGCCCTGGTCCACTGCGATGCAGTGCAGGGCTTTCTCAAGCTGCCCTTCACCCCACGAGCCCTCGGCGTGGACCTGCTCACCGTCAGCGGACACAAGGTCCACGCGCCCAAGGGGGTGGGCGCGCTCTACATCCGCTCCGGCCTCCGCTTCCCGCCCCTGCTGCTCGGCGGCGGGCAGGAGAGCGGCCTGCGCCCCGGAACAGAGGCCACCGCGCAGATCGCCGCCTTTGCCGCCGCCTGCCGGGAGGGGAAGCGCTCCATGCCGCAGGACATCGCCCACATGCGAGAGCTGAAGGAGTACGCGCTCGCCCAGCTTTCTGGACGCCTGCCGGAGGTCCGTCAGGTGGTGGCGGGGGAGGCCCCGCACATCCTCGCCCTCACCCTGCCGGGGTACAAGGCGGAGGTGCTCGTCCGCGTCCTCGGAGACCTCGGCGTCTGCGTCTCCGCCGGGTCCGCCTGCCACCGGGGCAAGCCGAGCCACGTCTACGCCGCCCTCGGGCTGGACAAGGCCTGGCGGGAGGGGGCCTTCCGCGTCTCCTTCAGCGCCGGGACCACGCGCGGGGAGGTGGATGCCCTCGTGGACGCCCTCGCGCAGGCGAAAGCGCAGCTCTTTCCCTCCATGTCCTGAGCAAAACGCCGGCCGGATCACTGCCCGTGTTCCGGCCGGCGTCTTTGCGTACCGGCAAAGGCTGACAAGCAGAGGCCCCCGGCCAAAGCCGGGGGCGGAGAATGCGTCAGCTCTTTTTCGTGTAGTTCAGGTTGATCCAGCCCGCGCCGCTCTTGAGCTTGCCCCAGGTGACCCCGCGGCTGTCCGTCTGCTCGGCGACGATGGTCACCTTCTCGCCGCGGGAGGCCCAGCCGGTGATGGCTGCGGTGTGGCTCGCGCTCCGGCGGATATTCAGGCTTCCCGCCGTGATGGTGACGGTATAGGAGGCAAATGTGCCCCCGCTCTCCGTCTTCTCACAGTAAGCCAGGCTGATCCAGCCTGCGCCGCTCTTGAGCTTGCCCCAATTTGCGCCGTGGCTGTCCTTCTGCTCGGCGACGATCGTGACCGCATCTCCCTTGGAGAGACTCCCGGTGATCGCCGCCGTCCGGCTTGCACTCTTGCGGATGTTCAGACTGGAGGCGGTGACACGGACGACGTAGTTCACTGCGCCGCTGTCGCCGCCCTCCCCGCTGCCGCCGGACTTCTCACAGTAGGCCAGGCTGACCCAGCCTGCGCCGCTCTTGAGCTTGCCCCAGGTCACCCCGCGGGTATCCGTCTGCTCGGCGACGATGGTCACCCTGTCCCCCTTGGAGAGGGTGCCGGCGATGGCGGCGCTCCGGCTCGCGCTCTGGCGGATGTTCAGGCTGGAGGCGGTGACGGTGACGGCATAGTTCACTACAGCGCTGTCCGTGCTCCCGTCCGTCCGGCGGCAGTAATCCAGGCTGATCCAGCCTGCGCCGCTCTTGAGCTTGCCCCAGGTGACCCCGCGGCTGTCCTTGCGCTCGGCGACGATGGTCACCCGGTCTCCCTTGGCCAGCCAGCCGGTGATGGCGGCGCTCTTGTCCGCGCTCCGGCGGATGTTCAGGCTGGCAGCGGTGACCTCTACGGCGTAGCTCACCGCGCCGCTCTCCCCGCCGGAGAGCTTGCTGCAGTAGCGCAGGCAGACCCAGCCGCGCCCGTCGCCCAGATAGCCCCAGGTGATGCCTCGGCTGTCCCTGCGCTCCTCGACGACGGTGCAGGTGTCCCCCCGCCTGAGGGTACCCACCACGCCGTAACCCGTCCCGGCGCCCTTGCGGATGTTCAGGATGGAGGCAGTCACCTCCGCCTGATAGCTCACGCTGGACGGGCGGCTGGAGGCGGTAGGTGCGCTCAGGGCCAGGGCGGTCTGCGCCAGGCCGCAGGAGCCCATCAGCAGCAGCGCCGCCAGCAGGGCGGAGAGGATCCTTGCTCTTTTCATGGTTGGACACTTCCTTTCTGGATAGTTTTAGAAATTATGTTTATATATGTCCTGTGGATAGGATAGCCTCTATGGGGGAGGAAGTCAACACCTGCCGGCCATCTGTCACAATCTGTAAGAATTCAGCGGCGCGCAGATGACCGGGGAGAAAACGCAAAAAAGCCCGTCAGAGTCTCCAGTTTCGAAGAGACTCTGACGGGCCGGCAGACGGATTCCAGGCGCTCAGTCTCCCATCGACAGGCCGAGCGCGCGCGCCGTGCGCACCAGCTCGCCGTCTGGCGGGACGGTCTTGAGCTTGCCCGCCACCTCAGAGAGGGGAACGGGCACGATCCGGTCGCTCTGCAGGGCGACCATATAGCCGTATTTCTTCTGCCGGATGAGCTGCGCCGCCGCCACGCCGAAGCGGGTGGTGAGCAGACGGTCCGCCGGGCAGGGCGCGCCGCCGCGCTGGTAGTGGCCGGGGATGGTCACGCGGATCTCCTGGCCGGTGATCGCGCGCAGCTCGTCGGCGATGCGGTAGGAGATGGAGGGATAGGGCATCTGCTCCCGCGCGGCCTTGAAGGCCTTCTTGCTCATCGCCGCCTCCGCCTGGCTGATGGCTCCCTCCGCCACGGCGAGGATGGAGAAGCGCTTGCCGCTGCGCTCGCGCTTTTCAATCGCCTGGGCGACCTTTTCGATGGAGTAGGGGATCTCGGGGATGATGATGATGTCCGCCCCCGAGGCGATGCCGGCGTGCAGGGTGAGCCACCCCGCCTTGTGGCCCATCACCTCCACGATGAACACGCGCGAGTGGGAGAAGGCGGTGGAGTGGATGGAGTCGATCACCGTAGAGGCGATATTGATCGCCGACTGGAAGCCGAAGGTCATCTCCGTCCCCCAGAGGTCGTTGTCGATCGTCTTGGGCAGGGTGACGACGTTCACCCCGTGCTGGCTGAGGAGGTTGGCCGTCTTGTGCGTGCCGTTGCCGCCGAGGATCACCAGGCAGTCAAAGCCCTCGTGCTCCACCGTGCGCAGCATCTTCTCCAGCTTGGTCTCCTCGCTGTCCTCCGTGACCTTGCGCATCTGCTTAAACGGCTGGCGCGAGGTGCCCAGGATGGTCCCGCCCAGGGTCAGAATGTCGGAAAAATCCTGCGGCCGCATCTGATGGTAGTCCGCCTCGATCAGTCCCCGGTAGCCGTCCCGGATGCCGTAGATGGTCACCGTATTGCCCAGCTCATTGTAGAGCGTCTTGGCCACGCCGCGCAGGGCGGAATTGAGGCCCTGGCAGTCGCCGCCGCTGGTGAGCATGCCGATTTTCATGTCTCTCTCCTCCTCTGACGCGGGAGGGGGCGCGTCCGCCTCCCGCTTTCTGTCCTAATGATACCCCCGCCGGTCCCGCTTGTGAAGGGGCAAATGGGCAAAACTGCCCATTCTTCCGAAAAGTTTTACCGGATTTTTACAGAAACATGCATTCTGCTGCGGCTGAAAAGCGGTATAATAGTGTCTGTTGCATCAACCGCAGGACGTTAAAACAATAGTTGTTGTATCAGGGAACAGATGATCGGCCCGCCGGAGCGCGGGCCGGACAGGGGGAGTATGAGATGGCAAAGATGATATGGGAGCGGGGCTATACCCAAAACCGCGAGCTGTCCTGGCTGCAGTTCAATGCCCGCGTCCTCGCCGAGGCGGAGGATGAACAGGTCCCGCTGCTCGAGCGGCTGAAATTTCTCGCCATTTTCACGAGCAATCTGGATGAATTCTTTATGATCCGCGTGGGCAGCCTGACGGATATCGCCTCGGTGGACCGCAAGCGGACGGACAACAAGTCGGGCATGACCGCCGCAGAGCAGCTGCGCGCGATCTACGCCGCCGTCGAGCCGCTCTATGAGCGCCGGGACGCGGCCTTTGCCGACGTGGACCGCCGCCTGGCCGCCGAGGGGCTGGAGCGTCTGCGGGTGGAGGAGCTGGAGATGGAGGAGCAGCGGTACATCAAGGAGTATTTCCGCGATGTGGTGGCCCCTGTCCTCTCCCCGCAGATCGTGGACGCGCACCACCCCTTCCCCCACCTGGAGGGCAAGGTGCTCCACATCGCCGCCCTGCTCGGGCGCAAAAAGCGCGAGGTGCTCGGCCTGCTGCCGGTGCCCGCCTCTCTGCCGCCGCTGGTCTTCCTGCCCGGGGCGGAGGGTCGCTATGTCGCCATCGAGGACATCCTGCTCAAATACACCGACCGCGTCTTCCAGATGTACGACGTGCTGGAGAAGACCGTCTTCTGCGTCACCCGCAACGCCGACATCAACCCCTACGATGAAAATTTCGCCGAGGTGGAGGACTTCCGCAAGACGATGGAGAAGCTCCTGCGCCAGCGCCGCCGGATGGCGGTGGTCCGCGTGGAGCTCTCCAGCCCGGTCAGCAGCCACTTTGCGGAGTACTTCCGCAGCCGCTTTGAGGTGACGGACGCGCAGATTTTCCTCTCCCGCCGCGCCCCGCTCAAGCTGGGCTATGCCTGGTCGCTGGGGGAGCACCTGCCCGAGCGGCAGCGCGCAGTCCTCTCCGACCCGCCGTTTGCCCCGCAGCAGCCCGCCATGCTCGCGGAGGGGCAGAGCCTGCTCAAGACCGCCCTGCGGCGGGACGTCCTCCTCTCCTATCCCTATGAGAGCATGACCCCTTTCCTCCAGATGATCCGCGAGGCGGCGCACGATCCCGCCGTCCTCTCCATCCGCATCACGATCTACCGCCTGGCGCGCAAGGCCAAGCTGGTGGAATACCTCTGCGCCGCGGCGGAGAACGGGAAGGACGTCACCGTCCTCATCGAGCTGCGCGCCCGCTTTGACGAGCAGAACAACATCGACTGGTCCGAGCGGCTGGAGGAGGCGGGCTGCAAGATTATTTACGGCTTTGAATACTACAAGGTCCACTCCAAGATCTGCCTCATCACCCGCCGCGAGCGCGGCACGGTGCGCTACCTCACCCAGGTGGGCACCGGCAACTACAACGAGAAGACCGCTGCCCAGTACACCGACGTCTCCCTCGTCACCTCAGACGAGACCATCGGCGCGGATGCAGTCGCCTTCTTCAACAATATGGCCCTCGGCGTGCTCGACGGGCACTATGAACGCCTCTTGGTCGCCCCGCACGGACTCAAGCGCAGCCTCCTGCGCCTGATCGACGAGCAGACCGCCCTCGGCAGCGACGGCTATATCCTCCTCAAATTCAACTCGCTGACGGACATCGACCTCATCGAGCGCCTCTGCCGCGCCTCCTGCGCCGGGGTGCGGATCGACATGATCGTGCGCGGCATCTGCTGCCTTCTGCCCGGCGTGCCGGGCCGGACGGAGCACATCACCGTCACCAGCATCGTCGGCCGCTTTCTGGAGCACTCGCGCATCTTCGTCTTCGGGCGCGGGGCGCAGGAGAAGATGTATATCGCCTCGGCCGACCTGATGACGCGCAACACCGAGCACCGCGTCGAGGTCGCCTGCCCGATCGACAGCGGCGAGGTGCGTGAGCGCCTGCACGGCATTCTGGATGCGATGCTGCGCGACACGGTGAAGGCCCGCGTCCTCCAGCCGGACGGGAGCTATGCGAAAAAGCTCCCCGTCCCCGAGCCCACCTGCGCCCAGGTGGAGCTGATGCAGGAGGCGATCCAGGCCGCCCGCGCGCAGGCCGCGCGGCCCGCACAACGCGAGCCGGCCTGGCGTCAGATCTTCCACCGCCTCTTCGACCGCAGGGAATAAGCGCGCGCACGGAGAGAGTCCGCGCCTTCAAAGAGCATAACAGACCGCCCCAGCTCCCGGCCGCACAGCGGCGGCGGAAGCTGGGGCGGTCTTTCTGTCAGGGGATGTCGTCTCTCTCAGGCGCGGCGGTCGGACAGCTCCAGCAGCGCCTCGAGCACGTCCTCCACCCGCTCACAGCGCCGCCAATCGGCGGGGAGGTCCCGCAGCGGGGAGCGGTCGACCACATAGGGCATGCCGACCGCCTCCAGCATGGGCAGGTCGTTGGCGTTGTCGCCAAAGGCCATCACCTCCGCCGGGTCGATCGCGAGGGCGGCCAGCAGGATGCGCATCCCCGTCCCCTTGTCCGCGAGGGCGAAGTCGAGCCACTTCGGCCCGCCGATCGCCATCGGAAATTCCGCCGCCCAGGTGGGCCCGAGGAGGGGGGCGTACCGCGCCGCCCCGTCCGGGCAGTAGGCGGAGACCTTCAGAAACGCCTCCGGCATCTCCTCCGGGCAGGAGAGGACGGTGACGCGGTTGCCGGTGAAGTGGCGCAGCTGCTCATCCAGCCCCGGCCGCTTGCAGACGACGTAGCTCATATTTGCCCCGGAGATCAGCAGCTCACACGCCGGCTGGGCGAGGATATCGCGCGAGAGGGCGAGGGCGCGGCTGCGCTCCATCACCGTCCGTCCCAGCACTTCACCGTCCCTGCCGTAGAGAATGCCGCCGTTCTCGCACAGGTAGATCAGCCGGTCCGCCACCGGGGCGAAGAGGCGGCGCAGGCTGGCATACTGCCGCCCGCTCGCGGGGCAGAAGAGGACGCCGCGCGCCTCCAGTGCTTCGATCAGCGGAAAGAGGCGGGGGGAGAGGTCGCTCTCGTCATAGGCCATCAGCGTCCCGTCGATATCGCAGGCAATCAGCCGGGGCAGTTTGACCGGTATCTCTCGCATGTCGCATCCTCCCATCACATCTCATGCCAGAACAGGCGGAAGACCGCCCGTTTCCAGCGCGGCAGGGCCTGCTCCGTCCGCCGGCGCTCTGCGCGGAAGAGGGCGCGCATCCCGCTCAGCTCCTCCGGTGTCATCGCGTGCTGGCTGAAGCGCGCCTTCTGTGCCAGACGCACCGCCTCCTCCGGCATCTGTCCGCCCCAGCGGCTGAGGTCCTCCAGCAGGGCGTAGAGGGCAATGACGCAGCCGTTTGCGTCCCCCTGGTGCAGCGGGGCAAACCGCCGCGCCAGCAGCGCCCGGCGCAGATACCGCCCGCCCAGCAGCAGCCCGGCGGCCAGCAGCGCCGCGGCCAGCGCCCGGCCCACTGCCGCGAGCAGTCCGGCCAGGTCAAACGCGCCGCCGCTTTCTCCCTCCGCCACGCCGGTGCCGCCCGGTCCGGTGGAGGGGGTCTCCTCCTCCGGCGTCTGGGGCTCCTCTTCGGGCAGGTCAGGGGAGGGCTCCTCCTGCTCGGGAGGGGTCTCCTCCTGCGCCTCCGGGGCGTTCTCCTCCCCCTGCGCGGGGGCCTCTTCCGACTCCATGCCGGTGGGCAGTCCCTCGGCGGGGGTCATCTCCACCGGATACCAGCCGTAGCCCTCCAGGTAGATCTCCACCCAGGCGTGGGCGGCGGAGTCCGGGACCTGGACGGTCCCCGCTGCCGCCACCGGGACGGCATAGCCCGCCGCATAGCGGGCGGGGATCCCCATCGCCCGCAGCAGGACGGTCCCGGCAGTGGCAAAGTGCATGCAGTAGCCGCACCCGCTCCCCTCCAGGAACCAGAGCGCCGCATCCTCACCCTCCGGGAGGGCGGGGACATCGAGGTCATAGACAGCGGTATCCTCCAGCATCTCCGCCACAGCGCGGGCGGTGGAGAGCGTCTGCTGATAGCGCCGGGGGAGGGAGGACACCGCGTCCGTCTGGTATGCAGATCGCACCAGATCGGTCCAGGGGACGAGAGCTTCCGCCAGACCCTCCGGGAGGGAGAGATAGTGCTCGTTCACAAAGACCTGATAGAGCTGCTCCGCCTGCGCCGTCTCCCCGGTGAGGGCGGAGAGACCGGCGAAGTCCGCCGGCTGGACGTCGAAGCGGTGCTGCCACTGGCCGCCGTCCCGGGCCAGATGGGTGTCTCCGGCGGCGGTGGCCGTCCCCGTTCCGGTGAGCTGGTAGGGGGTGTAGACCCATTGGGTGAGGGCGGAGAGGTCGCGCACGGTGATCTCCTCCCCCTCCGCCTCCGTCTGCGCGGCGGCGGGGTAGAGGGCGGGCGGATAGGCCGCCAGCAGGTCATCCCAGCTTGCGCTCTCCCCCAGCCCGCCGGGTCCCGCCCAGGGAAGGGGCTCCTCATAGGCGCTCTCCGGGAGGGCGGTCCAGCCCGTCCCGGTGTATTCCCCCATGGAATAGCCGCGCAGATAGACCATGCCGGTGCGCTCACTCTCGATCTCCAATACCGCCGCGCCGGAATAGCTGGGGGCGCCCGCCTCGGTGAGGTCCACCGTCTCTGACAGCTGGGCCGGACGGGCGGCGCCCACGCCGTCCCCCTCCACCCAGGGATTGGGCAGGGAGGCCACCCAGCTCAGCAGCCGGAGCTGCGCCGAGGCGGCCCAGTCGGGGAACTGATAGGCCCCCTCCGGGGAGAGTACGGTCAGCGCGGACAGCGCCAGCGCGACGAGGGGCAGAAGCAGCAGCGTCAGCTTCGCCCCGCCCACCGGGTCAGACCGGCCGGAGCGGGCGGCGCAGAGAAAGGCCAGCGTCCCCGTCAGCAGGAGCAGGAGGGCCGTCCAGTCCAGCGGGGCGTTGAGGACGAAGGCGGGCAGGAGAAGCGGCCAGGTCAGAAGCAGTGCAAGGACAGGGGAGTGTCCGCGCAGGACGCACCACCCGAGCAGCGCTGCCCAGGGAAAGGTGAACAGGATCAGGGCGGCGGCCGCTGTGGTCCCGTCCGCCGCTCCGTCCGGCAGGAAGGTGAGGGCGGCGGACATCAGCCCGATCTGCTCGCAGATGGTCTCCAGCAGGACGCGCAGGGCGGCCAGCAGCTCTGTCCAGCTCCGCCAGAGCAGGACAGCCCAGCCGGCGGTGAGCGCCCCGAAGGCGGCCCAGCGCAGCCGGGGCAGGGAGAGCGCCAGCGTGAGCAGGACGGAGAGTCCCAGCGCCGCCTGCCCCAGCGCCGCCGTGTCCACCGGCAGGGAGTACCCCGCGGCAAAGGAGAGCAGCATGCCGGTGAGCAGCAACGCGAGCAGCGCGCCGCCCGCCAGGGCGTTCAGAGCGCCGCAGGCCAGCGTGCGCACGTCCAATTCGAATTTGCCCGCAGTCATAGCGCCCCCTCCTCTGTGCCGAGGTGCAGCAGGCGCAACGGCCCGGACACCTCGCTCAGGCGGACCGGCAGCTCGAGCACGGAGCGCCCTGTCTCGGGCGCGGGGTCTCCCAGCAGCTCGGTCATGCAGCGCGCATAGCCCCGCCGGTCCTCGATCAGATAGCGCCGCAGCTCTCCGCTGACCGGGTGGAGCCACTGGAGATAGAACGCCGTTCCCTCCCCCAGCAGGGCGAGAGCGGCGGTGTGCAGTCCGTCGAGCGCCCGGTCGAGCGCCTCCGGTGGGCCGAAGTGGTCGATTGAGAGCAGCGCGGTGGGCTCCGGCGGGAGCAGGGCCTCGCGCACGATCAGCTCGTCCCGCTTGGAGGAGAGCTTCCAGTGCACCGCGCGCATGGCGTCGCCCGGCCGGTAGGCGCGCAGGTCATAGTCGCTGCCCACGCCGCCGAGGGTGGGGCGCAGCGTACCGGCGTCGGGGGCGATCTCCCGCCAGGGCGGCAGCGGCCGGTCGGTCACGACCGGGAGCACCTGTGCCGCGGCGCATCCGTCCGGGCAGGGGCGCGGCAGGGCGAAGAGTCCGAGCATGTCCCACACCCACAGCCGCTCCAGACGGCAGGTCAGGGCTCCGCAGTGGCCGGTCTCCATGGGGAGGTAGAGCGCCGTGCGGCCGGACGCCCCGGAGAAGGACAGCGTGTGCGTGCTCTCCCACCCGGAGAAGGAGGAACTGACGCGGCAGTGCACTGTGCCGTGCGAGACCGGCAGTCCGCTGCGGTTGGAGAGCTCGATCACCCAGCTCCCGCTGCGCCCGCGCTCCAGCTCCGGGCGGGAGGGGCGCAGCAGCGCCCGGACGCCGAGCATCTCCGGCAGGCTGACCAGAAGGGAAAACAGAGGAAGCAGCAGGATGACAAGAAAGAAGAAATGGACCAGATAGCCGTCATACAGCACCTGAAAGATCACCGCGGCGAGCAGGACGGCGAGATAGCTCAGCCAGCGGAGCAATGTCATGCCCACGCCTCAGCGCCGGATGCGGGGGGCGGGGACCTGCCCGAGCAGCTCGCGCGTGACGGCGCGTGCGCCGTCCGGACGGCTCTCCGCCGCGGGGGTGAGCAGCAGCCGGTGGTCCACCACATCGCTGAAGACGGACTGGACGTCCTCCGGCAGGACATAGTCCCGCCCGCGCAGCAGGGCGAGAGCGCGGGCGGCCGCCGTGACGGCCAGCGTCGCGCGCGGACTGGCCCCCTGAGTCACCTGCGGATGCGCGCGCGTGGCGGCGCACAGGCGCACGATGTAGGTCAGCACCGCATCGGCGACATAGACCTGGTCCGCCGCGATGCGCAGCTGCTCGAGCTCATTCCGGTCGACCACGCGGCGGACGGAGGCGAGCGGGTCGCCGCCCTGACGGCGGCGCACCATCTCCAGCTCGTCCGCCTCCTCCGGGTAGCCGATGCTCAGCCGGAGCAGAAACCGGTCGAGCTGGCTGTCCGGCAACGGCTGCGTCCCCGCCACGCCGGTGGGGTTCTGGGTGGCGATGACAAGGAAGGGCTGGGGGATCCGGTGGCTCCTGCCGTCCACCGTCACCTGTCCCTCCTCCATCGCCTCGAGCAGGGCGGACTGGGTGCGGCTGTTGGCGCGGTTGAGCTCATCGGCGAGAAAGAGGTTCGTGAGCAGCGCGCCCGGCTGATAGGTCATCTGGCCGGTACTGCGGTCAAACAGGGTGAAGCCGGTCAGGTCGGAGGGCATCACGTCGGGATTGAACTGGACGCGGCTGTACCCCAGATCGAGCGCGCGGGAGAAGGCGAGGGCCATCGTCGTCTTGCCCACGCCGGGGACGTCCTCAAGCAGGATGTGCCCCCGGGCGAGGATGGCCAGGAGCATCCGCGCGAGCACCTGGTCCTTGCCGACGACTACTTTTTTTACCTCCGCCAGAATTTCGGCGGCTATCTTACGCTGTTGCATAGGCGAACGATCTCCTCTGTACGGTGAATAACGGTCTGCCTCTCCCATGATAGAAGAGAGAGCGCCCTGCTGTCAATCCAAAACATCCCTTTTTCAGCTCTCTTATGGTTTGAAGGGGGAGCGGACGGTGCAAAATACCTCCAGAGAACTTTTCAGGAGGGGATCCATATGAAGACAGCCGTCTTTTCCGGCGAGGCACAGGAGGCCATCGTCTATGCCCGCGAGACCGCCGCCGCCCTCGGCCACAGCTATATCGGTACCGAGCACCTCCTGCTCTCACTGCTCCACTTCCGGCGGGGAGAGGGGGCGCGGCTGCTGCTCGGCTGCGGCATCCGGACGGAGGCGCTCCGGCGGGAGGTGGACGCGCTGGTGGGCCACGGCGCGCGCGCACAGGCCCCGGCCCAGGGTCTGACCCCCTGCTGCCGGCAGGTGATCCGCCGGGCGGCGGAGACGTGCGCCCGGCGGCGGGGGACGCAGGTCCAGCCGGACCATCTCTTCCTCGCGCTGCTGGGCGAGCGGGAGGGGATGGCCCGCCTTGTGCTGGCCCGATGCCAGCTCGACTGCGACGCCGCCGCGCGGCAGCTCGCCGTCCTGCTTGGCGGGGACGGCTCCGCCGCCCCCTTCCCGGCGCGCAAGAGCCCGCGCGAGGCGGAGACGCTGCGCGAGTCGCGCCTGCTCGACCAGTACGGCCGCGACCTCACGCGGATGGCGGAGTGCGGGCGGCTGGACCCGGTCGCCGGCCGGGAGGAGGAGCTGGAGCGGATGATCCAGATCCTCTGCCGCAGGACAAAAAACAATCCGCTGCTGCTCGGCGACCCCGGCGTGGGCAAGACAGCCCTGGCCGAGGCGCTCGCCCAGCGCATCGCCGCGCGCCAGGTGCCCGTCCCCCTGCAGGACAAGCGGGTGCTCTCCCTCGACCTGACCGCTACCGTGGCGGGGACCAAGTACCGGGGCGAGTTTGAAGAGCGCGTGCGCCGCATCGTCCGCGAGGTGCAGCGGCTGGGCAATCTGATCCTCTTCATCGACGAGCTGCACACCATCATCGGCGCGGGTTCGGCGGAGGGGTCCATTGACGCGGCCAACATCCTCAAGCCGGCCCTCAGCCGGGGGGAACTGCAGGTGATCGGCGCGACCACCCAGGAGGAGTACCGCCGGCAGGTCTGCCGTGACGCCGCCCTCGCCCGGCGCTTTCAGCCGGTCACGGTGGAGCCGCCCGGCCGGGAGACGGCGCTGCGCATCCTCTCCGCCCTTCAGCCCCGCTATGAGCTGCACCACCGGCTGACCATCTCACCCGAGGCGCTCACGGCGGCGGTGGACCTCTCCATGCGCTATCTGCCCGAGCGGTTCCTCCCGGACAAGGCGATCGACCTGATGGACGAGGCGGCGGCCCGCGTCCGCATCCGCGCGGAGCGGCCGGACGGGGCGGTGCGCGCCCTCACGGAAAAGCACCGCTCCGCCCAGGCAGAGCTGGAGGAGGCGGTGCGCAGTCAGAACTATGAACGTGCAGCGCTGCTGCGCGATGTGGAGCAGGACTTTCGCCGCCAGCTCCGCGCCGCGCACGGACATTCCAAGGGGGCGGCGCTGCCGCGCGTCTCGCCGGAGGACGTGGCCGCCGTCATCGCAGACTGGACCGGCCTGCCGCTGCGGCGGATCACTGGGGGAGAGGCGGAGCGCCTGCTGCATCTCGAGGAGGCGATCGGGCATCGGGTAATCGGCCAGCGGCATGCGGTGCGCGCCGTCTGCGCGGCGATCCGCCGCAGCCGGGCCGGACTGCAGGAGGAGACGCGGCCCATCGGCTGCTTCCTCTTTGCCGGCCCCTCCGGCGTGGGGAAGACGGAGCTCTGCCGCGCCCTCGCCGCGCAGCTCTTCGGCACGCAGGAGGCCCTCCTGCGCCTGGACATGAGCGAATATCTGGAGGCGCACTCCGTCTCCCGGCTGATCGGCTCTCCGCCGGGATATGTCGGCCATGAGGAGGGGGGAAGGCTCACCGAGGCGGTGCGCCGCCGCCCCTATCAGGTGGTCCTGCTCGATGAGCTGGAAAAGGCGCACGCCGACGTGTGGAATCTCCTGCTGCAGATCATGGAGGAGGGGACGCTCACTGACGCCCAGGGCCGCCGGGCGGACTTTCGCAATACCGTGCTGGTGATGACCACCAACGCCGGCGCGGACGAGCTCTCCTGTACGCGCAGCCCCCTCGGCTTTGGCGGCGGGGGCGCGGCGGGGGAGGGGGAGGCGCGGCGCGCCCTCTCCCGCCTCTTCCGGCCGGAGTTTTTGAACCGGCTGGATGAGATCGTCTGCTTCCAGCCGCTCGGCGCGGAGGAGATGGAACAGATCGCCGCCGTCCTGCTGGAGCAGGCCGCCGCCCGCTTTCGCCGCCTGGGCGTCACGCTGGAGGTCACGCCTGCCGCCCGCGGCGCGCTCGCCCGGGAGGGACACAGCCCGCGCTATGGGGCCCGTCCGCTGCGCCGCTGCCTGCGCCGCGAGATCGAGGAGCCGGCGGCGGAGCTGCTGCTCGGCCACGCCCTCTCTGCCGGAGATACCCTCCGGGTGGACGCCGGGGAGAGGGGTCTGGCCCTCTCCGTGGTCCATCCGGTGATGCAGGCGTGAGCGCTCAGCGCTCCCTGGCCCAGCCGAGGGTGGTCTGCACCGCCCGCTCCCAGCCGCGCAGCTTCTCCGCCCGCGTATCCGGGGAGAGGGCTGGGGTGAAGACACGGTCGATCGCCCCGTTGCGCCGGACCTCCTCCCGGCTGGACCAGTAGCCCACGGCGAGCCCGGCGAGGTAGGCCGCGCCCATCGCCGTGGTCTCCACACAGGCCGGGCGGTGGACGGGGGACTGGAGGATGTCCGCCTGCATCTGCATGAGCAGGTCGTTGGCGGAGGCCCCGCCGTCCACCCGCAGGGCGGTCAGTGGCATGCCCGCGTCCGCCTCCATCGCGCGCAACACGTCATAGGTCTGAAAGGCGAGCGATTCCAGGGTGGCGCGGATGATATGGTAGCGGTTCACCCCGCGCGTCAGCCCGACGATCGCCCCGCGGGCATAGGGGTCCCAGCGCGGCGCGCCCAGGCCGGTAAAGGCGGGCACGATATAGCACCCGTTCGTATCCGGCACCTTGCGGGCGAAATACTCCGAGTCCGCCGCGCTGTCCACCAGCCGCAGCTCATCGCGCAGCCACTGGATGGCGGAACCTGCGACAAAGACGGATCCCTCCAGAGCATACTCCACCGTGCCGCCCAGCCCCCAGGCGATGGTGGTCACCAGCCCGCTGTGGGAGAAGACGGGCTGCGTGCCGGTGTTCATCAGCAGGAAGCAGCCGGTGCCGTAGGTGTTCTTCGCCTCGCCCGGGGCAAAGCAGGTCTGACCGAAGAGGGCGGCCTGCTGGTCCCCCGCCGCCCCCGCGATGGGGATGGCCCGGCCAAAGAGCTCCGCCTCCGTCTCGCCGTAAATGCCGCTGGAGGGCCGCACCTCCGGGAGCATCGCGCGCGGGATGTCCAGCGCGGCGAGGATCTCCTCGTCCCAGTCCAGGGTGCGGATGTTGAAGAGCATCGTGCGCGAGGCGTTGGAGTAGTCCGTCACATGCACCCGGCCTCCGGTCAGCTTCCAGATCAGCCAGGTCTCCACCGTGCCGAAGAGCAGACGGCCCTGCTGCGCCTTCTCCCGCGCGCCGGGGACGTGGTCGAGCAGCCAGCGCAGCTTGGTCGCGGAGAAGTAGGGGTCGATCACCAGTCCGGTCTTCTCCCGGAACGGCTCGGTCAGCCCTTCGGCGGCGAGGGCGGCGCAGTCGTCCGCCGTCCGGCGGTCCTGCCAGACGATGGCGTGATGCACCGGCTCGCCCGTCTCCCGGTCCCAGACGATCACCGTCTCGCGCTGGTTGGTGATGCCGATGGCGGCGATCTCCCCGGCGCTGACCCCCAGCTTCGCCAGCGCCTCAGAGGCGACGGCGTACTGGGTGAGCCAGATCTCGGTCGCGTCGTGCTCCACCCAGCCGGGGTGGGGGAAATACTGGGTGAACTCCTTCTGCGCTACGCTGCACATCTGACCCTCCCGGTCAAAGAGAATGCAGCGGCTGCTGGTGGTCCCCGCGTCCAGGGCCATAATGTACTGCTTCATAGACTCATCTCCTCCGGTATCCCTCTGCATCGCCCCGGCAGCTGCCTTGAGCGAAGGCATATTCCTGTGATTGGCCGTGCGTCACAGCTCCTCCGCCGCACTGGCCTGAAACCGCTCCTCCAGCCGCTCCAAAAAGAGCTGCGCGGCGGAGGAGAAGACCTGATACTTCTTCCATACAATATCCAGCCCGGACTCCAGCGCCGGGCGGAGCGGACGGAAGCAGAGCGGACTGGCCGGCGAGGTGTCCACCAGCTTGTCCAGGCTCACGACATAGCCCAGCCCCTGCCGGGCCATCACTGCGGCGTTATAGCAGAGGTTGAAGGTGGTGACGATATTGAGCCGGCTCCATGACGGGCCGAACCACTCCACCAGCCCGTTGCCCTCGCTGCGCTCCTCGAGCACCTGGCGGGAGAAGATGAGCGGCAGCGGCTGCAGGTCCTCCGGCCCGACCGCGTCCTTTGCCGCCAGCGGGCTGTCCCGGCGCATGACGACCCCCCAGGTGTCCCGGACGGGCAGGCTGAGATAGTGATACTTCGTGATGTCGGTCGGCTGGATCAGCAGCCCGAAGTCGAGCAGCCCCTTGTCCAGCCGCTCGGTCACATCCTGCGCGTTGCCGCTGTAGAGGTGGTAGCGGATGCCCGGATGGTCCCGGTGCAGCGCGCAGCAGACGGCGGCGATCTCGTTCATCGCGTCCGTCTCACCCCCGCCGATGTAGATGTCCCCGCTCAGGTCCCCCTTCATCGACTGGAATTCCTCTTCCGTCTTGTCCGCCATGGAGACGATCTCCTCCGCCCGCTTGCGCAGCAGCATCCCCTCCGCCGTCAGCGTCACCCGATGGCTCCCGCGCACGAGCAGCTTCTGCCCGAGCTCCTCCTCCAGGTCGCGGATCTGGCGCGAGAGGGTGGGCTGGGTCACATGGAGGTAGTTCGCCGCCCCCGAGATGGTCCCCTCGCGCGCGATGGCGAGAAAATAGCGCAGCACCCGCAGCTCCATCGTTTCGTCCTCCTGTCCAGTGGCTTTGTCTCCAGAATACCGCAGCTCATCATGCCTGTCAAGCATGATGAGCTATAAAAATGAGGTATTTGCTATTTCAGCCGGGCTCCGGTAGAATAGAGCCATCGAGAGAGGTGAGACAGATGAAGGCACGGAGAGAGGACATCCGGCAGAACCTGGCGGACGCCGGCTGCGGTGCGGAGCAGATCGAGACCTTTCTGGCGCTGGAGCGGATGAGATGCCGCTGTGAGCAGTACCGCCTGCTCTCCTGCCACCGCTCGGCGCTGCTGGAGCGGCTCCACCGGGAGCAGCGGCAGATCGACTGCCTGGACCATCTGATCTACACCATGCGCCAGGCGGACCAGACAAGACAGGAGGATGACAGACATGACTGAAATGCTGAATTTGACGCAGAAATGGGATAAGACCTTCCCGCAGAGCGGTGCAGTGGAGCACCGCAAGGTGACCTTCCACAACCGCTACGGCATCACGCTGGCGGCGGATCTCTACGCGCCCCGCGGTGCGGAGGGACAGCTCCCCGCCATCGCCGTCTGCGGCCCCTTCGGTGCGGTGAAGGAGCAGGCCTCCGGTCTCTACGCCCAGACGATGGCGGAGCGGGGCTTCCTCACGATCGCCTTTGACCCCTCCTTCACCGGCGAGAGCGGCGGGACGCCGCGCTACACCGCCTCCCCGGACATCAACACCGAGGATTTCTCCGCCGCCGTGGACTTCCTCTCCGTCCAGGACAACGTGGACCCGGAGAAGATCGGCATCATCGGCATCTGCGGCTGGGGCGGTCTGGCGCTCAACGCCGCCTCCATCGACACCCGCATCAAGGCGACCGTGGCCTCCACCATGTACGATATGACCCGCGTGAACGCCAAGGGCTATTTTGACAGCGAGGACAGCGAGGCCGCGCGCCACGCCAAGCGCGAGGCGCTCTGTGCCCAGCGGACGGCGGACTACCGCAGCGGCTCCTATGCCCTGGGCGGCGGCGTGGTGGACCCCCTGCCGGAGGACGCCCCCTTCTTCGTGAAGGACTACTATGACTACTACAAGACCGCGCGCGGCTACCACGAGCGCTCGCTCAACTCCAACGGCGGCTGGAACGTGACCGGCTGCATCTCTTTCCTGAACCAGCCCATCCTCCAGTACAGCAGCGAGATCCGCTCCGCCGTGCTGGTGATGCACGGGGAGAAGGCGCACTCCTGCTACTTCAGCCGGGACGCCTACGCCGCCATGCTGGAGGGCAATCCCAACCCGGAGAACAAGGAGCTGCTCATCATCCCCGGCGCGGTGCACACCGACCTGTATGACCGGACGGACATCATCCCGTTTGACCGGCTGGCGGACTTCTTCCGCCGGTATCTGTAAGCGATTCCTCCGCGCGCCGGCCGGACAGAGGGGCGTTTTGCCCCGCCTGTCCGGCCGCAGTGCGCGGGCGGGCAGAAATCTCTCTGCAAGGAAAAGGAGCATGACCTATGACTTTGCTGCAGCATCAGTGCTTTGACCAGGAGCGCGCGCTCTATGGGAGCGCGGACCTCACCCTGCGCGACTGCCGCTTTGACGGCCCGGCGGACGGGGAGAGCGCCCTGAAGGAGAGCCGGAATATTCTGGCCAGCCGCTGCTATTTCAATCTCCGCTATCCCTTCTGGCATGACGACCACCTCACCATCCGCGAGAGCGAGATGACCGGTCTCTGCCGCGCCGCGCTGTGGTACTCCAACCATATCCACATCTCAGACAGCAAGCTGCACGGCATCAAGGCGGTGCGCGAGTGCAGCAACGTCACCCTCGAGCGGTGCGACATCCGCTCTGCCGAGTTCGGCTGGTCTGCGCGCGGGATCCGGATGCGCGGCGGTGCGGCGGAGAGCGAATACTTCCTGATGCGCGCCCGGGACGTGGAGTTCTCCGACGTGGATTTTCGCGGGAAGTATTCCTTCCAGTACATCGAAAACGGCGTCTTCGACCGCTGCCGGATGGACACGAAGGACGCCTTCTGGCATGCCAGACACGTCACCGTGCGCGACAGCGTGCTCAAGGGGGAGTACCTCGCCTGGTACTCGGAGGACCTGACGCTGATCCGCTGCAAGATCATCGGCACCCAACCCTTCTGCTACTGCAAAGGCCTGCGGCTGATCGACTGCGAGATGGTGGACACCGACCTCTGCTTTGAAAAGTCGGAGGTGGAGGCGACGCTGACCGCCCCGGTCGTGAGCATCAAAAATCCCCGCTCCGGCGTCATCCGCGTCCCCTCGGTGGGAGAGCTCATCCTGGACGATCCGGACGCCCGCGGCCAGGTGCTCACAGGCCGGACGCCCAACGGCTGCGCCCCCTGTGCCTGAAACATCTGAAAACAAAAAAGACCGCTGAAAACCACGTTGACAGGGTTTTCAGCGGTCTTTTGTCGCAGAAAGGCATGGCAGAGACGCCATGCGGCGGGCGGCTCATCTGGTCCGCTGCCGCCAGAAGGGGCGGCCCCGGTAGGAGGGCGGACGGAACAGGGGACGCGCAGCGCCGGCATGATTTCGGGGGCCGGTGTAACGCCGGTAGCTGCCCGGAGCGGCCTGCGCTGCGGCGCGGCCACCTCCGGTGCGGCGGCGCGTCCCGCCCCGGTAGGGGCGCAGGGCGGAGCCGGCCAGAGGCGCCGTGCGGTGCTTGGGGAGCGGACGGGAGCGGTAG
>CASDSM010000025.1 GCA_949283375.1 uncultured Eubacteriales bacterium | reverse complement strand
TTTTCTGCTTCCTCTTCAGAACTTTTCAGCTCCGAAGCCTCCGCTATCCTTACTCTGGTGCTTCGTTTGCTTCACGTTGTTTAATTTACAAGGTACACCCTCCGCCGCGCCTCTCGGCGACAGCTTGATTAGTATAGCAGGTTCAGCTCCGTTTGTCAAGCGCTTTTTTCGTTCCTGTCAAACTTTTTTCAGGAGACTGGCCTGAAAACCAATCCGCCTTCCGCCGGGGCAACCCCTCTCGCGGAAGACTTGCTTATTATACTAGACAGTTTCTCCCCTGTCAAGCAATTTTTCTCTTTTTTTCCTCACTTTTTTCATTTTCTCTCCCGTCCTATATCCTGTGGCCGAAGTCCCTTTCCATCTACTAAATATAGTGGGCCGCGTGCTATCCCTAGGCCATTTTCCGCATTCGGGCCGCAAGACATGCCGCCAGCGGCAGGAGATAGCACACCGCCAGATTCCCCGGCAGGATCGCCCGCCGCCACAGCCCCTGCAGCGCCAGCCCGCCCGGCGCGAGGAAGGCGGCGATGATCGTCATCAGCACGCAGAGCATCGCGCGCATCAGCGTCCGGCTCATCCTGCGCGTGAGGGCGGCCCCCTGCTCCTGGAGGGCCAGCAGGAGGGCACAGAGCATGGCAATGTCGGAGAACACCCAGAGCGCCGCCACCACTGTCTCCAGCCGCTCGACCAGATCGAGCAGGGTGACCTCCTTGGCCAGCGAGAAGAGGGGGAGCTGAAAGCGCGCGGCCATCTGCCAGCCGAAGGTCCCGATGATCACCAGCCCCATCAGGCTGCCCAAAAGACCGAGGGCGATGAACCACCCCGCCGTGCCGCCCCGGCCAGAGGGGCGCTCCTGAGTGAGCAGGACAGGGAGGGCATAGCCCAGCACGGAGAGGACAGGCAGGGCGGAGGCGAGCAGGCTGTCCCACCCCTCCAGCCAGACCGGCCAGATATGGTAGAGTCGCACGCCTGGCAGAGCGAAGAGGAGGACCACCCCGGCGGTGACGCAGAGGATATAGAGGAACATCTGCCCCATCCGGCAGACGGCGGCCGCCCCGTGCGCGCTCACCCACCAGACGACGGCGGTCAGCGAGAGCAGAAAGAGCCAGACCCCCGTGCCCGGATAGATGGAGGAGAGGAACCCCTCCGCACAGAAGCGCAGCTGCACGGCGGCAGCCAGCAGCAGCCAGAGCATGGTGACCAGGCTGGCCGCCCGCCCCAGCACCGGCCCGAAGGCCAGACGGTACAGCCCGCCCAGGCCGGTACCGGCCGGAAGCCGCCGCGCCGTCCCGCCGGTCAGCCAGAGGGCCAGCAGGAAGACCGGCAGCGCGAGCACTCCCCCCAGCCAGCCGCCCGCACCCGCCAGATGCGCCGTCAGCGATGGCATCACCTGGGTCATGGGGGAGAGCAGGCCGCAGAAAAGGAGGATCGCCAGCTGTCTGGATGAGACCGCCCGCCGTCCCTCTTCCATGAGATTCACCCTCCTTCCGCCGTAAACGGCCGGTTTGCGTCATAGCTGCGGACCACGCAGCCCTCCACCACCGCCTCCAGCTCCATCGTCTCAAACCACGACGTCCAGTGCGACAGAAGGTCCGCCGTGTGGAGGGGACACTGAAAGACCATCTCCCGCCGGAGGTGGAGAAAATCCACCCCCTCCGCCTGGCTGAGGTCGAGGGCCGCCTGGGCCTCGCGGGCGAGCAGGGCGGAGAAGGCGGCGTCCAGCTCCTTCAGCGCCGCCGCGTCCAGCGGGTCGAGGCCGCCGCGCAGCTCGGAGAGCTCCCCCTGCACCCGGATGCGGGCCACCAGGCGGACCAGACGCCCCGACCTGTCAAAGTGCGGCTCCCAGTAGCAGGAGGCGTCCACCAGCGTGACCCCCGCCAGCCCGCCGCGCAGGGGGACCTCGATCCCATCGCGCTGGCACAGGTCGGTGAGCAGGGCCGCCCCGCGCGAGGTCTCCCGGTCGAGCACCCCGGCCAGCCGCCAGCCGTCCAGATAGGCCAGGCCGGCGAGGTCCACCCTCTTCTCCGCCGCCTCGTCCGGCTGGTCCGGGTCATAGTCCGGATTGTCCTCCAGGGTGAGGACGGGGAGGAGGGCGGTCCCGTTGTCCTCCAGATGGCCGAGCAGATAGCGCAGGGTGTAAGGCCACTGACGCCCGCCGAGGCTCTCGTCCCGGCTGATCTCCGCCAGCCGGTCGGTGAGCGCCCCATTCCGGCTCGCCGCGCCGGAGACCGCCTCCGAGGCGGTCGCGCCGGAGACGAGATAGACCTGGGTGTCCAGCCGCATCTCAAATTCGCGCTCGAGAAAGTCGGTCATCCCCTCCAGCCCCGCACCGGCCAGCTCCTCCCCCAGGACGCACTCGGTCACATGGCCGAAGTCCACCGCCGTCCCGTCACCGCCGCTCTGGAGGCTCCAGCAGGCGCCGAAGACGCTCTCCCCCTCCCGGTTGAGGATGAGGGGCGGCTGGCGCTCCCCCTGCTCGCCGCTCCTGCGCGCCGCGCCGGAGACTGTGACAGAGACCGCCGCAGCCTCCCCGGCGTCGATCGCGAGGGTGCGCAGGAGCTGGACCTGGGTGATGTCGCGCGCGTGGGGGAGGAAATTTCCCCGGCAGCCGCTCAGGCCGGGGAGGAGGAGGGCGGCGAGGAGGAGAGCCGCCGCGCGATGCCTCACCACCGCCGCCTCCGGTTGCGCGGGCGCAGCTCGGCGGGGCGGAGCTTGTCCTCCGGGACCGGCTCGCGGCAGAGCAGCCCGCCGCGCACCTCCGCCCCGGCGCGCAGGGCAAAGGGGGCGAGATAGGGCACGCCGAAGCTCTCCAGACTGGCGAGGTGGGCGATCAGGAAAGCCGCGCCCACCGTCAATCCAAACACTCCGGTCACCGCCCCGCAGACGGCCAGCATCAGCCGCCAGAGCCGCAGGGCGTTGGCAAAGTCCTGATTCGGCATGGTGAAGCCGGTGATCCCGGCGACGGCGACCACGATCACCACCACCGGGGAGACGATCTTCGCGTCCACCGCCGCCTGACCCACCACCAGACCGCCGATGATGGAGATGGTCTGCCCGATCGTCCGCGGCAGGCGGATGCCCGCCTCCTGTAAGATCTCAAAGGCGGCCAGCAGGCCGAGCACCTCAAAGGCGGTGGGGAAGGGGACGTCCTGCCGGCTGGCGATGATGGACATCGCCAGCCGGGTGGGGATGAGCTCAAAGTGGAACTGGGCCACCGCGATATAGAAGCCCGGCAGTACCAGGGTGAGGGCCATGCAGAGGTAGCGCAGGCCGATGAGCAGGGAGCTCACCGCCCAGTGAAAGCTCCAGTCCTGCGTCGCGGTGAGAAAGAGGCCGAGGTTCCCCGGCACGAGGCAGCCCAGCGGGATCCCGTCCACCAGCAGCCCCACCCGGCCGCAGAGCAGGCCCTGACAGAAGCGGTCCGGCCGCTCGGTGAAGAGGACGCGGGGGAAGGCGGTCGCGCGCGGATCGGTGAGGTACTCCTCCAGCTCGGCGGTGGTGAGCAGGGCATCCTCGTCGATCTCCTCCAGACGGCGGCGGACCGCGCGGGGGAGGGCGGGGTCGGCGATCTCCTCCAGCCAGACCATCTCCACCGGGGTGCGGGTCCGCCGGCCGATCCGGCAGCGCTCCACCTTCAGGTCGGGGGCGCGCAGGCGGCGGCGCAGGAGGGAGGTGTTCGTGCGCACCGACTCCACAAAGCTCTCCTTCGCGCCCTTGACCTCGCTCTCGTTCTCCGGCTGGGTGATCGCCCGCTTCTCCTCCGTCGCCACCCAGCAGGTGAGCACCCCGTCGGGGAAGAAGAGGGCGCAGTGCCCCTCCAGCAGGAGGTAGACCACCCGCTCGAGCGCCTCCTGCCGCTCGGCGTTCTGGTTCCACACCCCTCCGGCGCGCACCGCCTCCGCCACGCCCGCCCCCTCCGGCAGCGGCCAGGCCGCCAGCGGGCGGAGGATATAGTCGTTCAGCCGCTCCTGACGCACCATCCCGTCCAGCCAGCAGAGGCGCACGGGGCAGCCGCCCGCGCATCTCAGTTCCCGCCGGGCAAAGTCGGCGCAGCCGTCAAAGACGGCGCAGAGATTCTCCCACGTCAGCGGCTCCTCAAAGCGCGGCCGCGCGGCGTGGTGGGGGACGTGTCCCCAGTCCCGTCCAAACAGTGGCATCTCTCCGCCCCTCCCTTCTCAGGATTTCTCCGGATAGTATGTCCCGCCGGGCGAAAAAAATACCGCGCGGCGGCGTTTTTTCGCGCGAAGGGGAGATGGGCGCCCGCGGCAGTCCCATCTCCCCATTCCGAATGCTCACAGCACTGACCACACGGTCAGACAGACCGCCGCCATCACCCCCATTCCGGCCAGAAAGCCGAGCCAGCACTCCCGCCGCCGCAGCCAGGCAAACCGCCGGGCCGCCGGAGCGCTGCGCTTCAGATAGCGTCTGGCCACCTCTCCCGCCTGCTGGAGGACCTGCTGGGCGGAGACGCCGTCCTCCGCCGTCCCCTCCCGGAGGAGAAAGATCGCCTGCTCAAAATACTGCGGGTCGGGTGAGCGCACCACAATGACCCGCCGGGTGATCCCTTTTACCATCACTGCCACACCTTTCCAGTATTCTGGCGTCAGTATGGCCCGGCGGGGCGGGTTTTATCCCTCTCGCGGAGCTGGAGGACGATCACCGTCCGGTCGTCCCTGCCGGATACGCTCCGCTCGAGGATCTGCACGGCCAGCTCCTTCGGGCTCTTGCCCCGGAAATCCCGGATGGACTGCCAGAGCCAGTCGTCCCCCTCGCCGTCGGAGACCCCGTCGCTCACCATCACCGCGAGGTCCTCCCGGCCGAGCTGGAACGGCCGGACATCCGGCCCGCTCTTCTGCCCGAGGTCCAGCCCCGCCGGCAGGGCGCTGCCGGAGAGCTTCTTCACCCGTCCCCTCTGCCGCAGATAAGTGGGCGCGGCCCCCAGCTTATAGCTCGTGCCCTGACCGGAGAAGAGGTCCAGCCCGAGCAGGTCGATGGTGGTAAAGCCGAGCTCGCTCTCCCCGCGCAGGGCGAGGGCGCCGGCCAGGGCGTCGAGGGAGAGCTCCGGCCCGATGCCCGCCTTGAGGAAGTCCTCCAGCAGGCGCAGGGCGAGGCGGCTCTGCCGCGCCGCACCCGGGCCGCTCCCCATCCCGTCGCAGAGCACCACCCAGAGCACCCCCTCCCGGTCGCGAAACCAGCTCCCGCCGTCGCCCGAGACGGTCTGTCCCTCCCGCGAGAGGGCGGCCACCCCCGCCACCACCTGATAGCGGTCCTCCTCCGTCAGGGTGAGGCGCTGTCCCGACGCCCGGTCGCGCTCCAGCGGCCCGGGGGAGAGGCGCAGGCCCATGTTCCGGCAGAGGCTGTCATACAGGGGCCCCTCCCGCAGCGCATCGAGGCCGTCCCCCGCCAGCTGGAGGACGAGCCGCCCCCGCCGGTCCCTGCCCAGACGGACCGCCGCCTGGATGCCGTGCCGCCGGAGAAAGCGGACCACCGGCGTGGCCTGCTCCGGGTCGGGGGTGAGGTCGTTTTCCAGGTCCTGCGCCGCCTGTCGCAGCAGCTGGGAGAGCTGGGCATACTGCCGCCAGACCGTCCGGCGGCTCTCGCGCAGGCGGGCGTCCAGCTGGCGGCGGTGCAGGAGGGAGGCGTACTGCGCATTCGCCGCCGCCACCAGCTCGGCTGCGCGCGGGCACCGGGAGAGGAACCGCTCCGGCGCGTCCCGCGTCCGACCATAGCCCCGCCGCTGGGTGGCGGCGAGGATCTGGTGAAAGGCGGCGTAGGTATCGTGACAGTCCTGCCGCCAGCAGACGCCGCTGCGCGGGCAGTCCTCACAGACCTGCTCCGCCGCCCGGTCAAAGATCTGCTCCAGCCGCTCCTCGCGCGCCGGCTCCTCCTTCAGGCCGCGGCGCATGTCCTCATAGAGCTTCTGCACAGCCTCCGCCTGGCGGTTGAGCTGGTCCTGCATCTGCCGCTTGCTGCGCAGCGGCAGGTCGGGGAAGGGGGGAGGCGGGTCCATCTCGCGCAGGGCGGGCCGGTCGCGCGCACGGGCGGAGAGCAGCCTGGGCGGCAGGGCGAGGGAGAGGATGGCAGCCGCCGCCGTCTCCGGGGCGATGCGCAGGGCGGCGAGGGCGAGGGCCTCCTGCTCCGTCCCCAGCGCGCCCGCCCAGAGAGCCGCCGCCGCACCGCCCGCCGCGAGACCTGCGGCAGAGGCCAGCCGTCCGCGCGCCCTGCCGAGGCAGGCGAGCATCCCGCCCAGAGTAAGGGAGGCGGTGTAGAGCCCCGCCGTCCCCCGGCAGAGGTCGAGGGCCAGGCCGAAGACGGCGGCCCCCCACACCGCCCGCTCTCCCGACCGGCACACCAGGACCAGCACCGCGATCCCCGCCAGCACCGCCCCGGCGGAGAGCCCTCCCGGGAGGTCTGTGGGGCCGAGGGCGGCAGCCAGCGTCGCCGCGGCGAAGAGGAGGGCGGCCTCTGCGTGCGCCCCGCTCCGCCCCGGCTCCAGCCAGGGGGCGAGGGCCAGTCGGTAGAGCCGGGCGGCGAGGGTCACAGCCACCCCCTCCGCCAGAAGGCGCAGCCCGTCTGGCCAGGAGAAGCCCCCCTCGGATAAGTACAGCACGCCGGTGAGCGCGCCCGCCGCCCCCGCCCAGACCGGCAGAAACCAGGCGGTGCGCCCGATGGCAAGGTCCCAGCAGGCAAAGGCGGCGGCATAGACCAGGATCCCGGCGGCGAGATAGCGCAGGGCGCTGCTCAGCCCGAGGTGGGCGAGGTAGCCCATCGCCGCCCCCACCAGGGCGCAGAAGCCCGCAGGCCCCGCCCCGGAGGCGGCCACAAATCCGAGGGCGAGGGGGGAGGCGGTTTCCCCCACCACCGCCGCCGTCAGCAGCCATCCCCCCGCCAGGCGCAGCAGGCACTCCGCCGCCACGCCCGTCTCCGGCCGGCGCAGCAGAGCCTCCCCGCGCGCCTGTGCCGCGGCGCGCACGCCGCGCCAAAGCCCGTCCATCCGTTCCAGCGTTGTCATCGGTAGATCCCCCTTATCGCGTTTCCTGAGAGGGATTATAGCCTCTCCCCGTCAAGAAAGCGGTCGGGAAATGGGCCGGTATTCAGGGAATCTTCCGCAGTTTTCCCCGGTTTCATCTGTCTGTTGGACACCGTTCCCGCCGGTATACGGGGGCGCCTTCGTTTTTTCCGTTCGATGGTCTGCGAGGAATTTGCGGTGCGGTCAAGACCGCCCTGCGGGGCTGCGCAGGGTATCAGGCGGAACGGTCAAGACCGTTCCCTACGAATTAAAATCGGTGGTGCGCCCGCCCGTCATCCGACACATCACGGCGTATCCGGAAACCCGCCCACGGGCAGCAATGCGCCCCGGAGCGGTTCTGCTCCGGGGCGCATCTCACCTTATTATAATGTGGGGGGCCGCCCGCGCACTTATCCGAACAGGGAGAAGGCGACGAACAGGGAGCTCATCAGGGAGGCCACCAGGCTCACCACGGTGATCTGGGTGTTGATGGAGGGGCCGGCGGTATCCTTGAACGGGTCGCCGACGGTGTCGCCGGTGACGGCCGCCTTGTGGGCCTTGGAGCCCTTGCCGCCGCAGTGGCCGGCCTCGATGTACTTCTTGGAGTTATCCCACAGGCCGCCAGCGTTGGACATGAACAGGGCCAGCAGCAGGCCGCTGACGATGTTGCCCAGCAGGAAGCCGCCGATCGCCTCGGGGCCGCCGATAAAGCCGACAATCACGGTGGCGAGGATGGTCATGCCGCCGGCAGGGATCAGCTCTTTCAGCGCGCCCTCGGTGGCGATGTCGATGCAGGTGTCATAGTCCGGCTTGACGCCCTCCCTGCCCTCGCGCAGGCCGGGGATACGGCGGAACTGGCGGCGGATCTCGCGGACCATGCGCTGGGCGTTCTTATCCACGCCGAGCATCAGCATGGCGGAGAAGACAGCCGGGATCGCCGCGCCGATGAGCACGCCGAAGAAGACGAGGGGGTTCATGATGTCAAAGCCGGTGAGCAGCTCGCGGCCGAGACCGGCGAGGGTCTCGTTCACCTCGGAGAGGTAGGCGCCCAGCAGGGAGATGACGGTCAGGCCGGCCGCGCCGATGGAGAAGCCCTTGGTCACCGCCTTGACGGTGTTGCCGGCGCTGTCGAGCTCATCGGCGATGCGGATGGTCTCCTCGCCGAGGCCGCCCATCTCCGCCAGGCCGCGGGCGTTGTCCACGATGGGGCCGTAGGCGTCGTTGCTGATGATCATGCCGACGATGGAGAGCATGCCGACGGCGGCCATGGCGATGCCGAAGAGGGCGTAGTCACTGCCCATCGGGGCGCAGAGCTGATAGGCCACTAGGGCGGAGACGGCGATACCCACCATGGCGGGCATGCAGGAGATGAAGCCGTAGGACACGCCGGAGAGCACGGTGAACGCCGAGCCGGAGCGGGAGGCGTTGGCCACGCGGCGGACGATGGGACGGGTGTCGTCGGTGAAGTAGTCGGTAGTGATACCGATGACGACGCCCACGATCAGGCCGACCGCCGAGGCGCCCCAGATGCGCCACTCAAAGCCGTCGATCAGGGCGGTGGCGATGGCGGTGAGCACCAGGAAGATCGCCGTGGTGCTGTAGGTGGAGAAGTTGAGCGCGCCGGTGGGGTTGCCGTCCTTGCCCACCTTGGCAAAGGCGATGCCGATGATGGAGGCGATCAGGCCGAGGGCGGCGTAGCAGAACACCATCGCGGTGTTCGCGCCGGCCACGCCGGCGTCCAGCGCCTGGGCCATGACGAGAGCGGAGGCCATCGCGGCCACGTTGGAGTCAAAGAGGTCCGCGCCCATGCCGGCCACGTCGCCCACGTTATCGCCCACGTTGTCGGCGATGACGGCGGGGTTGCGGGGGTCGTCCTCGGGGATGCCCAGCTCCACCTTACCGGTCAGGTCGGCGGCCACGTCGGCGGTCTTGGTGAAGATGCCGCCGCCGGCCTTGGCGAAGAGGGCGAGGGAGCTCGCGCCGAAGGAGAAGCCGAGCAGGATGGTGGCGTCCCCGGTGATCATCAGCACGCCCATGACGCCGAGCAGGCTGAAGCCGACCACGGCCAGGCCCATGACGGAGCCGCCGCGGAAGCCGACCAGGAAGGCCTCCTTCAGGCTGCGGGACGCCGCCTCCGCCGCGCGGGAGTTGGCGGACGTCGCGACCAGGATGCCGATCTTACCGGCCACGGCGGACAGGACGGTGCCGCAGATGTAGGCCAGCGCCATGGAGAGATTCTCCACGATGTTGCCGTTCCAGATGGGGGAGGGCAGCAGCAGGAAGATGATCACCGCCGCCACGCCGGCAAAGAGGGCGAGGATGCGGTACTCCTTGCGCATGAAGGTGTTCGCGCCCTCATGGATGAGCTGGGAGACCTCCATAATGCGCTTGTTCTCCGTCCTCTGCCGCTTGACCCACAGGTGCAGGTACACCGCAAAGGCAAACGCGATGGCCACGGCCAGGAAGGACAGGCCGTAGACGGTGGGTAACAGGTTCATAATCGTTCTCTCCTTTCTCTGATCTCAGCAGAGGAAATAAAACCCGAATCAAAATCGATTATATGCCACTCTTTGTGGAAAGTCAATAAGAGCGGCGGCGAAATCCTGTTCGCCGCTGATAAAAATTTCAAGCTCCGCCCGGAGCGCGCAAAACGCCCCGGAACCAGCCGGTCCCGGGGCGCAGGTGCGGCAAAACTCCGCCTGTTCAGCGCATCCGCCCGTTATCGCGCCCACTCGTTCAGGCGTCTGAGGCCCTCTCTCCCGCCGGAGAGGAAGAGGACGTCTCCGGCGCGGAAGACATAGTCCGGGCGGACGCTGTCGATCACCGTCCCGCCGTTCTCGATGGCGATGATATTCAGCCCGAAGCGGGAGCGCAGGTCGAGCTGGAGCACCGTCCTGCCCACCGCCTGGGCGGGGATGCGCAGCTTGGAGATGTTCACCTGCTCGCTGAGCTGGATAAAGTCGAGCACGCTGGCGCTCTCGAGGCGGTTGGCCAGGCGAATGGCCATGTCCCGCTCGGGATAGACCACCTCCGCGCCCAGCTTCTCCAAAATCTCGCCGTGCTCGGCGCTGTTGGCCTTGGCGATCACCTTGCCGATGCCGAAGCTGACGAGATGGAGGGTGGTGAGGATGGAGGTGTCCATCTGCTCGCCGATGCAGACGACGGCCACATCGCAGTTCTGAATGCCGGTGTCCAGGAGGGTCTTCTTGTCCAGGGAGCGGACGAGGACGGCGTTCTCCACCACCTCGCGCATCTCCTGCACCTTCTCCTCGTCGTGGTCGATCACCAGCAGTTCCACATCCGCCCGGGCCAGTTCCTCCGCCAGCGCAAAGCCAAACCGTCCAAGGCCGACAATACCATAGGACATCTTTTCACTCTTGCGTTTTCCAAACATAGGTCATTTTCTCCTTATTCGTATCCTGTTTTCTCGTTTTAGCCGATCGCGATATTTCCCTCCGGATAGCCCACACGCTCAATGCGCTGGAAATACCACAGGGAGGCCACCGTCAGCGGGCCGAGGCGGCCGATGTACATGATGAGGATACTCAGCAGCTTGCTGCCCACGCTGAGGTCGGGGGTGATGCCGGTGGAGAGACCCACCGTGCCGAACGCGCTGGTGATCTCAAAGAGAATCTGCATCAGTGACAGCTCCGGCTCAAATACCGTCATCAGGTAGGTGCCGCCCACCACCACGCCGGCCGCCAGAAGCGTGATCACCGCCGCCTTGCGGAACGCCTCACGCGGAATGGCATAGTGGAAGGCCTTCTCCGAGCGGTTGGTCGCCGCCGCCTTGATGCCCTGCAGCAGTACAAAGAAAGTGCTGGTCTTCACGCCGCCGCCGGTGGAGCCTGGCGAGGCGCCGATGAACATCAGCACCGTGAGCACCAGCAGGCCCGCGTTGGAGAACTCACCCAGCGGATAGGTAGAAAATCCGGCAGTACGGGCGGACACGCTGTGGAAAAACGCGCCCATCCACGTCACGTCCTCCGTCAGCTTGACGAGCACCCCGCCGACCACGATCAGCGTGACGCTCACCGTGAGCACCACCTTGGTGTGCATGCTCAGCTTGCGCCAGCGGCAGCGCTTTTGCCACAGCTCCCGAATGACCAGAAAACCGATGCCGCCAAAAAAGATCAGCCCGCAGGTGACCAGGTTGAGCAGCACGTCGTCCCGGTAGGGGATCAGGTTCTGGAAATTGCCCAGGATGTCAAAGCCGGAGTTGTTAAACGCCGCCACCGAGTGAAACAGGCTGATGCCGAGCGCGCGCAGCGGCGGATAGTCCTGCACAAAGACCAGAAAGCTCAGCGCCGCGCCGGTCAGCTCAAAGATCAGCGTGGTCACAAAGATGCTCTTGACAAAGCCGATCACGCCGCGCCCGGAGTCCAGGTTCATCGCCTCGCGCACGAGGTTCTGTCCCTTCAGATTCACCTTTCGGCCCACGGCGAGGATGATGCCGGCGCCGACGGCGGTCACGCCCAGGCCGCCCACCTGGATGAGCATAGCCAGGAAAAACTGCCCCAGCGGGGTAAAGGTATCTCCCGCGTCAATGGCGATCAGGCCGGTGACGCACACCGCACTGGTGGAGGTATAGAGCGCGTCGATGTACTCCACCTCCACGCCCTCCTGGATGCTGCACGGCAGCATCAGCAGCAGCGAGCCGATCAGAATCACCGCGGCAAAGCCGAGAGCGATGATCCGCGCGGCGGAGAGTTTTTTCAAAAATCGAAGCAAGATATCACCTCAATGGTCAGGTTTTCTCCTTTTTGTCCCTGTCCCGGTCCTTCTCCGTCTCCTCCTCCGGTTTCGGCTCGGGCGGGAGCAGGCGGACAACCGCCTGCTTGACCTGATGGTCCTCTATCTTAATCACGTCGATGTGCAGTCCGGCCGTCTCCAGCGAGAGCTGACTGCCGTCCTGCGGCACCTGCCCGAGCCGGTCAAAGACCAGCCCGGTAATCGTGTCGTATTCCAGGTCCTCAATCTCCAGGCCGGTGGCCTCTTCCAGGTCATCCAGCTCCACATTGCCGTGCACGCGCCAGACGTTGTCCCCGATCAGCTCGATGGACTCCACATCGTCGTCCTCGCCCGGGTCGTCGTCCTCCAGGTCGCCGACCAGCTGTTCGACCAGGTCGTTGATGGTCACCAGGCCGCTCATGCCGCCGTACTCGTCGAGCACAATCGCCATCTTGTTGCGCGTGCGCTTCATATTGCGAAAGAGCACGTCCGCCTTTACCGTCTCGGGGACAAAGTAGGCCGGACTCACCGCCTCGCGCATCACAGTCTGGCGGTCCTTCTCGTCCAGACGGAAGTAGTCCTTGGCGTTGAGAATGCCGATGATATTGTCCGGAGAGTCGTCGCAGACGGGGTAGAGGGTGTGGCGGCTGTCGTGAATGATCCGGTCCCACTCATCCATCGTCTCCTCCATCCAGAGAAAGTCGACCTCGGTGCGGTGGGTGGCGATCTCGCCAGCGGTCAGGTCGTCAAACTCGAACACGTTCTGGATAAACTCCTTCTCCTCGTGGTCGATGCTGCCCCGCTCACTGCTCGCGTCCACCATCAGGCGGATATCCTCTTCGCCCACGGTCTCCTCCTCGGCGTTGGGGTCAATGCCGATCAGGCGGAGCACCCCGTTGACCGAGGCGGTGAGCAGCCAGACAACCGGCTTGCAGACCTTGCTGATAAAGTCGATCAGGCCTGAGATGCCGAGAGCAACCGCCTCTGTCTTGCGCATGGCAATCCGCTTGGGTACCAGTTCGCCGAAGACCAGGGTAAAATAGGAGAGAATGATGGTGATGAGTACGACGGACACGCTGTTGAGCACCGCGCGCGGAATGGGCACGCCGAGCGAGAGGACAAAGTCCACCAGCGGGTCGGAGAAGTTGTCAGCGGCGAAGGCGCTGCCCAGGAAGCCGGAGAGGGTGATGGCCACCTGAATGGTGGAGAGGAACCGCGAGGGCTGTCCGACTAGGCGGACCAGCCGGGCCGCGCGCTTGTCCCCCTCCTCCGCCATGCGGGAAATCTTGGTCTCGTTGACCGACAGCACCGCGATCTCCGCGCAGGCAAAGACGGCGTTGAGCGCGATCAGAATGACCTGCAACAGTATCATTGTCCAGATTGAGTCTTCCAAAATGTAATATAACCTCACTTTCATCGCCGGCGCGATGCCGGCACGGCGGGGGAGCGGTCCCCCTCTTGCAAACAGTCCAGGCCGCCGCGCAATGGGCGGGACATTGCCGTTACACAGCGCTTCCCCCCGATCTCAGACGGAAAAACAGCAAACGGCACCACCCGCCGCTCCGGGCCGGAGCGTGGGCCATGCCGTTTTCATATCCGATTGCGATTTGCTGCGCCTTCTCTCGGTCGGCGTCGCTGTCGTCGGAAGTCATCTGTTCGGTCTCCTGTGTCGGGATGGGAGTACTGGTGCTATTGTACACAGGCCGGGCGCTGTTGTCAATCGGTTTTGCCATGCAAAAGCATGGCAAAACCAAGACGCGCCATTTTCTCCCTCCTTCGGGGCAGCCGGAAATGATGCGCAAAAACTTCATGCGCCGCCGATTTTGCCTTTTTTCGTGGTGCGCCACGGCGCGCATAAAGTTTTATGCCCCCCGTTTCGCCCCCTTTCGCGGCGCAAGACTTGACGCGCGGGGGGAAAAAAGCTACAATACCAACAGAAGGATCTACCAGACAGGAACGGGAGAGAGAGCATCCGCGCCCGTTCCGTTTCTTTTATCACCGCCGCGGCGCGGCGGGAGTGACAGGGGAGGATATACCGATGGCAGTGAAGCATATCTTTATCACCGGCGGCGTGGTCTCCGGCCTCGGCAAGGGGATCACCGGCGCTTCCCTCGGCCGCCTGCTCAAGCAGCGCGGCCTGCGCGTCGCGCTCCAGAAGCTCGACCCCTATCTGAACGTCGACCCGGGCACGATGAGTCCGTATCAGCACGGCGAGGTGTTCGTCACCGACGACGGGGCGGAGACCGACCTCGACCTCGGCCACTATGAGCGCTTCGTGGACGAGAATCTGACGGTCAACTCCTCCGTCACCTCGGGCAAGGTGTACTGGTCGGTGCTCAACAAGGAGCGCAACGGCGACTTTCTGGGCGCGACCATCCAGATCATCCCCCACATCACCAACGAGCTCAAGGACCGCATCTACCGGATGGAGAAGGGCGAGCCGAAGGACGTCATCATCACCGAGATCGGCGGCACCGTGGGCGACATGGAGTCCCAGGCCTTCCTGGAGGCGATCCGCCAGGTCAGCCGGGAGCTGCCGCGGGAGGACTGCATGTTCATCCACGTCTCCCTCGTCGTCTCCATCCCGGGCACCGGCGAGCTCAAGAGCAAGCCGACGCAGCACTCGTGCAAGGAGCTGCTGAGCGTCGGCATCCAGCCGGACGTCATCATCTGCCGCGCCGACCAGCCGCTCACAGAGGACATCCGCAAGAAGATCGCCCTGTTCTGCAACATCGCCCCGGAGAACGCCATCAGCAACCTCACCGCTCCCATCCTCTATGAGGTCCCCCTCATGCTCGAGGAGGAAGGGCTGGACCGGGTGGTCTGCCAGCGGCTCAACCTGGACGTGCCCGAGCCCGACCTCACCGAGTGGCGCAACATGGTCGTGCGCGCCAAGGCGGCCACCGAGACGGTGGAGATCGCCCTGGTGGGCAAGTACGTCGCCCTGCACGACGCCTATCTCTCCGTCGTCGAGGCCCTCACCCACGGCGGCATTGAGAACGACGTGAAGATCAAGATCCGCTGGGTGGACTCCGAGCTGGTGACGGACGGGAACGCGGAGGAGATGCTGCGCGGGGCGGACGGGGTCCTCGTCCCCGGCGGCTTCGGCGACCGCGGCATCGAGGGGAAGATCTCCGCCATCCGCTGGGCGCGTGAGAACCGCGTGCCCATGTTCGGCATCTGCCTGGGGATGCAGATGGCGGTGGTGGAGTACGCCCGCCACGTCGCCGGCCTGGCCGGGGCGCACTCGAGCGAGCTCTGCCCGGACACCCCGCACCCGGTGATCGACCTGATGCCGGAGCAGCGCGACATCTCCGCCAAGGGCGGCACGATGCGCCTGGGCGCCTATCCCTGCCGGATCACCGGGCGGGAGAGCCGCACCTTCGAGGCCTACGGCGAGCCGGTGATCTACGAGCGCCACCGCCACCGCTACGAGTTCAACAACTCCTACCGCGACATTCTCACCTCCTGCGGCCTCCACCTGGCCGGCCTCTCGCCGGACAAGCGCCTGGTGGAGATCGTCGAGGTGCCCGATCACCCGTGGTTTGTCGGCGTGCAGTTCCACCCCGAGTTCAAGAGCCGCCCGAACCACGCCCACCCCCTCTTCCGCGACTTCATCGGCGCGGCCAAGCGCTATCAGGCGGAGAAGTAAATCAGAATCAGGATCAAAATACCCGCCCGGCAGGTCATCCCAGCCGGGCGGGTATTTTGATGGAATGGACGAGCGGACCTCCGTCTGATGGACGCGCCGTCGATTATAATTCGTAGGGAACGGTCTTGACCGTTCCGCCCCGAAGGGATCGCTGTCCATCGCTAGGCCGCATAGATGTAATACACCGACAGCCACAGATGCAGCAGGATACAGGCGATCAGGGCGGGGGAGGTGAGGCAGGAGACCGCCTTCTCTCCGGCGTTGAAGCCGGTGGGTCCGGGATAGAAGTTTTTCCACGGGCGGCGGCGGATGAGGTAATACACCGCGTAGCCGATCGAGCCGTAGATCAGCAGGGAGAGCAGCAGATAGACGGCGTCAGAGTCGCCCAGGGAGGGGAGGAGCACCGAGCCGAAGAAATTGATGAACATGTGCAGGGCGACGCTCCAGAGCACCGAGCCGGACATGATCCGCAGATAGCCCAGCACCAGGCCGACCAGCGTGGCGTAGAAGAACTGATAGAGATTGGTGTGAAACAGGCCGAACAGCAGGGCCGAGAGCGCCACCGCCGACCAGTCGCCCAGGACGAGCAGCCGGTCGAGCAGGAGGCGGCGGAAGATCAGCTCCTCCAGCAGCGGGGCGACGAGGACGACGTAGACCACCGTACACGCCAGCGGCTCCTCGACGATGGCCTCGTTGGCGTAGTCCACCGTATCCGTTCCCCAGAGGAGATACTCGGTGAACAGACTGCCCGCATAGAGCATGCCGAGGCCCACCGCCATGCCGGAGAAGATCTCCTTCGGCCCGGGCGCCGGTCCGGGCAGGACCTCCGGCTCGGGCAGGCCGCGCAGGACCAGCAGGGCGGCGAGTATACCGGTTGGATAGTATACCATCGCGCTGATGCCATAATAATACCAGTCGTTATAAAACAGATCGTACCAGCCGAGATAGTAGGGCAGATAGCACAGCTCCACCGCCGCCTCGCTCAGCAGGGTGGAGAGCAGCAGAAAGAGCCCCGCCCGGCCATAGCACCGGCGCAGATCGGAATAGGTCTGTGGGATCATCGCGCTCACTCCTCCCCGGAGGGACTGCTCCCGTCCGGTACCTGTATTGTACCATAAACCGGGGCAAAAGCCTACCGCTTCCCCCATTTTTTCCTTCTCCTGCGATTTTTCTCCCCTGCGGCGGGAAATATGGATTGCAGGCCGCCCGGAAAGGCGATATAATATGATTAGAAAACTGTCTTCAAGGAGGAAGATACGATATGAGCAATCGAGCGGATATTGTCATCATCGGCTGCGGCGAGGCGGGCGTCTTTGCCAGCTATGAGCTGACCCGGCGCTGCCCCGGCCTGCGCGTCACCGTCCTGGAGCAGGGGGCGGACATCTACAGCCGCACCTGTCCCATCGTGCAGGGGAAGGTGGACCGGTGCATCCAGTGCCCGACCTGCGGGACGATGTGCGGCTTCGGCGGGGCGGGCGCCTTCTCCGACGGCAAGTTCAACTTCACCACCGCCTTCGGCGGCTGGCTGACGGACTACATGTCCGACAGAGAGGTGATGGACCTCATCCACTACGTCGACTCGGTGAACGTCCGCTTTGGCGCGACGGAAAAGGTCTACTCCACCTCCACCCCCGAGGCCCTCGCCTTAGAGCGCGAGGCGCTCAAGTATGACCTCCATCTCCTCCAGGCCAAGTGCAAGCATCTGGGCACGGAGAACAACCTGCGCATCCTCGCCAATATCTACGAGTACCTCAAGGACAAGGTGGACTTCCACTTCCACACCGCCGTGGAGCACATCGCCCAGCGCCCGGAGGGGGGCTTCCGCCTCACCACCACGAAGGGGGAGGACTGGGACTGCGATTACCTCATCGCCGCGCCCGGCCGGTCCGGTGCGGAGTGGTTCGCCGACCAGTGCAAGGGGCTCAAGATCCCCCTCATCAACAACCAGGTGGACATCGGCGTGCGGGTGGAGCTGCCGGCCAAGGTGTTTCAGCACATCACCGACGTGGTCTATGAGTCCAAGCTGGTCTACCGCACGAAGCAGTACGGCGACCAGGTGCGCACCTTCTGCATGAACCCCTACGGCCATGTGGTGGCGGAGAACGTGGAGGGGATCAACACCGTCAACGGCCACTCCTACTCCGACCCCAAGCTCCAGAGCGAGAACACCAACTTCGCCCTGCTCGTCTCCAACCGCTTCACCGAGCCGTTCAACGAGCCCTACCGCTATGGCAAGCACATCGCCTCGCTCTCCAACATGCTCGCCGGCGGGGTGCTGGTCCAGCGCTTCGGCGACCTGATCCACGGCATCCGCACGAACAGCCACCGGCTCTCCAAGTCCTTCACCCGGCCCACCCTCACCGCCGCCGTGCCGGGCGACCTCTCCCTCGCCCTGCCCAAGCGTCAGCTCGACGACATCATCGAGATGATCTACGCCCTGGACAAGCTCGCCCCCGGCACCGCCAACTATGACACCCTGCTCTACGGCGCGGAGGTGAAGTTCTACTCCAGCCGCATCCAGCTCTCCAACGAGCTGGAGACCCCGCTGAGCGGCTTCTTCGCCATCGGCGACGGGGCGGGCACCACCCGCGGCCTCGCCCAGGCCGGCGCCTCCGGCATCAAGGTTGCTCAGGTGATTGCCGATAGAATCGGACAGTAAGCAGTCCGGACGGTTCGCCGGGGCGAACCGCGGAAAAAAGTTCAAACCCACTCCAACGGGCCGCCCCGCGCCGGGCGGCCCGCGTTTTTTCCACCGCCGTTATGCCCGCCGGATGGGGGATGCATATACATTCTGTCAGGTCCGGCAAAAAGTTGGAAGGGATTCCCTCTCCGAATCGCGCCGGGGCACTTTTGCACATTGTCCACAGAGTTTTGCACAGCCATGCACGGGACTTTTCCACCGCCGTTATGCATCGCAAGTTGACATAACGACAGAACAGCCGCTCAGGCCCGCCACTCCGGCAGGAAAATCCCCTTTACAACCAATCGCGCCGAAAAGTTTTGGAAAGGACGTTTCATGCCATTTTGGGGGGTGTTTGAGGGAAAAACAGATGTTCTTTTCCTTGCGTGACGGCTGGTTGTGCGGTATAATAACGTGAAATGTGTGCCCGTACCCGGCATCTGTCCGGCAGTTTTTGGAGAAAGAGAGTCGAAGAAGTATGAATTACGCAGAGGAATCGCTCAAGCTGCACCGTCAGTGGCGGGGGAAGCTCTCCGTCGCCCCCAAGATGGCCATCCGCAGCCGGGAGGACCTGTCGCTCGCCTACACCCCCGGCGTGGCCCAGCCCTGCCTGGAGATCCAGCGCGACCCGGCGGAGAGCTACAACCTCACCGGCCGGTGGAACACCGTCGCCGTGGTGACGGACGGCACCGCCGTCCTCGGCCTGGGGGACATCGGCCCGGAGGCTGGAATGCCGGTGATGGAGGGCAAGTGCGTCCTCTTCAAGTCCTTTGGCGACGTGGACGCCATCCCGCTGTGCGTGCGCTCGCACGACGTGGACGAGATCGTGAACACCGTCGCCCTGCTCGCCGGGTCCTTCGGCGGGGTGAATCTGGAGGACATCTCCGCCCCGCGCTGCTTTGAGATCGAGCGTCGGCTGAAGGAGCGCTGCGACATCCCCATCTTCCACGACGACCAGCACGGCACCGCCGTCGTCGTCCTCGCCGCCCTCACCAACGCCCTCAAGCTGGTGGGCAAGCGGATGGAGGACATCCGCGTTGTCACCTGCGGGGCGGGGGCGGCCGGCATTGCGATCATCCGCCTGCTCATCGCCCGCGGCCTGCACGACGTCGTCCTCTGCGACCGCAAGGGGGCGATCTACGAGGGGCGGGACGGCCTGAACGACGCCAAGCGGGAGATGGCGGCCATCACCAACCGCCATCGCCGGAAGGGGAGCCTGGCGGAGGTGCTGGAGGGTGCCGACGTCTTCATCGGCGTCTCCGCGCCCGGGATGGTGACGGCGGAGATGGTGCGCACCATGGCCCCGGGGGCCATTCTCTTCCCGATGGCCAACCCCACGCCGGAGATCCTCCCGGACGAGGCCCTCGCCGCCGGGGCGGCTGTGGTGGGCACCGGCCGGTCCGACTTCCCCAACCAGATCAACAACGTCCTCGCCTTCCCCGGCATCTTCCGGGGCGCGCTGGACGTGCGCGCGTCCGACATCAACGATGAGATGAAGCTCGCCGCCGCCGAGGCCCTGGCCCACCTGGTCGGCCCGGACGAGCTGCGGCCGGAGTACATCCTCCCCTACGCCTTTGACGGGCGCGTGGCCCCCGCGGTGGCCGCCGCCGTCGCACAGGCCGCCTGCGAGAGCGGCGTGGCGCGCATCTGAGGTAAAAAAGCTTTCCCCTCCGGGGGAAGGCGGCGCGGCGTCAGCCGTGACGGATGAGGGGTGGCACGCCGACCGAAAAACACCCCGCCCTCACAGGCGCACACGGTGCGCCCCTACGATTTGTCGGGTGGATTATCATCTCTTTTGAATGAGAAACCGCTATTCTTGCCAAATCCAGCCGCATTTTCCAAAACACAGCGCGCCGTAGGGGCGCACCCCGTGCGCCCGCACGAAATGCCTACACCACAGAGAGGAGTACGCCATGCTCCCCTACGCCTTTGACGGGCGCGTGGCCCCCGCCGTCGCCGCCGCCGTCGCACAGGCCGCCTGCGAGAGCGGCGTGGCGCGCATCTGAGGCAAAAAAGGCCTTCCCCTCCGGGGGAAGGCGGCGCGGCGTCAGCCGTGACGGATGAGGGGTGGCACGCCGACCGAAAAACACCCCGCCCTCACGGGCGCACACGGTGCGCCCCTACGATTTGTCGGGTGGATTATCATCTCTTTTGAATGAGAAACCGCTATTCTTGCCAAATCCAGCCGCATTTTCCAAAACACAGCGCGCCGTAGGGGCGCACCCCGTGCGCCCCTACGATTTGTCGGGTGGATTATCATCTCTTCTGAATGAGAAACCGCTATTCTTGCCAAATCCCGCCGCATTTTCCAAAACACAGCGCGCCGTAGGGGCGCACCCCGTGCGCCCGCACGAAATCCCTACACCACAGAGAGGAGTACGCCATGCAGATCGGAACCGTCGCCCTGCCCGGGCCGCTGGCCCTCGCGCCGATGGCGGGGGTGACCGACCTGGCCTTTCGCACCATCTGCCGTGAGATGGGCGCGGACTACACCGTGACCGAGATGGTGAGCGCCAAGGCGCTGTGCTATCAGGACCGGAAGACCCTCCCCCTCATGGCGCTGGGGGAGGGGGAGCACCCCGCGGCGGTCCAGCTCTTCGGGAGCGACCCCGTCGCCGTCGGAGAGGCCGCGGCCAAGGTGGCCGAGCTGGTGAACCCGGCGATTATCGACCTGAATATGGGCTGCCCGGTCCACAAGATCGTGGGCGCGGGGGACGGCTCCGCCCTGATGCGCACGCCGGAGCTGGCCTGCCGGGTGACGGAGGCCGCCGTCCGCGCCGCCGGGCGTCCGGTGACGGTAAAGATCCGCAAGGGCTGGGACGCAAACTCCGTGAACGCCGTGTCCTTCGCCCTCATGCTCCAGTCGGCGGGGGCCGCCGCCCTCACGGTCCACGGCCGCACCCGGAGCCAGATGTACGCCGGGCGGGCGGACTGGGAGATCATCCGCCGGGTGAAGGAGGCCGTCTCCATCCCCGTCTTTGCCAACGGCGACGTCTTCACTGCCCAGGACGCTGCGGATATCCTCGCCGCCACCGGGGCGGACGGGGTGATGATCGGCCGGGGCGCCTGCGGCGATCCCTGGCTCTTCGCCCAGGCCAAAGCCCTCCTGGCCGGCCGTACGCCGCCCGCGCCCCCGACGGTGGACGAGCGCTGCGACACCGCCCTGCGGCAGTTCCGCCTCGCCATGGCCCAGAAGGGGGAGCACATCGCCTGTCTGGAGGCGCGCAAGAGCTACAGCTGGTACCTCAAGGGGGTGCGCGGCGCGGCGAAGTGGCGCGCCCGGCTCACCCACCTCGCCACCATGCAGGAGGTGGAGGAGGTCACGCGCGCGCTCAAGCGCGCCCTCGGCCCGGCGGGGGAGGGATGAAAAAATTCCCCCGCGATTTGCAAAAACCGGTTGACAAACGCCGCCGGGACGGATATAATAACAAAGTCGTCTGGACGATTAGCTCAGCTGGCTAGAGCATCCGCTTGACGTGCGGAGGGTCAGCGGTTCGAATCCGTTATCGTCCACGCGCAGCGCCCGGGTTTTTGACCCGGGCGCTTTTTTGTGCAGGAGCGGAACTGACGGAACTGTGCAGTCCATCGGTCGGAACAGTCAAGACCGTTCCCTGCGGATTTTGACGTTGGTGCGTCCGTTGAACAGCGGGCACATCAGATCGTCAAACAGACCATGCCCTCCTCAGATAATAGGTTGAATTTCTCCTATATTGTGTTATAATAGAATCAAAGGAGGGCTGCATCATGAATATCAACACTAACAATCTGGTCTCCATCACCGAGGCCAACCAGAATTTTTCCAAGGTGGCCCGTCTGGTGGACGAGAACGGCTCTGTCATCATCCTGAAGAACAACGTCCCGCGCTATCTGCTCATGGAGTTCCGCGCCGCAGAGGAGGAGCAGCTTGCCCCGGATGAGGATGTTATGGAGCTCTCCCACCGCCTGATTGCCCAGAACCGGCAGGCCTATGAGGTGCTCGCCAAATGATCCGTCTCTCCAGAGCGCAGGTGCTCATGCTGCATGAACAGCTCGTCTCCATCACCGGCGGCTCTCCTGGTCTGAGAGATGAGGGGATGCTGGACTCCGCGCTCAGCGCGCCCTTTCAAACCTTCGGCGGGGAGGACGTCTATCCCTCTCTTGAGCAGAAGGCGGCCCGGCTCTGCTTTGGTCTGGTGAAGAACCACCCTTTTATAGACGGGAACAAGAGGACCGGTGCACATGTCATGCTGGTCTATCTCGCCTTAAACGGTGTAGAATTGCATTATACGCAGGAGGAATTGTCTGATATTATCCTGCAACTGGCGGCAGGCGTCATCCAGCCCGACGGGCTGCTCCGCTGGATCATCGCTCATCAGAAATAAATCAGCGTTTCCAAGCATCGCCCCCGCCCCATCTCCGGACCTGTGCCGGACGGATGGGGCGGGGGCTTTTCATGTCATGCCTGTGTTCACAGGCGGGCTATTTGAATTTCTTCCACTCGGCGACCGCCAGCTCATCGCAGCGGTTGTTGCAGGGGTTGGAGGCGTGGCCCTTGACCCAGTGGAGATGGACCTCGTGCAGGCTGCACAGCGCGAGCAGGCGCTCCCAGAGGTCTGGGTTGAGGGCGGGCTTCTTGTCCGACTTCACCCAGCCCCGGCGCTGCCAGGACCGCGCCCAGCCCTTCTCCAGGGCGTCAATGACGTACTTGGAGTCGGAGTACAGCTCGACCACGCAGGGCTGGTTGAGGGCCTCCAGGCCGCGGATGACGGCGGTGAGCTCCATGCGGTTGTTCGTCGTGCGCGCCTCCCCGCCGGAGAGCTCCTTTTGAAAGCTCCCGTAGAGGAGGATGGCCGCCCAGCCGCCCGGGCCGGGGTTGCCGGAGCAGGCCCCGTCGGTGTAGAGGGTCACCGTCTTACGCTCCGCCATCAGTCCTCATCCTCCCCCACCTCGGGGGCGGTCTCCTCGCCGTTCTCGTCCAGGCGGCGGGTCTTGGCCAGGCTGATCACCTTCACATCCTCCGAGACCTGCATCACGCGCACCCCCTGCGTCACGCGGGAGTAGCGGCTGATGCCGGAGGCGGCGGTGCGGATAATCACCCCGTCGTCCGAGATGATGAGCACGTCGTCCGTGTCGTTCACGATGGCGGTGCCCACCACCGGGCCGGTCTTGGCGGTGATGTTGTAGTTGCGCGTGCCGTAGCCGCCGCGGCCCTGGGTGGGATATTCGCCGGTGTCCGTGCGCTTGCCATAGCCCTTTTCCGTAATGGTGAGCAGGGCGTCGCCGTGGCCGACAATCTCCGCGCCCACGACGTAGTCCCCCTCCCGCAGGCGGATGCCGCGCACGCCCACCGCGTCGCGGCCCATGCAGCGGATGTCCTGCTCGGCAAAGCGGATGGCCATGCCTTCGCGCGTGGCGAGGATAACCTCGGCGCTGCCCTTCGTGCGGCGCACGGCGATCAGGTCGTCCCCCTCCTCCAGGGTGATGGCGCGGATGCCCGCCTTGCGCGCGGTGTTGATGGAGGCCAGGGTGATCCGCTTGACGGTGCCGTTCTTGGTCACCAGGACGAGGAACTCCTCCTCCGGGAAGGCGCGGCAGTGGAGCATGGCGCGCACCTTCTCCTCCGGCTCGAGGGGGAGGAGGTTGGACAGGTGGCTCCCCCGCGCCGCACGGCTCGCCTCCGGGATCTGATAGCCCTTCTTGCGGTGCACCTTGCCGGTGTTGGTGAAGAAGAGAATGTAATCGTGCGTGGAGCAGGTGAAGAGGGTCTCGGTGTAGTCCTCCTCCCGCAGGGACTGGGCGCTCACCCCCTTGCCGCCCCGCTTCTGGCTGCGGTAGGCGGAGACCGGGGTGCGCTTGAGGTAGCCCGCGTGGGAGAGGGTGAAGACGCAGGTCTCCTCCTCGATCAGGTCCTCGATGTCCAGCTCGTCCTCCACGTCGACGATCTCGGTGCGGCGCTCGTCGCCGTACCTGGCGTGGATCTCCAGCAGCTCGTCCTTGAGCACGCCCTGCATCTTCTCCCGGTCGGCCAGGAGACTCTGATAGTAGGCGATGCGCTCCTCCAGCTCGCGGTATTCCGCCTCCAGCTTCTCCCGCTCCAGCCCCTGCAGGCGGCGGAGCTGGAGCTCCAGGATGGCCTGGGCCTGGATGTCGTCCAGACCGAAGCGCTCCATCAGGCGCTGCCTGGCGTTGTCATAGCTGGTGCGGATGATGTGGATGACCTCGTCGATGTTGTCCTGGGCGATGAGCAGGCCCTCGAGCAGGTGGGCCCGGGCGAGGGCGCGGTTGAGGTCGAACTGGGTCCGCCGGGTGAGCACCTCCATCTGGAAGTCGATGTACTCATCCAGAATCTCCCGCAGGGTGAGGACCTTGGGCTGGGACTGGTTGTTCACCAGGGCGCGCAGGATGATAGCAAAGGTGGTCTGCAGCTGGGTCTGGGCGAAGAGGCGGTTGAGCACCACCTGGCTGTTCGCGTCCTTCTTCAGCTCGATGACGATGCGCATCCCGTTGCGGCCGGACTCGTCGCGCAGGCCGGAGATGCCGTCCAGGCGCTTCTCCTTCACCTGCTCGGCGATGTTCTCGATTAGGCGGGTCTTGTTCACCTGATAGGGCAGCTCGGTCACGATGATGCGCAGGCGGCCCTGTCCGAACTCCTCCAGCTCGGTGCGGGCGCGCACGCGGATGTGCCCCCGGCCGGTGGCGTAGGCGGCGCGGATGCCGGCGCGGCCCATGATCATCCCGCGGGTGGGGAAGTCCGGGCCGGGGATGTGCTCCATCAGCTCGCCGAGGGTCACCTCCGGGTCGTCGAGCACATGCACCACCCCGTCGATCACCTCGCCGAGGTTGTGCGGGGGGATATTGGTGGTCATGCCGACGGCGATGCCCGCCGAGCCGTTCACCAGCAGGTTGGGGAAGCGGCTGGGGAGCACCTTGGGCTCCTTGCGGCTCTCGTCAAAGTTGGGCACCCACTCGACGGTGTCCTTGTCGATGTCGCGCAGCATCTCGGCGGAGATGCGGTCCAGCCGCGCCTCGGTGTAACGGTAGGCGGCCGGGGGGTCGCCGTCGATGGAGCCGAAGTTGCCGTGTCCCTCGATCAGGGGGCAGCGCATGGAGAAGTCCTGCGCCAGGCGCACCAGGGCGTCATAGACCGAGCCGTCACCGTGGGGATGGTACCGGCCGAGCACGTCGCCGACGCAGGTGGCCGACTTCTTAAACGGCTTGTCATGCGTCAGGTTGTCCTCATACATGGCGTAGAGGATGCGCCGGTGCACCGGCTTGAGGCCGTCGCGCACGTCGGGCAGGGCGCGGTCCACGATGACGGACATGGCGTACTCCATGTACGCCCGCTGCATCTCGCTCTCGAGGTCGATATTGACGATCTTCTGGTCGGGATAGCGGATCTCATCGGGGGTATAGTCGCGTTTCATCTCTCATTCCCCCTTCTCAGTAGTCCAGATTGGAGACGTGGCGGGCGTTGGCCTCAATATAGGCGCGCCGCGGCTCCACCCGCTCGCCCATGAGCAGGGTGAAGGTCTGGTCGGCGGCCACCGCGTCGGCCAGGGTGATCCGCTTGAGGGTGCGCCGCTCGGGGTCCATGGTGGTCTCCCACAGCTCGTGCGGGTCCATCTCGCCCAGGCCCTTGAAGCGGCTGATGTCCACCTTCACATTGGGGTTGCCGCCGCGCATCTCGCTGGAGATGGCGTCCCGCTCCTCGTCGGAGAAGGCCACGCGGGTCTGACGGCCGCGCGTGAGCTTGTAGAGCGGGGGCACGGCGGCGTAGACATAGCCGTTCTCGATGAGCGGGCGCATGAAGCGGAAGAAGAAGGTGAGCAGCAGGGTGCGGATATGGCTGCCGTCCACGTCGGCGTCCGCCATGATGATGACCTTGTGGTAGCGCAGCTTTCCGGCGTCAAAGTCGTCCCCCAGGCCGGCGCCGAGGGCGGTGATAACGGGGGTGAGCTTGTCGTTGCCATAGACCTTGTCCGCCCGGGCCTTCTCCACATTGAGCATCTTGCCCCAGAGGGGGAGGATGGCCTGGAAGCGGGAGTCTCGGCCCTGGGTGGCCGAGCCGCCTGCCGAGTCGCCCTCGACGATATAGATCTCGGTGAGCGACGGGTCGCGCTCGTTGCAGTCGCGCAGCTTGCCGGGGAGGGTGGAGCCCTCCAGGGCGTTCTTCCGGCGGACGTTCTCGCGGGCGCGGCGGGCGGCCTCGCGGGCGCGGGCGGCCATGGTGGCCTTCTCCAGGATCGCCTTGCCGACGGCGGGATTCTCCTCCAGGAAGACCTCCAGCTTCTCCGAGACGAGGTTGTTCACCAGGGTGCGGATCTCGCTGTTGCCCAGCTTGGCCTTGGTCTGGCCCTCAAACTGCGCCTCGGTCAGCTTGACGGAGATCACGCAGGTGAGCCCCTCGCGGCAGTCGTCGCCCGAGACCTTCTCATCCTCCTTGAGCAGCTTGCGCTGCCGCCCGTAGGCGTTGAGCACGTTGGTGAGCGCGGCCTTGAAGCCGGTCTCGTGCATACCGCCCTCCGGGGTGTGGATGTTGTTGGCAAAGGAGACGATGACCTCGTTGTAGCTGTCGGTGTACTGCATGGCGATCTCCGCCATCGCGTCCGCCTGCTCCCCGGCGATGTAGATCACCTCGGGGTGGATGGGGGTCTTGTTCTCGTTGATGAAGGAGACGAAGGAGCGGATGCCCCCCTCGTAGCACATCTCGTCGCGCGTCTCGCGGCCGGGGCGCTGGTCCTCGGTGATGATGCGCAGGCCGCCGTTCAAAAACGCCTGCTCACGCATCCGCTTGTGCAGCGTCTCATAGCTGTACTCCGTCTCCTCGAACATCTCGGGGTCCGGCTTGAAGGTGACGGTGGTGCCGGTGCGCTCCGTCTCGCCCACCACCGTCATCTCCTGGACGACGTGGCCGCGGGCAAAGCGCATCTGATAGATCTTCCCGTCCTTGTGCACCTGGACGGTGAGCCACTCGGACAAGGCGTTCACCACGCTCGCGCCCACGCCGTGCAGGCCGCCGGAGACCTTATAGCCCCCGCCGCCGAACTTGCCGCCCGCGTGCAGGATGGTGAAGACCACCTCGAGGGCGGGCTTGCCCGTCTGCGCCTGGACGTCCACCGGGATGCCGCGGCCGTTGTCGGTGACGGTGATGATGTCCCCCGCGCCGATGACCACCCCGATCTCGGTGCAGTAGCCGGCCAGGGCCTCGTCGATGGAGTTGTCCACGATCTCATAGACCAGATGGTGCAGGCCGGAGGACGAGGTAGAGCCGATGTACATGCCGGGCCGCTTGCGCACGGCCTCCAGCCCCTCGAGCACCTGAATTTCCGAGGCGTTGTATTCGCCGGTGACGGCTGTGCCGCGTTCCAATAAATCTTCAGCCATAATAACTCCTCTTCACGTTCCACAGATACAAATATACACAAAATCTATCACAGACGGCGGTCTCTCCGCCGGGGAAGGCATATCCGGCCGCCCGTCTCAGCGGCTGTTCAAAATGGGCTTTCTGTCATGCTCGCGCAGGCGGCGGCCGAGCGTCGCGCTGGAGGGCTGGGCGAGATAGACCCGCTGGCGCGCCTCCCGGCCGCTCTGGCAGAGGACGAAGCTCTTGGGGAGATCCTCTCCCACCGTGACCACCTCGCCCCTGCACTGGGCCTCATTCAGATAGCGCCGGGTGCGGTGGCTCTGGCTGGTGATGTCCAGGTCAAAGATGCCGATGATGTCCCGCCCGGCCACGACGGTCTCCCCGCCGAGATAGAGATACATTTCCCCGCTCCTCTCAGACCAGCGCGCCGCCGTGGACGCGCAGCACCCGCCCGGCCTGCAGGCGGCCGAGCGTCTCCTCCTCGCAGCAGGTGATGAGCACCTGACCGCCGCCGATGCGGTTGAGCACGAATTCCTGCCGCCGCGCGTCCAGCTCGGAGAGGACGTCGTCGAGCAGGAGGACAGGGGCCTCCCCCTGGTCGTCCCGGCTCACCTCCCGCTCAGCCAGCTTGAGGGAGAGGGCGGCGGTGCGCGTCTGCCCCTGGCTGCCGAAGGTGCGGGCGGGGATGCCGTTGATCTCCACGATCAGGTCGTCCTTGTGCGGGCCGGAGAGGCAGGAGCGGCTCTCCCATTCTGCCCGCCGGTGGGCGCGCATATGCTCCATGAGCTGGGAAAAGATGGTCTCCTCCGCGGCGGAGGGGTCGCTCACCGTCTTCACCGTCTGGTAGCGCAGGCCGAGCTCCTCCCGCCCGCCGGAGAACTCCCGGTGGATCGCCGGGGCGAAGCGCGCGAGCTGAGCGAGATAGCGCGCCCGGTAGCGGATGATCTGCGCGCCCACCTGGCACATGCGCAGGCTGTAGGTCTCCAGCGTGTCCGCCATCGCCCCGTTGTCCTGCCAGTCGCGCAGGATGCGGGTCTTGCTCTCCTGGAGCTTGCGGTACTCCGCCAGGGCGGCGGCGCAGCGCGGGCGGAGCTGGCTGACCGCCTCGTCCAGAAAGCGGCGGCGCTCCGACGCCCCCGCCCGGATGAGGGAGAGGTCCTCCGGGCAGAAGAGGACGGTGTTTAAGATCCCGTCCAGCCCGGCAGCGCTCTTGAGGCGGACCCCGTTGGACCAGAGCTGCCGCCGCGCCCCCCGCGCGAGCTGCGCGCGCAGGCGGAAGTCCCGCCCGCGGGAGGTGAGAGACAGCTCCAGCGACGCCCCCGCGCGGTCAAAGCCGATCAGGTCGCGGTCGGAGCGGGTGCGGTGGCTCCGCGCGCCGGAGAAGTAGCCCACCGCCTCGAGCAGGTTGGTCTTGCCCTGGGCGTTCTCCCCGACGATCACGTTGATGCCGGGGTGAAACTCCGCCTCTGCGGCGGAATAGTTGCGAAATCCCTCCAGCCGGAGGGTCTGAACGATCATTCGATCACCACGGCGTCCCCGCCCAGCTCCACGCGGTCGCCGGGGCGGAGTTTCTTGCCGCGCATGGTGCACACTTCGCCGTTGACCTTCACCATGCCCTCCTGGATCAGGCGCTTGGCCTCGCCGCCGGTCTCCGCCAGCCCCTCATACTTGAGCAGGCTGTCGAGCTTGATGAACTCCGTTTCGATCTTGCTTCTGACCTCTCTCATCTGCGCACCTCCGTTCACACGCCCGCCCGCAGGCGCACGGGCAGGACCATATAGGTGAAGGTGTCCTCGTCCGTCTCCTCTCCGCGGGTGACCACACAGGGGGAGACCGGCGTATTGAGTGCCAGGCGGACCGATGCGGTGGGGGCCGCCTTGAGGGCGTCCAACAGATAGCGGTGGTTAAAGCCGATCTCCAGTCCGCCGCCGTCGCCCTGGATGGGGCACTCGTCATAGGCGTTGCCCAGGGCGGTGGAGGTGCGGATCTGCACCAGACCGTCGGTGAAGGTGCAGCGCAGCGGGCTCTTCTGCTGCTCGCTGATCATCAGGCTGCACCGCTCGATGGAACCGAGCAGCCGCCGGGTGTCCGCCAGCACCGAGATGGGGGAGGAGGCGGGGATCGCCTGCCGGTAGTTTAAGAAGTCCCCCTCCAGACGCCGGGTGACCAGGGTGACGTCCGGCGTCTTGAACATGATGTGCCGCTCGCCCTGGATGACCTCCATCAGCTCCTCCGTGTCGCTCCCGAGGCGCTGCACCTCGCGCAGCGCCGTCCCGGGCACGACGAACTGGAAGAGGTCCGCGCCGCTCTTGCGCTCGAGCTTCTCCCGGCGCAGGGCGAGGCGGTAGCCGTCCACCGCGACCATGGTGAGCTGGCTCTTGCCCTCCCCGTCCGTCTCCACCTCAAAGAGGGCGCCGGTGTGGATGGGCCGCGCCTCGTTCTGGCTGATGGCGAAGGAGGTGCGCTCGATCATGTCGCGCAGGCGGCTCTGCTGGATGGAGATGGAGTTCTGGTAGTCCACAGAGGGGAGGTCGGGGTATTCGCCCGCGTCGATCGCCTGAATGTTGAATTCGCTCATCCCGCAGCGCAGGGTGACGGTATACTTCTCTGTGGAAATGCGCACCACGTCGTCCGGCATCCGGCGGATGATCTCGCCGAAGAGGCGGGCGGAGAAGACCAGCGCGCCCGGCTCCTGCACGTCGGCGGGGATCAGGGTGCGGATGCCCGTTTTGAGGTCATAGCCGGTGATGCGGACCTGGTCCTCCCGCGTCTCGACGAGCAGGCCCTCGAGGGCGGGGACGGCGCTTTTGACCGCCACGGTCCGGGATGCGATGGTGATGGCGCTCTGGAGCAGCGCCTTTTCGCAAGAGAATTTCATGGGATTCCTCCGTTCCTGTCAGAAAAGAGAGTGAGAGATAAAATAGCAGTAGTAGTAGGGGGCGCGAATCTGTGGAAAAGGCGCGAAAAGCCTTGAAAGCGCTGGATTTTCCCCTCCACAGCCCCCGTGGAAAATTTTGCCGGGGATGCACAGGCGCGCCGCGCGCTCCGGCGAATGCACAGCTTTTCTCTCCACATGTGGGAAAACTCTGTGGAAAATGTGGAAAAGTGAGGAGAGCTGTTGACAGACTCTTTTGCCCTGGACTCAGTAGCCGCGGCTGTTGATGTTGCTCTTGATGTCGCGCACGATCTCCGCCAGATGCCGGTCGTCGCGCATCATCTTCTCCACCTTGTCCAGCGAGTGCATGACGGTGGTGTGGTGCTGGCCGAAGACCTTGCCGATCTCCGGCAGGGAGAGATTGGTGATGGAGCGGATGAGGTAGATGGACACCTGCCGCGCGAGCACGACCTCCTTCATCCGCGAGGAGCCGAGGACCTCCTTCGGGTCCCGGGCGTAATACTTCGCCGTCTCCTCCACGATCACCTCGGGAGAGGGGATATACTCGTCCCGCGCGCGGATGAGGGCCTGGATGGCGCGCGAGGCGTTCTCGTCGTTCACCTTCTGGCCCATCAGGTCGCGGTAGGCGAGCAGGCGCTTGATCGTCCCCTCCAGCTGGCGGACGTTGGCGGTGATGTTCTGGGCGATGTACTCGAGCACATCGTTCGGCAGCTCCAGCCCGAGGAGAATGGCCTTGTTCTTGATGATGGCGCAGCGCGTCTCATAGTCGGGGGGCTGGATGTCCGCCAGCAGGCCCCACTCGAAGCGGGTGCGCAGGCGGTTCTCCAGCCGGGCCATGTCAGACGGCGGCCGGTCGGAGGTGAGGACGATCTGGTGGCCCGACTCGTAGAGATTGTTGAAGGTGTTGAAGAACTCCTCCTGCGTGGACTCCTTGCCGGCGATGAACTGGATGTCGTCCACCAGCAGCAGGTCCTTGTCCCGGTACTTCTGGCGGAAGGCGTCGGTGGTCTTGAGCCGGATGGCCTCCTGCAGCTCGTTGGTGAACTCGTCGCCCTTGATGAAGATGATATTGTAGTCCGGATGATTCCGGCGGATGGTGTGATAGATCGCGTAGAGCAGGTGCGTCTTGCCCAGGCCGGACTCTCCGTAGATGAAGAGGGGGTTATAGCTCCGTCCGGGGTTGTCCGCCACGTTGAGGGCGGCATTGTAGGCAAACTGGTTGGACGAGCCCACGATAAAGTGTTCAAAGGTGAACTCCTCATTTCCGATGAGCACGTTCTCATTGCGCGTGCCGCGCGCCTGATAGCGCTCGGCCTCCTCCTTCGTGAAGATGACCACGTCCATCTCCGCGGCAAAGAGGTCGTAGAGGACCTTTTTCAGCTGCGGCAGATAGCGCGAGAGGATGATATTCTTCTTGAAGTCACTCGGTACGCAGAGGACCAGCCGGTCCTCCAGCAGCTCCACCGCCTCGGCGTCGTAAAACCAGGTGCTGACTGCGGTGGGTGTCAGCTCCTTCTCCAGCAGTGTGATGACGCTGGGCCAGATGTCAGCAGCGGAATTCATTTCGATGGTAAAGACCTCCCCAAGCAAGCGCTTTCTCTCTGCATGCGCCCGGCTTGTCTCTCTTCTCGCGCGCCGGGCCGCGCGGGCGGCCGGAAGCGTTTCCGGCCCACCGTTTTATTCTTCGTTATTATACCATAACAGCCCCCCTCAGGCAATGCAAATTCGGGAAAAAGCCGCACAAAATGAGAATAAAAAGCCCCGATTCTCCCGGCAGAACGGGAAAAGACCTGACGGAAGCGGCATATTTGCTGCCAGTCATGCAGACGGGGGAGAGGGGGGTCCGGAGACCCCTCCGCCCGTGTTTCGGAAGAAAAAGCGGGAAAAATACTATTGACAGCGTGAAATTGGATGGTTTATAATATCTGTTGCATTTATGGGCAAATCGCCCTGTCGTGCCCTGTTTTCGTTCGCTGCGGCCGGCGCTCCGGCGCCGGCTTGTCGAGCAATAAGCAAGTCGGAGGTGTAAAAGAATGGCTACCAAACGTACCTATCAGCCCAAGAAGCTCCATCGCTCCAAGGTCCATGGGTTCCGCAAGAGAATGGCGACCGCCAACGGCCGCAAGGTTCTCGCCCGCCGCCGTGCCAAGGGCCGTATCCGTCTGACGCACTGAGGACGGGAGCAACCGCAAGAAGCAGGACAGAGCTGAAAGAGGCAAGCGCCATCAGAGATAGCGGCCAGACCGCCGGAGACCGGGAGAGCCGGTCCGGCCGGCTGGCATGGCAGGGGTGGAATGATCCGGGGCCGTCGGGCCGGGAAGCGGTCTTCCACCCCTTGCCGTGCATCCGGACGGCCTTTTTCGCGCCCTGTCCCCCTGCCGGACGCCCTGTCCGGCGGACAGGCATGAGGGATGATCTGTGAAACGCTGCTGGGTTTCCATCAAGGATAATCGGGAGTTCCGCCGGCTCTACAGCCGGGGCAAATACGCTGCCTGCGCCACCCTGGTGCTCTACACCCGCCCGAACCGGCTGGGCGTGCGCCGCCTGGGCATCACGGCGAGCACCAAGCTGGGCCACGCCGTTGTGCGAAACCGGGTGCGCCGCCGCATCCGCGAGATCTACCGCCTGCATCAGGCGGAGCTCCGGCCGGGGACGGATCTGGTGGTGGTCGCGCGCGGCCTGGCAACTCAGGTGAGCTACCGGCGGCTGGACCGGGATTTCTGCCGGCTGGCGAAGAAGCTCGGCCTGCTGTGCCCGGCGGAGGGGCAGGAGCGGTGAGCGGCGCCGTCCGGCGCGCCCTGCTCGCGCTGATCCGTTTCTACCAGCGCTCTGTCTCCCCGCTTACCCCGCCCAGCTGCCGCTTCGTGCCCACCTGCTCGGAGTATGCGCGCCAGGCGGTGGAGAAGTACGGCCCCGCCCGCGGCAGCCTGCTGGCGGCCAGGCGGCTGGCCAGGTGTCATCCCTTTCACCGGCAGAAGACCATCGAGTATGACCCTGTGCCATAGGGTCCTGCCCGCGCCTTCGCCGGCGCCACCCCAAGCCGGACGGCATCGCGTCCGTCCAGACCATGCCTGAGGAGGCCACACCATTGTTTACCGCTATTTTACAAGTATTTGGCCGTATTCTGCTGTGGATCTATACCTTCTGCGGCGACTACGCCCTGTCCCTGGCGATCTTCACCCTGCTGATCCGCCTGGTGCTCTTCCCGCTCTCGTACAAGAGCAAGAAGGGCATGATGCAGATGACCTCCATGAACGAGGAGATGCAGCGCCTGCAGAAGCAGTATGGCAAGGACCAGCAGCGCTATCAGCAGGAGGTCGCCAAGATCTATGAGCAGGAGCATGTGAACCCGATGGGCGGCTGCCTGTGGTCCCTGCTGCCGCTGCCCATCCTGATGGGCCTGTACGCCGTCATCCGCCAGCCGATGCTGCACATGCTCTGCCTGACGCAGGAGGAGATCACCACCGTCGCCGACACCCTCTCCGGCCTGGGCTACACTGTCGCCCAGAGCCAGCAGGCCTATCAGGAGATGGTCCTGCTCAACTGGATCGGCCAGGACCAGACCCTCTACCAGGCCGCGGAGGACGCCCTCGGCAGCGCCGCGGACAAGCTGCAGGTGATCAGCTTCAACTTCTTCGGCATCAACCTCGGCGAGATCCCGGACTGGCAGTTCTGGGGCTGGGATGCCATCGACTGGGCCCACATCGGCCTGTTCCTCATCCCGATCGGGGTGACGGTGCTCAACTTCCTGTACTCCATGTACTCGATGAAGAGCAACCAGATCAGGACGGCGGAAAACAGCGGCTCGGACAACCCTGCCGCCCAGTCCACCAAGACCATGATGTATATCATGCCGCTGATGTACCTCTGGTTCGGCTACACCATGCCGGCCGGCATGTGCATCTACATGGCGTGTACCGCCATCTTCGGCGCGCTGGAGAACCTGATCTTCTCCCGCTTCCTGAACAAGAAGTTCGCCGCCGAGGCGGCCGAGCGCCAGGCCCGCATCGAGGCCCGCCGCGCCGAGGAGAAGTCGAAGAAGGCGGAGATCGCCGCCCGCCGCGCCGCCGAGGAAGAGGAGCTGCGCAAGAAGGGCGGCAAGCGCGCCCTGAAGCAGGCGCAAAAGGCGCAGAAGAAGCGCGACAGCGGCGCCGGTCAGATCGGCGTGCGCCGCTATGCCCGCGGCCGCGCCTATGACCCCGACCGCTATCCCACCACCCCCTACCGCGACCCGCAGGATGTGCTGGACGAGGAGATGCTGGAGCGGGTGCTGGCCAAGAAGCGCGGCGGCCGCGCCGTGGAGGAAGAGCACGAGGAGGAGACCGCCGTTCAGACCGTTGAGGAGACCGTCGTGACGGAGATCCCCGCAGAGGACCTGGAGAAAGGGGAGAACTGACAGGTCATGACAAAGTATCTGGAAACCACCGGCAAGACGGAGGAGCTCGCCATTGCCGCCGCCCTGGCCCAGCTCGGTCTGGACCGCGACGACGTGTCGGTTGAGATCATCGCCCGCGCCAAGACCGGTTTTTTGGGCATCGGCAGCGCCCCCGCAAAGGTGCGCGTGAGCTATGAGGTCCCCGACCCCGTGGAGGAGCCGGCTGTGATCTCCCCTGTCGCGCCGCAGAGCGCGCCTGCCGCCGCCCCTGTGGCGGAGGAGGTCAGCGCCCCCGCCGCCCCCGCGCCCGCCGTGGAGGCTGATGAGGAGGCCGCAGAGGCGCCTGCCGCCCCTGCCCGTCCCCGCCGCAACCGCCGCTCCCGCAGCCGCCGCGCTCCGCGTGAGGAGCAGGCGCCGCGCACGGAGGCCGCCGCCCCTGCCGCCCCTGTGGCGGAGGAGTCCGCTCCCGCCCCTGCGGTGGAGAGCGTGGCCGACCGTACGGAGGAGATCCGCCGCTTCCTCACCGGACTGATGGAGCATCTGGAGGTGGAGGCCGAGCCGGTCATCCGCCTGAGCGAGCAGGGCGTCTATGAGGTCGAGCTCGCCGGCGAGGGCCTGGGCGCGCTGATCGGCCGCCGCGGCGAGACGCTGGACTCCATCCAGCAGCTCACCAACTACGCCGTGAACCACGGCCAGAGCCGCCGGGTGCGCATCCATGTGGACTGCGAGCACTACCGCGCCAAGCGGGAGGAGTCCCTCCAGCGCCTGGCCCGCAAGACGGCGGACAAGGCGGTGAAGTACCGCCGCAACATGATGCTCGAGCCGATGAACGCCTACGAGCGCCATGTGATCCACGCCGAGCTGCAGGACTATCATCCCAACATCTCCACCTATTCCACCGGCACCGAGCCCAACCGCCGCATCGTGGTGGCCTATAACCGGTAATATGAGACAAACGCGCGCCGCCTGAGATCGTTCAGGCGGCGCGTTTTGTCTGGGCGGGGCCCGGGCACACGGATGGATGCCGGTCCCACCACGCGGGCGCACACGGTGCGCCCCTACGGAGGGTGCGGGCCGCCATTCATCCGCCGCGTGGGTGGATACACATGGGCGTAGGGGAGCACCCCGTTCTCCCGCCGGTCAACGGACGCACCATCGTTTTTTTCCGAAGGGAACGGTCTGAACCGTTCCGCCGACAGACCGCGCACCCCTGCGGGGCAAGACGAAAGCGGGACACGCCGAAGCGTGTCCCGCCGTTCATTTGTCAGAAATCCTACTTGCGAGAGCGATCAGCCCAGCTCAGCGAAGTACTTGATGGTACGGACCATCTGAGAGGTGTAGGAGTTCTCGTTGTCGTACCAGGAGACGACCTGCACCTCGGAGGTGCCGTTGTCCAGGTTGATGACCATGGTCTGGGTGGCATCGAACAGGCTGCCGTAACGCATGCCGACGATGTCGGAGGACACGATCTCATCGGTGTTGTAGCCGAAGGACTCGGTGGCCTCAGCCTTCATCTGAGCGTTGATCTCCTCCTTGGTGGGGGCGCCCTCGACAATGGCGGTCAGGATGGTGGTGGAGCCGGTGGGGGTGGGAACACGCTGAGCGGCGCCGATCAGCTTGCCGTTCAGCTCGGGGATGACCAGGCCGATGGCCTTGGCAGCACCGGTGCTGTTGGGCACGATGTTGACAGCGGCGGCACGGGAGCGGCGCAGGTCGCCCTTGCGCTGCGGGCCGTCCAGAGTCATCTGATCGCCGGTGTAGGCGTGGATGGTGCACATGATGCCGGACTTGATGGCCCAGCCGTCGTTCAGAGCCTTCGCCATCGGGGCCAGGCAGTTGGTGGTGCAGGAAGCGGCGGAGATGATGGTGTCGTCCTTGGTCAGCTTGGTGTGGTTGACGTTGTAGACGATGGTGGGCAGATCGTTGCCGGCGGGAGCGGAGATGACGACCTTCTTCGCGCCAGCGTCAATGTGCGCCTGAGCCTTGGCCTTGGAGGTGTAGAAGCCGGTGCACTCCAGAACGACGTCGACGTCCAGCTCGCCCCAAGGCAGCTCGGCGGCGTTGGCCTTGGCATAGATGGTGATCTTCTTGCCGTCGACCATGATATAGTCCTCGCCAGCCTCGACGGTGGAAGCCAGAGCATAGGTGCCCTGCGTGGAGTCATACTTCAGCAGGTGAGCCAGCATCTTGGGGGAAGTCAGATCGTTGATCGCGACGACCTCGTAACCCTCAGCGCCGAACATCTGACGGAACGCCAGGCGGCCGATGCGGCCAAAACCATTGATTGCAACTTTTACTGCCATTTTTAATTACCTCCTGAGATAGGGTATTAAATGGATTTGCCGTTATTTATTGTAATCCATTGTTAAAGATTTTACAAGGCCCATTTCCCGAATTTCACAAAAAATTCTCAAAAGAAACCGGCTGTTTGAGCAATGTGAAGGGGAGGGGCCGCTCAGTCCTCCCCCTCCGGCGCGAGCTGGATGTGTACCTCGCGCAGCTGGCGGTCCTCCACCGCCGCCGGGGCGCCCATCATGACGTCCTGCGCGTTTTTGTTCATCGGGAAGGGGATGATCTCGCGGATGGAGTCCTCGCCCGCCAGGAGCATCACCATCCGGTCCACGCCGGGGGCGATGCCGGCGTGCGGGGGCGCGCCATAGCAGAAGGCGTTGTACATGGCGGGGAACTTCGCCTTCACGTCCTCCTCGCCCAGGCGGACGAGCTCAAAGGCCTTGACCATGATCTCGGGGTCGTGGTTCCGCACCGCGCCGGAGGAGAGCTCCACGCCGTTGCACACCAGGTCGTACTGATAGGCCATGATCTCCAGCGGGTCCACCTCGCCGCGCTCGGCCTTCAGGAGGATGTCCAGCCCGCCGTTCGGCATGGAGAAGGGGTTGTGGCAGAACTCCAGCTCGCCCGACTCCTCGCCGATCTCGTACATCGGGAAGTCCACGATCCAGCAGAACTCATACCGCTCCCTGTCCATGTGCTCTGGGCAGGCCGCGCCCAGTTTATTGCGCAGGACCCCGGCGGTCTTCTGCGCCGCGCCCAGGGCACCGGCGGTGAAGCCGATGAAGTCCCCCGGCTGGAGGCCGAGCTGTTCTGTCAGCGCGGCGGTGTGCGCCTTGAGGAACTTGGCAACGCCCCCGGACAGCTCGCCCTTGTCGTCCACCTTACACCAGTAGGCCTTGTTGCCTGCCTGGACCTCCACCTCGGCGCAGAGCTTGTCGATCGCCTTGCGGGCCAGCTTGCAGCCGGAGACGACGACCGCCTTGACCGCCTCCGCCTGGAAGGGGGCGAACTCCGTCCGGGTACAGATGGCGCTCACGTCGCGCACGATGAGGTCGATGCGCAGATCCGGCTTGTCCGAGCCGTAGGTCTCCATCGCCTCGCGGAAGGGGATGCGGCGGAAGGGGGCCTCGGAGGCGACGTTGTAGATGCCGTATTTCGCAAAGATGGGGGGGAGGACCCGTTCCAGTACGGCAAAGACGTCGTCCTGACCGGCGAAGGCCATCTCCATATCCAGCTGGTAGAACTCGCCGGGGGAGCGGTCGCCGCGGGCGTCCTCGTCGCGGAAACAGGGGGCGATCTGGAAATAGCGGTCAAACCCGGCGGTCATCAGCAGCTGCTTGAACTGCTGCGGGGCCTGGGGCAGGGCGTAGAACTTGCCCGGGTGCTTCCGGGCGGGCACCAGGTAGTCCCGCGCACCTTCGGGGGAGGAGACGGTGAGGATGGGGGTGGTGATCTCCAGAAAGCCCTCCTCGCCCATCGCCTGGCGCAGGGCGGAGACGACGTTGCAGCGCAGAATGATATTCCGCTTCACCGCCGGGTTGCGCAGGTCGAGGTAGCGGTATTTCAGCCGGGCGGACTCGTCCGCCTCACGGCTGCGGTTGATCTCAAAGGGCAGCTCGTTGTAGCGGCAGCGGCCGAGCACCTCAATGTTGGTGGGTACCACCTCGATCTCGCCGGTGGCCTGCTTGGGGTTCTTGCTCTCGCGCTCGCGGACCACGCCAGTGACCGAGAGGGTGGACTCCTTGTTCAGCGGCTTGACGATGGACATCATCGCCTCGTTCTCAATCACCACCTGGGTGGTGCCGTAGAAGTCGCGCAGGACGAGAAAGGCGAAGTTGGAGCCCACCTCACGGATGTTCTCCATCCAGCCGCACAGGGTGACGGTCTTACCCGCGTCGGCCAGCCGCAGCGCGCCGCAGGTGTGGGTTCTGGATTGAAACAGCATGGTCTGACACCTCATTTATTTTTCTTAATCGGTCCCGCTCATTTCTCCACCACCGGCGCGATCGCCGCGCTCTCGGCGAGGTAGGCGCGCACGGCCGCCACCGTCTCGTTGGGGGAGAGGGTGGACTGCTCGCCGGTGCGCAGGTCCTTGAGCGAGAAGGTCCCCGCCTCGCGCTCCGAGCCGCCGAGGAAGAGGACGAAGGGGATGCCGAGCTTGGCGGCGTAGGAGATCTTCGCCTTGAACTTCTTCTGCTCGCAGTAGAGCTGGGTGCGGATGCCGGCCGCGCGCAGGCGGGTGGCGGCGGAGATGGCGTAGTCCAGCTCCTCCGGCGACATCGGCAGGACGAGCACGTCCGCCGGGGCGGTGGGAAGGGCGGGATTGAGCATCTTCTGCTCGTTGAGGACGTAAAACAGCCGGGTCAGCCCGATGGAGATGCCTACGCCGGGGAGGGCCTTGTCGGTGTAATACTCCGCCAGGTTGTCATAACGCCCGCCCGAGCAGATCGAGCCCACCTCGGGGTGGTCGAGCATGGTGGTCTCATAGACGGTGCCGGTGTAGTAGTCCAGGCCGCGGGCAATGGTGAGATCGACCGCGAAGTGGCTCTGCGGCACGCCAAAGGCGGCGAGATACCGCGTGACCGTCCGCAGCTCCTCCAGGCCCTGGTCAAAGAGTGCGTCCTTGCCCCGGTACTCCTCCAGGGCGGCGAGGACGGCGTCGTTGCTCCCCTGAATCTGGGTGAAGGCGAGGACGGCGTCCGCCTGGCCGGCGTCCAGCCCGTCCTCCTGCGTCAGCACGGCGCGCACCTTGTCCGGGCCGATCTTCTCCAGCTTGTCCACCGTGCGCATGATCGCCCCCGCCCGGTCGGACAGGCCGAGCATGGCGTAAAAGCCATTCAGGATCTTGCGGTTGTTCACCCGGATCTGGAAGCGGTGCAGGCCGAGGGAGGTGAAGGTCTGGTAGATGATGGCGGGAATCTCCGCCTCGTTGACGATATCGAGCGTACCGTCCCCGATCACGTCGATGTCCGCCTGATAGAACTCGCGAAACCGGCCCCGCTGCGCCCGCTCCCCGCGGTAGACCTTGCCGATCTGATAGCGGCGGAAGGGGAAGGAGAGCTGCCCGTAGTTGAGCGCGACGTACTTCGCCAGCGGCACGGTGAGGTCAAAGCGCAGCGCCAGGTCGCTGTCTCCCTTCTGGAAGCGGTAGATCTGCTTCTCCGTCTCGCCGCCGCCCTTGGCCAGCAGGACCTCCGCCGCCTCGACGGCGGGGGTGTCCAGCGGGGTGAAGCCGTAGAGGGCGTAGGTGCGGCGCAGGGTCTCCATCATCCGCTCCATCTGCTGCTGCGGGGCGGGGAGCAGCTCCATAAACCCGGAGAGGGTGCGCGGTTTCAGTTTTGCCATAGGGGGCACATTCCTTTCCTCAGTGTCCGGACAGACAGACACGCCCAAGGACGGGCCGTTGGGCGTGACAGCAGGGCCGGGAAAACATCAATGCCAGAATTTGCATCTCAGAGTACGATTTTTGTCTTGCGGGAGCGGACAACGTCGCGCCAGTCGAGATCGCCGCGGGCCAGGCCGTGGATCAGCATCTCGGCGGTGGCGATATTGGTTGCGCAGGGGATGTTATAGGTGTCACACAGGTGGCAGATATAGTGCAGGTCGTCCTCATACGCCACGCTCTTCGGGCCGGTGAAGAAGAGGACCATGTCGATCTCGTCATAGGCGATGCGCGCGCCGATCTGCTGGCAGCCGCCGTGGTCATGGGTGAACAGCAGCTCCACGTCCAGGCCGGTGGCCTCGGCGACCATGCGGCCGGTGGTGTGGGTGGCGCACAGGGTATGCTTGGCCAAAATGCCGCAGTAGGCGATGCAGAACTGGACCATCAGCTCCTGCCGGTTCTCATCGCTCATGAGTGCAATATTCAATGACAAGACCTCCTCTTTTCCGTGTGATTCCGGCGCGTGTCAGATGCGCATGGGCGGCACGCGCTCGCCCAAAATCCGCCGGGAGATATTGTAATACGCCCGCGCGCCGCCCCGGCGGGAGGTCATGATGACCGGAATGCCCCGGCTGGCGGCCAGAGGAATGCGCGCGTCCTCCGGAATAATGCCCAGCAGCGGCAGGCCGAGGGCGTCCATCGCGTCGTCGATATTGGTATGTGTCTTGCGCAGGAAGGCGCGGGTGACCCGGTTGACCACCAGGTGAATCGGAATCTCCCGCCGCCGCAGGCAGCCTACCGCCGACTGCGCCGCGCGCAGGGAGGCCGGGTCGGTGGTGGAGACCACGACCGCGCGGTCCGCGGCGCAGATAGAGAGCTGGAAGCCGGAGCCGAGCCCGGCCGGGCTGTCAATCAGGCAGAAATCATACCGCTCCTTCGCCTCGGCGACGAGAGCGGCCATCCCCTCCGGCCGCAGCGGCGTGCGCGGCGGGGTCACCGGCGCGGGCAGCAGGGCCAGATGCTCCAGTTTCGGGTGGACCGCCGCCGCGTGGCTGAGCGGGCAGCGCCCCTCCAGCACGTCAGATACGTCCATCAGCGCCACATCCGACATGCCGAGCGTCAGGTCCAGATTGCGCAGGCCGATGTCCATATCGACGCAAAGCACCCGCTTGCCCATCGCGGCCAGACAGGAGCCCAGCCCCGCCGTGAGGGAGGACTTGCCCGTGCCGCCTTTTCCCGATGTGATGACAATGGCAGTGCCCATACCAACCTCCATATACCAGCATTATAGCACAGGGGAAAGTGGAGTTACAAGAATATTTTGTGGCATTTTTCCGTCTTGACGTTTCGAACTGTTGTCTCTCAGAGCGGGCTCTTGCGGATGCGCGCAAAGCGGCGGGGATACTGCGCCGGGGTGGGCGCGGCCTTCTCCACGAGGACCAGGCGGCGCGTGATCTCCGTGCCGGGGATGGTGTAGACCTCGTCGGCGAGAAAGCGGCCGCCGAGCATTTCGACGGCGTGGGCGGCCTGGGCCTTCTCCTGCGCGCAGGCATCCGCCTTCATCGCGGCAAAGCGCCCGCCCACGCGCACGAAGGGGAGGCAGAGCTCGGCGAGCATCCGCAAATCGGCCACCGCGCGGGAGGTGACCAGGTCAAACTGCTCCCGCAGGGCCGCATCCCGGCCATACTCCTCCGCCCGGCCGTGGAGGACGGCGACCTCGCTCCCGCCCAGCCTGGGGGCGGTCTCCCGCAGCCAGTCCGTCCGCTTGCCCAGGCTGTCGAGCAGGGTGAGCTGGATGGAGGGCTCCACCGCCCGCAGCACCAGTCCGGGGAAGCCCGCCCCCGTCCCAACGTCGAGCACGCGCAGGCCGGCCAGCGGGATGCATGCGGCCACGGCGGCGCAGTCGAGCATGTGCAGCCGGGCGACCTCGTCCGGCGCGGTGATGGCGGTCAGGTTGGTCACCCGGTTCCCCTCCAGCAGGAGGGAGGCGTATTGCTCCAGGATGGGGGCGCGCGACGGGTCCAGCCCGAGCGCGCGCAGCCCGTCGGTGAGAATGGCGTTCATTCGGAAAGCGCTCCTTTCGGCGGCGAAGATAGGAAGGGGACCGTAGGGGCGCACCGCGTGCGCCCGTAAAGGGGAACGGCGGTGTTTCGTGCAGGCCCCGTCGAAACATGCGCGGCAGCACGCGGGCGCACAGGGTGCGCCCCTACGGGGAGGTCCATGGTTGAAAGCACCTCTTCCCGCGACGGAAAAAGCCAGGCAAAGGCAGCGCCTCTGCCCGGCTTTTGCGGGAAGATTTGGTTTTACTCAGAACTGGCCGATCAGCTGAACAGTTCCGATCACAAGCGTGAGCAGTGTGCCTGCGCCGCAGGCGATGGCGAGCAGGAGAAAGAGGAGGGGATTTCCCTTCCGCAGGCCGCGCGCGGCCTTCCACCGCCAGTTCAGGCACTGGGCGCACATCCCGCCGCAGAGGGGGACGAGCATCAGGCCGGTGATGCCGGTGAGCAGGGAGGTGGTGGCGATCCAGTAGGTGGTCAGCAGGGTGGCGAGGATGACGTACACCGCGCCCACCATCGCCCAGATCCGCTTATCCCCCATCGACCTCAGTTGGCGGCCTCAGGGGGCAGCTCGGGGGCCTCGTCCTCGCCGGAGTCCTCGTCGGAGACCTCGACGGTGATCTCCACCGTGGGCTCCTCGGCAAAGGGCTCCTCCACCGGCTCGGCGTCCGTCTTGACCTCCTCGACGATGAGCTCGCCCTCAGGCTGCTCGGCGAAGGGCTCCTCCACAGGCTCCTCCTGGCCGGCGAGCTCGGCCTCCTTCTCCTCGACCTCCTGGTTCAGGAAGGGGAGCAGTTCCATGGTGTAGGTGTCCTCCTCCTCACCGGCGGTCTTCTTCAGGTTCCACAGCAGGCCGCCCAGCTCGAACTCGCCGGACTCCTTGTCCGACTTGAAGCGATAGGGGACCAGGGCGGCGGCGAGGGCGGCGGCACTGGCCGCGCCGATGATTTTGACGATCTTTTTCATTGTACAGCACCTCTTTTATTCTATTTGACAGGATTTTCCTGCGAGGAACCCGGGTGTTCCCGGCTGTGCCGGGGGAGGGGAGAGGCTCACTTCTTCGGAATGAGGATCTCCTTGCCGCCCATGTAGGGCCGCAGCACCTCCGGAATGCGGACCGAGCCGTCTGCCTGGAGGTTGTTCTCCAGCAGGGCGATGAGCATCCGCGGCGGGGCGACGACGGTGTTGTTCAGGGTGTGGACGAGGCTGTTCACATTCTTCGTCACCTTCTGGCCCTTGCGGTTGGTGACGGTGACCGCCTCGCTGTAGCGGATGCCCAGCCGGCGGGCCTGGGCGTCGCCCAGGTTGGAGCAGGAGCAGACCTCAAAGTATTTCTGCTGGCGGGGAGACCAGGCCTCAATGTCGCAGCTCTTCACCTTCAGGTCGGCCAGGTCGCCCGAGCAGCACTCGAGCTGGCGGACGGGGATATCCAGGCTGCGGAAGAGCTCGACGGAGTAGCGCCACATCTTCTCATACCACGCCATGGAGTCCTCCGGCTTGCAGACGACGATCATCTCCTGCTTCTCGAACTGATGGATGCGGTACAGGCCGCGCTCCTCAATGCCGTGGGCGCCCTTCTCCTTGCGGAAGCAGGGGGAGTAGGAGGTGAGGGTGAGCGGCAGACTCTCCCCGGGGAGGATCTGGTCGATGAAGCGGCCGATCATGGAGTGCTCCGAGGTGCCGATCAGGTAGAGGTCCTCCCCCTCGATCTTGTACATCATGGCGTCCATCTCGGGGAAGGACATCACGCCCTCCACCACGCGGCCGTGGATCAGGAAGGGGGGGATGACGTAGGTGAAGCCCTTGTCGATCATGAAGTCGCGCGCGTAGGCGAGCACCGCCTCGTGCAGCCGGGCGATGTCGCCGAGCAGGTAGTAAAACCCGTTGCCGGAGACGCGGCGGGCCGCGTCCAGGTCCAACCCGGAGAAGGACTCGATGATATCGGTGTGATAGGGGATCTCAAAGTCGGGGACCACCGGCTCGCCGAAGCGGGCGACCTCCACATTGTGGCTGTCGTTCGGGCCGATGGGCACGGAGGGGTCGATGATATTGGGGATCTGCAGCATGATCTCGCGGACCTTCGCGCCGAGGGCGTCCGCCTGCTCCTCGAGCTTGCGGCGCTCCTCCGCCTCGGCGTTCACCTGGGCGGTGATGGCGTCCACCTGCGCCTCCAGCTCGGCGGCGCGCTCCGGCTGGCGCTTGGCCTGGCCCTTGAGCATGCCGATCTGCCTGGAGAGGGTGTTGCGGTTGGCCTGCAGAGCCTCGGCTGCCTTCTTGGCCTCCAGACTGCGCTGATAGAGGTCGATCACCTCGTCCACCAAGGGCAGCTTCTCCTCCTGGAACTTGTTGCGCAGGTTCTGCCGGACGATCTCCGGGTTATCACGGACAAATCTGATGTCTAACATGTCGGTTCTCTCTCCTTGGTGTTGGTGGGCGCTCAGCCCCGCCGGGGCAGCCTGTGCAGCGCCTCGAGCAGGTCGTTTAAGTCGTCCACCCCATAGTATTCCAGCTCCAGACGGCCCTTTTTCCGTCCGGAGACGATTTTGACCTTCCGGCCCAGGCTGTCGGCCAGGTCGCGGGCGGCGACGGCGGCGTAGTCCACCTCTGCCGGGCTGCGCCGGGCGTCCTCCTCCGGCTGCGCGGCGAGGCGCTGCATCTGGCGGACCAGCTCCTCTGTCTGCCGGACGGAGAGCTGGCGCTCGGCGATCTTGTCCGCCACCGCCTTCATCTGCCCGGCATCGCCCAGGCTGAGCAGGGCGCGGGCGTGTCCGGCGGAGAGGATGTCCGCCTCCACATATTCCGCCAGCTCCTGCGGCAGGGCGAGCAGGCGGACGGCGTTGGCCACGGCAGGGCGGCTCTTGCCCACCTGGCGGGCGACCTCCTCCTGCGTCATGCCGTATTCCTGCATCAGCGTCTGATAGCCGCGCGCCTCCTCCATCGCGTTGAGGTCCTCGCGCTGGAGGTTCTCAATCAGGCCGAGCTCCATCGCGCGGCGGTCGTCCGCCTCGAGCACGACGGCGGGGATCTCCTCCAGGCCCGCCTCACGGGCGGCCCGCCAGCGGCGCTCACCCGAGATGATCTGATAGTAGCCGGAGGGCATCAGCCGCACATTGATCGGCTGGAGCACCCCGTGCAGGCGGATGGAGTCCGCCAGCTCCGCCAGCGACTGGCTGTCAAACTGCTTGCGCGGCTGGTCCTGATTGGGGCGCACCTTCTCAAGCGGGAGGGTGGAGACGCCCTCAAACTCCGGCTGCTCCGCGGCGTCGCCCAGCAGGGCGCCCAGCCCGCGGCCCAGGCCGGAACTGAAATTGCGCTTTGACATCCCTGATTCCTTCCCCCTTTATGCGTTGTGCTGTAAAAATTCCTCCGCCAGCCGCTGATAGGCCGCCGCCCCGGTGGAGTAGCGGTCGTAGGCGGCCACCGGTCTGCCGTGGCTCGGGGCCTCGGAGAGCCGGACGTTGCGCGGGATGACGGTGGCGTAGACCTGCCCCGGGAAGTGCCGCTTGACCTCCTCCGCCACCTGGAGGGAGAGGTTCGTCCGCCCGTCAAACATGGTCAGCAGGACCCCCTCCAGGGCGATCTTGCGGTTGAGCCGCCGCTTGACGATGCGGATGGTGGTCAGCAGATCGCTCAGCCCCTCCAGCGCGTAGTATTCGCACTGGACCGGCACGAGCACGGTGTCCGCCGCGCACAGGCCGTTCAGGGTGAGCAGCTCGAGGGAGGGAGGGCAGTCGATCAGGATGTAGTCATACCGCTCCTCCAGACGGTCGAGCACGCCGCGCAGGAGAAACTCACGCCCCTCCATCCCGACCATTTCCACCCCCGCGCCGGAGAGCGCCTTGTTGCTCGGCAGCACGTCCCCCCAGTCGGTGGAGACCACCGCCTTTTCCGGGTCCGCCCCGTCGATGAGCACGTCGTAGATATTGGGCGAGACGCTGTTCTTGTCCACGCCGAGGCCGGAGGTGGCGTTTGCCTGGGGGTCGAAGTCGCACAGGAGGACCCTTTTGCCCGCCTGTGTCAGCGATGCGGCGAGGTTGACCGCCGTCGTCGTCTTGCCGACGCCCCCCTTTTGATTTGCAATGACAACACGTTTTGCCACAGAAACACCACCTGATTTGGGAAAATGACCCTTCGCGTGTCCGGAACATGCGCCCGGTTCGCTGGATAATATTATAGTCCATCTTCCCGGGCATTGCAACTGTGACGAGGAGAAATTCCCGTTTTCTGCCATCGCGGGGGAGGGGAGAGGGGGCGGGAGCGGCGCGCATGGGAGGATCGTCCCGACCGGGCACAGTGTTTCCCGTGAAACATTCCTCTCCTCCGGCGGAGCGGGAGCGGTCGCCGGGGAAATTGTTTCCCGTGAAACATCATCCTCCGGCGCGGCGGGCAGCGCAAATGTTTCCCGTGAAACATCCGCCGGACGGCCCGCCTGCGCGGGCGGCAATCGCCCGGCGGACCGCCGGGCGGGCCTCCGCCGAATCACCGTGAGGGAGAGCGCCGCCCGCCGCCGGGAGACGCGCAGCACCAGCCGCCGCCCAACCCACAGACGGAGGAGGGGGAGCGCATGCATCCCTCACCCCCGCCGTGCCGCCTTGGAGATGGTGATGGTGAGGCGGATGGCGTCCTCATCTTCCTCCCGCCCGCAGGAGGCGGCGATGCCGGAGCGGCGCATCACGTCCATGCTGTGCTCGATCGTGTTGAGAAAGATGCGGATGTCGCGCACGAGGAGGACCGGCCTGCGCGCCGCCCGCCGCCGGGTGGACGGCTCCGGCGCGGCCTCGGGGGCGGGCGGGGCCTCCGGCTCCGGCAGGGCGTGGGGTGCGGGGTGGAGGACCTGCTCCACCAGCTCCTCCGTCCGCGCGACGGTGAGCTTCTCTACGATCATCTGCCGCAGCACCGGTCCGCGCAGCTCGGCGGGCAGGCGGAGCAGGGCACGGCCGTGGCGTTCGGTCAGCCCGTTGCGCCGCAGCGCCTCGAGCACGGGGGCGGAGAGCTTGAGCAGGCGCAGCTTGTTGGCCACGGCGGACTGGCTCTTGCCGATCCGCCGGGCGGCCTCCTCCTGACTGAGATGGAAGGTGGAGATCAGCTGCTCCAGGGCGAGGGCCTCGTCCACAAAGTCGAGGTCGGCGCGCTGTAGATTTTCAATCAGGGCGAGCAGGGAGGACTCCAGGCTGTCCGAGCGCAGCAGGAGGCAGGGCACCGTCTCCAGATGGGCCATCCGCGCCGCGCGCAGGCGCCGCTCGCCTGAGATGAGCTCATAGCTCCGGTCGTCCAGACGGCGGACGGTGAGAGGCTGGAGAATGCCGTGCTCCCGGATGGAGGCGGCCAGCTCCTCGAGCGCCTTGACGGCGAAGACGGTGCGCGGCTGGTTGGGGTTGGGGTGGATCTGCCAGACCGGCAGGGAGAGCACGCGGACGCTCTCAAAAGGGCCTTTCCTTCGCGGCAATGCCATATTTCCCATCACGTTCCTTTCCAAGGGGGGTGGATAGGACTAGAATAGCAACCGCGCCGGGCGAAGGGGGTCGATGCGGGAGAAGCGCAAAAAAGAATTCAGCCCCCAAATTCGGGGGCTGATGGCGTGTACTTCGTCAATTCCGATTCTTTTTCTGTTTCCGGATATCTTCCCCGAAAAAGCGCACCGCGTCGTAGTCCCCCTCCAGCCGGGAGGCGACCTGCGGGGTGTACCGCCCCGCCACCTCTGCGAGGGAGAGGTTGGAGGAGATCACCGTCTGCCGCCCGGCGATCAGGCGGCTGTTGATGAGCTGGTAGAGGGAGGCGTGGACGAGAGGGGAGAGCATCTCGCTGCCAAGATCGTCGAGGATCATCAGGTCGCAGGTGCAGTAGCGCTGCACATCCCCGTCCGCGCGCTCGTCCCGGTTGAAGCGCTGGGCCTCAAAGCGCTGGAAGACGGTCACCGCCGAGTCATAGACCACGCTGTATCCTTTCTCGCTCACCACCCGCGCGATGGCGGCGGAGAGGAAGGTCTTGCCCAGCCCGGGCGCGCCGGTGAGGAAGAGGTTCTTGCCCCCCTGCCGCCCGAAGCGGTTAGCGAAGGTGAAACAGATGTTCAGCGTGAACTCCATCACCTCGCGGGGGGAGCTGCCGATGGCGGGGTCATAGACGGGGGAGTAGTAGTCGAGGTCAAAGGTGTCAAAGGACTGGTCCCCCAGCTCGAGCATGGAGGAGAGCCGCTTCACCTGCTCCGCCCCGCAGAGCGCGCGCAGGCACTGGCACATCTCCGACCCGCGCCAGCCCCGGTCGTTGCAGAGAGGGCAGAGGGGGGTGTAGTGCAGGGCATCCGCCGGATAGCGGTTGCGCTCGAGCAGGGTGCGCCGCTCCGCCTGGAGGGAGAGGTTCTGCGCCTTGGCCCGCGCGAGGGCGGGGCCGGGGTCCACCCCCTGACGCAGGGCGGCCTGCGCCGCCAGACGGATGGTCTGGGAGAGCTGGCGGTCGATCTCCCGCAGGCGGGGGACGCGGCGGTAGATCTCCTGCCGCCGCCGGTCAAAGTCCGCGCGATGCCGCCGGGCGTTCTCCTGAAGGGTCTGGGTGGCGGCCTGTATCACATTGGCGTCATAGGGCATGGTGCTTCACCTCTACTCCTCCTGCTTCATCTGCTCGAGCAGGCGCTTCATCTCCTGAATGCCGCGCTGATTCTCCCGGCGCTGGCTCTCCACGTCCCTGGGGGGCGCGGCGGCGGGCTTGCCACCGGCAGACCGGCTCGCGGGGGCGGCGGGGCGCTCCTGCTTCTGCTCGGCGCGGACCTCCTGGGCGGTGTGCAGCCCCTTCTCGTGCCAGCGGCGGAGGATGGCGTTGCAGTAGTTCCAGTTCAGCCGTCCGAGATTGGTCATCGTGATGTCATAGGCGACCGCCACCGCCTCACCGCCAAAGCCCCACTCCAGCCACTGGGCGAGGTGCCGGCGCTCCGTCGCGGTGGGCTGGCGGCCAAAGATATTCAGCGCGCCGAGCAGCTCTCCCTCCCGCGTCTCGCGGTAGTTCTGCTGGGCGATGTACCCGTCCGCCGCCTCCAGCGTGTCCAGCCCGCGCTCCTTCCACTGGTAGGCCACCTGCCGGACGTATTTCATGGACAGCCGCTTGCCCGGCCCGTACTTCCTCTGATAGCGCGCCTGGAGCCAGTGGACGAGCACCAGGAGCACCTCCGCCGGGATGCCGGCGTAGTCGTACAGCTCGAGCAGGATGAGCACCTGTGAGTTGGGCAGCTTGCGCCCGAGGGCGCGCTCCACCTCGTCGAGCAGGGCGGCGAAGGGGCTGCGCCGGTCGCTGAGCTCCACGGCGAGATCGTCCGCCGTGTACTCCGGGGCCTGGTCCGGCGTGGGGACCGGCTCGGATGGGGAGGGGGCGGTAGCCTCCGTGCCGCCCGCCAGGCCGAGCTGCCGGAGCTGGGCGAGGGCGGACTCCAGCTGCGGCCCGGTCCAGCCGAGGGCATGCGCCGCCTCCACCGGGTCATAGCTCCCCTGACGGCGCAGGAGATAGAGGTAGAGCAGGGCGGCGTCCCCGCTGCCAAGGCGGATGAGGCGGTCCGCCGTCTCCCCGTCCATCGAGATGGACTGTCCCTTCAGATCAATGCGCGAGACCGCCATGCCGTCGCCTCCCTTCGCCAGTTATCGTGTCCCTCCATTTTACAACAAAATCCGCCGGAGGTAAAGCCTGCCCCGGCGGGAAGGGTCAAAAAACGGTCTGGAAAGCGCGAACTCTGTCCCATTACATTGACAAAGTGAGACGGGACCCGTAAAATAGAAAGTCAAGGCTTTCGGTGCGCTCCGGAGCGCCCAAACGACACAGACAACAAGAGAGGAATGAGAAAAGCAATATGGAAACATTCACCAACTGGGTCTCCAGCGTCAGCGATTTTGTCTGGGGGCCGCCGCTCATCGTGCTCATCCTGGTCTGCGGCATCTGGCTGACCATCCGCACCGGCCTGCTCCAGGTCCGGCACCTGGGCAAGGCGCTGCGCTATATGTTCATGGACGAAGAGGACGGGACGGGAGAGGTGACCTCCTTCGGCGCGCTGTGCACCGCCCTCTCCGCCACCATCGGCACGGGCAACATCGTCGGCGTCGCCTCCGCCATCGCGGCGGGCGGGCCGGGCGCCCTGCTCTGGATGGAGTTGGCCGCCTTCCTCGGCATGGCGACCAAGTACGCAGAGGGGCTACTCGCCATCAAGTACCGCGAGGTGGACCGGGAGGGCCATGTCCTCGGCGGCCCCTTCTACTACATTGAAAAGGGGATGGGCAGGAATTGGAAGTGGCTCGGCAAGCTCTTCGCCCTCTTCGGGATGCTCGCCGGGGCCCTCGGCATCGGCACCATCACCCAGATCAACGGCATCACCTCCGCCGCCGTCACTTTCTTCGACCCGGAGAAGGCCTACGTCGCCTTCACGATCGGCTCGGGCGAGGGGGCGGTCGTCATCACCTGGACCACCGTCATCGCCGGGCTGATCGTCACCGTGGCCGCGGCCCTGGTCATCATCGGCGGCATCCAGCGCATCGCCAAGGTCTCCGAGATCATCGTCCCCTTCATGGCGATCCTCTATGTCGCCTGCGGGATCATCATCATGATCGTCAACGTCACCGAGATCCCGCGCGCGGTCTATCAGATCGTCCGTGGGGCGTTCCAGCCGCAGGCGGTGGCGGGCGGCATCGCCGGCGTGACCATCCAGACCGCCATCCGCCAGGGCGTCGCCCGCGGCATCTTCTCCAACGAGTCCGGCCTCGGCTCCGCCCCCATCGCGGCAGCCGCCGCCCGCACGAAGGAGCCGGTGCGCCAGGGCCTGGTCTCCATGACCGGCACCTTCATCGACACCATCATCGTGTGCACCATGACCGGCATCTCCATCGTCCTCTCCGGCGCGTGGGACCCCGCCCTCGGCCTGGAGGGCTCGCAGATCACCGTCTACGCCTTCCAGAACGCCCTGCCCTTCCCGACTGCGGTGAGCTCCTTCCTGCTGATGGTCTGCCTGGTCTTCTTCGCCTTCACCACCATCCTCGGCTGGGACTACTACGGCGAGCGCTGCCTGGAGTACCTCTCTGACCGCAATCCGTTCGCCGTCAAGTGCTACCGCTGGTGTTACATCCTGGCCGTCTTCGCCGGCCCTTACCTCACCGTCTCGGTGGTCTGGGGGATCGCGGACGTCTTCAACGCCCTGATGGCCTTCCCGAACATCATCGCCCTGCTCGCCCTCTCCGGCGTCGTCGCCAGCGAGACAAAGGACTACTTCCGCCGCCACCCCAGGGGGGAGTGACGGGAGGTCTCCGCCTTCATATACATCTCTGCAGTAATACAGCGGGTGGATTCTGTGTTTTTCTTTCATCAACCGTCAATAAATATGTCAACTTTATCTTGAATTGCGAATTTGCCGGTGATATAATTTTTCCATCTGCAGAATTCACTTATGAACAAAAGACGCATTGTGCGCTGTGTGGGGGAATATGAATGCTGCTTAACTCACTGGATTTTCTGGTATTTTTCCCGATTGTCTGCCTGCTCTATTTTGCAATACCGCAAAAGGTCAAGATTCCCTGGCTGCTGCTCACCAGCTATTATTTCTATGCCTGCTGGAATCCGCAGACCGCTCTGCTGCTCGCGGCGTCCACGGTGACGACCTATCTCGCAGGCCGGGCGGTGGAGCGGCTCGAGGGCAAGGGGCGCAGGCGCGCCGTCCTCCTCCTCTGTCTGGTGCTCAACATCGGCATCCTGATCTATTTCAAGTACACCAACTTTATGCTCCGGGCGATGGAGCGGGGCCTGGGCTTCCTCGGCGTCCAGTTTACCGCGCCGGAGCTGGACATCATGCTGCCGGTCGGCATCTCGTTTTACACCTTCCAGGTGGTCGGGTATCTGATCGACGTCTACCGGGGCAAGCTCCCGGCGGAGCGGGACCTCTGCCGGTACGCCCTGTTCGTCTCCTTCTTCCCGCACATCCTCTCCGGGCCGATCGACCGGTCGGACGGACTGCTCTGGCAGCTTCAGGGCCGGTGCGTGGACCAGGGCCTGGGCACGGGGCGGTTCTCCTATGAGCGCGTCCGCTCCGGCCTGCTCCTGTTTGGCTGGGGCTGCTTCCAGAAGATGGTGCTCTCCGACCGGCTGGCCATCCTGGTCGGCCTGGTGTTTGACCAGCCGGGCGAGTATTCCGGCTACGCCGTCTGGCTGGCGTCGCTGTGCTACACCCTGCAGATCTATGCCGACTTCACCGGATACTCCAATATGGCACTCGGCGCGGCGGAGGTCCTCGGCTTCCGGCTGCGCGAGAACTTCAGGCAGCCCTATTTCGCCACCAGCATCGCCGATTTCTGGCGGTGCTGGCACGTCTCCCTCTCCTCCTGGCTCCGGGACTACGTCTATATCCCGCTCGGCGGAAGCCGCTGCAGCAAGGCCAGGAAATACATGAATGTCATGGTCACCTTCCTCGTGAGCGGGATCTGGCACGGGGCGAATTGGACCTATATCCTCTGGGGCCTCCTGCACGGGTTCTACCAGGTCGTGGGCGGCCTGACCGCCGGCCTGCGCGGCCGGCTGATCAAGGCGCTCGGCATCAACACGGCGTGCTTTTCCTATACGCTGTTCCAGCGGTGCGTGACATTCTCCCTCGTCAGCTTCGCCTGGATCTTCTTCCGGGCCAGCGGCATCCGGGCGGCCTGGAAGCTCATCCGGAGCATGTGGCCGACCGGCTCTCTGCTCACCTTCCTGCGCGGCGGCCTGCTCGAACTCGGCCTGAGCGGCGCTGAGCTGGGGCTCGTGGCGGTCTCGGTCGTGCTGCTCTTCTCCATCGACGCGATGTCGGCCCGCGGCAGCGTGCGGGAGAAGCTCTTTGCGCAGAACCTGGTATTCCGCTGGGCGCTGTACCTGCTCCTGATCTTCTCCATCCTGATTTTCGGCGTCTACGGCCCGGGCTATGACGCGGCGCAATTTGTCTATCTGCAGTTCTGACGGGAGGGCGGACCTATGACTCATAAAATCAAAAAGCTGCTGCGGGCGGCCGTCTTCCTGCTGATCTTTGCTCTCCTGTTCCAGTGGGCCACCTTCGTGCTGCGCGACAAATCGCAGAGCGTGTACATGGCGGGCTTCCAGCTCGAGGAGCGGGATTCGCTCGACGTCATTTTCATCGGCTCGAGCATGATGTACCGCACCGTCTACCCGATGGAGCTCTGGGATGAATATGGGATCGTATCCTATAACCTGGGCAGCAGCGAGCAGTCCCTCCCGACCTCCACCTGGCTGGCGCAGTACGCCATTGAGGCGCAGCACCCCGACCTGATCGTGGTGGACGTGGGCCTGTGCACAGGGAGGCAGAAAATCAACTCGGAGGCCCGCCTGCACCAGTCGATGGACGACCTCCCCTGGACGTGGACCAAGCTGCAATGCGTGCTCGACCTCTCCTCCCAGCCGGAGACCTTCCTCTTCCCCATCATCCAGTATCACTCCCGCTGGGAGACGCTCACCGAGAGCGACCTGCTCATCTCCGAGGAGGAGTGGGAGGCCTGGAAGGGGGCCGGATACTACAACCAGGTCCAGCCGCAGGAGCCGGTGGAGACGGTGACCGCGGAGGACGCGCAGCCGCTCGACGAGGTCCCCCTGACCTATCTGCTCCGCCTGATCGAGCTCTGCGAGGAGAACCAGGTCGACCTGTTGCTCGTGGGGATGCCGACGAGCAAGGACGCCGGGGTGCGCCAGCGGCTGTATTACACCGTCGACAGCATCGCGGAGGAGCACCAGATCGACTTTCTGAACTTCTACGAGCTGATGGAGCCGCTCGGCCTGACCTGGGAGAGCTCCTTCTCCGACAAGATGCACCTGCACTACGACGCGGCCAAGCAGGTGACGAGCTATCTGGGCGGCTATATCATGGAGCACTACGATGTCCCCGACCGCCGCTCCGACCCGGACTACGCGGCGTGGTACGAGGCCTCTGAGCTCTATCACGCATCTGCCGACCAGATCGTCTGTTCATAAGGCTTTTCCTTCCGGACGGGCACATGCGTCACTGAACGGGAAACTGACTGTAAACAGGGTGCACTCCTTCACCGGCTGAGATGACTGCGGCCTGTTGGTTGGCAATGGTAAGCCTTCGTAATGCCGCCTGTGAAATACCTCTGACCGCGATCCGTTTGCCGTCAAGCACTGCCGCTGGTGCTGGCGCCTGGCCGTCTTTGCCGGCTTTACCTTAATACAATACAGATACGGCGAGGCCGGTCCCAGTTTGATGGGACCGGCCTCGCGCTGTTTTATGTGAGCGGTTAGGATTGCATTTTCATTAAAAATGTTGCAAAATACTGTATAGGAGGTGAAAAATGGAACAAAATAAAAGAAAAAGTGACAGAGAGGAGGAAGAAATGATACCCGGATTTCCTGTGCCGGCGGCGTGAGAACCGCAGGAGCGCGTCTCCTCATGCTGCGGCAGATGATGCGACAGACAGAAAAGAGGTGGATTACGATCAACGGGAAGATATACGGCTACATTCGGGTCTCCAGCACAGATCAAAATGAGGACCGGCAGCGGATCGCCATGCGGGAGCAGGGGGTGGCATGCGGCCACATCTATACCGACAAGCAGTCCGGCAAAGATTTTGAGCGTCCGCAGTACAAGCGGCTGCTCAGAGCGCTGCGCCCGGGAGATCTGCTCTATGTGCTGAGCATTGACCGGCTGGGCAGAAACTACGAGGAGATCCAGAATCAGTGGCGGATCCTGACCAAGGAGAAGGGAATTGACATCTGCGTGCTGGATATGCCGCTGTTGGACACCCGGCAGGGGAAAGACCTGATGGGGACCTTCATCGCGGACCTGGTGCTGCAGATCCTCTCCTTTGTGGCCGAGAGCGAGCGGGAAAACATCAGAAAACGGCAGGCAGAGGGCATCGCAGCGGCGAAGGCCCGCGGCGTCCGTTTCGGCCGCCCGCCGCGTCCGCTGCCGGAGGGCTTTGCAAACGCCTATCAGCGCTGGAAGGATGGATCCATCAGCGGCGCAGAGGCGGCGCGGGCCTGCGGTATGCCGCCCTCCACATTCCGATACCGCTCGAAAAGTTATGAGAAGAATGGTTTCTGATGTGAATTGGGGCGCTCACAGGATTGTGTACATTACTGCAGCTTCTCCGTTTTCCTTATTATGGAGAATTATAGCACGAACAAATTCACAATTCAAGACAAAGTTGACATATTTTTGCTGATTATCGATGGCAAAGAAATGTGGAATCCAACCGATGTTTTTCAACAAAAAGGTACACATTCTTGACGATTTGACTGGAAGACGGAAGAAAACGGAACAATTTAGGGCCAATTTCAGAGATTCTCTCGGAATAAGACGTATTTTGCGGCTGTTTTCGAAAGAATTATGTGAAACGGAACCATTCTGACCGGGACCGGAGCGCTCTGCACAGAATGCTGCGGCAGACAGAATGTGTGGAAATCAGGCCTTTTGCGCGAACGGACGAGAGGTCCGGATGGTCCCATCTCTCCCCACTTCCGGGCTACAGCGGCCTCGGCAGTCTGCCTGACGAGCGCTCCCGCGCAGCGCGCAGCTGTGCCGTCTGTGTCCGGCGGGTTTGACCGTACGGCGCGAAAACGGTCGAGACCGCTCAAAAGAAGTATAAAACTGTGATTTACGGAATAAAAGTCAAAAAACACCCGGGAAACGGAGGTGAAAAAGAATAATCTTTTTACACAGGAGTACAGCGGACCACAGCTCCGGGTTATCCGCGCCCGGACGGGGCGATCTCCGTCCGCACTGCGGCAGCCGGACCATGCGATACAAAAGGCATGGCGCCTTCTGTATAGAAAAATAGGAAAGGTAGATTGAGATGAGGAATTGCAAACGAAACCGAATGGCATCCCTGCTGGCAGCCCTGTCACTGCTGCTGGCACTGATGCTCCCTGCAGCCGCGACGGACGTGACCAACCCGGTCTCCCAGGCCCGGGACGGCGTATTCTTGGTCCGGCTGGTATTCAATGACGCTGCCCATGGACATCAGAACCTGGTGTTCCAAGTTGGCAGCGGGTTTCTGATCAACGACAGCACGATCGTGACCTGCTACCACGTCACCCATCTGGATATGGAGAAATGGGGAAACACAGTACGAGACCTGATGGAGCAGAACGGTATCTCTGATTTGGAGGAGTTCAACCGCCATCTGAGCGTCCAGGTGGTCTATCAGGCGGACCTCTATATGGAGGTGACTGAGCTTCAGTCCAGCGAGATGATGGACTTCGCCATCCTCTCCCTCGATCAGCCCATCTCCGGTCACACCAGTCTGACCCTGCGGGATACCGCTGTCTCTGAGACGGAGATGGTTTACGCCCTCGGCTTCCCCTATGTGGTCGATGAGATCGGAACGTCCACCTCTTACTCCTACACGGCGTCCGACGTCACGCTGACCAACGGAATGGTGACGAAGGCAGCGGCGAGTTACGAAGGCGTGGACTGCATCCAGCACAACGCCGTCGTCACCAGCGGCAACTCCGGCGGCCCCCTGGTGGACGAGAACGGCTATGTCATCGGCATCAATGCTTTCGTGGATGCGGAGAGTGAGAAATATGCCTGGGCAATCGCCATTGATCAGGTGATCGATGCTCTGGAGACGGAGAGCATTGCCTTTGATAAGTATGATGGCAACGAGCTTCCGATTGATGATGGTTCAAATGACGATGAGGATTCCAGTGGTGCTGATGACACTGGTTCTGAGGATGATACCGGTCTCGATACTGATTCGCACGAAGTGAGTGGTGGCTCTGGCGAATCTAAAGACACTGGTTCTCCTGGTTCTGATGTTGAAATCGGTCACAATACCGATTTGCCTGATGTGGATGACAGCTCCGACATGATGCCCATCATCATCATCGCCGCCGCGGCCGGCGTCCTGGTGATCATCATTGTGGTGGTCGTGGTCATGATGAGCGGCAAGAAAGGGGACCGCCGTGATGTGCCTCCTGTGACGCCCGGCTCGTCCACACATCCCCCTTATGGTGGCGGTGGGTTTACCGCGGTTGAGCCGGTCCATCCTCCTGTCGGAGGGGGCTATGGTCCTGGCGATGGTCCTGCGACCGGCGTGATGAATGGCGGCGGCGCGACCTCGGTGCTCACAGAACCTCCGGAGACCAACGTGCTCAGCCAGCCTGCCTTTGCCGCGCTCACCCGCGTGGCGACCAGCGAGCGGGTGGAGATCAGCAAGGACTCCTTCGTGATCGGCCGCGCGAACAGCGCCAACTTCTACATCACCGGCAACTCGAACATCGGACGGTCCCACGCCAAGATCGTCCGCCAGAGCGGCGCGATCTCTCTGGTGGACCTGAACTCCACCAACGGCACCTTCCTCAACGGCGCCAGATTGACGCCCAACTCGCCCATGACCCTGCATGACGGGGACAAGATCATGCTGGCGGACGAGACGTTCACCATCAAGATTTTCTGATTCAGAACAGGCCTGACAATTCAATGAGCACCGTTGCCGCAGTGGGCAATGCCCGCTGCGGCAGCGGCGTGAAGATGGGGTGGAATGCGATGCGTTTCCTGACGGGATACAGCACGGATATCGGCACAAGGAAGAACACCAACCAGGACTCCCTGCTGATACAGACGGCGGTGAGCAAGCGGTACGGGGAGATCGCCCTTGCCGTCATCTGCGACGGGATGGGCGGTCTGGCCAAGGGAGAGCTGGCCAGCGCCGTTGTCATCCAGGCGATGGCGGAGTGGTTCCGCAATGACCTGCCCGCGCTGCTGGAGGCAGGCTTCGCCCCGGAGGCGCTGAAGGAGCAGTGGGACCGCATCATCAAGGAGCAGGACCGGCGCATCAGCTCCTACGGTTATGAGCACAGGCTCAGCATGGGCACGACCATCAGCGCGCTGTTGATCATAGGGCAGAACTATTACATCGCAAATGTGGGAGATACCCGCATTTACCTGCTCACCGATCAGATCTATCAGCTCACCAAGGACCAGACCCTGGTGCAGCGGGAGATCGATCAGGGGCGTTTGACACCACAGCAGGCGGCGGTCGATCCGCGCCGGAGCGTTCTGCTCCAGTGCATCGGCGCCACGGAGGGCGTGGCCGCCGACTTCCGGGCCGGCACGCTGACCGGGAAGCAGGTCTTCCTGATCTGCTGTGATGGGTTCCGCCATGTGATCAATCCGGAGGAGTTTTACCAGGCGCTTCATTACCGCGCCTTGACGCAGGAGGCCCAGATCACGCGTATTCTGGACGGCCTGGTCCAACTGAACATCCAGCGGGGCGAAACGGACAACATCACCGCCATCGCGCTGCGGGTGGACTGACAGAAGGGGAGAGAAGGAGGCGGTCTGGCAATGCTGGAAGTTGGATCGGTCATTGACGGGAAATACAAAATATTAAATGAGATCGGCCATGGCGGCATGAGCACGGTGTACCTGGCCCTCAACGAGCGGGCAAACAAGACCTGGGCGGTCAAGGAGGTTAGAAAGAGCGGCACGACCAATTATGAGGTCGTGCGGCAGGGATTGCTCGCAGAGACCAATATCCTGAAAAACCTGAGTCACCCCAATCTGCCCAGCATCGTTGACGTGATCGATGCGGAGGATACCTTCCTCATCGTCATGGACTATATCGAGGGCAAGGACCTGCAAAAGCGCATCTCCGAGAGCGGCGCGCAGCCGTGGCGCTATGTGGTGGACTGGTCGATCCAGCTCTGCGATGTGCTCGACTATCTCCACACCAGGACTCCGCCCATCATCTACCGGGATATGAAGCCGGCCAACATCGTCCTCAAGCCGGAGGGAGATATGGGCAAGGTGATGCTCCTCGACTTCGGCACCGCCCGCGAGTACAAGGGCACCGGCGCCGCCCAGGACACCACCTGCCTCGGCACCCGCGGCTATGCCTCACCGGAGCAGTATGGCGGCCAGGGCGAGACGGACGCGCGCAGCGACATCTATACGCTCGGCGCGACCATGTATCACCTGGTCACCGGCCACATGCCGGAGGAGCCGCCCGACTATCGGATGCGCCCCATCCGCGAGTGGGACCCGACCCTGCCGCCCGGCCTGGAGGCCATTATCATCAAATGTACGCAGAGCAATAAGGAGCACCGCTATCAGAACTGCAAGGAGCTGAAGTATGCCCTGCTCAATGTGGAAAAGCAGAGCCAGGAATACATCGGCCAGCAGAAGTTCAAGCTCCGGCTCTTTATCCTCTGCGCGGTGCTGTCGCTGGTCTTCGGCCTCGCCGCCTTCGGCTGCAAGCTGGGGGAGAACTACTACTCCACCGAGCAGTATGCCACGCTCCTGCGGGAGGGCAACAACTTCAACTCCAGCACTCCGGCGGAGGGGGAGACGGACTATCAGGAGGCGGAGAGCCGCTATCTCGAGGCCATTGCGATCCAGCCGGCCAACGAGAGCGCCTATCAATCGCTCCTGTCGCTCTATCAGCAGGACGGCGGCATCTCCATGCGGGAGAAAATGCAGATCGACAGCGTCTGCAACGGCCTGCGCTCCAATCGGACGGCATATGAAAAATTCTGCTTCGACGTGGGCGAACTGCTCTTCTTCAACTTCTGGTCGGACAGCGGGAAGGAGGAGATGGTCTTTAACATGGACCAGGGCCGCAACCTCTCGAGAGACTATCTGGAAGTGGCGATGAACAGCAACCGTCTGGAGGACGAGGGGCGGGACAACGGTGAGAGCAAGCAGAAGCTGGCCGCCGCCCTCCATGCGATCGCCAGTTCCGCCACGTCGGACATTTTCTCCGACTCCGCCAACCCCCTGACACAGGAGTACAGCGTGGAGGACTATTGGGCGGACCTGACCGTGATGGACAGCAGCACCCTCATCCACGAGATCGACGGCACAACAGGCGCGTCCTACCTGACGCTGAGCATCTATCAGACCATTCTGACCGAAATTTACAAGAACTCGACCGGCCTGTCGCGCGGCGGCGTGACCACCAGCGAAATGCTCGAGGAGATCGACGCGATCGAGGAGGGCATCGCTCTGCTGACGCGGGAATATCCAGAGCTGGACAGCGCATCCCAGCGGCTGTATGACCGTATTGTGACCGGCGACGGCAGCTCCGCGGGTTACATCACGCTGGCCAGAGAACGGCTGAATATCGTCGGCGAAGGAGCGTGAATGAGATGAACACCACTACAGAGGCGTTGATGAGAGGATTTCACGTTGCTTTCGTGATCTGTATGCTGCTGACCATCGTCTTTCTCGCCATTGCGATCGCGCTCTTCTTTCTGCTGAAGATCCGGAATGTGATCCGGGAGCTGAGCGGACGGGCACAGCGCGACGCCATGGCGGAGATGGGCAAGGAGGGCGCATCCCGGGGCGGAGGGCCGCGCATCGGGATCGGCCTGAGCGGGAAGGTCGGCTCCGGGCGGACGACCTCAGGTCCGCTGGGCAGGAAGGGCCACCGGAGGGAGGGCTCAGGGATGACGCTGACCGACCGCATCCAGAAGCCCGCGCCCGCCCCTGCGACTGCTCCTATGATTGACGAGACCGCTCCGCTCGTGCAGGAGCCCGTACCCACCCCGCCGGACAAGCAGGCGGCGTCCCGTTCACCCAAGCAATCAAATGGTTTTACCGTGACGAGGGATATCATAGTTATCCATACACAGGAAACTATTTGAGATAGATAGACACGAGAAAAAGGAGGAATTCACATGAGAGTGAAGAAGCAGAAGCATGACCATCCGTTTGCACTGAGGATGGTCGCAATGCTCTGCGCTGTGCTCATCTGCCTGAGCTTTGTGCCCATCCATACCTGGGCCGCAGAGGCCGGGGCGGAGGACACGACCGCCAATACCAGCGAGGAAGGCGGCAGTACAGAAGGCGGTGTTGATACCGGCGACAGCGGCAGCACCGGCGATACCGGCAGCACTGGCGATACCGGCAACACCGGCGATACCGGCAGCACTGGCGGCAGCGGCGACAGCGGCAACACCGGCGACAGCGGCAGCACTGGCGACAGCGGCAGCACTGGCGACAGCGGCAGCACTGGCGACAGCGGCAGCACTGGCGACAGCGGCAGCACCGGCGACAGCGGCAGCGGCGGCAGCGGCGACAGCGGCGATACCGGCGACAGCGGCGATACCGGCGGCAGCGGCAGCACCGGCGGCAGCGGCAGCACCGGCGACAGCGGCAGCACCGGCGACAGCGGCAGCACTGGCGGTAGCGACGATACCGGCGATACCGGCGACAGCGGCGACAGCGGCAGCGGCGGTAGCGACGATACCGGCGACAGCGGCGATACCGGCACGGAGGAGCCCGCTGCAAAATATACCGTTGCTTTTCAGCAATCTCTGGTGAATTGCGATGTTTCCAAAGATGCTGTCGCGACGGCAGGCACGGACTATACGTTCACGCTGACGCCGCACACTGGCTATCAGGTCGATGAAGTCACTTACACCATCGGCAACACTACGAACAAACTTACGGGGAAAAATGGCAGTTACACCATTCCAGGCAACAAGATTACCGGTGATATCGTGATTTCCGTGGCGATAAGCGCGATTGAGTATACTGTTACCCTCTACGATCCATTCCGCGATGAGGAGACGGTAAAGTACACGGTCGAGAGCGAAAGTTTTGAGTTGCCGAAGCCTGAAACGGAGGGATATGCTTTCGCTGGCTGGTTTAAGAAGTCGGATAAGGGCGGCCTCAGCGACACAGTAATCAGTAAGATTGATTCTGGCAGCACCGGCGATATGGAACTCTATGCCAGGTGGACGATCACCTCTGTCAATATTACCTATAACGAAAGAAATAAAAGCTATACATTCAACTACACGAATACTGCGACTACGGTAGAAGAAGGTAGTGCTTTTCAGTATGAGAAAACAAATAAGATTACGGAGGAAAGTGAAGAAGCATCAATTGCCTGGGACGAAGATTCAGGCGCAGTGCTGAAACAGAGCATCCTTGGCCAACGGTTCTATTCGATTACTCTGGTAAGCGCATCTCAAACTGTGAAGGTCAACAACGTAACATATACATTGACATCTGATTTTTCTGATTTTTCCGCGGGAGAGAATTTAGATGAATTCGTCGAGAAAGACGCCCCCTCAATAAATCTGACGAATTCCAAGAATACCGTGGTTGAAATCGATGGTGCAATGTGGGTAAAAGCTGATGCCAACCTCTCTTTTTCGATAAGTGATGGCAGGGGCAGCGGCGTGGCATTTGTAACGGTTACTTGGCCTGGCAACGGATTGCTGCAAGCGAATAACAACAGCGTCTCAAATGGTGACGGCGTTGAGGCTTCGATGAGCGAAGTCAAAATTCCCTACGGAATTCTGGATGAGGGTGAGAATGAAATCACCATCACTGCCGTTGACAAGCTTGGCAATAAGGCAGAATATAAGAAAACCTTCTGCGCAGACAAAACACCTCCGACTGTGACCAGTATTAAAGTAGATGAAAACTTGAACCCTATCCAGTGGATCCAAAAGTATGTGTTGGGTATCGAGAGCATTGAAGTTGACTATAAGTTTACAGTTGTGACTTCTGATGCGCAATCCGGCGTTGACTGCTTGAGCGTCTATGTCAACGGCAGTGAAAAGCCTGAAATGACAGTGGAAGAGCATACAGACGGCACATTTACCGTTACGCTCAATAACCTGCTGTTGGAAAACGAAGATACGGCCTTTGCGTTTGAAGTAACGGATCAGGTGGGCAATACAAGTGATATCGTCCCCTTTGAGGGGAATGATGTTGAGAATGCGGTGAAAACCGGCGTCTTCCTCTACGACAACCAGCCTCCCGTGGTTGAGGATAACCTCGGTAGCAATGACGTGGTGGTGGAGATCGACAACGAAAACTGGGTCCGATATGGCGCAGATCTGGTATTCACCGTGACCGATAAGACGGATGGAACTGCAATTGTGAATACTGCCGGCCTGCAGAGCGGCACTGTGATCGTAAGGGACGCCAATACTCCACACATCGTGCCTGTATACTCACTCACATGGGAAGTGGATTCAGAAGGGATTAAGTGCGATGACAATATTGAACTGAGCAGCAACGGAGGTGCTGTTGACGGTGGATTCATTGACAAGGCTGTCTTCACGATTCCTTATGAAGCGCTTGTGACCGGACTGAATCAAATTACAGTTGTGACAACGGACAACGCGGGCAATCAAAACACGAGTGCTGCAAATGTTTATGTGAGCGCCTACAAGGACAGCGAAGCCCCGGTCGTGACGGACGAGACAGGTGAGAGCGCGTATTACACCGGCCCGGACGGCAAGTGCTGGGTCATGAAGGATCAGGACCTCTCCTTCTCCATCGAGGACACTGACAGCGAGTACACTGAAGAACCTGGTGTCCTTCGCGAAAATGCGGCATCCGGCATGGCGTCTGTCACCATGACGGTGGAGGGGAGCGACGGCGAATCTTTCAGCATGGCGATCCCGGACGACCAGTCCTCTCAGGAGGATCAGGTGGATGAGAACGGCCCCACGCTCACTCTCGCATCTGCGGGCATTCCCTATGACGCGCTCTACGAGGGCGTGAACACCATCACCTTTACCGTGATGGACAAGGTTGGCAATCAGAAGGAGTACGAATTCATCCGCTGGAAGGACACCGTCCGGCCGGAGGGCAGCATCACGCTTCCGGACGAAGTGTATCAGAACGGGTCGGAGCGCTGGTACAACGAAGCTGCGCTTGGTATAGAAACGCTGGACTTTGGTCCGACGGACGCAGCCTCCGGCGTAGACTATTATGAGATCTATCTCAACGGCAGCCTGGTCTACAGCAGCAAGGACAGCACCAACGCGCCTCCGGAAACACTCAGCGCGCTCGGCGCGCTCAGCGTGACCGGCATCCTGGACCAGGGCGAGAACGATGTGGAGCTGGTCGTCTACGACAACGTGGGCAACTGCAGCAAGAACGATGAGGACGACAGCACCGTCATTGCGGAGACCTTCTATGTGGATACCAAATCTCCCACGGTCAACAAGTTTGACTTTACGCCGGAAGGCAACGAGTACGGCAACGGCAGCCCGGTGGCCAGCGCCGACTATGGCTACTTTTTCCGGTCGGACACCAGAGTGACGGTCACGGTGAATGACGGGGAGAACACCTCCGACAGCTCCGGTATCCGGACGATTTACTTCGTCGCCCAACCCGTGAACGGGGACCCGATGATGTACCGGGCCGACATCACCGGCGGCGATACCTCTGCCAGTTTCATAGTAGAGGCCGACTTCAAGGGACAGATTTTTGCCTGCGTGGAGGACAATGTGGGCAACCTGCCTGGAATCGGCTCGGGGGTATATGAAGGCCGGAATTACGTCAATCCGGATGACATCATCGTGGAGACCCAGGAGCAGCATGCGCACCATGCGGGCATCACGATCGCGCTGCCGGACACCCCCTATCGGGACAGCGACGGCAATCCGCTCTATAACGGCGACGTGGGCGTGAACATCACGGCGTACGACAACTTCTCCGGCATCCGGAATCTTTCGGTCACAGTCGAGGCCACCTACGGAGAGAACCGGACAAGCAGCTATGAGCTCAATATCGGGTATGATGGCTCTGTCAGCAATGGCTGGACCAGCGTCCGCGGCGAGCGGAACCTGGTCTATGAGGCGACGAGAGGCATCACGGTCACCAATGAGAGCAACAACATCACCATCACGGTCCACCTGACCGACCAGGCGGGCAACACCAGCGAGGCGACGGTCACCCTGAGCATCGACAAGACCGCACCGGTGGTCGCGGTGTCCTATGACAACAACGATGTGCGCAACGAGCGTTACTTCAACGCCGGCAGAACGGCCACCATCACCGTTCAGGACGCCAACTTCAACGGCGCGGACATCGACTGCACGATGGACGGCGCAGCGCTGGCCTTCGGCGGCGATGTCACCGGCTGGACCGTGACAGGGCCGAATGAGAACGGCATCTACACCTACACCCTCACCCGCACCTTTGAGACGGACGCCGACTATCTGTTCTCCATGTCTGTGACCGACCGCGCGGCGAACCAGACGGCGGACGGACAGGTGACGTACACCGGCGAGGCGACGCATGACTTCGTGGTGGATACGACCCTGCCGGTGCTCTCGATGAGCCTGATCTCCGCCTTCACCAACGCCCGCTATCTCAACACGGATGATACCATGACGGCCACTGTGATGGAGCACAACTTCGACGCGGGCGGCTACACTGCCACGGCGCGTTTTGTCGACCTCAACGGCAATGTCTCCAGCTTCATGGTGGAGGGCGTCTGGTCGCAGAACGGCGACACGCACACGATCTCCTTCCCGGTCGCAGTGGAGGGCGCGTATTTTGTGGACTCTGTCACCTTTACCGACCTGGCCGGCAATACGGTCACGGTGACCGGCGCGAGCCTGGGCTATGCCAGCTTTGAGCTGGACAAGACCGCGCCTGTGATCGAGATCCTCAACGGCCTGCAGGGCGAGAGCATCAGCGGCACGGCCAACAGAGGGGATGTCGCCCCGGTGGTCGTGATCCATGACGAGACCTTCAACGCCAATAGCGTGACAGTCGAGCTCTCGGCATACCGTTCGGATGCGAACACCTACACCGTTCAGCAGGAGCTGGCCGTCGATGAGGACGGCAAGGGCGGATACGTTGCCTTCACCAACTTCCAGAGAGAAGAGGGCGCGGACAACATCTATACCGTCAGCGCCACCGTCACCGACCTGGCTGGAAACGTCACACCCTACAGCGCGACCTTCTCGGTCAACCGCTTCGGCTCCACTTACATGGTCTCGACCGACACCTATTCGACGGTGGAGCAGCGCTGGGTCAACGGCACATGGCTGGATCAGATCGGAGAGATCCAGATCATTGAGATCAACCCGGACCGTCTGAGCAGCCGTCAGGTGACCGTGACCCGCGGCAACGACATCGTGACCCTGACCGAGGGGACCGACTATGAGCTTCTGGAGCAGGCCCCCACGGTGCCCGGACAGACCAACTTCCAGACGGAGAGCCACTGGTACGAGTATACCTATACCATCCCGGTGACGAACTTCCAGATGGAGGGCGAGTACACCATCAGCCTGGAGAGCCAGGACGAGGCGGAGAACCGGCAGACGAACGAGACCACCGCCCACCTCACCAACCTGTTCTCCAGCATGGGCAGCCAGCTGGTCTATGACGAGTCCAGCGCCATTGCCAAGGTGAACTTCGTGGTGGACAAGACCAGCCCGGTCAATATGGTCACCGGACTGGAGGATGGCTCCTATCTGGCCAGCGAGCACGCCTTCACCGTGCTCAGCCAGGACGAGACCATGCTCGACCGCGTGGAGGTCTATGTGGATGGCACGCTGTCCTACACGGTCTATGAGGAGGAACTGTCCGAGAGCGGTTACGAGTTCGACTACTCCATCGGCAGCAAGAACGAGTATCAGACCGTGCAGATCGTCGCCTTTGACAAGGCGGGCAATCAGTCCCCCGAGCAGGAGAACACCTATACCGTGCTGGTGACCGGAAACCTCTGGGTCCAGTTCATCAACAGCTGGCTTGCGATCCTCATTGCGGCGATCCTGCTGCTTGCGGCAGTGGTGCTGGCGGTGATCCTGCTCAAGCGGAGAAAGCGCGACGGGCAGAAGACAAACGCCTGACCTGAGACAAAGCCCATACGGGGCTGAAACGGCAGCCCCCGACTGAAATATGTCGGGGGCTGCAAGTCTCACTGGCTGCGGCGTGTATGGCGCAGGGACGAGACAACTCAAAAACGGCCTCTGACCGGCTCGTCTGAGGACAGGAGAAGCTCCTGTGCTGAGAGGATCCGGCCAATGGCGGAGGGGGGCGGACAGGATGAAAGCGATGCTGGCTGGCCGATATCAGATCATCCGGAAGATCGGCCACGGCGGCACAGGCGAGATCTACCTGGCGGAGGACCTGAATCTGGAGCGCAATGTGGCAGTCAAGCGGCTGCGCGCGGGCAGGTCAAGCGTAGATCTCAACCGGAACGAGGTGGACCTGCTCAAGGCGCTCCGCCATCCAAATCTGCCGCAGGTGTACGATTACCTCGTGGAAGACGGCGAGGTCTATACTGTTGTGGAATACATCGAGGGAAGAGATCTGACCGCGTGGATCGCGGAGGGCGGGAGCCGTCTCTCCCAGGAGATCCTGTTTGACTGGCTCCTGCAGCTCTGCTCCGTGCTGGACTATCTGCACAGCCATAATGTCATCCACAGCGATATCAAGCCGGGCAACATTATGATCACGCTGGACGGACAGATCAGACTGATCGACTTCAATATCTCCTTCCTGTTGCGCGAGGCGGTGAAGGGCTACAGCAGCAGCTATGCCTCTCCGGAGCAGATCGCGCAGGCAAAGGCGATCGAGCTCAAGCGGTGGGATGGAAAGAGCTATCTGGACGCGAGGACGGATGTGTACAGCCTGGCGGCGACGTTCTATCATCTGATCTCCGGCAGGCTCCCGGTCCCCGGAAGCCGCAACCCGCCGCTCGCGCAGATGAATTTGCCCTACCAGCGGGATTTCCTGCGTATTCTGGACCGGGCGATGGAGCGCAGGCCGGCCAGGCGCTATGCCTCCGCCCGTCAGATGGGAGAGCGGCTTCAGCGTTGGAGGGAGGAGCAGAACAGGAGAAGAAGGGTTGCCTGGCAGCAGCTTTTGTTTTGGGGAAGCGGCATTTTTCTGATCACAACGGGACTGATCTGCATCTTGGTGGGGAGAAGGGAGCTCCTGCTCTCCGACTATAACAGCGCCTTCCGGCAGATCAGCGACAGCTTTGACCAGTGGGATCTGGAGCAGGCGGCGCAATTGAGCGCCGATTTTCTGGAGGAGGAGCGATTTGCCTCCCTGCACGAGCGCAACCCGGAGCGAACGGCGGAGGCATATGCCATTCGGGGAGAGAACTGGTATTGGCAGAGTGAATATGTCATGGCTGTGACCGAGTACAAGAAGGCGCTGGAGCTGGACCCACGGGAAGACTGTGTCAAGCGCTGTGTGATCGCCCTGCTGAAGGCCGGAGATACGCGGCAGGCCGGCGAGATCTGCCAGACCTATGCTGAGAGCATGAGCAGCGCGCTCTCTCAGGCGTTTTTGCAGGCGGAAGTCGCCTATCAGGAGGGGGACTATGCCCAGGTGCTCTCGCTGGTGGAGTCGGTGGACAGCCCGGATGCGGAGATGCTGGAGCTGGGCGCACTGGCCGCGCAGTCCCAGGGCGCGCTGGAGGAGGCGGAGGCCTATCTCGGCAGGTGCTATCAGCTGACAGGAAAGACAGTTTACCTGCGCTGGCAGGGAGAGACCTGCTATCTTCTGGCGGTGCAGCATACCGGGAGCAACCAGGCACAGCAGTGGATCGACAGGGCGCTGCGCTGCTATGACGCGCTCTGCAGCGCAGCTGTTGCCCTGGAGGAGGACGAGCTCTGGCGTGCCTTCCTGCATCTGCAGCGGGGCAGCCTGGAGACGGCGGAGCAGGAGTTCAGGCTTCTGGCGGAGGACAGCGACAGCGGCCTGGTCGGGTTTCAGGCCTGTCTCTATCTGACGCTGCTGAACCATCAGCTGGGAGATGAGAGCGATACAAGAAACTACTGTTCCAGAGCGGTGACGCGCTATGAGCAGCTCAGCGAGGCAGAGCGCCTGCAGATCGATGCCGCCGACCTGACGCAGCTGAGAGCGATCGGGAGCAGATATGGCTATTCCATAGAGATAGAGTGAGGGAATCAATATGAACTGGATCATCTTGGGCGTGGCTTTGATTTGGATGGGATGCCTGATGATTGGAGGCGGTTTTATCTGGGGGAAGCTGAGCGGGCGGAAAGAGAGACGCTGAAAGAGAAAGGCGGGAGAGAACATGATTCGATGCGTCAACTGCGGCGGGCTGTGCGATGACAATGCGCTCGCCTGCAAGTACTGCGGCAGATCGTTTGCGGATCGATATGTCAGACCGGTCCCGACCCAGACGAGAAGAGATGCTGCATCCTATTCGCAGCGCAGCTCCTATGGCGAACGCCGCAGCTCCTCGCAGCGCAGCAGAGGCAGGTCGGCGCGGAATGATTACAGCCTGTGGCTGCTCCTCATCGTGCTGCTCACCGGGAACCTTCTGGTGAATTTTATCAGCATGGTGCTGCTGCTGGCCGGGCTCCTCTATTGACAGACAGGAGGGAGAAACGTGGAAAGAAGATTCAAGATCGGCATCATTATCATCACCATCTGCCTGGTGGGACTGTCTCTCTGCGCTGTGGTGGGCGTCGTCTGGTGGCAGGGGAGGAGCGACTCTGACCGGACCTACAGCCAGTCGTTCCAACTGGCGGAGCAGTATCTGGCAGAAAAGGATTATGAACGGGCGATCCTGAGCTATCGGGAGGCAATTGAGCTTGACAGCTCGCAGGTGGAGCCGTATCTGCGCCTGGCCGAAATCTATGAGGCGCAGGGAAACTGGGCAGAACTGCGGGTGATCCTGGACCTTGGCGTCAGGAACACCAACGCGCAGCAACTGGTGGAATTGCTTTATGTATTCTTCCCCGAGGCGAGTGAAGGGGACTCCGGCTCTGCCGCCGTCAGAACACTGGAGGTCAGGACCAGCTTCCTGGAAACCGTCTCGCAGAGCACCTACAGCGACTATCAGAGGGAGTATGGCACACCTGCCGTCCAATATGCCGGCGGCGTATGCACAGTGACCTATTCCGGCCTGGATGCGCAATTCTATTACTTCAACGAGGACGGCGAGGTTCCCACTGTAAACTACAATACACAGAAGCCCTATCAGGATGCGGTGCCGAACTACATCCTCACCACCGATCTCAACATGATCTTCTCCGGGGCGTCCGGCTCGCTGAGTTATCAGGAGCTGGAGGGGCTCTCCCTGTCCGATCTGCGGATGTCAGACGGGCTGATCACGTTCACCGTCCATCGCTGCACGGTGGAGCTGGCTGTCGGTGAGGATGGCGTTTTCCCGGCCGGAGGAGAGATCAAGCTTCTGCCCGCCCGCCCGGAGATGGAGGAGGAGCCGGAGGAAGAACCGGAAGAAGAACCGGAAGAAGAACCGGAAGAAGAACCGGAAGAAGAACCGGAAGAAGAGCCGGTGGCGCCGCAGACCGGCGATCTCACGCTGACCGGCACGGTGATCAATGCGGTGACCGGTGAAGGCGCGGGCGGCGTGCAGCTTCGCCTGTCGTCCTCCGATGGCCGGACGGCCAACCAGACCGCTGACGGAGAGGGCGTCTACACCTTCACCGGCCTGTCTGCCGGGACGTGTACCGTGCAGATCTCCGGACAGGGCTATATCACAGAGACGTTCACGGTGGAGCTGGACGGCGGGACAACGGTGACGGAGGAGGACTTTGTCATCTCGCCGGAGGTGGCCGAGGGAGAGATCCGCATCGTCCTCGAGTGGGGCAGCACGCCGAGCGATCTGGACTCACACCTGTACTACGAGATGGACGACGGCTCATCGGGACACGTCTACTTTAGTGAACCTGTCGGGCACTCCTACGGCGGAGAGGAAGTGGCCAATCTGGATGTCGATGACATAAACGGTTATGGACCGGAGACCACGACGATTTACAATCAGAACGGCGTGTTCTCGTTTGTGGTCCATGACTATGGCGAGACGGGCACCATGGCCCGGGAGGGGGCGACGGTCAAAATCTACATGCCCGGACAGAGCTCTCCCACCGTGCTCTCGGTTCCCTCCTCGGTGGAGAATATCTGGGAGGTCTGCGTCATTGACCACGGTGCGCTGGAGATCGTGAATCGGGCGGCCTGATCTCCGGGCACATGAAGCGGCCGGGGAACTGGCGGATGCCTTCCCCGATCGCGCAGCTGAAAAAAACGACAGTCCACACAGCGTGCGAACCTGCTGTGTGGACTGTCGTTCCTTTGGGCGGCTTCAATAATCCCCCTCCAGCCCGAAGCGCTCGTGGATGGCGCGCGCGGCGGGGTAGAGCAGGGGGGCGAAGAGGGCGGAACAGAGCGCCTCCGCCCCGGCCACGCGGCCCACGGCGGCGGCCTCCTGATGGAGGAAGAGGAGGCGCGGCACGGCCTGCACCCCCTCGATCCAGACCACCGCGCCGAGGGCGCACAGCAGGCAGCCGAGAAAGGTGCGGCCCAGCGCCCGGTTCACCGTCAGGCCGCTGGCCAGCCCGACGGCAGTCACCGCCCAGACCATCGCCGCGCCCACCGGCCGGTAGACCAGGGCGCAGAGCACTCCGCCCGCCAGCCCGAAGGCCGCGCCGAACCACGCCCCCTCCAGGCTGCCCACCAGGGCGCAGAGGACCGGAGCGATCAGCGGCACCGCGCCCAGAAGGGGAAAGCGGTTGCACACACAGCGCTCGAGAAAGAATACCGCGGCAAAGAGCAGCCCATAGGCCGCCCAGAGCGCGTGCAGCCGTTCTCTCCGGCTCATCGCTACCCCTCCTCCCGTCACTCGACGATCTCAAACGATTTGATGACGAACACCTGCGTGAGGCTGCTCAGCTCCGCCGCCGGGCGGAGGACGGCATACTGCTCCAGACCGGAGGGGTCGGTGTACATCCCCTCCACATAGCCGATCACCAGCCCGGAGGGATAGAGCCCGCCGGTGCCGGAGGTGAGCACCTCATCCCCCGAGACGAGGGCGGCCTCCGCGCTCAGATAGGACAGGCGGCACCGCTCCTCCGCCATCAGCGAGAGGTCCCCCTCCAAAATGCCGCTGTCCCCGGTGCGAAAGACGAGCGCGCCGACGGAGAGGTCGGGGTCGGTCACGGTGGTGACGGTGGACCAGTTCAGCCCCGCCTCGGCGATCACGCCGACCAGCGCGCCCGTCTCGGTGATGACGCTGTCACCCTCCTCCACGCCGTGCGCGGTCCCCTTGCTGATGGTGAGCGACGCCTCCCAACTCGTGGAGGTGCGCCCGGTGACTGTGGCGGACTCAAAGACGAAGTCGCGCCTGCTCTCGCGCAGCTCCAGCAGCGCGCGCAGGCGCTCGTTCTCCTCCAGCGCGCCGGTGGCCGCGCGGTTGGCCGCCTCCAGCTCGGCCAGCTCCACCTCCAGCTCATGCACCCGCTCCCGCAGGGCCTCATACTCGGTGGCGTAGCGGTAGACCCCCTCGCCCCAGGAGACCACGGCGGTCGCCGCCGCGCGGAAGGGGGTGGCGAGCACGCCGAGCAGGTTGCTCAGCGGGTTCACCGGCAGCACGACCGAGCCGATGGAGATCAGCCCGGTGAGCGCCAGGGCGGCGATGAGCAGGCCAAGACCATTTTTACGAAAGAAATCCTTCACGGGAAACGCTCCTCTGTCCGCCGGCTGGGCGGCACACGCATATCACAGGACCCAAACGCCGAGCTGGGCGAGCATCCGGCCCAGGCGGCAGACCGGCAGGCCGACCACGCTGCAATAGTCCCCCTCGATGCCCTCGATGAGCAGGGCGCCCCGGCCCTGAATGCCATAGGCGCCCGCCTTGTCCATCGGCTCGCCGGTGGCGATGTAGGCGGCGATTTCCCGCTCCTCCAGCGCCCGGAAGCGGACGGCGGTGACCTCATGGCCCACCTGCACCTCCGCGCCGCGCAGGACCGCCAGGCCGGTATAGACCTGATGGACCCGGCCGGAGAGGGCGCGCAGCATGGCGGCGGCCTCCGCCTCGTCGCCCGGCTTGCCGAGCACGCGGCCATCCACCGTCACCACGGTGTCCGCGCCGATGACGATGTCGCGCGGCGCGGCGCCGGCCGCCACCTCCTGCGCCTTGGCCAGGGCGAGGGCCTCCACCAGCGCCCCCGGCGGCAGGCGGAGGTCCATCTCCTCCCCGCCGCGGGCGGGGCACACCTGAAAGCCCTCCAGCCCCATCTGCCGCAGCAGTTCGCGCCGCCGGGGGGACTGGGAGGCAAGAATGATACCCATCGCGCGCCTCTCAGTTCCGGCCGGTGGAGCCGAAGCCCCCCGCCTCGCGCGCGGTGTGGTCCAGCGTGTCGGTGATCTCCAGCCCGGCCTGCACCACCGGCATAATTGCCATCTGGGCGATCCGGTCCCCGGGCTGGACGGTGTAGTCCGCCGGTCCGCTGTTTTGCAGGGCGACCCGGACCTCCCCGCGGTAGTCGCTGTCGATCACGCCGACGCAGTTGGCCGGGGTGATGCCGAGGCGGATGCCGAGGCCGGAGCGGGCGAAGATGAGCGCCACATAGTCCGCCGAGGGCAGGGCGATGGCAAAGCCGGTGGGGATCACCCGGCTCTCCCCGCGCGGGATGGTCACCGGCCCGTCCAGGCAGGCGTGCAGGTCCATCGCCGCCGCGCCCGCGCTGGCGTAGTAGGGGAAGGGGATCTCCCGCCCCAGCTTGGGCGAGAGCGGTTTGATGCGCAGTTTCATGGTCGTATTCACCTCATCAGACGTCGTGTGCGGGCCGTCACTCCACATCGCGGAAGTACAGCCCCCTCGTGTGATCCACCGGGGCGTAGGAGCCGCGGCCGAGGTAGCGCTCAAAGATATGCACGCACTCGCGCGGATTCTCGGTGGTGAAGCTCAGCCTCGCCCCCCAGAGGCCGATGCGGCGGTACTGGTCCGCCCGGTCGGCGAGATAGAGCTTTTTGGAGTTGAAGATCTCGTTCCGGCAGCCGTGGGCGGGCAGGACGGGGAACTGCGCCCCCGTCCGGTCGGTGAGCTGGTTCGTGCCCTGACAGGCGCAGCGGCCGGTGCGGTTCCTGATGATGCAGTTCTGGGTGATCATGAGCGGCAGCCGTCCGTAGACGATCAGCTCGGTGTCCAGCGGCTTTGCCAGGTCGCGGACACGGGCCAGCCGCTGCTCAAAGGAGAGGGTGGCCGAGCGCAGGCCCATCTCCTTCAGCTCGGCGAGGGTGAGGGAGTTATACACCCCCAGGCCAAAGTCGCCGCGGCAGACGAAGTCCCGCCGCATCGCCATCGCCAGCGTCCCCCACTCGCCCGCCAGAGCGCTGTTCACGCCGAGGGCGCGCACCTCGTCCAGCGCCTTCTCCATGGCGGAGCGCTCGGAGTCCCAGAGGATGCGCGGCAGGGCGGCGCAGATCTCGATGCCCTCTCCCAGCGCCCGCTCCACCAGAGCGCGCTGGTTGAGGATGCCCTCCGGGGCGAGGTAGATCACCGCCGGCCGGAGCTGGAGCAGCCCCCCGGTGAGCTGGTCCGCCCGGCGCAGGGAGACGGTATAGACCGGCTCCTCCGCGCGGTTCTCCGCCCGGGGGACAGAGGGCGCCTGTCCCTCCCGGCGCTCCGGGCGGCGGATGCGCTCCACCGTCAGGCCGTCGAGCAGGCGGCGGCGCAGGCTGTTGAGGGCGGAGAGGGGGACGGCGAGGCCGCTGTCCGCCTCCACCTCCATCGACTGGACGAAGTAGGGGGTGCCCCCTGTCTTCTCCAGCTGGCGCTCCACCTCCTCGCGAGTGGTGGGACGGCGGAGGGCAGGCTGTGGGACGGGGCCCTCCAGCGTGAGGGAGCGCCCCTCCGGGTCCTCCACCGAGACGCGCAGCGGGAGGCCGGCATGCATCCCGGCGGTGATGCGGACGCCGACGCGGGGATGCTCCCGGCGGTAGTCCTGCCGGGTCTGGGCAAAGAGCTTCTCCGGCGTCCGCTCCGCCTCGCGCACGCCGAACATATGCCGCCCGGTCCTGCCGGTATAGTATCCGTCGGTGAAGCCCTGACGGGAGAAAGCCGCGCGCAGCTCCTCCAGCTCTCCGGCGGTGGCGGCGCGGCGCTCGCGCAGGGCGGCGGCGTAGACGCGGGTGACGATGGCGACGTATTCCGGCCGCTTCATCCGCCCCTCGATCTTGGCGCAGGCCACCCCCATATCCTCCAGCGCGGCGAGGTGGTTCACCAGCGACATGTCCTTCAGGCTGAGCGGATAGCCGTCCGCCGCCCCGTTCCAGCCGTACTTCATCCGGCAGGGCTGGGCGCACAGGCCGCGGTTGCCGCTGCGCCCCCCAATCAGGGAGGAGAGGAAGCACTGGCCGGAGTAGCACATGCACAGCGCCCCGTGGACGAACACCTCGATCTCGATCGGGGAGTGGCGGCAGATATAGGCGATCTGCTGGCGGCTCAGCTCGCGCGAGAGGACCACGCGCTCCATTCCCATCGCCGCGCAGGCGAGCACGCCGTCCAGGCTGTGCACCGTCATCTGGGTGGAGGCGTGCAGCGGCAGGTCGGGCGCGGCGGAGCGCACCAGGGCGGCCACGCCGAGGTCCTGCACCAGCACCGCATCCACCCCGGCGCGGCTGGCCTCGACGGCGTAGCGCGCGGCCTGGGGCAGCTCGTGGTCAGAGAGCAGGGTGTTGAGCGTCAGATAGACCTTCACGCCGCGCAGGTGACAATAGTCTACCGCGTCGCGCAGGCTGTTCTCGTCGAAATTGGCGGCGTTGCGGCGGGCGTTGAACGCGCCGTAGCCCAGATAGACGGCGTCCGCCCCGTTCTGTACGGCGGCGACGAGCGCCTCACAGGAGCCGGCGGGGGAGAGCAGTTCCATCGTCTCTCAGTCCTTCCCAATCGTTTTCTTCTCGCAGGTTTCCCGGCGGCAGACAGCTCAAACCGGGCAAATGATCACATTTGCCCGCAGCGTGTCAAAAAAGTCTTTTTGCCACGCTGCGTCCGTTTTTGAAACTTCTTCGCAGTTTCAAAAACGGTTTTGACTGCACGCGAAGGGGGCCCTTTGCCCCCTCCTCCGCACCCCCGCTGCTCTATCGCGGAAGTCTCAGCGTAGTTTTTCGACAATCTGCGGGCAAATGCTTGCATTTGCCCGGCATGGAGGTCTGTCCGGTTATTTCGGGCTCTTTTTCAGCCGCCTGATCTCGCGTCTGGCCTCGGCCAGCTCGTTTTTCACCCGGGTCTTCTCCTCCAGCTCGTCCTTGAGCTGGGCGCGCAGCGAGTCGCTCACCTGCTGCTCCTTGAGCGCGGCGTCCACGGCGTTCACCGCGGTGAGCACCGCCGCGTCCATCGCGCTCACGCGCGCCTGCTGGATGACGGCGGTTATCATCTGGTCCACCCGGGCGGCGATCTGCTCGACGTAGGAGACGTCCTCCTCCGTGGTGACGAGGGTGTAGGGACTGCCGGCGATGTTGACGGTCACTTTCGATTTCATGGGCTACCTCCCCTCCGGCGCGGGCCGGAATCGCGTGTGGTCAGGTCCTGTTTTTCTGATTATAGCATAAACGTTCCGCCAAAGAAACCGACCATCGGCGGAATTTTTACCTTATTCCTATTTTTCTGCGCCTTGTCTTCCCGGGAGAATCCTGTTATACTATGATTTGAACCTTCCAGGCCGTTGTATTTTCAGCCAGACGGGGGAGCTTCCGCGCGCTGCGGGGGGCCCGTCTGGCTCAGAGCGCGCCGTTCGGAGGGGTCATCCCATTTCAAGTCAAAGGACCGGATTTTGTGAATTTTAACGATCTGCATTTACCCAGGGAAATCCTGCGCGCCCTGCAGGAGCAGGGCTATGAGACGCCCACGCCCATCCAGGCGCAGGCGATCCCCCCCGCCATCGCGGGCCGGGATGTGCTCGGCTGCGCGCAGACCGGCACGGGCAAGACCTGTGCCTTTGCCGTGCCCATCCTGATCCGGCTCGGGCGCGAGACGCGGCCGGACCGGCCCATCCGCGCCCTGGTGCTCACGCCGACGCGCGAGCTGGCGATTCAGAATCAGGAGTGCTTTGAGGCCTACGGCGCCCACCTGCCCCTGCGCAGCACGGTGATCTTCGGCGGCGTGGGACAGGCGCCCCAGGTGGAGGCGCTCACGCGCGGGACCGATATTCTGGTGGCCACCCCCGGCCGCCTGGCCGACCTGCATCAGCAGGGCTATATTCATCTCGATCAGCTGGAGATCTTCGTTCTGGACGAGGCGGACCGTATGCTGGATATGGGCTTCATCCACGACGTGAAAAAGATCCTGCGCTGGCTGCCGGAGAAGAAGCAGACCCTCTTTTTCTCCGCCACCATGCCGCAGGAGGTCCGGAGCCTGGTGGACCAGCTGCTTCATGAGCCGGTGCGCATCGCCGTGGACCCGGTCAACTCCACCGTGGAGGCGATCGAGCAGCGGCTGTATCTCACCGATAAGAGCAAAAAGACCAAGCTGCTGACCTGGCTGCTCGGCGAGCAGCCCTACCCCTCCGTCCTCGTCTTTACCCGGACCAAGCACGGGGCCAACCGCGTGGCCCGCGACCTGGAGCGCGCCGGCATCCGCGCCGCCGCCATCCACGGCAATAAGTCCCAGACCGCGCGGCAGGCCGCCCTGGCGGACTTCAAGGCCGGGCGCCTGCGCGTGCTGGTGGCGACGGATATCGCCGCGCGCGGACTGGACATCGAGGCGCTCTCCTGCGTGATCAACTACAACCTGCCCGACGTGCCTGAGACCTACGTCCACCGGATCGGCCGCACGGGACGGGCGGGGCAGGACGGGCTGGCCCTCTCCTTCTGCGACGCGAGCGAGCGGGACGAGCTGGCCGCCATCGAGCGGCAGCTGGGCGGGCCGATCCCCCGGGCCGGGCAGCACCCCTACCCAATGGAGGAGATGGAAGTGCCAATGAAAGACAACCGCGGCCGCAGGGTGAATCCGGAGGATGCCGAGGCCCGCGCCGCCGCACAGGAGAAGAGCCGCCGCGCCCGGGAGGCGAAGGCGTCCAGGGCCCCGCAGCAGGCCGGGCCCGTCCAGACAGACGCCTCCCCCCAGCCGGAGCGGAGCAGAGGGCAGGCCGCTGGCCAGATGAAAAAGCAGCCCCGCCCGAAAAAGGCCGCCAAGCCCGCCGCCGCGCCGGAGGTGCGCGAGCCCGTCCTGCCGCCGGAGGAGGACGTGGGGGATTACAGCGACCTGATCCGCCACCGCGCCGCGCGCCGCACGCCGGAGCGCAAGCCCTACTCCGCCTCTGCGCTCGATGAGTTGCTCGCCCTGCCCGATTTCGCCGACGAGCTGGGCTATGGGGAGATCGGCAAGGGCCGATCCCGCCGCCCCAACCCCCTCTCCGGGGGCAAGGTGATGGACGCGACCGCCCGGATGTTCCTGCGCAGCCGTGGCGAGGAGGAGGCCGCCGCCCCGGAGAGCAAGAGCGCCGGCCGCCGCAGCCGGAGCGGCAGGGGCAAGTCCGCCGCCCCGTCCAAGCCGTCCTCCCAGCCGGAGCAGCCAAAGAAGCCCGCCGCCCGGCCGGAGCAGGGCGGGAAAAAGAAGAAGTCCGCCCCCGCCGCGGAGAAGGCCCCCAAGTCCGCCGCCGTGACCGCCCAGCCGCCGCGTGGCCGCCAGAGCGGCGGAAAGAACAAGAGCGCCGCGCGCCCGGCCCGCCCGCCCAAGGCGCAGCCCGCCGCCTCCGCCGAGGCCCCGCGCAGTCTGGTGCGGCCGTACTATCTGAGTGACAAGAAGGGAAAGCGCTGAGATGACCGCCCTCTACTATCTCGCCGCCCTCCTCCTGGCCGCCGCCGACCAGGTGACCAAGGCCCTCACCCGCGCCCATCTCGCCGGGGGGACGGATGTGACGCTGATCCCCGGCGTGCTGGGCCTGACCTATGTGGAGAACACCGGCATGGCCTTCTCCTCCCTGAGCGGCATGACGCCCCTGCTGACGGCGGTCAGCCTGGCGGCCTCCATTCTGATCGCCGTCGCCATCTGGCGGCAGTGGCTGGGCCGCAGCCCCTTCTGCCAGTGGATGCTCGCCCTCCTGCTGGCCGGGGCGGTGGGCAACCTGATCGACCGCGCCCTCTTCGGCTATGTGACCGACATGATCGAGGTGCTCTTTGTCCGCTTCGCCGTCTTCAACGTGGCCGACTGCTGCGTGGTGGCGGGGGCCTTCGGGCTGATGGGCTACCTCCTGCGCGAGATCTGGGTGGAGGAGCGCGCGGCAAAGCGGGAGCAGGACAGGTCATGAGCGTCCTCCTCCTCTCCCCCGACCGCGACGGAGAGCGGGCGGACCAGTTTCTCGCCCGCGCGGTGGAGGGGCTCACCCGCTCCGCCGCCCAGCGCCTGCTCGAGCAGGGAGCGGCCACGGCGGACGGCCGCGCGCTGAAAAAGAACGACCGCCTCGCCGCCGGGACGGCGGTCACGCTGACCCTCCCCGAGCCGGAGGCGGTCCCCGACCTCCTGCCGCAGGACATCCCGCTCGACGTGGTCTATGAGGACGCGGATGTGATCGTGGTGAACAAGCCGGTGGGCCTCGTCGTCCACCCCGCTCCGGGCCACCCGGACGGGACGCTGGTCAACGCCCTGCTGTGGCACTGCGGCGGCTCCCTCTCCGGCATCAACGGCGAGCTGCGCCCCGGCATCGTCCACCGGATCGACCGGGATACGAGCGGCCTCATCATCGCCGCGAAGAACGACCGCGCCCACCTCGCCCTTGCCGCGCAGCTGCAGGACCACTCCCTCGCGCGGACCTATGAGGCCATCGCTGTGGGCGGCTTCCGCGAGGACGCGGGGACGGTGGACGCCCCCATCGCCCGCAGCAAGACGGACCGCAAGCGGATGGCCGTGGACCCGGAGGGCCGCCGGGCGGTGACTCACTGGGAGGTGCTCGGCCGCTATCGCGGCTATACCCACCTGCGCTGCCGCCTGGAGACAGGGCGCACCCACCAGATTCGCGTCCATATGGCCTATCTCGGCCATCCCCTGCTGGGGGACACGGTCTACGGGTCCAAAAAGCCGGTCCCGGGCCTGGCCGGTCAGTGCCTGCACGCGCGAGAGCTCACCTTCCGCCACCCGCGCACGGGGGAGGAGATTCACCTCACCTGCCCGCTGCCGGACTGGTTTACCGCCCAGCTCGACCGGCTGAGACGCGAGAGCGGGACTTGACAAATTTCGCGTTTGGGATACAATAGACCTTGGCCGCAAGGCAACAGAATGCACAGGGGCGCTGGGGGACATCTCCGGCTGAGATTGGGACAAAGCGCAGTTCCAGGCACCTTGAACCTGATCCGGGTAATGCCGGCGTAGGAAGCTGTTTCTGATGGGACTCCGTCCGCTTCGTACCGCATTGTTCTGGATGCAATGCGGTACGTTTTCTTTTTTAGGAGGGGTGTTCAAAATGAACACAAACCGCAAGCTGACCACCCGTCGGATGGTAGAGAGCGCGATCATGATCGCCATCGGCACCGTGCTCAGCCTCTTCTCCTTCACCGGTCCCTGGGCGCTGGGCGGAGGGATCACCTTCTGCTCCATGCTGCCGCTGGTTCTCATTTCGTGGCGTTACGGCTGTGGATGGGGCCTGTTTACCGCCTTTGTCTATAGCCTGCTGCAAATGCTGCTGGGCATCTCCAACGTGCAGTACGCCGACAGCGTGTGGACGGCAGTCCTCATTATCCTGTTTGACTATGTGATCGCTTTCTCGGTGATCGGCCTGTCCGCCATGTTTAAGGGCCGGCTGGGGAATCCGCATCTGGAACTTGCCCTCGGCATTACCGTTACCTTCCTCGCGCGCCTGGCCTGCCACTACGTCTCCGGCGTGCTGGTGTGGGAGGTGCTCTGGCCCAACGAGCTGGGCTGGGCCGCCCCCATCTGGTCCCTCGCCTACAACGGCAGCTACATGATCCCCGAGATCATCATCACCGCCCTGGTCGCGGCGCTGATCTACAAGCCGCTGGAGCGCTACTTCTGCGGCGACGATCTGAAAGCCTGACCCTGAGCGCAAAGCACAAAAAGACCGGCCCCGGAGGTTGTTACGCCTCCGGGGCCGGTCTCGTCTCAAAGACGGCATGTTTACATCATGGTCTGTCCGTTGATCTCCAGCCCAAAGCGCACGCCCAGCTTCTCGGCGGCCTTGCGGCAGAGGAGCATCCGGTCGAGGAAGATCTCAAAGTAGTCCATCAGGGCGCACACGGCGGTGTCGATCTCCAGAACGAGGAGGAGCTCCCCCTCTCCCAGCCGCACCTCAGAGCGGCGGACGGAGTAGTTCACCCGGTCGTGGATGTCAAAGGTGGTGCGGTCCTTGTTTCGCACGCGGTTGGCGCGCACGTCCGTCTTGTCCGCCAGGATGAGGGCGGCGGCCACCGGGTTGACCGGGAAGGCGGTGCGCTCGTCGTGGTTGCCAATGGCGGTGATGACGGTGGCCGTCTCCTCCGGGGCAAAGCCCATCTTGTCCAGGATGCGGAAGGCCATCACCGCCCCGCTCTGGGCGTGGTCCACCCGGTTGACGACGTTGCCGATGTCGTGCAGCCAGCCGGCGATGGCGGCCAGCTCCGCCGTGCGCGCGTCGTAGCCCAGCCATTCCAGGATCTGCCGCGCCAGGGCGCTCACCCGCCCGACGTGGGCGAAGCTGTGCTCGGTAAAGCCGAGGGCCAGCAGCGACTCATCCGCCTTGCGGATATAGCTGGCGATCTCGGCGTTGGATTTGATCTCCTGCAAAGTGACCATGGAAACCCCTCCCGCTCTTTTTCTCCACTATACACGCCCGGCGGGCAAAATACCAGAGGGCGGGCGTATTTTTTTCTGGCGGTCCCGCGAGGGCGTGCCGACACGCAAGCCGCCCCGGCCATACGGCCGGGGCGGCTGCTTTGAGAGAGAAAGAGAGAGAAAAGAGAGGTTGTGGATTGCTTCCTGCCTGCGAGTATAGAATAACAGGCAGTTGCTACAAAATTTTGACAAGACCATGAACGTTTTGTAAACTACCCCCGGGAAAATAACCCCCTCCGCTGCGGCACAGTTCTGGTGAAGGGACTCAGAGTGTGGTATAATGACGCCAAGAAACCGGAACAGGGGGAGCATTTATGTCCTGCAAAGAGGAATTCATTGAGATTTACCGCGAAAACGTCACCCGTCCGGGGGCAGACGCCCTGCTGGACTATCTCACCAACAAGAGCGACTTCTTCACCGCCCCCGCCTCCGCGCGCTATCACGGGGCCTATGAGGGCGGCCTGTGCGAGCACAGCCTGAACGTCTATCACTGCCTGGTGGACTATCTCCAGCGCGAGCGGGTGCAGGAGCTCTACGGGCTGGAGTATACGCCGGAGTCGATCGCCCTGGTCGCCCTGCTGCACGACGTGTGCAAGGCCGGGTGCTACAAAAAGACCTTCCGCAACGTCAAGGGGGAGGACGGCAAGTGGACGCAGGTCCCCTCCTATCAGTTCGACGACCCCCTGCCCTACGGCCACGGGGAGAAGAGCGTCTACATCGTCAACGGCTATCTCCGCCTCACCCGGGAGGAGGCCTTTGCCATCCGCTACCACATGGGTTTCTCCGGTCCGGAGGACAAGGGGGCGGTGGGCAAGGCATTCCAGATGTTCCCCCTCGCCTTCGCCCTCTCGGTGGCGGATATGGAGGCCACCTATTTCTTGGAGGGAGAGCGGTAGGAGGGGCACAGTCCGTTTTTTGGGACTCTGTCTCTGCTATAGTGGAGAAAAAACGGAGGGGAATGGCCATGCCGAAGACGAACCACCAGAAGGCCAAGCTGCTGGCGCTGCTGCGCCTGCTGTTTTACGAGAGCGACGAGCGCCACCCCCTCTCCGGGCCGCGTCTGGTGCAGATGCTGCGCGCGCAGGGGATCGCCGCCGAGCGCAAGAGCGTCTATGACGATCTGGAGGTGCTGCGCGGGCGGGGCTATGACATCCAGCTCGAGCGCGGCAGGGGGTATTTTCTGGGCGGCAGGCTCTTTCAGCTCGCCGAGCTCAAGCTGCTGGTGGACGCGGTGCAGTCCTCCAAGTTCATCACCGGGCGCAAGAGCGCCGAGCTGATTTCCAAGCTCGAGCAGCTCACCTCCCGCGCCCAGGCCAGCGGCCTGCAGCGCCAGGTCTTTGTCGCCGGGCGGGTCAAGAGCATGAATGAGAGCGTCTATTACAACATCGACGCCATTCACGAGGCAATCGGCGAGAACCGGCAGATCACCTTCTCCTACTTCCGCTACAACGTTCGCCGGGAGAAGGAGCTGCGCCACAACGGCCGCCTCTACCGCGTGAGCCCCTACGCCCTGCTGCGCAGCGATGAGAACTACTATCTCATCGCCTATGACAGCCGCAGCGGGGAGATCCGCCACTACCGGGTGGACAAGATGAGCGGCATCGGACGGACGGAGCGGCCGCGCGACGGGATGGAGGCCTACCGCACCTTCGACCTCGCCCGCTATGCCCAGCTCCAGTTTGGCATGTTCCGCGGCCCGGAGCAGACCGTCACCCTGCGGTGCAGGGACGAGATGGCGGACGTCATCATAGACCGCTTCGGCAAGGAGATCGCCCTTGTCCCAGAAGAGGAGGGCTGGTTCACCTGCGCTGTGAATGTGATGGTCAGCCCGCAGTTCTATGGCTGGCTCTTCGGCCTGGGCGGCGGCGTGCAGCTCACCGCCCCCCGGAGCGCGGTGGAGGGTATGCGCCGCCAGCTCGGCGCGGCGGCGGCCCTCTACGGCCCGCAGGGCGCCGGAGAGAGCGGCGGATAAAACGCCGCTGAGGCTGTCAAAAAAGTGTTTTTGACAGCCTTCCAAGCAAATGCAGGCATTTGCTTGGAGTTTGCAGTCCTCCCAACTCCAAGGGCACTTTGTCGCCGCCGCTGGCGGATCGGGCGCGCGCACGGATTTTTGTTCCAAAAATCCGCACACTCATCGGACGATCAGTATTTTTCGGCCGGTACAACAAGGTGAATTGCTCCGCAGGGGCAAGAGGAGGCCCCTTGGGGGTGCCCGTCCGAAAAATAAATCGCAATCTATTTGGCCCTGCGGGCCAAACTCGGTGAGACCTTTTTTGACGCGCTGAGCGGCGGATAAAACGCCGCTCTCAGACCGTCGAAAAACGACGCCACGCTTGCGTTGTTCTGCGCGGTGTGATAAAATGAATGCGGTATTATTTGCAAACGGGAAGTGCGTTCGGCGTCCCGCCGGACCTGACAGGGAGGAATGGGAGGATGGAAGGCCCCACTGAGCTGGTCATCTGCAAGGGCTGCGGCGTCAAGCTCCGCGTGCCGTCCAAACAGGGCATGCTGGCTGTCACCTGCCCCAGGTGCGCCCACCAGTTTGTCTACAACAGCGGCCCCCCGCAGGAGAGATGTCCGGCGGCCCCTCCCGCTCCGCCCCCCTCGCCCGGACATGCCGAGGGCGGAGGGGCGCCCAGCCGGCGGCGGCTGAGGCTGCACTATCTCTCTGAGGATACCGGCGTCACGCTGCGCAGGATGGGGGGCTTTCTCGCCAAGAGCGCCCCGCTCAAGATCATTGTGGATGGATATCAGATCGCCGAGATGATCAACCATCAGGACACCGATATCACCGTCTCCACCGGTGCACACACCATCTGCATGGCAAGTCTCGGCAGCCCGGCGGCGATCGCGCGCAGCGCCGCGGCCTCCGGCACCGCCATCCAGATCCCGGCGGGGCCGGAGGAGTATCTCATCCTCGTCCAGAAGGAGGGCAACACCTGCTATCTGCGCGCGGGCTTTCAGAGAGACCCCTTCCTGGAGGGGCTGCAGAACCATTTCCGCAGGCTGTGCGCGGGGCAGGGCGTGATCGAGCGTCTCCGGATGCCGCAAAACCGCAACCGGTCGCTCTATCTGTGCTTCCGCCCGGAATACTTCTCCCTCTCATGGGACCTGGTCTCCCCGCAGGGCTTCCAGCAGTGGGCGACCGGGACGGACGAGGAGCGGACCGCCTATGCCAGTCTGGGCCTCCAGCCGCCCAGCATACAGCCCGGCGGCTACTGGGACTATCTTCGCATCAAAATCTCGGCGCTGATCGACGCCTCTGAGCTGCTGCAGTGCAGCCAGAGCGGCGTGATCACCGAGCGGCGGCTCCGCAGGCTGTTCTGACGCGGCGGACAGAGCGCGTCAAAGGAGGGTATTCATGAGAATATGCTGCGATCTCTGCGGCGGTACGCTTTCCATGATGGCGGGCGGCCGGAGGGCGGTCTGCCAGGACTGCGGAATTGAGTACGGCATCGAGCGGCTGAGGGAGATCCTCGCCGCCGCGCGGGAAGCCGTGGGGCAGAATACCCCGGCGGCTCCCGCGGCGCCGGACGGGACCGGGGAGCGGAGGGACCCGCCGCCGGACGCCAGGGAGCAGGACCTGCTCTTGGCGCTCGGGCTTCCGGACGAACCCGTTCCGGCCCCGGCCACGCCTGCTCCGGAAGAACCCGCTCCGGTCGAGCCCGTCCCGGCGGCGCCCGCCTCCGGAGCGGAGGAGGAAGTCCTCGATGCGATCTGGACGGTGATGGACTTGGATACGACCTTCGAGCTCCTCTATTCCACCTCCCGCCCGGACGAGGAGCTGGACAGCTTCTTTTTCGACGTACTGCGCGAGCGCTTCCCCGACTGCTCGATCGAGCGGGATGTGAGCGCCCAGCAGCTCGAGTACAGCGCGCCCCCCAAGTGCCATCCCATCAACTTCCTCGTCTGGAAGGATAACAGTCTCATTCTGGCCGTCGTGCTCTACTATTCGTCGGAGCACTACTACGCGATCAGCGCGGTCCGGGATATCTGCCAGGAAAAGGGCATCCCCTACCTCCAGTTCATCCGCGAATATCAGAACAACAGGGAATATATCCTGCGGCGCATCGAGCGCCTGCTGCAGCCCGGCCAATGATCATGCGAAATAAGGGAGAGGAATGCATGTCATGCACCCGCAGAGGGTCCAGCACAGCGGCAAGACACAGCTTTGCGGGTAGCTGCCCTGTGTATGACCCGGTGCCCGAAATCGGGCTTTAAGCCTTTTCCTCTCTCTTATGGAAGCGCTGGACCGACCGGCTTCGGCCCGGCGGCGGAGACACAATCTTCCGCCGCCAGCGCCTGCCGGCCGTATCGGCGCTTCCTTATTTTTTGCGCGGCGTCCGCCCGGCGCCGCAGAAAGCTGAGGTCCGAATGGGTATTTTGGAGGAGCTGCGCTCCGGGGAGGTCTGGCAGGCGTATCTGGCGCACCAGCGCGAGGCCGGACGGCGCCCGGACAGGGAGCTGGAGGCTCTGGCGGCCTACATCGAGCGGCGGGAGTACCTCCCCCTGCTGGACGGCATCCGCCGCGGGGAGCGCTTCCCCCTGGCGGAGAAGCGCTTGATCAACAAGATGGGGACCGGGCGCAAGCGGACGGTCTACGCCTTTGACCGCGAGGCCGGGTATCTGCTCAAGCTCTGCGCGCACCTGCTGCACCGGTATGACGGCCTGTTTGCCGGCTGTCTCTACTCCTTCCGCCTCCACTGCGGCGTGAAGCAGGCGGTGCGCCGCCTCTGTACCCACCCGCAGGCCGGCGGGCTGTATGCCTATAAGGTGGATATCCACGACTACTTCAACTCGGTGGATGTGGAGCGTCTGCTGCCCATCCTCCGCCAGGCGCTGGCGGACGACCCGGCATTCTTCCACTTCCTGCGCGGCCTGCTGACCGAGCCCTGTGTCCGCTTCGAGGGCGGACTGTGCGAGGAGCGGCGGGGGATCATGGCGGGCATGCCGGTCTCCTCCTTTCTCGCCAACCTGTATCTGAGCGATCTGGACTGGCAGTTTCAGCGCCAGGGCGTCCTCTACGCCCGCTACTCCGATGATATCATCGTCTTTGCCGAGAGCGCCGACGCGCTGGAGGCGCACCGCCGGACCATTCTGGACGCGCTGCGGGAGCGGGGGCTGACCGTCAACCCGAGCAAGGAGCGCTGGAGCGGACCGGGGGAGGAGTGGGAATATCTCGGATTTTCCTACCGGCAGGGGCAGATCGACCTCTCCGCCGCAGCTGCGGACAAGCTGCGCGGCAAGCTCAAGCGCAGGGCGCGCGCCCTCTACCGCTGGAAGCGGCGCGGTCATCAGACGGACGAGCGCGCCATCCGCGCCTATATCGCCTATTTCAACCGCAAATTCTACGAAAATCCGGTCTATCATCAGATCACCTGGTGCCGCTGGTATTTCCCCGTTCTGACCACGGCGGAGAGCCTGCGCTCCATCGACCGGTATATGATCGGCTGTATCCGCTATCTGACCACCGGCCGCTATACCCGGGCCAACTACGCTCTCCGGTATGAGACCATCCGCGCCCTCGGCTTTCGCAGCCTGGTGCACGAATACTACCGCTGGCTCTCCGGGGAGGAGGGGACCCATCCGCCGCCGGAGCGCTGAAAATGCCGCACCGCGCTGGAGCACTCCAACGCGGTGCGGTATTTTGCGTTCTGTTGGGCGGTCAGTCCCGCTCCTTCTCCTCCACGGCCATGATCTTCCCGACGCGGCGGCTGTGGCGGCCACCCTCGAACTCCGTGTTCAGGAAGACGTCCACGATCCGCTCTGCCATCATCGGGCCGATCATCGCCCCGCCCATCGCCAGGCAGTTGGCGTCGTTGTGGCGGCGGGTCATCTCGGCGGAGTACGGCTCGTTGCACAGGGCGCAGCGCACCCCGTGGACCTTGTTGGCCGCCATCGAGATGCCCACGCCGGTGGTGCAGATGACGATGGCCCGCTCCACCTTGCCGTCGGCGAGGAGCTTGGCCGCCGGATAGCCGAAGTCGGGGTAGTCGCAGCTCTCCAGACCGTAGGTGCCGACGTCGGTCACCTCGTGGCCCTGGCTGGTGAGATACTGCCGGACATGCTCCTTCAGGGCGTAGCCGCCGTGGTCGGAGCCGATGGAAATTTTCATATCGCGTTCCCTCCCAAATGTCTTTCCGGGTGCTTTGCTCCCTCTATTGTAACGCAAAAGGGGACGGATATCAAAGGGTTATATGTTCCATTTATGTTCCTTTCACCAACACGCCGTCCACCCAGACCATCCGGATGCGCGTGTCGACCGCCAGCGGGTCGCCGTCGGCAGCGACGAGGTCGGCGTCCTTCCCGACGGTGAGCGAGCCGACGCGGTGGGCGATGCCGCCGATCTCCGCCGCGCCGAGGGTGATGGCGCGCAGGGCGGCCTCCGGGTCCATCCCGGCGCGTACGGCGAGGGAGGCCCCCAGCGGGAGGTACTGGATGGGATTTTCCGGGTGGTCGGTGCAGATGGCCACCTGCACCCCCGCCGCGGCGAGGCGGGCGGCGTTCTCCGTGGTCAGGTGGGCCAGCTCCGGCTTGCTCCGGTCGCTCAGGGTGGGGCCGGTGATCACCGGCACGCCGGAGCGCGCGATCAGCCCGGCGATCCGGTGCCCCTCCGTGCCGTGGACGATCACCATCTTCAGCTGGAACTCCCGCCCGATGCGCAGGGCGGTGGCGATGTCGTCGGCGCGGTGGGCGTGGAAGTGGGCGGCGAGGCGCCCCTCCACCACCGGGACGAGGGCCTCGAGCCTGGCGTCGTAGTCCGGGAGGGGATGCCGCTCGGGGTCCGCGCGGTGGCGGGCGCATTTGGCGGCGTACTCCTGCGCCCGGCGCAGGGCGGTGCGGATGAGGGCGGCGGTGCCCATGCGGGTGATGGGGGTCTCGTTCCTGCCCTTGTAGACCCGCTTGGGGTTCTCGCCGAGGGCGAACTTCATCGCCACGGGGGCGGCGATGGCCATCTCATCCACGCAGACCCCCGCCGTCTTGAGGGCGGCGAACTGCCCGCCGATCGCGTTGGCCGAGCCGGGCCCGGTGAGAACGGTGGTCACGCCCCCCTCCCGCGCCTCCTGGAAGCAGCGGTCGAAGGGATTCACTCCGTCCATCGCGCGCAGGTGCGGCGTGACCGGGCCGGTCATCTCGTTGCCGTCCGCCCCCTCAAAGCCGAGGGAGTCGCCGAAGATGCCGAGGTGGCAGTGCGCGTCCACAAAGCCGGGGTAGAGCCGCAGGCCGCCGAGGTCGGTCCGCTCCCCCTCCGGGCAGTCCTCCATCCGGCCGAGGGCGGCGATCTTCCCGTCCGCGACGGCGAGGAAGCCGTCCCCGATCGGAGGGGCGTCTACCGGAAAAAGCCTGGCATGTGTCAGAATCATTGTGTTTTCATCCCTTTTCGGCAAAATTAGAATTTGACAATTCCTGGAAATCTGTTATCATGACAGTTGCAGCTCATCTGAACGGAAGCCCGGGGCGGGTCCGCAAGGCCCGTCCGCTCCATTCTCCCCGGAGCGGGAAAGCTGCCCCGCTCCCATCTGCGCCGCCCGGAGGGGCGGCGTCTTTTTTTCGGGCTGGAACGGCCAGCTGCATCTGGCGAATGTGAACACCGCCAGCACCGCGGCAACGGCGAGGATGACCCAGTCAAAGCGCTCCTTCAGCCGCGCCTCCAGCCGTCCGAGCCCAAAGAGGAGAGAGATGCAGAAGAGCGGCAGAGAGAGAAGCATAGATAAAAGAAGCGAATAATCCATGATGCACCTGCCGGTCCATACGATATTAATTTATTCTCCGCAGAATGCCGAGAGACGCCATCCAGCCGCTGCACCAGGTGGAGAACGCAGCTATCACGAACAGGCCGCACACACACGACACTGCGAAGGTGGCGATCACCGCGGCATAGGTCCGCCGCCGGGACAATCCGCCCCGGACCGCCAGGCGGCCCGCCAGCGTGCAGCTCAAAAGGACGAGCGCCTCCAGCAGAAACTCTTCGCCCTGCCAGCCTGTTGCGTGCAGATACAGAGGGAAATCAGTGGACAACGCGTCCAGCAGGCCGAAGCTGTAAAAGACCTTTGCCGTGAGGCAGGCAATCAGGAGCGCGGCGCCTGCGATGCCGCCCCAGTACCGGCCCGGCGGCCCGGCGCGCCGCGCGAGGGGGATAAGGACTGCGGTAAGTACTGCGCAGCCCGGCAGGATGTGCAGCAGATAGAGCAGTCCGAGGGTGGAGAAGGGGCGCTGGAGAAAGACGGGGAGCAGGGCACAGCCCAGCAGAAGCGCGGCGCCGGCAGAGGCCAGATGGACCTTGCGGCTCGCCCAGCCGCTCCGCACGCCCCAGACCGTGAGGGCGGCGCAGGCCAGACAGCAGAGGAGCAGGGGCCGCAATTGCTCGTGGTCAAGGGGAGGGAACAGCCGGTACAAAAGCACCTCCAGTTCGTCCCCATAACGCCAAAGCGTTTTCATGTCGAAATTGCCGAGCTGCATCCCCGCCAGCATCGCCGGGAGGCAGAGCAGCGCCGTGTGCAGAGAGCAGCGGGGCGCATAGAAGATCATCAGCGTCCCCATGCAGAAGAGCCAGATCAGAGAGAGCCAGGTCAGAGAGAGGAAAGGGTGAGTCGTGTCTGCCCTGCTCATGGTGACCGAATAGGCGAAGTTGACCGCAAACATCGTGAGGAGGACGGGCAGCAGCTCCTCCTCCCCCCGCTGCCGGTACGGCGGCGCGTCGTCCCCGTCCCGGGCCATCGCCCGGCGCAGGGCGTCGAGGGGGGAGACACGCTGCCGCGCCATGCCGCCCGCCGTTGTGGGCTGCGGCGTGGGCATGGGCTGCGGTCTGGGCTGCGGCGCGGGCTGTGGCGCAGGTCGCGGCGTGGGCTGGGGTTGGGGCTGCTGGATGGGCGCAGGCTCCTCCTCCGGGTAGAGCAGGAGGTCCTCCAGCGCCCGGCGCAGCCCGGCCGGGCTGGCGTAGCGGTCCTGCGGGCGGTAGGCGCAGGCCCGGCAGATCACCTCCGCCAGCGCGGGCCGGGCGTAGGCCGGGGGCGGCAGGGCCGCGCCGGAGAGGCGGCGGCGCAGGGCCGCCGTCCGGACCTCGGGGGAGAGCCCCTCCTGCTCGGGCAGGAAGGGGGCGCGCCCACCGTTGAGCAGCTGATAGAGGATCAGGCCGAGGGAGTAGGTGTCCACCGTGCGGCCATAGTCCTCCCCCCGGTAGACCTCCGGGGCCATATAGTTTGCCGGGGAGGAGGCCAGGCCGGGCTGCGTCCCCTGCCAGCTGCGCCGGTCGCCCGAGAGGCTGGCGAGCTTGTAGTCGCCCAGCGGGGAGCGGCAGACCCGCTCCGGCCGCAGGTCGCGCAGGACGATCCCCTGCTGCTGGCAGGTCTCCAGCGCGCGGCAGAGGTCGATGCCCAGCTTGATCACCTCCCGCTGGGTGGCGGCGCGGCGGGAGAGGTGCTCTGCCAGCGGGGTGAGCGGCTCCGTCCGGATGAGGATGTCCCAGCCAAGGCCGTCCCGGTGCTCGATGACCAGATGCTCCCGGTACTGGGCGATGCCGCCCCCACCGCGGAGCTGGTACATCTGCTCGATCTCCTTCACCCGGTCGGTCACAAAGCTCTCGAAGTAGGCGCGCGCGCCCGACCGGTCCATCCCGTCCGCCAGCGCGGCGCGCACCGCCTCCTCCCCGTCGGGGATGGTGAGGGCGAGGAGGCTGGCGCGCTCCTCCGCGCCGTCCGTCCGCGCGAGGGAGAAGACGCCGCCGAGACAGTCCTCCCCCGCCTGGCCGTCGATGCGCCACGCGCCGAAGAGGGGTTCATATTGCAGATAGGTACGGATGTCCATCCGCTCTGCCTCCTCTCAGGAAGGTCTCGCGGCCCGCGCCTGCCATACGGACCGCCTGTACCCTCCATTATACGGGCGCGGGGAGGCGGCGTCAATCAAAAGGCGCGGGGTTCCGCGCATGCCCGGCCCGCCTGCAAAATGCCATGCATCCCCCTCTCCCGGTTTTGCCGCACAAACTGGAGGTTTGCGGAAAAAACGGGCGGTCTGCTCTTGCGGCTTTCCCCCGCGCGCACTATAATGAAAGAACCGTTGCATGGCGCGCGCGAAAAGGCGCGCCCTCTGCGCGGCAAAACTACCTGTAGAGAGGATCTGTGAGATGGAACGTGAACACCTTGGCAGCCGTCTGGGCTTCATCCTGCTCAGCGCGGGCTGCGCGATTGGCGTCGGAAACGTGTGGAAATTTCCCTATCTGGCCGGGCAGAGCGGCGGCGGCCTCTTTGTGCTGGTCTACCTGTTCTTTCTGGTCATTCTGGGGCTCCCGGTGCTGACGATGGAGTTTTCCATGGGCCGGGCGGCGCAGAAGAGCCCGGTGCGGCTCTATCAGCAGCTTGAGCCGCAGGGGTCGAAATGGCACCTGCACGGTTATGTCGCCATGGCGGGCAACTACATCCTGATGATGTTCTACACCACCGTCTGCGGCTGGATGATCTACTACTTCTTCTCCACGGCGGGCGGGGCCTTCGTGGGGGCGGACACCGAGCGCGTCGGCGCGATCTTCGGCGAGATGCTCGCCAACACCCCGGCGATGGTGGGCTGCATGCTCGCCACCGTGATCGGCGGCTTTGCCATCAACTCCATCGGCCTGCAGAACGGGCTGGAGCGGGTGACCAAGGTGATGATGCTCGCCCTGCTGGCGATCATGCTGGTGCTGGCGGTCAACAGCATCACGATGGAGGGCGGCAGCGAGGGCCTCGCCTTCTACCTCATTCCCGACCCGGAGCGGACGATGGAGGTGGGCGTGCTCAAGGTGCTGGTGAACGCGATGAACCAGTCCTTCTTCACCCTGAGCCTCGGCATCGGCGCGATGGCGATCTTCGGCAGCTATCTGGACAAGGACCGCGCCCTGCTGGGCGAGTCGGTCAACGTGACCATTCTGGACACTTTTGTGGCCTTCACCTCCGGCCTCATCATCTTCCCCGCCTGCTTTGCCTACGGGGTGGAGCCGGACAGCGGCCCCAACCTGATCTTCGTCACCCTGCCGAACATCTTCAACCACATGCCGCTCGGCCGGCTGTGGGGGGGCCTGTTCTTCCTCTTCCTGCTCTTTGCGGCCTTCTCCACCGTGCTGGCGGTGTTTGAGAACATCATGGCCTGCTGCACCGACCTCTTCGGCTGGTCGCGCAAGAAGTCCGGCCTGGTGAACACCGTCCTCATCACCCTCCTCTCCCTGCCGTGCGCGCTGGGCTTCAACCTGCTCTCCGGCGTCCAGCCCTTCGGCGAGGGGTCCACCATCATGGACCTGGAGGACTTTGTGGTGAGCAACCTGCTGCTGCCCGCCGGGTCCCTCCTCTTTGTGCTCTTCTGCGTCAGCCGCTACGGCTGGGGCTGGAAGAACTTCCTCGCGGAGGCGAACCAGGGCAAGGGCCTCAAATTCCCCGACCATCCGGCCCTGCGCTTCTATGTCACCTATATCCTCCCGCTGATCGTCATCGCGATCCTCGCCATCGGCGTGCTGGACAAGTTCGGCATCTCCCTCTGACCGCCCTTCGGCGCAAAATGAGCTGCCGGAAACCGAACTGACACGGTTTCCGGCGGCTTTTGTCATCCCGGGGCCTGATATCGTGCAGATCCTGCCGGGGGAGGGAGGCCGCGCGCGCTCCGCCGCGGGTTGACAGAGGTATGTCAAATATACTATTATAATGAATACGAAGCGGAGCCTGGGACCGGGCGGCTGGCCGCAGATTTTTGAGCGGTTTCCAGCAGCTGCAGTTTCCTGGCCGGGAGGCGCAGCCAGAGAAAAAGAGCAGAGAAAGGAAGGGAACGAGATGTATTGTGGCAATTGTGGGAATCAACTGCAGGATGGGAGCCGGTTCTGTCCCTATTGCGGGGCGGCCACCGGCGCGGCCCCGTCCGGAATGGGGGAGAGCCCCATCCCGACCGGCACGGCCGCGCCCGGACGGCCCGGCAGAGGGCGGAAGCTCGCGCTGGTGCTGATCGCGGTGGCGGTCGTGGTGCTGGGCGCTGTGCTCGCGCTGGTCCTGCTCGGCGGCAGGGGGAGCCTGCCCGGCGCGGCCAAAGAGGAGTACACGCTCGAGGAGTGCGGCTACCTTCCGCTCTACTGCGGTGATACCAGCGGCTATCTTATGGTCAACGTCAATGAGAAGACCATCCTGCCCGGGCAGGCGGGTGTCGGAGCGTACCTCTACAGCTACGCCCAGTGGAATGCGCCCGGCTCCAGACCGGCCTTCTGCCTGATGGGGGACAGTGTGACGGAGTCGTATTGGATCATGGACTACTATGACGCAGACGGCCACCTGCTGGGCAGGTCCTATGAGCCAGACACGAGGTCGATCACCGATGGCAACGGCTACGCCGTCATCCACACCAAGCCGAACGACTGGGGTGAATACTGGTCCATTGTGATCGATGAGAACGGGAACGTCATCCGCGAGGTATCCAGCGAGGAGTATGGCCTTTGGTCCTGGGATCCGAAGGGATACTCTGTCTTCTCGCAGAATGACCTCTACGGCCTGTTGGGGCCGGATGGGACGGTGGAGATCGAGGCGAAATACAGCAATATCCAGGTCACTCAGGACGGATGGATCGTTGTGGAGGGGCAGGAGCGGGGCATTTACTATACCCGTCTGCTCGATGATGCCTGCCGGGAGCAGGAGAGCTTCGAGGACATGCGCCTCGAGAGATGCCATGAAGGGCTGCTCTGCCTCCGCTCGGATATCACAGGGGAATATGTGCTCATGGACCTGAAGAAGAATGGGCAGGAGCTGCGCACCACAGATTACCTCGTCAGCGAATCCCGTTTTTCCGACGGGACGGTCCTGATCTGCTGCCAGGACAGCGACGGCTACTATTACCTGCTCAATATGGACGGCGAAGTGGTCCAAAAGGATGACCCGGAGGGGGACGGGGGGAGCTATTACTCCTTCACCGGCGCCGACACCATCATCATAAATAACTGGCAGACGTACACCTGCGGCATCTATGACTCCCGGCTCCAGCCGGTCTTTGACGGGGCCTACAGCAGGCTGAGCTCCATCCTGGACGGGGCCTACTATAACGCCTGCTGGGAGGAGTATGGCGTGGAGTATTCCGGCCTGCTCGACCGGGAGGGGGAGATCTGCGTCTATTATACCGAGGGGACCAGTGAGCCCGCCAACGCCGGCGGGGCGGAGAACTGTGCCGCAGACTATACGGTCGTGTATGACCAGGAGGGCGTCTATCAGCCGGGCGGCTCGGCCTGGGCGACCGTGCAGGCGGGCCTGCGGGCGATCGCCAACGGAGAGAGCGGCCAGGCGGTCGAGGCCTTCCTGGAGCTCCCGGACGGGACGTTCGGCTGGTACGGGACGGCAGAGGAACTGGAGGAGACTCTGCAGTATAGCGTGGAGTGGCGTCAGGAGGAATATGGCCAGCACTACCGGATCACGATCTATCCCACCGTCTATGAGGATGTCACAGAGGATTACGCCGCGGAGATCGAGGCGGCGCTGGACGGTTCCGGACAGGAAGTGGAGACGGTGCTTGAGCTGAGGGTGACATACCTGATAGACGGTGAGCTGCAATCCGACAATGTGAACGATCTGGAGTACAACGAGAGCGGGGTCCCTGTGGTCTGCGTGGACGGCGTGTGGTACCTGTGCCTGTGGTACTGAGGACAGCTTCGGAGAGCAGTTGACATTTTCCCCGTTTCATTGTACCATTTTGTCAGAAAAACCTGCCCGCCAAGGGAGAGAAAGCCGGGATGTACATGCTCTGCGCGCTGCTGCTGTTCGCCGCCACCTATGTGCTGATGCTGATGTTCGGGAAATACCGCCCCTACATCGCCATCGGCTCCGCTGTGGTCTTCCTCGTCACCGGGATGCTTCCCCTCAATCAGGCCCTCGGGGCGATCGACTGGAACGTGCTGCTCATGATCGCCGGGACGATGGGACTGGTCCAGCTCTTCATTGACAGCCATATGCCCGCCCTGCTGGCCGACCTCGTCATGGAGAAGGTGCCCAACGTCCAGATGGCGGCGGTGGCCCTCTCCCTCTTTGCCGGCATCATCTCCGCCTTTGTGGACAACGTGGCCACCGTGCTGATGGTCGCCCCCGTCGCGATGGAGATCTGCAAAAAGCTCCGGACGAACCCCGTCCCCTTCATCATCGGCATCGCCGTCTCCTCCAATCTCCAGGGGGCGGCCACTCTGGTGGGGGACACCACCGCCATCATGCTCGGCTCGTATGCGAATATGAGCTTCCTGGACTTCTTTGTCTATCAGGGCAAGCCCGGCATCTTCTTCGCCGTGGAGCTGGGGGCGGTGGCCTCCGCGCTCATCCTCGCCTGGATCTTCCGCCGGGAGAAGGCCCCCATTACCCAGTCCGGCAGCCGGACGAAGGTGACCGACTACGTCCCCACCGTCCTGCTGGCGGGGACGATCGTCCTGCTCATCCTCGCCTCCTTCCTGCCGGAGAAGCCGGACATCACCAACGGCCTGATCTGCATGGGCCTCTTTGTCGTGGGCCTGCTCTACAGCTTTGTCCGCAACCGCGACGGGGCCGCCCTGCTCGGGACGGTCCGGGCGATCGACTTTGAGACGATCGGCCTCCTCTTTGGCCTCTTTCTCGTGATCGGCGGCATCACGCACATGGGCGTGGTGGACGCGGCGGCGGGCCTGCTCGCGCAGATGGGCGGCGGGAGCGTCTTTGTGATCTACACCGTCATCGTCTGGGCCTCCGTCCTCTTCTCCGCCTTCATTGACAACATTCCCTATGTGGCCACCATGCTGCCGGTGGTCACCGGCCTCGCCGCCACGCTGGGGATCGACCCCTCTCTGCTCTACTTCGGACTGCTCTCCGGCGCGACCCTGGGCGGCAACTGTACCCCGATCGGCGCCTCGGCCAACATCACCGGCATCGGCATTCTCCGCCGCGCCGGGTATGAGGTGAAGACGGGCGACTTCTGCCGCATCGGCATCCCCTTTACCCTCGCCGCTGTGATCCCCGCCTACCTGTATTTCTGGCTGCTGTTCCGCTGAGGGACCGGCCCCGGCCAATACGCATGAGAGACGCACAGGCGCTCTGTCTCCCCCTGCCGCAGACGCGCGGGGGAGGCAGAGCTCCTGATTTTGCCGCCGTCCGGCGGGAGAGCGCCGCGCGAGGGCCCACTCTACCGATGGTCGGTTGACAGCTTCCACGCCTCCGGGCTATCCTGAGGACAGGAAATGGACAGGAGGGAGCACAATGCACACGATCGACAACGAGCGCTTTGGACGCTTCGTCGCCGCTCTGCGGCGGGAGCGGGGGCTCACGCAGCGAGCGCTCGCCGGCCGCCTCGGCGTGACGGACAAGGCGGTGAGCAAGTGGGAGCGGGGAGTTTCCCAAAGTTAAAGATACCACATCAATCCCACGCGGACTTTTGCTCAACCGATACAGCCGGAGGGCTGGATAACAAGAAAAGGCGGTATGCGCCCCGTGGAGGGGTAGCGTACCGCCTTTTCTTGTGGGGGTTTCCAAAGGGGGCAACGCCCCCATTTGGCACACGACTTTGCGAAGC
>CASDSM010000024.1 GCA_949283375.1 uncultured Eubacteriales bacterium | reverse complement strand
GACCGTCCGGCCTCCGGCGGCTCCAACCGTCCCGTGACGAACGACGACGATGATGACGACGACGATGATGACGACGACGATGAAGAAGACGACCTGCCGGCCACCGCCAGCGACAACCGGCCCGATACGAGCTACGACGATGATGACGACGATGATGATGACGACGATGATGACGACGACGACCGTCCGGCCTCCGGCAGAGCCAACCGCCCTGCGGCAAACGACGATGATGATGACGATGACAATGATGACGATGACGACGATGACGACGACCGTCCGGCCTCCGGCGGCTCCAACCGCCCCGCAGCGAACGATGACGACGATGATGACGACGACGATGACGACCGGGACGACGACGATGATGACGACGACGATGACGACCGGGACGACGACGATGATGACGACGACGATGACGATGACGACGATGACGACTGATTCCAGGTAGCCTGACCTGAACACCCGGGCGGGACGGAGCGGCGGAGGCTCCGTCCCGCCTTCGTCATTTTTCACGACTCTTATGCAAATCTGCCCCTCAAATTATCTGGGAGGAATTCACGGCAAATTCACTTTTTTCTATTGCTTCTTGGTGGAAAATCGAGTATACTTAGGGTGCCCGTTAAAGTATTAACGATTTCAATCTGCCTGACCCTGGGCACCAAGGAGGAAGCAAAATGTCATTCATTCAGTATGAAGTTCAGGACATGGTGGCCGTCCTGACCATCGACCGGCCCAAAGCCCTCAACGCGCTCAACAGCGCCGTCCTGGAAGAGCTGGATGCCGTCGTCTCCGCCATCGACCTGGACACGGTCCGCTGCCTGGTCATCACCGGCGCCGGCCCGAAGAGCTTTGTCGCCGGCGCGGATATCGGCGAGATGAGCACCCTGACCAAGGCCGAGGGCGAGGCGTTCGGCAAGAAGGGCAACGACGTGTTCCGCAAGATCGAGACCCTGCCCATCCCCGTCATCGCCGCGGTGAACGGCTTCGCCCTGGGCGGCGGCAACGAGCTGGCGATGAGCTGCGACATCCGCATCTGCTCCAACAACGCCATGTTCGGCCAGCCTGAGGTCGGTCTGGGCATCACCCCGGGCTTCGGCGGCACGCAGCGTCTGGCCCGCCTGGTCAGCCCCGGCATGGCCAAGCAGCTCATCTACACCGCGCGCAACATCAGCGCGGAGGAGGCCCTGCGCATCGGCCTGGTGAACGCCGTCTATGAGCCGGAGGACCTGATGGGCGCGGCGCTGAAGATGGCCGCCGGCATCGCCAGGAATGCCCCCATTGCCGTGCGCGCCTGCAAGAAGGCGATCAACGAGGGCCTGGAGAAGGGCATGGACGACGCGCTGGTGCTGGAGGAAGAGCTGTTCGGCTCCTGCTTCGAGACCCACGACCAGGTGGAGGGCATGGGCTGCTTCATGAGCCGCCAGAAGCCCAAGCCCAAGGCCGTCTTTACCAACAACTGAGCGCTCTCCCGGCCCTCCACCTCCGCCGCGTGTGCGGCGTCTCAAGCGTTTTTGCGCAGCAAAAACCTTGGCGCAGGCCGGATTCACTCCGGCCGAGCATGTGGAATCCGAAAGGGCTCCCAACCGGCCCGCCGGTTGGGAATCGGGCATGGGCTGCTTCATGAGCCGCCAGAAGCCCAAGCCCAAGGCTGTCTTTACCAACAACTGATTTCGTTTCCCCGCCGGGCCGGAGGGAAGGGCTCTCCGGTCCCGGCCGCAGGTACAGCTCCCATCCATCAACTCACTGATTTTATCTAGGAGGTACAGTATCATGAAAGTTGGCATCATCGGCGCTGGTACTATGGGCCAGGGTATCGCCAAGGCGTTCGCCCAGTGCGGCATCCAGGTCGCTCTGTGCGACATCAAGCAGGAGTGGGCCGAGGCCGGCAAGGCCAAGATCCAGAAGGGCTATGACCGTCTGGTCGCCAAGGGCAAGCTGAGCCAGGAGAAGGTGGACGCCATCGTGGGCGCCATCACCCCAGGCCTGAAGGAGGACCTCTGCGCCGACTGCGACCTGATCGTGGAGGCCGCGTTCGAGGATATGGGCGTCAAGAAGACCACCTTCTCCGAGCTGGACAAGATCTGCAAGCCGGACTGCATCCTCTGCTCCAACACCTCCTCCCTCTCCATCACGGAGATCGGCAAGGGCATCGAGCATCCCGTCATCGGCATGCACTTCTTCAACCCCGCCGACCGCATGAAGCTCATCGAGGTCATCGCCGGCGCGAACACCTCCGCTGAGACCGTGGAGAAGGTCAAGGAGATTTCCGTCCAGATCGGCAAGACGCCCGTTCAGGTGAACGAGGCCGCCGGCTTTGTCGTCAACCGCATCCTGATCCCGATGATCAACGAGGCCGCCTTCATCAAGATGGAAGGCGTGTCCGACATCGCCGGCATCGACGCGGCCATGAAGCTGGGCGCGAATCACCCGATGGGTCCGCTCGAGCTGGGCGACTACATCGGCCTGGACATCTGCCTGGCCATCATGGACGTGCTGTACAAGGAGACCGGCGACGGCAAGTACCGCGCCTGCCCGCTGCTGCGCAAGATGGTCCGCGGCGGCCAGCTCGGCTGCAAGAGCGGCAAGGGCTTCTACGTCTACAACGCCGACCGCACCAAGACCCCGGTCGACCAGCTCTGATTCTCACCGGCCACGCTATGGAGCCCAGCAGAACGCTCTCGGGCTCCATAGCCCTGTATAACAAGTAGGAGGAATGACCCTATGGATTTTAATCTGTCCAGAGAGCAGCTTTTGGTGCAGAAGATGTACCGCGAGTTCGCCCAGAACGAAGTCAAGCCGCTGGCCCAGGAGGTGGACGAGGAGGAGCGCTTCCCCGAGGAGACCGTCCGGAAGATGGCCAAGCTCGGCATGATGGGCATCTACTTCCCCACCGAGTACGGCGGAGCGGGCGCGGACGTGCTCAGCTACGTCATGGCCGTCGAGGAGATGAGCAAGGTCTGCGGCACCACCGGCGTCGTGATCTCCGCGCACACCTCCCTCTGCGCCGCCCCCATCTTTGAGAACGGTACCCCCGAGCAGAAGGCGAAGTATCTGCCCAAGCTCTGCTCCGGCGAGTGGATCGGCGCCTTCGGCCTGACCGAGCCGGGCGCCGGCACCGACGCCCAGGGCCAGCAGACCTACGCCGTGCTCGATGAGAGCACGAACGAGTGGGTCCTCAACGGCTCGAAGATCTTCATCACCAACGCCGGCTATGCCAACGTCTTCATCGTCATCGCCGTGACCGGCACCGTCCTCGACCGCCGCGGCCGCAAGTCCAAGGAGATCTCCGCCTTCATCGTCGAGCGCACCGACCCCGGTTTCTCCGTCGGCAAGCACGAGAAGAAGATGGGCATCCGCGGCTCGTCCACCTGCGAGCTGATTTTTGAGGACTGCCGCATCCCGAAGGACCGCCTGCTCGGCGCGAAGGGCAAGGGCTTCCAGCTGGCGATGAAGACCCTCGACGGCGGCCGTATCGGCATCGCCGCCCAGGCGCTCGGCATCGCCGAGGGCGCGCTGGAGGAGACCGTCGCCTACGTCAAGGAGCGCAAGCAGTTCGGCCGCTCCATCGCCCAGTTCCAGAACACCCAGTTCGAGCTGGCCGAGATGAAGGCCCGCGTCGACGCGGCCAAGTTCCTGGTCTACAACGCCGCGCTCAAGAAGCAGGCCATCATGGACGGCGTGAAGGGCCGCTACAGCGTCGAGGCCGCCGAGGCCAAGCTGATCGCCTCCCGGACCGCCAGCGACGTCACCCGCCGCTGCCTGCAGCTCTTCGGCGGCTACGGCTACACCCGTGACTATCCCATCGAGCGCATGATGCGCGATGCCAAGATCACCGAGATCTACGAGGGCACCAGCGAAGTGCAGATGATGGTCATCGGCGGCGATCTGCTGAAGTAAGGAGGATATATCTACGATGAAAGCAATTGTTTGTGTCAAGCAGGTACCCGATACCTCCGGCAAGGTCGCCGTCAAGCCCGACGGCACCCTCGACCGCGCCTCCATGGCCACCATCACCAACCCCGACGACCTCTCTGCCGTCGAGGCCGCCCTGCAGCTCAAGGACGCCACCGGCTGCGAGGTGGTCGTGGTCACCATGGGTCCTCCTCCCGCCGAGGGGATGCTGCGTGAGCTGCTCGCCATGGGCGCCGACCGCGCCGTGCTGATCTCCGGCCGTGAGTTCGGCGGCTCGGACACCTTCGCCACCAGCCAGATCATCGCCGCCGCCATCAACAAGATCGGCGTGGAGGAAGAGGACGTCGTCTTCTGCGGCCGTCAGGCCATCGACGGCGATACCGCCCAGGTCGGCCCCCAGATCGCCGAGAAGCTGCACCTGCCCCAGGTCACCTACGTCGCCGACATCCAGAAGGACGGCAACAGCCTGATCTGCAAGCGCATGCTCGAGGACGGCTACATGATGGTCAAGGTGCAGACTCCCTGCCTGCTCACCTGCATCAAGGAGCTCAACACCCCGCGCTACATGTCCGTGAACGGCATCTTCACCTGCTACTCCAAGCCCATGGAAGTATTCGACTATCCCGCTCTGAAGGATGATCCCCTCATCGAGGTGGACACCATCGGCCTGAAGGGCTCGCCCACCAACGTGTTCAAGTCCTTCACGCCTCCCCAGAAGGGCGCCGGCATGATGCTCACCAGCGACGCGCCTGCCGCCGAGCTGGCCTCCATCCTGGCCAAGAAGCACCTGATTTGAGAAAGGAGCGTATACTCTCATGGCTTATGATTTCAAGGATATCGCCGCCTTCAAGGGCGTATGGGTCTTCTGCGAGCAGCGCGACGGCAAGCTGATGCCCACCGATTTTGAGCTGATTTCCGAGGGCCGCAAGCTGGCCGACGAGATCGGCTGCGAGCTGTGCGGCCTGCTGCTGGGCGACAACGTCGAGGGCATCGCCAGGGAGCTGGGCGGCTACGGCGCGGACAAGGTCCTCGTCTGCGAGTCCCCCCTGCTGGCGCAGTACACCACCGACGCCTATGCCAAGGTCATCTGCGACGTTGTGATGGACAAGAAGCCCGAGGTCTTCCTGATCGGCGCGACCAACATCGGCCGCGACCTCGGACCCCGTCTGGCCGCCCGCCTGCACACCGGTCTGACCGCCGACGCCACCCATCTGGACATCGACACCGCCAAGTATGTCGAGTTCCTGAAGGAGGCCTCCACCATCGACCTGTCCAAGCAGAAGTTCGACTATGAGGACCGCAACCTGAAGATGACCCGTCCGGCCTTCGGCGGCCACCTGATGGCCACCATCATCTGCCCGCGCTTCCGCCCGCAGATGTCCACCGTCCGTCCCGGCGTCATGAAGAAGGCTCCCTTCGATCAGGCCAAGGCGGACGCCTGCGTGATCGAGAAGCCCGCCTTCACCCTCACCGCCGACGACATCAAGACCGAGGTCCTCTCCGTGGAGAAGGCCGCCAAGAAGCTCGTCGACCTGATCGGCGCGGATGTGATCGTCTCTGTCGGCCGCGGCATCTCCAAGGACGTGGAGAAGGGCATCGCCCTGGCTGAGGAGCTCGCCAGCGTGCTCGGCGGCGTCGTGGGCGCCTCCCGCGCCGTGGTGGACGCCGGCTGGATCAGCTCGGACCATCAGGTCGGCCAGACCGGCAAGACCGTCCATCCCAAGATCTACGTCGCCCTGGGCATCTCGGGCGCCATCCAGCACACCGCCGGTATGCAGGACTCCGAGTGCATCATCGCCGTGAACAAGAACGAGACCGCCCCCATCTTCGGCGTCTCCGACTACGGCATCGTGGGCGACCTGTTCAAGGTCGTGCCCCAGCTCATCAGCGAGATCAAGGCTGCCAAGGCGGCGCAGTGATTTCTCCCGCACAACCGATTCCAACACAAGGGGGCCGGCAGACGCCGGCCCCCTCAGCGTGTCAAAAAGGTCTCACCGAGTTTGGCCCGCAGGGCCAAATAGGGTGCGATTTATTTTTCGGACGGGCATGTACCGGCCGAAAAATACTGATAGTCTGACGAGTGTGCGGATTTTTGGAACAAAAATCCGTGCGCGTGGGAGGACTGCAAACTCCAAGCAAATGCGTGAATTTGCTTGGAAGGCTGTCAAAAACACTTTTTTGACAGCCTCGGGGGGCCGGCAGACGCCGGCCCCCTGTGTTCATTCTCTCATCGAAAAAAGGCTGCCGCCCGGCAGGGGAGCGCATTGCGTCCTCCCCGCCGGGCGGCAGTCTCTGCATCACGGCAGAAAACGTTCGATCACCTCAGCGATCGCGTCGTGGTTGTTGTCCCGCGCGGTGACGTAGTCCGCCGCCGCCTTGATCTCCGGTATGCCGTTGGCCATCGCCACCCCGGTCCCCGAAGCCTCGATCATGGAGATGTCGTTCTCCGCGTCTCCCACCGCCACAGAGGCGGCGATGTCCACCCCCAGGCGGCGGCACATGTCCGCCACGGCGGTCCCCTTGTTCATCCCGACCGGCACCACCTCGAGGTACTGCTCGCAGGAGAAGAAGACATCCACCCGCCCCGCCATGCGCGCGCGCAGCCAGTCGTAGATCTCCTCCAGCGGCTCCTTGTGGTCAAAGTCGATCAGCAGGGCCTTCACCGGGTCCTCTGTGAGGTCGCGGTGGACGTCGCCGATCACGCGAAAGTCCATCCCGATGCGGCCACAGTAGCGCCGGACGCTCTCGTTGTCGTTGCGCGCTTCCACCAGCACGTCCCAGGTGTCATAGGTCTGGACGTGGATGCCGCGGCGGTTGGCTTCGTCAAAGACCTCCGCCACCGTCTCGCGGGGCAGTGCGCGGCAGAAAATCTGCTCCCGGCGGCAGGTGTCGTACACCACCGCGCCGTTGTAGGCGATCAGATAGCAGCCCTCCCCGGTCAGGCCGAGCTTCTCCGCCTGCTGAATGGCGCTCTTGAGCGGGCGTCCGGTCGTGATCACCACGCGGTGTCCGCGCGCGAGCGCCCCCTCCAGGGCGGCGGCGTTGACCGGCGTGATCTCCTTGCGGTCGTTTAGCAGGGTGCCGTCCAGGTCCAAAAACAGAATTTTTCCGTCCATGCCAGTCTCCTCTGTCCTCAAATTCAGCCCAGCGTCTCGTCCATGCCGACCTGATAGACCCGCATGCCGAGCATGCGCAGGTGCTCCACCGCCTGCGCGTCCGCCTTCTCGTCGGTGATCAGCGTCCAGGGCCGCTCATAGGTGCAGCTCCCGTAGCGGTTCTCGTGGGCGGCGCCGCCGTGGATCTTGGTGTGGTCGGCCAGGATATAGAGCTCCTTGTTGGTCCGGCTGATCATCGCCTCATTGATGCCGATCTCAGTGGGGATGTCATAGCGGAACTCTCCGTTGCTGTACACCCCGGCGCAGCCGATGAAGGTCTTGTCCGCCGAGAGGGTCAGCAGGTTGCGCATCACATAGTCCCCCACCAGGATGTGCTCGTTGAGCTTCCCGCCGGTCAGCGTGACCGAGACCCCCTTGGGGTAGGTCTGGCCCACCACCCAGGCGTTGTTGGTGATCACATGGACCGACTGGTATTTCAGATGCTCCAGCATCCCCAGCGCCGTCCGGCTCCCGTTGATGAACAGGGTGTCGCCGTCCGAGACCTTGGTCGCGGCAAACCGGGCGATCAGCGACCGGTAGAGCTGGACCTCCTCCTCCTCCGTCACCGGGCGGGGGGTCAGGTTGGCCGTCGCCCCGCCGTGGAAGCGGCTGATGAGCTGCCGGTCCTCCAGATATTGCAGGTCGCGGCGCACGGTCATCAGGGAGAGTCCAAACTCCCGGGCCAGCTGCTCCACCTTCACCTCTTCCTGCTCGCGGATCATCTTCAAAATCTGAGCTCTCCGCCGGTCGACGGAGGAACGGTCACGCTTCATCACGTTCACCTCTCTGAATCTCAATTTGGGCGCTCAGGCGCTCAGAGCGCTCCCGCCTGCAGCAGGCCGGGCAGGCCCTCGTAGCTCTGGATGGATGCGATCTCCGGCCGCTCCGCCGCCCGCTGTGCGTCCGGCTGGAACCAGAGCGCGTGCATCCCCGCGGCCTTTGCGCCCTCCACGTCCTTTTTCAGGCTGTCGCCGATGTAGAGGCACTCCGACGGAGCGCACCCCGCCTTCTGTGCGCAGGTGAGGAAGAGCTTGGCCTCCGGCTTCTCCGCCAGCACCTCCTCGCTGCTCACGATAAAGTCCACCCAGCCGATCAGGCCCAGGCGGGTGAGCTTCTCGAGCTGATAGTCCACCGTCATGTCGGTGCCGATGCCGACGGTATAGCCCGCCGCCTTGAGCCGGGGCAGGCAGTCCACGATGCCGGGGCTGGGCTCCATCGCGTCGAGCAGGGTGTCCCAGTACAGATGGGACATCGCCAGCGCATGCGGCCCCAGCGGCGCGCCCGCCTCCTCCAGCAGGATCTGATAGCGCAGCAGACGGTTGTGCATCGCCCCGCAGGGCCGGCCCAGCCGCTCGCGCAGGATGGCGTCCGCCCGGCTGTGCAGCCGGTCAAACGCCTCCGGGCCGATGCCGAGCTCCCGCCGGGCATACTCCTTCAGGCGGGCAAAGGCGGGGGCGTGGGCGCGGTCATAGCTATATAGGGTGTTGTCAATGTCAAACAGGACTGCCCGGATCACAGTCTCCACCTCCTGACAGACAAAACATCCGAGAGCCGATCCCGGATTGGGCTCTCGGTTCTCGGATGTCTGTTGTGCAATGCAAGGACGTCAGTCCAGCAGGCCCTCTTCGCGCATGGCCTTCTCCATCTCGTCGACCGACATGATGTTGCGCAGTCCGAGGACGTGAGTGCCCTTCTTCTTGGCGTCGGCAAACATGTTGGCGAAATTCCGGGCGCAGAAGACCACGTCGTACTGGGAGGCAGCGCTCTTGCCCTCGGACAGGGCGCAGTGGTGGATCTTGCTCGGGGTGATGCCCACCTTCTTGAGGACCTTCTGGAGGGTCATCTTCATCATCAGGGAAGAACCGGCTCCGTTGGCGCAGCAGACCATGAAGCTCTTGTTATCCATCTTTGCCATTCGAAAAACTCCTTTGCGGTTTTTTATTTCCAGTATAACACACTTGTCAAGCCCCCTCCGCGCGGCCCGGACGGGCCGCGCGGGGCGGGATGCGTTTTACTTGCCAGCCTGCGCGGACTGCTTGGCGGCGATGTGCCTCTTGTAGGCCTCGTAGTCCTCGGTGATGAGGAAGTAGCCCTCCGGGTCCATGCGGTACTCGATCTGCGGGATGGCCAGCAGGATGACGACCACGATGGCCACGCCCACATACTGCAGGTAGTACATGATGGCGGTGAAGCCGGGCCACACGACCGCCCAGTCCCACATGCCGAGGTAGCCGCCGTACTCCGCCAGGCCGCACCAGCCGGCGATGATGGCGCTGCCGAACACCTGGCAGAGGCCGGAGATGAAGGGAAGGATCAGGCAGGCCTTCAGGCCGCCCTTCTCGTTGCAGACCAGGCCGATGGTGGCGTTGTCGAAGAAGACGGGCACGAAGCCGCAGATGATGATGGTCGGGCTGTTAAAGACGATGAGCAGGAGGATCGCCACGATCTGGCCCACCAGGCCGGCGAGGAAGCCGAAGGTCACGGCGTTGGCATCACCGAAGCCATAGCAGACGGCGCAGTCGACGCCGGGGACGGAGGAGGGCAGCAGCTTGTCGGCGATGCCCTGGAAGGAGGCGGTCAGCTCGGTGACGAAGGTACGGACGCCCAGCTGGAGGATGGCCAGATAGACGGCGAAGTTCAGGGACTTATCGAAGCAGTACCAGACGAAGTTCTCCGTCTCGCTCAGGCCCTGGTACTCCACGAAGTAGGGCTTGCCGATGATCGCCATGATGGTGCCGAAGAAGACGGTCATCAGGATGGCGGTGCAGACCATGTTCTCGTTGAAGATGGAGAAGAAGCCGGGCATCTCCATGTCGCCCACCTTCTTGACCGGACGGGTGACGTTGCCGTCCTTGTCGCGCTTCTCGCCGAAGAGCTTGCCGGCGAGCCAGTAGTTCAGGCGGATGCCGAACATCTGCTGATGGGCGATGCCGAAGCCGGCGCCGTCGGTCAGCTCCTGGAGGGGCTTGACGGTCAGGTTGGAGCCGACCGCCCAGTACGCGCCGAGGAGGATGGCCATGACGACCATCATCGGGACGGTGACGGTCGTGCCCTCGCCGGCGAGGCCGGGCAGGGCGAACATGAGCAGCCAGATGGCGGTGGCGGCCTGCTGGACCTGGACGTGGCCGGTGGTGAAGAGGGTGCGGCACTTGGTGATCTTGTTGAAGCGGACGAGCAGGATGTTGACGATAAAGGCGATCAGCAGGAGAATCATGGTGTCAGCAAAGCTCTTGCCGATGGCGTTCATCGCGTCCTGCACGGCGTTCTGGCCATAGTAGGGGTCGATGACCGCGGCGGTCAGGCCGAAGCGGTCCTTCAGGCCGGCCAGGATGGGACGGAAGGTGGAGGTCAGGCCGCTGGAACCGGCATTCAGGATCAGCATGCCGATGATGGCCTTCAGGGTGCCGGCGATGCAGTCATACCACTTCTTGCCCATCAGGGCGTAGCCGAGCAGGGTCAGGAAGCCGACCATGTACGGGGCCTTCTGGAGGACATAGGTGGCGAAGAATGTCCAGATGGCGCTCAGGATGTCAAGTACGATCATTTGCTTCTCCTTTCTTTTCCAACAGGACGGACCGCGCGGCTCTGCCGTCCGGCATCAGACAGGAACAGGGCATTTGTTTCCCTCGCAGAGGGAAACAAATCAGCGCATGCGCTGATTTCGCCGTCTTGGCTGCGGCTCCAGCCCTATCTGTCTGTCCCGACCGGCAGATCACTCTGTCCGCCAGTGTCCTGTGCGGCCCCGTTTCACCCTGGGGCCATGGGTTGATTCACGCTGCCGTTTACTCGTCCTCCTCGCAGGGATGGGCGGCCTCGGCGGCGAGGATGTCCTCGCCAGAATTGCACTCCATCAGCGCATCGAGCAGCTCTTCATTGCAGAAGATGGTCATCAGCTGCTGAATATTGTTCAGGTGCTCATCCGGATTGCAGGCGGCCAAGGTAAAGAAGAGCTTTGCGACCTTCTCCTCGCCGTCCTCATCTTTGCCGAAGCTCACCGGTTCTTTGACGCGCATAAAGCCGATACCGGTCTTATGCACACCGCTGGCGTTCTCCTGCGAGTGCGGCATCGCCACATAGTGGTCGAATACCACGTAGGGTCCGTATTTGGTGATGCAGTTGACAATCTGCTGGTAGTAGTCGGCGTCCACGCTGCCGTCGGCCACGAGGGACTCGGTGCTCAGGCGCACGCCCTCCTGCCAGCTGTCCACGCGGTCCACGAACTTGTAATGCTTCTTCTCGACAATCGTCTGAAGCACACTGGCCATAACGATACGCTCCTCTCCGCCCGCTTACAGGCAAGAACGATAGGGGATATTCTGCGGCGCCTCGAAGCAGTCCTCGAAGCCGCGGCGGTGGTGGTAATAGATCTTGTCCTTATCCTGCGGATAGACGTACTTGCCGCCCACCTGCCAGAAGAAGGGATGGAACTTGTACTCGTTGCGGTCCTTCTTGAAGTCGTAGAGGACCCTGATCTCCTCGCAGTCGGCCTGGAAGTTGGTCCAGACGTCCCAGTGGATGGGCACGACCACCTTGCACTGGAGGTTCTCCGCCATGCGCAGGATGTCGATGGAGGTCATCTTGTCCTGCATGCCGATCGGGTTCTCGCCGAAGGAGCCGAAGGCCACGTCGATGTCATAGTCCTTGCCGTGCTTGGCGAAGTAGATGGAGAAGTGGGAGTCGCCGGAGTGATAGATGTTGCCGCCGGGGGTCTTGATGAGATAGTTGACCGCCTTCTCGTCCATGTCGGTCGGGCACTTGCCGGTCAGCTCCTCGCGGTCGGGGCCGGTGGAGTCGGTGGTGACGATGCAAGTGCGGTCAAAGCTGTCCAGGGCGATGATCTCCAGGTCCTTGATCTTGATCACGTCGCCCGGCTTGACCACGGTGCAGCGCTCTGCGGGCACGCCCCACTTCACCCAGGTGTCCACAGACTTCTGCGGGCCGATGAAGGGGACGGGGATGACGTTGCCCTTGTCATCGGTAGTGGTCATGCCGCTCTGGAGGACATGGGCCGCCCACTCGGCGGACATGTGGTCCTGGTGATAGTGGGTCGCCAGCACCGCGTCCACCTGCTTGAAGGCAAACGGGTCGATCACAAAGGGGACGTTGCGCAGGTTGGGCTGCATCGCGCGGCCGCCGCACATATTGGCCATCTGATGGCCCACCGCCATCTTGCCGTTGCCGTGGGTGCGCTTGCCGTTGCCGCACCAGAGGTCCACCGTGATGTTCGCGCCGCCCGGGGTCTTGAACCACACGCCGGTGCAGCCGAGCCACCACATGGCCACGTTGCCGGGGGCGACGACCTCATTCTCGATGTCCTCCACCAGCCAGGTGCCCCACTCGGGGAAGGTGCTCATGATCCATTTCTCACGGGTCATCTCAGATACTTTGCTCATAGAGTTTCTTGTCCTCCTTCTTCTGTTGCAGTTGTGTTCGTTGCGCATTTATGACCTCATGCCAATACTATAACGGAAACCAAACATAATTTCAAGTGATTTTTACGTTCGATTAAACTTTTTCATGTTTCTTTTCATAAGCCGGTAAATTTTCTACCATTCCGGATTTACATTTTTAATTGCTTATGCGCTCATATTAGGCTGTTTATTGCAATTTTAATGATTTATACATGTCAAAATTTTTAGGCCGAAAACAAGGTTCGTCATTTTGACGAATTTGCCGCCGCCGGTTCCGCCGCTCGAATCGAACATGATTTTCTCGTTTTTTCGCGCAAATCCCTTGCATACGCCAGCGGCATCCGATATAATAGGGGGCAGAAAGAGGTTGTCTGCCCCGTTTTATGTTCTTTTTGTTCGTTTCTCTCCCCCGCACCCGCCGCAACATCTGTTCTCTTTCCTTTTTCTGCCGGATGCGGCAAAAATGACGAAACAGGGCCAGCCGGATCGTCTCGAATCACAGAGGAGGTTATTGGTTTGAAAGCATACGCCATCGGCCTGTATGAGAAGGCCATGCCCAAGGGGATGTCCTGGCGGAACATGCTCCTGTGTGCGAAGGAGTGCGGCTACGACTTCGTCGAGATCAGCATCGACGAGACGGACGCCCGCCTGGCCCGTCTGGAGTGGACGCAGGAGGAGCGCCTGGAGCTGGTGCGCACCATGAAGGAGGTGGGAGTGCCCATCCGGAGCATGTGCCTGTCCGGCCACCGGAAGTACCCCCTCGGCGCGACCGACCCCGCCGTGCGCGCGCGCGGGATGGAGATCATGGAGAAGGCGGTCATGCTGGCCGACGACCTCGGCATCCGCATCATCCAGCTCGCCGGCTACGACGTCTACTATGAGCAGGGCACGGAGGAGACGGAGCGGATGTTCCGTGAGAATCTGGCCAAAGCCACGGAGATGGCCGCCTGCCGCGGCATCGTGCTCGGCTTTGAGACGATGGAGACCGAGTTCATGAACACTGTCGAAAAGAGCATGCACTATGTCAGCCTGATCGACAGCCCCTACCTCGGCGTTTATCCCGACTCGGGCAACCTCACGAACGCCGCCAAGACCTACGGGACGGACGTGCTCGAGGACCTGGAGACCGGCCGCGGCCACATCGTCGCCCTCCACCTGAAGGAGACGGTGCCCGGCAAATTCCGCGAGATCCCCTTCCTCACCGGCCATGTGGACTTCCCCGCTGTGATCGAAAAGGCGTGGTCGCTCGGCATCCGCCGCTACGTCACCGAGATGTGGGACGTGGGCAAGCCGGACTGGAAGGAGGACATCCTCTTTGCCAACCGGAGCATGTGTGAAATTTTGGACAAAATGTAAATTGTATAATATCATTTGCAAAAACTATTGATTAATTGCCTCATCTGGGGTAAAATACTACATTGAACGGAGGAGATTCCATTGAAGGTGGAAAAGAAAGTCATCTCGAACCTCAACAAGTGCTACGCCATGAGCGAGCTGACCTACAACGGACAGCACTGCTTCCTGGTCGCGGCGGAGAAGCACGACCCCTGTTACCTCTTTGCCGAGGACGGGACCCAGCTTGAGACCGTCTGGGAGGAGCCGGGCGGCGTGATGACGATGACTCCCGTCCCCGGCGGGAACGGCGCGTTCCTCGCCACCCACAAGTTCTACTCCCCCAACGACTCCAAGGAGGCCAAGATCGTCATCGCCACCCCGCAGGGGGAGGGCAAGTGGGAGATCCGCACCCTGGTCGACGCCCCCTTCGTCCACCGCTTCGGCATCCTGAGCCGCAACGGCGTGAACTATCTGATCGTCTGCTGCCTCAAGAGCGGCCACGAGTACAAGAACGACTGGCGCTTCCCCGGCGCGTGCTTCGGCGCGGTGCTGCCGGAGGACCTCTCCGCCTACAACGAGGACAACCAGCTCCCGCTGACCGTCCTGAAGGACGGGATGCTGCGCAACCACGGCTACTCCCTCTGCCCGCAGGACGGCTATGACACCGCCATCGTCGGCTGCGAGGAGGGCACCTTCCAGTTCATCCCGCCCGAGACGGTGGGTGGCGACTGGGAGATCCGCCAGCTCTGCGCCATTCCCTCCAGCGACTCCGTCCTGCTCGACTTTGACGGCGACGGCAAGCCGGAGCTCGGCTGCATCAGCCCGTTCCACGGCGCCTCGCTCACCATCTATCACCTGGACGAGGACGGCAACTACGTCCCGCAGTGGAAGTACCCCGCGCCCGAGGCGGAGACCGACATGATCCACGCCACCTGGGCCGGCGAGCTGCTCGGCAAGCCCACCTGGTGCGTCGGCTGGCGCAAGGGCACGAAGGACACCATCGCCATCACCTGGGACGGCAGGACCTATGCCACGGAGTACATCGACCGGGATACCGGCTGTGCCAACCTGATGCACTTTGTGAACGCCGGGGGCAAGGATGTGCTGGTGGGCACCAACCGCGAGATCGACGAGGTGGCCATGTACACCGTCACCGACTGAAAACAGGAGGATCATCCGCTATGCTGGAAGAACTGAAACAGAAAGTCTATGAGGCCAATATGGAGCTGCCCCGCCGCAACCTCGTCACCTATACCTGGGGCAACGTGAGCGGCATTGACCGGGAGAAGGGCCTGTTCGTCATCAAGCCCTCCGGCGTGGAGTACGATGAGCTGCGCCCGGAGGACCTGGTCGTCATGGACCTGGCCGGCAACAAGGTGGAGGGCGAGATGAACCCCTCCTCCGACACCAAGACCCATCTGGTGCTCTACAACGCCTTCCCCCAGATCGGCGGTATCGTCCACACCCACAGCCCCTATGCCGTGGGCTGGGCCCAGGCCGGGCGGGACATCCCCTGCTACGGCACCACCCACGCCGACTACTTCTACGGCCCCATCCCCTGCGCCCGTCACCTGACCCAGGCGGAGCTGGACGAGGACTATGAGCTCAACACCGGCAACATCATCGTCGAGGAGTTCCAGGCCCGCGGCATCGACCCGGTGGCCGTGCCCGCCGTCATCTGCCACAGCCACGGCCCCTTCACCTGGGGCAAGGACGCCGCCCAGGCGGTCTATCACGCCGTCGTGCTGGAGGAGGTCGCCAAGATGGCCATCTTCACCCGCCAGGTGGACCCCAGCGCCGCCCCCGCACCCCAGCGGATTCAGGATAAGCACTATATGCGCAAGCACGGCCCGAACGCCTATTACGGCCAGGCAAAGCGATAACGCCCCAACGCCAGGACCCGGCAGCCCCTGCCGGTCTGATACAAGCCCAAAAGCAACGTAAGGAGGAACACACGATGCAACAGTTCACCTACACGATCAACGACCCGCTGGGCATTCACGCCCGTCCCGCCGGCCTGCTGGCCAAGCTGGCCAAACCCTATGGCGATACCGTGATCACCGTGACCAAGGGCGGCAAGACCGTCAAAGCCTCGCAGCTGATGAAGCTGATGAGCCTGGCCGTCAAGAGCGGCGACGAGGTCGTCGTGGCCGCCGAGGGCCCCGCCGAGGAAGAGGCAATTGCCGCCGTCAAGAAGTTCTTCGAAGAGAATCTGTAAACTGAAATACCGGAAAGCGGGTGTCCATTCTGCCAGAGGTCGGTCTGGAGGAGACGCGCCCGCTTTCCCTGCTTTTCCGGAGAGGTGAAAAACGTATGATTCTGATTCAGGGCAAGGGCGTCTCCAAGGGCGTCGAGAAGGGCCCCATCTATTTCTTCCAGCGGCACGACAACACGGTGACCAAGCAGACCGTGGAAGACCTGGAGGCGGAGAAGGCCCGTCTGGCCGCCGCGCAGGAGCAGTCCATGCAGCAGCTCGCCGACCTGGCGGAGAAGTGCCGGGCCGAGGCGGGCGACGAGTCCGCCATCCTGTTCGAGACGCACGCCATGTTCGTCGAGGATGACGACTATGTCGAGTGCATCCAGGAGACGATGGAGGAGGAGCACTGCAACGCGGAATACGCTGTACAGGTGGCCGGCGAGCAGTTCGCCGCGATGTTCGCCGCGATGGATGACGCCTATATGCGTGCCCGCGCCGCCGACATCCGCGACGTGACCCAGCGCATCCTCAACAACCTGATGGGCATCGTCGAGGGCGGCATCGACTCGGAGGACCCGGTGATCCTCTGCGCCGACGACCTCGCCCCGTCTGAGACCATCCAGCTCGACAAGAGCAAGATCCTCGGCTTCGTCACCCAGGGCGGCTCGGGCAACAGCCACACCGCCATCCTCGCCCGCACGATGGGCATCCCCGCCATCTGCGGCGCGGGAGACGCCCTCAAGCAGGAGTACAATGGCCGCCTGGCCTACATCGACGGCGACACCGGCCAGATGGTCCTCGATCCGGACGAGATCACCCTCGCCATGCTGCGCGACAAGCACCAGAAGCAGGCCGAGCTCAAGCAGCTGCTCCAGACCATGAAGGGCCAGGAGGACATCACCCTCGACGGCCGCAAGATGATGGTCTACTGCAACATCGGCTCCCCGGACGACGTGGCCGCCGTGCTCGCCAACGACGGGCAGGGCATCGGCCTGTTCCGCTCCGAGTTCCTCTACCTCGCCACGAGCGACTATCCCACCGAGGACGAGCAGTTTGAGGCGTACAAGACGGTCGCCGCCGCGATGGGCGGCAAGCGCGTCGTTATCCGCACGCTGGACATCGGCGCGGACAAGCAGGTGGACTACTTCAACCTGAACAAGGAAGAGAACCCCGCCATGGGCCTGCGCGCCATCCGCATCTGCCTGAACCGTCCGGAGGTCTTCCGCACCCAGCTGCGCGCCCTCTACCGCGCGTCCGCCTACGGCAAGGTGGCCATCATGTTCCCGATGATCACCTCCGTCTGGGAGGTCAAGGAGTGCCGCCGCGCCTGCAAGAGCGTCATGGACGAGCTGAAGGCGGAGGGCATCCCCTTCAACCCCGACACCGAGATCGGCATCATGATCGAGACACCCGCCTCCATCATGATGGCGCCCGAGCTGGCCAAACTGGTGGACTTCTTCTCCGTCGGCACGAACGACCTGACCCAGTACACCCTGGCCTGCGACCGCCAGTGCAACGACCTCGGCAAGTTCTTTGACCCGCATCACCCCGCCGTGCTGCGCGCGCTCAAGATGGCCACCGACGCCGCCCACGCCGCCGGCATCTGGATCGGCATCTGCGGCGAGCTGGGCGCCGACATCTCCCTGCTGCACACCTTCCTGGCCATCGGCATCGACGAGCTGAGCGTCACCCCCTCCGCCGTCCTGCCGCTGCGCGCGGAGATCCGCAAGAGCATCGCCCAGACCTGCACGCTCGAGCTGCTGTACAACAACTGAGCACTCTGTTCTGACCAGTCAGGGCAAGCAAAACGGCCGCAGCCGTCCCATTCAAGGACGGCTGCGGCTGCGGCTGTCAAAAAAGTGTTTTTGACAGCCTTCCAAGCAAATGCAAGCATTTGCTTGGAGTTTGCAGTCCTCCCACGCGCACGGATTTTTGTCCCAAAAATCCGCACGCTCGTCGGACTATCAGTATTTTTGGCCCGGTACATGCCCGCGCCAAAAATAAATCGCACTTTATTTGGCCCTACGGGCCAAACTCGGTGAGACCTTTTTTGACACTCTGGGCCGCAGCCGTCCTGTCTCAGGACGGCTGCGGCTGTTTCAGCGTAATTGTTCGACAGTCTCCGTTTCTCTGTTCAAAGGCGTGGGCCGTATGTCTTTTTGAGCACGCGGACGGCGTCCAGCGAGGCCGCCGCCTCCGGCCCACGCGCGGCGGAGACGGCGAGGGTGAGCGCGTCCACCACCGCGGCGGCGGCGCACATGGAGTGAAACTCCCCCTCCTCCCCGCGGCAGACATAGAGGCAGACGTCCGCCTCCTGCGCCCGGTCACGGTAGAGCTGTCCGGTGAAGAGGAGCACGCGGTAGCCCACGCTGCGGCCGTAGTCCAAAATGACACGCCCCTCTGCCGAGACCTTGGAAAAGCCGAAGAGAATGACCAAGTCCTCCCGGCCTGCGGCGGCGAGATGCTCCAGCAGCTCCGTCCCGCCGGAGGGAATCTCCCGCACATCCACGCCGATGCGCCGCAGGCGGTAGGCGAGCAGCTGGGCCATCGCGCGCGAGGCGTTCTTGCCATAGACGAAGACCCGGCGCGCTGCGCAGACCGCGCGCACCGCGCGGTCAAACGCCTCGCGCTCCAGCAGCTCCTCCGTCTGCTCCAGGCAGAGCCGCTGACGCTCCAGCCAGCGCTCGAGCAGCGCCCCCTCGCCCGCAGAGAGGGTATGGGCCAGCTTGCGCGCCGGGCCCTCCCGCCCGGTCTGGTCCAGGATCACCTGCTTCAGATGCCGGAAGTCGGCGCAGCCCATGTGCCGGGCAAAGCGGGAGACCGTCGCCTCCGACATCTCCAGCCGGGCGGCGAGCTGGCCGATGGTGAGAAAGAGGAAGTCATTCGGATGGGCGGCGATATACGCCAGGATGGTCCTCTCGTTGGCCGTCAGCTTCTCCGGCATCCGGGGAAAAGCGGGGCACACCGCTCCCCTACCCCGCCAGCCGCCGCTTGGCGGCCTGCACGGCCTCGGTCTCCCCGCCGCCGCCCAGCAGGACGGAGACATAGTCCCCGCCGAGGGCGTGGATCTCTTTCAGCGCGCGCTTGAGCAGGACCGCCGTCCTCACCCGGAAGGCGGCCTCGGGGTGGACCACGATCTCATACCGCCCGGCGCGGATCTCCCCGGCGAGGGCGGCGACGGTGGTGATGTCGTCCCGCTCAAAGCGGGTGCGGATGCAGCCGTACTGCACCGCCTGATGGGTGTCGCTCCCGGCGACGACCGGCAGGCCCAGCCGCCGGGCGAGGGCGCAGGTCAGTTCCTCCGTGCGCGCGCGGTCCTCCGCCACGTCCTTGCCGTTGAGGTCGAGAAAGTCCAGGCGCGCGAGCTGCTCCTCCGGGAGCTCCGGGATATGGCCTCCCGCGCGGAAGGGGTGACCCGCCCCCACAAGCAGATGGTACTCCGCAAAGAGGTCCGCCAGCTGCGCGAAGGGGAGCCGCCTCCCCTTCCCCTTGTGCGGCTCCAGCCGCCGGTTGAGCGCGCGGATGGCGTCCATCGGCCCGAGGCAGAGGACGTGGCCTCCCTCGGCGATGTCCGTCTCCATGCCGGGGAAGACGCGCAGGCCGTCGATCACAAAGCTGTCCCCCTCCGGTGTGCCGCGCGAGGCGATATAGCTGTAGAGGGTGTCAAACTGCTGGGTGTTGAAGTGCTCCGTCAGGCAGATGGCGTCCAGCCCGGCGCGCTTCGCCTCGCCGAGGAGCCAGTCGGTGTATTCGGTGGAAAACGGGAGGTATTTCGCCAGTTTTCCATGGGTGTGGAAGTCGAGATACATCTTTCTTGTCCTTTCACTCAGAGGAGGGTGGAGATGAACACGGTGAGGGCCACCCACAGGAAGGAGAGGGAGAGGAAGAGGAGGTCGTTGTTGCCCACCTTCAGGGAGGCGAGCTTGATCTTCTTCACTTCGGGGTTGACCGCGGCATAGCGGTAGCCCTTGATCTCCAGCACCTCCACCGTGGTGCGCGAGCGCTTGGCGGTGTTGAGCATCAGGGGATAGAAGGCGTGCATGATCACCCTGATCTGGTAGATCAGGTAGCGCACCTTGCCCCAAAGGGTGTCATGCGCCGGGGCGTTTCCGCGCAGGCGGTAGGACAGCAGCACGTTCTGGAACTCCTCCATCAGCATGGGCAGCATCCGGTAGGCGTAGGAGATGGAGAAGGACAGCCGCTCCGGGCAGCCGTACCACATCAGGCCGTTGGCCAGCCTGTCCGGGTCGAGGCCGGAGAAGATGGTGACGGAGGCCAGGGAGACGGTGGCCACCTTGAGTGTGAGCACCAGCAGGGGCAGGATCGCGGAGGCGTCCCCGCCGAAGAGGAGGGTGACAAGGAGGAGGTAGCCCGTCTGGGCGAACACCCCCACCCCAAAGAGGAAGAGCACCAGTCCCGCCACCCGCGCCAGCGCGGTGGTCACCACCACCAGCAGGAAGCAGCCGAGCAGGAAGGGCACATCGTTCACGAACCAGGGGACCAGCCCGAAGAAGAGATACCACACCAGCAGGAGCCGCGGGTCCATCGCGGCGATCACGGTGTCGTCGTTGCCATAGGCGTTCTTGAGCACCTGATTGCGCAGGAAATCTATGGAGAGCTTGTCAAAGAGATTCTCCGACAGCTTTTCAATCATCCGCATCGGTATCCGTCCTTCCTGTAAAGCGCGTGAGAAAATCGTCGGTCGTATAGCAGATCTCCCCCGGGCAGAGCGCCTGGGCCATGGCGAAGATCTCCGGCGGGCGGATGCCCACCTGCTCGAGCACGGCGCGGTCGCCGAAGACCTCGTCCCGGCTGCCGTCCGCCACCACCTGCCCGCCGCAGAGGACGATCACCCGCTCGGCCCACTCGCAGACGAGCTGCATGTCGTGCGTGGCGATGATCACCGTCTCGGTGACCTCCTTCATCTCCTCGAGCGTGCGCATGATCTCCTTGCGCGTGGCGATGTCGAGATTGGCGGTCGGCTCGTCGAGCAGGAGGATCGCGGGGTCCAGGGCGATGCCGATGGCGAGGCTCGCCCGGCGCATCTGGCCGCCGGAGAGCAGGCGCCCGTCCCGGCCGCGCAGGGCACTCAGGCGGAAGCGCTCGAGCAGCTCGTCCGTGCGCGCCGCGCTCCCGGCCAATTTGCGCGCCTCCATGGCAAAGGAGATATCCGCGCCGATGGAGTCCTGGATGAACATGTCCTCCGGATTCTGGTAGACCATGGAGATCCTGCGGCTGAGGGCCTCCGGCCTGACGTCGCGGATGCTCTCCCCGCCGAGCGTCACCTCGCCCGACGATGGGCGGAGCAGGCCGACGAGCAGCTTCATCAAAGTGGACTTGCCCGCCCCGTTGGAGCCGATGAGGGCGATCTTGTCCCCCCGGTGGATCTCCAGGTTCAGGCGCGCAAAGACGGTGTGGGGCGCGCCCTTGACGCTGCGGTAGGCCACCGAGACATCCCGGAAGGCCGCCGCCGTCTCCTGCGCGCAGTGATAGGCGCGCACCGGCCGGTCCGGCGCCTCCGGGCGGGGTCGGAAGGCGCGCAGGCCCTCCTCCACCGTGACCGGCAGAGGGGCGTCTGCGGGCCACTCCCCCCGCTGGCGCAGGCGGTGGGCGGCGATGGTCACCTGCGGCGGGAAGATGCTGCACGCCTGCAGCTCCTCCACCCGGCGGAGCGCCTCGCGGGCGGGGAGCATCCACTCCGCCCGGCCGTCGCGCAGGAGGAGGACGTGCTTGCAGTAGTCGGCGATGTACTCCGTGTGGTGCTCGATGACGATGATGGTCTTGCCGTACACCTCGTTGAGCTCGCGCAGGACATCGTAGATGCGCCCTGCGTGCATCGGGTCGAGCTGGGCGATGGGCTCATCCAGAATGAGCACCTCCGGCTGGAGGGAGAGCACCCCCGCCAGGGCGAGCAGATGGGTCTGCCCGCCGGAGAGCTGCCAGATGTAGTCCTCCTCTTTCCCCACCAGACCGCACTGGCGCAGGGCCTCGCGGCCGCGCGCCAGATAGTCCGGCAGGGCGTAGTTCAGGCAGGCGTAGGACGCGTCGTCCAGAACGGTGGGGCGGATGATCTGGTTCTCAAAGTCCTGATAGACGTAGCCCACATGGCGGGCCATCACGCCGACGTCGGTCGCGGCGGCGTCCAGCCCGCAGGCGGTCACCCGGCCCTCATACCGGCCCGTGATGAACTGGGGAATGAGTCCGTTGAGCGCCTTGCAGAGGGTGGACTTGCCGCAGCCGTTGTTGCCCACGATGGCGAGGAAGTCCCCCCGCCCGATGGTGAGCGAGACGTCCCGCAGCGTCGGCTCCGCCGCGCCCGGATAGGCGTAGGTCAGATGGTCGATTTCGATCACAGGCGCTGAGCGTTCCATGTATCCGTTCCCTTACGCGGCGGACTTCTGCGCGCGGGCGCGCATCACCAGCACAATGATCAGCGAGAGGGACGCGGCGGCCAGCATGCCCGCAGCCAGGGCGCTCCCGCTCTCGGCCCACTCCGCCTCCCAGTCGATCAGGGAGAGGCCGCTGGTCGCCAGCAGCTCCGCCGCGACCGCCGCGACGGCGGCGGCCACACAGCAGGCAACCGTCTTTGCGCCGATGGGCTCAAGGCAGGTCTCCGCCGTGCGCGGCTGCATGCCGAGCAGCGGCTCGATCTTGCCGTACAGCTTCGGGACCAGATAGAGGGTGGGCAGCAGGGCAAAGAGGATGCCGGAGAAGAGGATGTCGTTGAGGAAGGCAAATCCCTCGGTGGCAAAGACGCTCTCCGGCAGGCCGGCGACCGCCTCAAAGTCCTCCACGGCGAACTGCACCTTAAGGATGTCCACCAGCGCGCCGAGCGCCTGCTGGATCACGACGCCGGCATAGGCGGCGATGCCCACCAGCCGGCGGCTGCGCGGGTCGCGGACCAGACGGCCGGCGAGGTAGACGCCGATCGTGACGGTGATGAACTTCTCCAGCTCGCCGAGGCCGCCGAACTGGCCGAGCATGATCTCGCTGAAGACCAGCTCGCCGGTGGCCGCGCCCAGAGCGGCGGACATCGGGTCAAACAGCATCGCCAGCGAGAGGGGGATGAAGAGGAAGTACTCCACCGAGAACTCCACAATGCCCACCTGGAAGGAGGGGATCAGCTCGGTGAACAGGGTCGCCAGGCCATACAGGGCCATTGTCAGCACAAAGACCATCAGCTTCTGCGGCTGGGTGGCGGACTGCTTTCGGGTTGTCGTCATGATTGGGTGCCTCCTGACTCTTTTCGTCCGTTTTTCGTTGTCTCACGCAGGATTGCTGCGTCTGATACGATTATAGGCCGCCGTTTGTAAAGTCCGCTATCCGCCCCATGTAAAATGCCTGCTAAATTTTCACCCGATTGTATGATGAAAGTGAATTTTCACAAAAAACGCCGCCCCATCCTTCCGGAGAAGGACAGAGCGGCGCTCCGTTGTGCTATGGGGTTGTCAGTCTCAGGCGTGCTGCTTCCTGGACTGCGCCTTGAAGGTCTGGACGCCCTCCACCACCAGGAAGATGGCGAGGACCGCCATCGCCGCGGCGAAGACGAGCTGGAACCAGTCGCCCCAGGCGGCGGTACCGGCGCCGATCAGGCCCACCTTGTTGATGATGGTGAGCACCAGGCTGGTCAGGGTGGCCAGGAGCATGAAGACCATCGGGATGTAGAACATCTTATTGTTCTTGCCCGCGTTGCCCAGCCAGGCGGCGACCGCCATCAGGGCGATGCCGGCGAGGAGCTGGTTGGCAGCGCCGAAGAGGCCCCAGATCTGGCTGAGGCTCAGGCCGCCGAGGATGCAGCCGATGACCACCATCAGGCCGGTGCCCACGAGGGGGTTGGCCAGCACGCGGCGGATACCGGTGGCGTCCTTATAGGTGAGCTCGCCCTCCTTCAGGAAGAGCTCGCTGAACATGAAGCGGCTCAGGCGGGTGCCGGTGTCCAGGGAGGTCAGGGCGAAGACGGAGACCGCCAGGGTGAGCAGGGCGTAGATGGTGTTGTAGGTGGGGGTGGCCTCCTGGTCGAACATCAGGGCGATGCCGGCGGCGAAGGCGGCGGAGGGAGAGCCGAAGCCGCCGCTGGTGTAGACCTCATACACCATGCCCACGGCGATCAGGGAGATGACGCCCAGGGCGGACTCGATGAGCATGGAGCCGTAGCCGATGGCCTTGGCGTTCTTCTCGCTGTCGAGCTGCTTGGAGGAAGTGCCGGTGGCGATCAGGCTGTGGAAGCCAGAGCAGGCGCCGCAGGCCACCGTGATGAACAGGGTGGGGAAGAGGGTGCCGATGCTGGTGGTCCAGCCGGTGAAGGCAGGGATGGTGAACTCGGTGTTGCCGGTGAAGGCGGCGATCACGATGCCGATCAGCGCCAGGATTATCATGGCATACAGCAGGAAGCTGGAGAGATAGTCGCGGGGCTGGAGCATGATCCACACCGGGATCAGGGAGGCTACGGTGATGTACACGCCGATGAAGACGATCCAGCCGATGCGGCCCATCGCGAGGCCGAAGTTCAGGCCGAGGGCCACGATGGCCACGATGCCCACCAGGCCGATGGCGGTGGCGGGACCGGTCTTGACGCCGCCGATGTTGGTCATCATGCCGTAAATCACGGCCAGGACGATGAACAGGACGGAGATCATCGCGGTGGTCTGGTTGCCGGTGGGGTTGGTGGTGATGCCGAGGGTGACCTCCGCATCCTCCGGGGTGTAGAAGGTGCCCGCCACCACGTTCACGAAGGAGGCGATGACGAGGATGAGCACCAGCAGGGCGAAGATGATGAAGAGCTTCTGGGCCCGCTTGCCCATGGAGTCCTTGATGATCTCGCCCACCGACTTGCCCTCATGCCGGATGGAAGCGAACAGGGAGCCGAAGTCCTGCAATCCTCCGAAGAAAATACCGCCGACGATGCACCAGAGGAAGACAGGGACCCATCCGAAGACAGAGGCCTGAATGGGGCCGTTGATGGGGCCCGCGCCCGCGATGGATGAGAAATGATGTCCCATCAGCACGGCAGGGGGAGCCGCCACATAGTCTACGCCGTCGCGCATGGTGACGGCAGGGGTTTTCCGCGTGACATCAATGCCCCACTGCTTGGCCAGCCAGGAACCGTAGCCGATATAGCCGATGACCAGCAGGACAATTGCTGCCAGAATGATCAATAACGCTGTCATTCTTCTTTACTCCTCTCTTTCGATTGAATGATATTGCGAATGAGCTTGCCGAGATCCCGGCCCTGGCGGTTACAGACCAGGCGTCCCGTGGAGAGCTCACCGGCAACCAACCGGTAGTGGCTGCACCCCTGCAGACCGAAGCGGTAGAGCTTGGTGCGGCGCAGCCGGGGAATCAGAGAGGCGGCCTCCTGGTCCATATGCCGGGCCAGGATGATCAGGACAATGTCGGTATTGCGGTGGTTCTCGTGGGGAGTGACTCTGGAGAGACCGTGCTGCCAGGCAATGGCGTCCAGCGCCTCCAGGCGCGGCTGGTCCAGATGCTCCTCGGTGGCGAAGTAGACGTACTCCCTGGAGTCGGACTCGCCCAGCCGGGCGCTCCGGACCAGAAAATACTGCTCGTCATGCAGGCTGAACTCCGCCTCTGCGGCAAAGGGCTCGGTCACATCATCCCGCTTGACATTGTAGTACACACCGAACGCGTCGAGCACGCGCTCCAGTGTGCCGGATAAGTCGGACATGACTTGCTTCATCCTCTCTTCTTCTCTCTGCAAACTGTAAATATAGCAGATTTTCCCAAAAAATACAAGGGCCTCCGGCCATCTAACACGGTTTTGGCGAAATGATGCATGTTTCGGTGCGGCCGCCCCCCTTTGCGCCCCTCCGGCGCCCGCGGTCCGGCAGAGCGGGCGGAATTTCTTGAAGAACAGGGCCAATGGTGGTACAATAAAAGAAAAAACCGGGACCCGCCCGGGCGGAAGGAGGGGCGCAGATGGAGAAGGCGGCGTCGCTGGGCCAGCGTCTGCGCACGCTGATGGAGGAGCGGTCGCTCAACTACGAGGCGCTGGGGAAGCTGCTGGAGATGCGCCCCCAGACCCTCAACCGCTATGTCCTCGGCCAGCGGGAGCCCAAGGCGGGGGTGGCCACCGAGATGGCGATGCGCCTGGGGGTGGACCCGCTCTGGCTCCAGGGCTATGACGTGCCGCGCGAGCAGGAGGTCATCTGCCCGCCGGGGGAGAAGCTGATCCCTATCCTCGGCGTCATCAAGGCGGGGATCCCTGAGCTCGCCCGCCAGCAGGTGGAGGGCTACGCCTCGGCGGACGTCGCGCGGCCGGAGGAGTATTTCTACCTGCGCGTGTCCGGAGACAGCATGTCGGGCGCGGGCATCCAGTCGGGCGACCTGGTGCTCATCCACCAGCAGGCGGGCGCGGAGAGCGGGCAGATCGTCGCCTGCATCGTCGAGCAGGAGGACGCCACCCTCAAGCGCTTCCGCCGCCAGGGGCCGTGGGTCATCCTCCAGCCGGAAAACGCGAACTATGAGCCGCGCATCATCCCGATCTCCGACTTCGACCACGGGGCGGCACGCATCCTCGGCGTGGCGGTCCGCCTGGTGCGCAGCCTGTGAGCAGCGCGCGCCGGGCCATCTGCGCACCGCTTCCCTTCTGACTGCCAATAGAACATGAAAGAACTGCTGAGCACCGCCGGTCTGGCCGTGCTCAGCAGCTCTTCTCTTTTGACGTCCGTCTTTCTCACGACAGGCCCGCCAGGGCGCGGATGACCGCCCCCGCCATCAGCAGCCCCGCCGTCCCCGGCACGAAGGAGACCGAGCCGGGGATAGACCGTCTCCCCTCGTCCGGCGTCTCCCCCGGCGGAGGAGTGGGGGTGAGCGGCTCCTCGGGGGAGTAGACCACCTGGACGTGGCGGATGCCGCGCCGGCCGAGCTCCCGCCGCATCACCCGCGCGAGGGGGCAGCCGGAGGTCCGGGCCAGGTCGGTCACGGTGAACTGCTCCGGGTGGAGCTTGTTGCCCGTCCCCATACAGGAGATGACAGGCACGCCAAGGGCGTGGCAGCTCTCGATGAGATGGAGCTTTGCGCGGACGGTGTCGATGCAGTCGAGGACGTAGTCGTAGGAGGCGAGGTCGATCTGGTCCGCCGTCTCCGGCAGGTAGAAGATGGGGTAGGTCTCCACGGCGGTCTCCGGGTCGATCGCGGCGATCCGCTCGCGCACCACCTCCGTCTTCTGCCGCCCCACCGTGGCGCGGGTGGCGTGGAGCTGGCGGTTGAGGTTGCTCTCCTGATAGCAGTCGCGGTCCACCAGCCCGATGCGCCCCAGTCCGGAGCGGGCGAGGGCCTCGGCGCAGTAGCCCCCCACGCCGCCCAGGCCGAAGAGGAGGACGCTGGACCGGCGCAGCCGCGCCATCGCCTCCGCCCCGAGCAGCATCTCGGTGCGGACGAGTGCCTCTCCCATCCCGTCAGACCTCATACAGGCCGGTGGAGAGGTATCTCTCCCCCGTGTCCGGCAGGAGGACGGCGATGGTCTTGCCGCGCCAGGCGTCCTCGCGCGCCATCTGCGCCGCCGCCCAGAGGGCCGCGCCGGACGAGATGCCCACCAGCACGCCCTCCAGCCGCGCCACCTCGCGCGCGGTCTCCATCGCCGCCTCGTCCGGCACGGCGATCACCCGGTCGAGCAGGGCGGTGTCCAGATTCTCCGGCACGAAGCCGCCGCCGATGCCCTGGATCTTGTGCGCCCCGCCGTGCCCCTCGGTGAGGACGGGGCAGCCGGCCGGCTCCACGGCGACGACCTGAATGGCGGGGTTCTGCTCCTTGAGATAGCGCCCCGCGCCGGAGACGGTGCCGCCGGTGCCAAACCCGGCCACAAAGGCGTCCAGACGCCCCTGGGTGTCCTCCCACAGCTCTGGGCCGGTGGTGCGGTAGTGGGCGGCGGGGTTCGCGGGATTTTCAAACTGGCCGGCGATCAGCGCGCCCGGCATGGTATTTGCCAGCTCCTCCGCGCGGCGGATGGCCCCCGCCATCCCCTCCGCGCCCGGGGTGAGCACCAGCTCTGCCCCGTAGGCGCTCATCAGGGCGCGCCGCTCAGCGCTCATGGTCTCCGGCATGACGATCATCGCGCGGTAGCCGCGCACGGCGGCCAGACTGGCCAGGCCGATGCCGGTGTTGCCGCTGGTCGGCTCGATGAGCACGGAGCCGGGATAGAGCAGACCACGGGCCTCGAAGTCCTCCAGCATGGACAGGGCGACCCGGTCCTTGGACGAGCCGCCGGGGTTGGACCGCTCCAGCTTGCCGAGCAGTGTGGCCGGGAGCTGATGGTATCTCTCATAGCGCGCCAGGTGGAGCAGCGGGGTGCGCCCCACAAGCTGGGCGATGGATTCATAGACGGGCATGGGCAGACCTCTCCCTTCCAAACGGAATGTATGCCCCCATGATACGGCCCCGCGCGGGGGACTGTCAAGGGGGCGGACGGAGGGCTTTCAGACAAAATTTACAAAAAAGCAATTGTATCCGCCTGGGAAATCATGTACACTAGGAGGCAGGAAAACGCTTTGCAAGCCTTTGCAGATATGGGAGGTCACGCATGAAACAGATTCCAGTTCTTTACCGGGTCCTGGCCATTCTGGCCCTGATCGGCACCGTCGCCGCGGTGGTGCTCTCGGTGCTGTCCCTCACCGGCCGCCTGCCCGTTCGGAAGCAGGCGCCCATCCGCCGCAGCTTCCAGCGCGCGGAGGGTGAGCTGCGCCGCGGTGGCGCATAGACGCGGGCGCTGCGTACGCACGCCATTTCCCCCGGACGCCGCGCCGGGGGTTTTGACTGTCAAAATGGATCGCAGAAGAGGAGAATCAGGATGGCACGGCGCATTTTATGCTTTGGAGATTCCAACACCTGGGGCTATGACCCCTGCTCCCCGCTCGGGGAGCGCTATCCAGACCAGGTCCGCTGGGTGGACGCCCTCGCGCGCGGCCACGGCTGGGAGACGCTCAACTGGGGGGAGAACGGCCGCCCCACCCCGCACGAGCCATGGGTGCTCGAGGCGCTGGCGCGCGAACTGCCCCACTGGGGCCGGGTGGACGACATGACGGTGATGCTCGGCGTGAACGACCTCCATCAGGCCCAGCGCCCGGACGCGGACGCGACGGCGGCGCGGATGGAGCGCTTCCTCCGCTGGCTGCTCGGGCGGCTGGACCCGGAGACCCGGCTCACCCTCGTCGCCCCGCCGCACATGGCCCCGGGCACCTGGACGAGCGGAGAGCTGGGCGAGCGGATGCTCGCCGAGTCCTTCCGTCTGGGGGCCGCCTACCGCGCGGTGGCACAGCGGCTGGGCATCCACTTTGCCGACGGGTCCGCCTGGGAGGTGGAGATGGCCTTTGACGGCGTCCACTTCACCGAGGCGGGGCACCGCACCTTCGCCCGCGGCCTGGGCGAGACCCTCGCGCGCTATGAGCGCTGACAGGACACCACGAGGCACAAAAATCCCCCGCACGGCAGAGCAAACAGGCCGTGCGGGGGATTTTTTGTCCTTGAACCGGCTTACAGCAGGTTGAGCACCAGGACAGCCAACAGGAAGATAAAGGCGACCCACTTGGTCAGCCGGGCCAGGCGCGCATCCGCGCTGCTGGACTGGTGCTGGCCGAGATAGGTGTCGTGCTGGCCGCCGATGGCGCTGGTCAGGCCGGAGTTCTTGCCGGACTGGAGCAGCACAATGCCGATGAGGATCAGCGACGCGATGACCACAATGACGGCGAGAACGATCTTGGCGATACCCATGACTCTTTCATCCTTTCCAAAACGCCCTCACCCGTCGGGGCAAGGCGAACAATCCAGATACGTCAAATAGTATAGCATCCGGTCTGTGGGATTGCAAGCCTTTTTTCCGGCCGGAGACAGATTTTCGTTGCCTTTTCCCCTATTGGGTGATATGCTCATGGTTGTTGATGTGGTCGGCGCAGTAGCAGTGGTAGCCCGCGCAGCGGGAGCAGTAGCGGAACTCCAGATCGGGATACTCCGTGTCCGTCCGGCCGCAGACGGTGCACTTGTGGATATAATCGCGCTTTTTCAGCTCGCGCGCCGCCTTCTTGAAGTGCAGGACGTTGCTCTGCCGGGAGTAGCTCGCCCGCCCGCGCAGGCGCTTCCAGTGGTACATCAGGTCAGGCCAGAAAAAGATGAGGTAGTTGAGCACCGAGACCACCACCATCGCCGCGGTGGCGAACTGGAGGTTCATAAGGCTGATGCAGAAATTCGCCGCCAGCAGCGCCCCATCCAGCCAGCCGAGCCACTTGGCCTTGACCGGAATGATGAAGAAGATCAAAAACTGCGCGTCCGGGTAGAGCGTGGCATAAGCCAGGAAGATGGACAGGTTGATGTAGGTCGCAGACGCGCTGCCCATCACCAGCCCGACGATCACCGACATCACCACGCCGAGCGCGTAATAGACGGTAAACTTGCCTGACCCCCACTCCCGCTCGAGCTGGGAGCCGAGCAGCCAGTAGCAGTAGACCGAGAGCAGGAACCAGAAGATCCCGTTGCTCAGCGGGACGAAGATGAAGGTGACCAGCCGCCAGACCTGCCCCATGAGGATCAGGCTGCGCGAGAAGCAGAGCAGCTCGGTGACGGCGTAGCCGGTGCGGGAGACCATGTCCAGAAAGTAGACGATGCACTGGCCGATGACCACATAGAGCATCAGGTTCGGGATGCCGAAGCGCGGATGGCGGTAGCAGAACCGGTCGATGAGGTTGTTGAGCGATTTCACGGGAAGACCTCCTAAAAAGGGCTGGCGGACCTGTCCGGCGGGATAACAGCTCTATTCTACCCGCTTTTCACAGGGAAGTCTATCACAATTTTGTAAACCTCAGGAGGATATGCCGATGAAGGAGAGAAAGCTGTGGCGCCCGCTGCTGGCCGCCTACGCTCTGTTTCTGTTCGCGGCGGTCGCCGTCAAGTTTGACGGCTCGCTTGCCGGCCTCGCCGCGCGGCGGGCGCGCTGGGCGGACTGGATCGCCCACGGCTGGGGCGGGAACTGGAACCTCATCCCCTTCGCCTCCCTGCGCGTCCAGCTCGCCCAACTCCCGCAGGCCTGGGCCTGGCAGAACCTGCTGGCCAATGTGCTGGCCTTTCTCCCCCTCGGGCTGCTCCTGCCGCCCGCCGTGCCGCGCTGCCGGAGCCTGCGATGGACGGCGGCAGTCTCGCTGGCGGTCATCCTCTCCATCGAGGTCTTCCAGCTCCTCACCCGGCTGGGGAGCTTTGACGTGGACGATCTTCTGCTCAATTTCCCCGCCGCCCTGCTGGGATGGGGACTCTGGAGGCTCCTGGAGCGGACCATCGGCAGAGCGCACCGCTCTTCGGGCGGATGAGCCATGTTCAGACAAGGTCACAGCTTGACAGGCGCGCGCGGCTATGATATGATAACCACAATAAGGGAGTAGCTGGTGCGCACGGCGCATAACAAAGCCAACATCCTGGGTGTCTGCCCGCAGGACAGGGCACTCTGGCTTTGTTTTAATTGGCAAGACTTATCTGCCGCGCGGCAGATAGGTCTTTTTTCTTTTCCCGCTCCCCTTTTCCCGCCTGTCATCCGGCATACCGGCCGGTTTTCAGGATACCCTAAGGGATGCCGAAACCTTCGCAGCGGCTCCCTCATCTCAGCCGCCAAGCGTTGCGGCACAGGGAGGATGTACAAATGAAAGAATACACCCTGTCATCTGACGCGCTGCTCGAGCAGGTACAGAGCCGCGCGGACGGGCTGACCTCCGCCGAGGCGCAGGCGCGGCTGGAGCAGTACGGCCCCAACCGCCTGAAGGAGGCCCCCAAGCCCACCCTCCTCCAGCGCTTCCTCGCCCAGCTCAAGGACCCGATGCTCATCATCCTGATGGTGGCCGCCGCCGTCTCCGCCGCCACCAGCCTCGCCACCGGCGAGGATCTGTCCGAGGTGATCATCATCCTGATCGTCGTGCTGCTCAATGCCGTGCTCGGCGTCTACCAGGAGAGCAAGGCGGAGGCCGCCATTGAGGCGCTGCAGACCATGACCGCAGCCACCAGCAAGGTCCTGCGCGATGGCAAGCAGGTCCAGCTCCACTCCTCCGACCTGGTGCCGGGCGACGTGGTCATTCTGGAGGCAGGCGACGCCGTGCCCGCAGACGGGCGCATCCTCGAGTCCGCCAGCCTGAAAATCGAGGAGGCCGCCCTCACCGGCGAGAGCGTGCCGGTGAACAAGATCTCCGAGCTGCTCGAGCTCTCCGGCGGGAAGGACATCCCCCTCGGCGACCGGAAGAACATGTGCTACATGGGCTCCACCGTCGTCTACGGCCGCGGCCGCGCCGTGGTCACCCAGACCGGCATGGAGACCGAGATGGGCAAGATCGCCGGCGCCCTCTCCGCCGCGGAGGAGGAGCAGACCCCCCTGCAGAAGAAGCTGGACCAGCTCGGCCGCACCCTCTCCAAGCTGGTGCTCGGCATCTGCGTGTTCATCTTCCTCTTCAACCTCGCCTCCGCCTACCTGACCGGCGGCAGCGTCACCTTTGACACGGTGCTGGCCACCTTCATGGTCGCCGTCTCCCTCGCGGTGGCCGCCATCCCGGAGGGGCTCGCGACGGTGGTCACGGTGGTGCTCTCCATCGGCGTGACCAACATGTCCCGCCGCAACGCCGTCATCCGCAAGCTCACCGCCGTGGAGACCCTGGGCTGCGCGCAGGTGATCTGCTCGGACAAGACGGGTACCCTGACGCAGAACAAGATGACGGTGGTGGACCACTACGGAGAGGAGAACACCCTCGCCACCGCCATGGCCCTGTGCAGCGACGCGCATCTGAACGAGAGCGGCGAGGCGGAGGGCGAGCCGACCGAGGCCGCCCTGGTCAACTACGCCGCCTCCCTTCAGCTGCCCAAGGGCGAGCTGGAGCGGCGCCAGCCCCGCGTGGACGAGGCCCCGTTTGACTCCTCGCGCAAGATGATGTCCACCGTCCACGCCGACGGCAGCGGATTCATCCAGTACACCAAGGGCGCGCCCGACGTGGTGCTCGGCCTGTGCACACACTATTTGGAGGGCGGCAAGGCCCTGCCGATGACGGAGCAGAAGCGGCAGGAGATCCTGTCGGTCAACAAGTCGCTGGCCGACCGCGCCCTGCGCGTGCTCGCCGCCGCCCAGCGCGTCTGGCCGGCGCGTCCGGAGAGCAATGACCCCGCGTTTTTGGAGCAGGATCTCTGCTTTGTCGGCCTGACCGGCATGATCGATCCGGTCCGCCCGGAGGTCAAAGACGCCATCGTCCAGTGCCGTGAGGCAGGTATCCGCCCCGTGATGATCACCGGCGACCACAAGGACACCGCCGTCGCCATCGCCAAGGAGCTCGGCATCATCCAGTCGGCGGACCAGGCGCTCACCGGCTCGGAGCTCGATGAGATCCCGGACGAGGAGCTGGGCCGCACGATTCAGAACTACGGCGTCTACGCCCGCGTCCAGCCGGAGCACAAGGTGCGCATCGTCACCGAGTGGAAAAAGGCCGGCTGCGTCACCGCCATGACGGGCGACGGCGTGAACGACGCCCCCTCCCTCAAGTCCGCCGACATTGGCGTGGGCATGGGCATCACCGGCACCGACGTGACCAAGAACATCGCGGACATGGTGCTCGCGGACGACAACTTCGCCACCATTGTGAACGCCGTCGGCGAGGGCCGCCGCATCTACGACAACATCCGCAAGGCGATCCAGTTCCTGCTGGCCTCCAACATGAGCGAGGTGCTCGGCGTTTTCTCCGCCACGCTGATGGGCTTCACTCTGCTCCAGCCGGTCCACCTGCTGTTCATCAACCTGATCACCGACTGCTTCCCCGCCCTCGCCCTCGGCATGGAGCAAGCGGAGCCGGACGTGATGACCCGCCCGCCGCGCAAGGCGTCCGATGGCATCTTCGCCGGCGGTCTCGGCGTGGACGTGGCCTATCAGGGCGTGCTGGTCACCGTGATCACGCTGATCTCCTATATCATCGGCCACTGCATGGAGGTCGGCTACTTTGAGATGCCCCGCGGCATCTCGGAGGACGGCATGACGATGGCCTTCCTGACCATGAGCATGTGCGAAATCTTCCACAGCTTCAACATGCGCAGCCAGCGCAAGAGCGTCTTCACCCTGCACAGCCACAACAAGGTGCTCTGGCTGGCCATGCTCGGCAGCCTGGTGCTCACCACCGTGGTGCTTGAGGTTCCCTTTGTCGCCAACGCCTTTGGCTTCACCCCGATCAGCCTGCCCGAGTATCTGATCGCCCTGCTGCTGAGCGTGCTCGTCATCCCCATTGTGGAGGTTGTCAAGCTCGTTCAGCGCCGTCTGGAGCGCCGGAAGGCCGCCTGAATCCCGTTTTTGACGTTATAGCCTGACATGTGTAAAAAGGCGATATGCCGCCCCTTCTCGGGATGGCATATCGCCTTTTGTCGTCTCTCTCCGTCTGGCACCGGACCCAGCTCCAGCGGGATATGCTTCTCTGGTCTCATCAGCTTCAGGACGCTGACACCCAAGACGTCCGCCAGCGGCTCAAGGGTATTGATGTCGGGGAAGCCGACGCCCCGCTCCCACCGGCTGACCGCCTTGTCGGTCACCTGTAGTTTTTGGGCCAGCTCCGCCTGGGTCATCTGCCGCTCCCTGCGGCACCGGGCGATGAAGGCCCCCAGTTTTTGCGCGTCCATATCGCACCTCCTTGCCCTCAGGGTAGCATAACCGCCCCGCTGAGGCAACCGACGCATCCTTTCCCAGCTCAGTTTGAGCACTCTACGAATCGTTTCCCGGCGTTTCAATATAAAGACGCGCGGAACCCGTCTTTCGGCGGCTTCCGCGCGTCTGTTTTACCGCTCCGTCAGGCGGCGCATCGCCTCGGCGGCGGCGGCCTGCTCGGCGTCTTTCTTGCTGCGCCCGCTGCCGGACCCCACAGGCCGGCCGTTGAGGCGGACCTCCATCTGGAAGGTCTTGGCGTGGTCTGGGCCGGACTGGCCGATCAGGTGATAGGTGAGCACCTGACCGCTCTTGCGCTGGACCAGCTCCTGCAGCGCGGTCTTGTGGTCGCGCCCGGCCTGGTTCACCTGGGACATATTGTCCAGGATAAACCGCTGAATCATCCGGCGGGCCTGGGCAATACCCCCGTCGAGGTAGACCGCGGCAATCACCGCCTCTACCGCGTCGGCGCGGATGGAGGGCCGCTCGCGTCCGCCGCAGCTCTCCTCCCCCTTGCCTAGCTTGAGGTAGGCCCCGAGGTCCCAGACCCCGGCCACCACGACCAGGCTGTTTTCGCACACCAGGCTGGCCCGCATCCGGGTCAGATCGCCCTCCGGCAGGTCGGGAAAGTGGCGGTAGAGGTAGTCCGCCACCACCATGCCGAGCACCGAGTCCCCCAAAAACTCCAGCCGTTCGTTGCTCTGCGCGCGCCCGGCGTGGTGCTCGTTGGCGTAGGAGCTGTGTGTCAGCGCGTTTTCGAGCAGCGACTTGTCCTGAAACTGGTACCCCAGCTTCTCCTCCAAACTTTTCATGAAACTCCGTTCACTTCCCTCCGGCGGCCGCGTTCAGGTCCGCCATCCGCGCGGTAATCGCCCCGGTGATATCCGCCGAGACAAACTCCACCGCCTTGCCCACCGCGTGGCTGATCGCATAGGCGTCGGACGAGCCGTGCGCCTTGAAGATGGGCCGGCGCAGGCCGAGCAGGGCGGTGCCGCCGGTCTCGCGGCTGTCGAGCAGCTTCTTGAAGCTGCCCATGTTCCCGCGGATCATCAGATAGCCCAGCTTGGTCTTGGCGTTGGTGGAAAAGAGGTCCTTGAGCCCCTTGACGATAAAGGACGCGGTGCCCTCCATCGCCTTGAGCAGGATATTGCCCACAAAGCCGTCGGCCACGAGGACATCGCAGACGTCCTCCTTGGCAAAGGTGGTCGGCTCGACGTTGCCGACGAAGTTGAGCTGGCCCGCCGCTCCGGCCTCCTCGAGCTGCTGGTAGACCTGCTTATACAGCTCGTTGCCCTTGCTCGGCTCCGCGCCGATGTTGAGCAGGCCGACACGGGGATTCTCCCGGCCCAACACCCGCTCGGCGTAGAACGAGCCCATGTGCGCGAACTGGACCATATACTCCGCCGTGCACTCGCTGTTGGCCCCGGCGTCGATGAGCACCGTGCGCCCCGCCCCGGAGGGGACGATGGGGGCCACCGCCGCCCGGCGCACGCCGGGGATACGGCGGACGATCAGGGTGCCGCCGGCGAGCAGGGCGCCCGTGCTCCCCGCGGAGATGAAGGCGTCCCCCTTCCCCTCCTTGAGCATCTTGAGGCCGACCGTCATGGAGGAGTCCGGCTTGTCGTGCCAGGCGGTGGAGGGGTTGTCGCAAATCTCGATCACCTGGCTGGCGTCCACGATCTCGATGCCGGGAGGCAGGGCGCCGATGTTGTCCTGCTCCAGGATCTTGCGGATGGCCGCCTCCTGGCCGACGAGGGTGATCTCACAGCCGTGCTCGTTGCGGGCCATGAGTGCGCCGCGCACCGGCTCCCGGGGCGCGAGGTCTCCGCCCATCGCGTCGATGATGATTCTCATTTCTTGTCCTCCTTTGTCCGTTTATATTACTCCGGTAGGACAGCCACGGTCTGCGGCCGGATGCCACCGTAGACCATCGCTCTCGCACCGGCTCACGCTGACTTACCAGTCAAGCTGCCCGAGCAGTTCGAGGCTGCGTCGGGCGAGGGCGGCGTTCTTGTTCCGCTTGCCGCGCACCCGCCGCTCGAGCGGGGGGATGATGCCGAAGTTGATGTTCATCGGCTGGAAATTCGTCACGCTGCCGTCGCTGACGTAGGCCGCCAGCGCGCCGACCGCCGTCTCGCGGGGGAAATTCACCGGCTGCTCGCCGCGCACCCGCCGGGCCAGCTCGATGCCGGCCAGCAGGCCGGAGGCGGCGGACTCCACATAGCCCTCCACGCCGGTCATCTGTCCGGCGAAGGTGATGCGCGGCTCGGCGGCCACCTGGTAGTAGCGGTTGAGCAGGCGCGGGGAGTCGAGGTAGGTGTTGCGGTGCATCACCCCGTAGCGGAGGAACTCCGCCCGCTCCAGGCCGGGGATCATGGTGAACACCCGCCGCTGCTCCGGCCAGGTCAGGTGGGTCTGAAAGCCCACCATATTGTATACCGTCCCCATCGCGTTGTCCTTGCGCAGCTGGACGACAGCATAGTGCCGCTCGTCCGGGCGGCGGGGGTCGGTGAGGCCGACCGGCTTGAGCGGGCCGTAGCGCAGGGTGTCCACCCCGCGCCGGGCCATCACCTCCACCGGCATGCAGCCCTCAAAGACGCCGCTGTCCTCAAACCCGTGCAGCTCGGCCTCCTTTGCCGCGCAGAGAGCGGACCAGAAGGCCTCGTATTCCTCGCGGTTCATCGGGCAGTTGATATAGTCCGCGCTCCCCTTGCCGTAGCGCGAGCCGAACCAGGCCCGGTCCATGTCGATGCTCTCAAAGCTCACCAGCGGGGCGACCGCGTCAAAGAAGTGCAGCCCCTCCTGGCCGGGGAAGCGGCGGCGGATCTCCTCCGCCAGCGCGTCGCTCGTGAGCGGGCCGGAGGCGATGAGGACCTCTCCCTCCTCCGGGATGGCGGTACACTCCCCCTCCGCCACCGTGATCTTGGGGTGATTGCGGACCGCCTCCGTCACCGCGCGGGAAAAGCCATGGCGGTCCACCGCCAGCGCGCCCCCGGCGGGGACCCGGTGCGCGTCCGCGCAGCGCAGGATGAGCGAGCCGATGCGGCGCATCTCCTCCTTGAGCAGTCCGACGGCGTTCTCCACCGCGTCCGCGCGCAGGGAGTTGGAGCAGACCAACTCGGCGAAGTCGTCGCTCTGGTGGGCGGGGGTCCGTCTGGCGGGCTTCATCTCCCACAGCACGACGGGCACGCCGCGTTCGGCGAGCTGCCACGCCGCCTCGCACCCGGCAAGGCCCGCGCCGATCACCGTCACCTGCTCCATGTCCGTCCCTCCTGTCATTCCTCTCCGCCCTCCGGCGCGGCGGTCTTGCCTGCCGCCGTCTTCCGGGTGGTGGTCTTCTTCGCCGCCGGCTTCTTCGCCGCGGCGGTCTTCTTCGCCGCAGTCTTCTTTGCCGCGGTCTTGCCGGCTGTGGTCTTCTTTGCCGCAGTCTTGCCGGATGCGGTCTTCTTCGCCGCCGGCTTCTTTTCGGCAGATGCCGTCTCCGCGCCTGCGGCGGCCTCCTGCCCCTCCTGGGCGGACTGATCCCCGGCGGTCTCCGTCTTCTTCTTCGGATAGCCGCGCTGGTCCTCCGGCAGGAAGTTGGGGCACTTCTCGTTGATGCAAAACGGCTTGCGCGCCCCGCGCCCGGAGCGTTTGAACATGGTCTGGCCGCAGACGGGGCAGTTCTCCTTCACCGGCACGTCCCAGGTCATAAAGTCGCACGGCTCGCCGGTGACGACGCGGTTGCGCTCGCAGCCGTAGTAGGTGTAGCCGTTGCGGCTGGTCTTCTTGAGGATGCGGCTGCCGCACTTGGGGCACTTGCCCGGCATCTCGATCACCAGCGGCTTGGTAAAGGTGCACTCCGGATAGCCCGGGCAGGCGAGGAAGCGGCCAAACCGGCCGGACTTGATCACCATCTTGCGCCCGCAGACGTCGCAGACCTCCTCCGACTCCTCGTCCGGGACCTTGATGCGCTCATCGCCCAGCTCTCTGTCCGCCCGCTGGAGCTCGGCGTCAAACCGCCCGTAGAAGCGGGCGAGCACCTCTTTCCAGTTCTCCCTGCCCTCCTCTACCTTGTCCAGGTCCTCCTCCATCCGGGCGGTGAAGGCGGGGTCGACGATGTCGTTGAATTTGTCCATCATCAGCCCGTTGACCACCTCGCCGAGGGGGGTGGGGCGCAGGGCCTTGCCCTCCTTGACGACGTAGAACCGGTCCAGAATGGTGGAGACGGTGGGGGCGTAGGTGGAGGGGCGGCCGATCCCCTTCTCCTCGAGCAGCTTGATGAGCGCCGCCTCGGTGAAGCGGGGAGGGGGCTGGGTGAAGTGCTGGCCCGGGTCGGCCGCGGTGAGGCGGACCTCCTCCTGCTCCTGCAGGTCGGGCAGGGGGGAACCCATCGCCTCCTCCCCCTCGTCCTTGCCCTCAACGTAGACGGCGGTGAAGCCGGAGAACTTGAGAGCGGAGTGGGTCGCGCGGAAGAGATGGGTGCCGGAGAGCACGTCGATGGACACGCTGTCAAAGGTGGCGTTGGCCATCTGGCAGGCGAGGAAGCGGCTCCAGATCAGCCGATAGAGGCGGAGCTGCTCCGAGGTGAGGCTGCCGCGCACCGCCTCCGGCGTCAGGGCCACGTTGGTTGGCCGAATGGCCTCGTGCGCGTCCTGCGCGCCGGCCCGGGCCTTGTAGACGCGCGGCGCATCCGGAATATAGTCCGCGCCATAGCGCGCGGAGATGAACTGGCGCGCAGAGGCCACGGCCTCATCCGACAGGCGCAACGAGTCCGTTCTCATATAGGTGATCAGGCCGACGGTGCCCTCCCCCTCGATGTCCACGCCCTCATAGAGCTGCTGGGCAACCGCCATGGTGCGCCGCGGCGTCATATTCAGCTTGCGGCTGGCCTCCTGCTGGAGGGTAGAGGTGGTGAAGGGGGGCGCGGGCTGGCGCTGCTTCTCCTTCCGGGTGACAGAGGAGACGATAAACGGCGCCCGGCGGATATCCTCCAGAATGGCGTTGACCTCCTCCTCGCTGCCGAGCTCCCGTTTTTTCTTCCCCTCTCCGTGATAGTGGGCGCGGAACTTACCGGTGCGCGGGGCGATCCGATCCAGCGTCACGTCCAGCGACCAATACTCCTGCGGCACAAAGGCGCGAATCTCGTTCTCGCGGTCCACCACCAGACGGGTGGCCACCGACTGCACGCGCCCGGCGGAGAGGCCCCGGCGGATCTTCCGCCAGAGCAGGGGGGAGAGTTGATAGCCCACGATGCGGTCGAGGATGCGCCGCGCCTGCTGGGCGTCCACCAGGTCCTGGTCGATGCCGCGCGGGTGGGCGATCGCCTCGTTCACCACGCCCTTGGTGATCTCATTAAAGGTGACGCGATAGGTCTTATCGTCCGGGATGCCGAGCAGCTCCTTCAGGTGCCAGGAGATCGCCTCCCCCTCGCGGTCGGGGTCGGTGGCAAGGTAGACCCTGCCGCTCTTGCCGGCGGCCTTCTTCAGGTCGGAGATCACGTCCTCCTTGCCCTTGATCGGCTGATAGTCCGGCACAAAGCCCGCCGGGATATCCACCCCCAGCTTGCTCTTGGGGAGGTCGCGGATATGCCCCATCGAGGCCTTCACCTGATAGCCCGGGCCGAGATATTTGCCGATGGTCTTGGCCTTGGCAGGGGACTCCACAATTACCAAATCGGTTTTCGCCATGTTGAAATTAAGCCTCCGATCAACCGTGAAACGGCGGTTTGCTCACGTCAGCGCCTCCCGGATCAGCTCGAAGCGGCCGCCGGAGCACTCACGCACCAGTCCGCCCACCGCCAGCATGGTCAGCCCGGCGGCCACCGCCGCAGCCTCCAGGCCGGTCTCAGCGATCAGCCGCTCTGTGCTGGCCGCCCCGGGCAGCAGGGCGCGCAGGAGCGTGCGTTCCTCCTCCGTCAGATGGGCGGAGGCGTCTAGTATTTCAATATAGCGGCTGTCCGGGTCGCTGTCAACCCCTTTTTCCGTCCCCTCCGGCCCGGAGGAGGCCCCCTGCTCCCGCTCGGGCGGGGCAGACGGCGCGGCCTCGCCCGTCTTTTCCCTCCCCTTGCGGGCGGGGATGATCACCGTCTTCCAGCGCAGGCCGGGCATCTCCTCCTGTTGCTCCGGCAGCAGCCAGGCGAAGTCCGCCAGCAGGTCCCGTCCGGAGAGGGCGGCGGTGGCCAGGCGGCGGCCGAGCAGCTCGTTCGTCCCGGCGGAGGACTCCGCGCCCAGGTTGGCCGGGACGGTGAAGACCTCCTTGCCCTGCGCGGCGGCGATGGCGGCCACCGAGAGGGTCCCGCTGCGTCGGGGCGCCTCCACGCAGAAGACGCCGCAGGCGAGGCCGCAGAGGATGGCGTTGCGCCGGTGGAAGAGCGCGCCGAGGTGCTTCGTCCCCGGCGGGGACTCGCTGAGCACGCAGCCGGCGGCCGCCGCGTCCCCGAGCAGGGCGCGGCCGCGCTCGTGGTCGTGATAGGGCACATCCACACCGCCCGCCGTCACCAGACAGACCGGTCCGCCCGCGCGCAGCGCGCCGGAGGCGGCGTGTGCGTCGCAGCCGTCCACCACGCCGGTGGCGACGATCCCCCCGGCGCGGGTGACCTCCCCGGCAAAGTCGAAGGCCACCTTCGCCCCGTAGGGCGAGCAGCGGCGCGTGCCGGCGAAGGCGATCACCGCCCGCTCGTCAAAGCGGAGCATCCGGCCGCGCAGATAGAGCACGAGCGGCGGCACCTCGATATTGCGCAGCCGCTCGGGATAGTCGGTGTCGGCATAGGTGAGCACCCGGATGCCCTGCCCATCGCAGCGCGCGAGGACGCGCCCGGCCGGGCCGGTGTCCTTGTCCGCGAGCAGGCGGCGCTGAGCCGGGCTGAGGCCCTCCACCAGCTCATACTCCCCCGGATCGGAGAAGTAGGCCTTCTCCGGACTGCCAAAGTGGCGGTAGACCCGCCAGGCCGCCGCGCTCTCCAGCCGCTCGGTGAGCCACAGCCAGTATGTGACGCCGGTGAGCATGTCATCCCCTCCCCTGCTGTATTCTCTCCGTCTCCCCACGCCAGAGCTCCCAGAGCACCACGGCCGCCGCCGCGCCGACGTTGAGCGACTCGCATCGGGGCGTCATCGGGATCTTCCACGTCTGGCGGCAGAGGGCGAGCACCTCTCCGGACAGGCCCCTCCCCTCGCTCCCGAGGGCGACCACCGCCGCCGCGCCGGAGAAGGCGCGCACGTCCACCGTGTCCTCCCGCAGGGCGGTGCCGTAGAGCGGCAGGCCGGAGCGCTCAAACAGGCCGCCGAGGGCCGCCGTCTCCACCTCCCAGACCGGCAGGCGGAAGGCCGCCCCCATCGAGGCGCGCACCGTCTTCCAGTGCCAGGGGTCGGCGGACGCCCCGGTGAGGAGGAGTCCGTCCGCCCCAAAGGCGTCCGCCGTGCGCCAGATGGTGCCCACGTTGCCCGGGTCCTGCACCCCGTCGAGCAGGAGGTAGCACCGCCCCGTCAGCCGCTCCGGCGGCGCGGGGTCCGGCCTGCGGACCAGAAAGAGCAGCCCCTGCGGCGTCTTCACCGGGGAGAGGGCCTCCATCAGCGCCTCGGGCACCCGTACCGCGCGCACCCCCTCCGGGATGCGCTCCGGCTGCCGGTCCGGGGTAAAGAGGACGGTCTCCACCCCGGCGCCCCAGCGCAGCGCCTCCTCCCAGAGCTTGACCCCCTCGCCGAGGGCCAGCCCGCTCTGGCGGCGGAAGGCGCGGTCGCGCTCCAGGCGGCGGATGCGGGCGATGAGCGGATTGGCGCGGCTGGTGATGATCTCCACGGAAACTCCTCCCCCTGATAGCATTTGTCCGGGAAGCGCGGAGACTTCCCGGACCGGAGCAGCATCACTGCTGCGGCTGTGTGGATTGTTCCTCTTCGTCGTCCGCCTCGACCAGACGCATGCCGGCGGTATCCGTCACCGGCAGGGAGAAGACGATGCTCTGGGCCTCGCTGTCCAGGCCGACATGGTCCATGATGGCGCGCATGATCTTCTGCTTGTCGCGGACCTTGACGACGATGAAGATCATCTCCTTCTCCGCCGCCAGCGAGACGCCGAGGAAGCGCTCGGCGCGCTGCATGCCGGTGCCCTTGGCGTGGATCACCGTGCCGCCCGCCGCGCCCACCGCGCGGGCCGCGTCCATGATCTGATCGGTATAGCCCTGGTTGGCGATGACCACCAGCAGCTCATATTTGGTGCCTTTCAAGGTGCTCTCCTCCCCTTTCGTGAAGTTCTGCTGCTCCGTCAGGAAGCGGAGCTGGCGCTTGCCGCCGATGCTGCTCACCGGGACCAGGAAGGCCACGCCGGTGCCGGGTACGTCGATCTTCATCTTGCGCTGCAGTCCCCGGCGGACCACCTTCCAGGAGGTGTCGGTCACGGAGGAGAAGAGCACCGTCTTCTCCGACGACTCCAGGCCGAAGTAGTCCAGCATCTCGGAGACGGCTGTGCCGCGCCCGGCGGTGTTGAGCGTCACATGAACGCCGCACTGCTGGTAAAAGGAGACAAACCGCTTGGTCTGTTTCCGGTCGATGATGGTCGTCATCAGGTACAGTTCACTCACAGACGGTCACACTCCTCTCACAGGTCGATGATCGCGTTCTCGTCCAGGTCACGCAGGGCCTCCTCCAGCGCGGCAGCCGGGCTGCGGCGGGCGAGCCGGGCGGAAATCTGGCTCGCCAGGCCCATGACCTGGATGGTGATGAGCGGCGTCATGGCGACCATGGCGACCACGCCGAAGGCGTCGGTGACGATATTGCCCCCCACCGCGACGCAGGCCCCCTGCGCCAGCGGGAGCAGGAAGGTGGTCGCCATCGGTCCGGAGGCCACGCCGCCGGAGTCAAAGGCGATGGCGGTGTAGATGCGCGGGACAAAGAAGGAGATGCCCAGGGCGATGACATAGCCCGGGATCATAAACCAGAGCACGGAGATGCCGGTGAGCACCCGCACCATCGCAAGGCCGAGGGAGATGGCCACGCCGACGGACAGGCCGATGCCCATCGCCCCGGCGGAGATCGCCCCGTCGGTGACCTCCTCCACCTGCTTGTTGAGCACATAGACCGCGGGCTCGGCGCGGACGATGAAGTAGCCCATCACCATCGCGATGGGGATGATGATCTCCGGGTGCGCCTGACCCGCGAGGGTCTGGCCGATGTAGTTGCCCGCCGGGATAAAGCCGACGTTCGCGCCGGTGAGGAAGAGGACCAGGCCGATGTAGGTGTAGACCAGGCCGATCACGATTTTGAGCAGCTGGCGCCGCTTCAGGCGGAGCATCACGAGCTGGAAGAGGGCGAAGAGCGCCACGATGGGCAGCAGGGCGACGGCGATCTCCTCCATATAGGTGGGGATGCCCTCCTGGAAGAGCCGCCAGAGCTCCACCGAGTCGGAGATCTCCGGCAGGACCGGAGGGGTGTACGCCGCGTCGTCCGGGCGGAAGACCAGGCTGAGGATGAGCACCGCGAGGATAGGGCCGATGGAGCACAGGGCTACCAGGCCGAAGCTGTCGTCCGCGGCGTTGCGGTCGCTACGGATGGAGGCGACGCCGACGCCGAGGGCCATGATGAACGGGACGGTCATCGGCCCGGTGGTCACGCCGCCGGAGTCGAAGGCCACCGCCAGAAAGTCCGCCGGGGCGAAGCAGGCGATCAGGAAGACCACCCCGTAAAAGCCCAGCAGCAGAGTGTTGAGCGGGATATTGAAGAACATGCGCAGCATCGCCACGACGAGGAAGGCCCCCACGCCGAAGGCGACGGCGAGGATCAGGGTCATATTCGGAATCGCAGGCACCTGCTCGGCCAGCACCTGCAGGTCCGGCTCGGAAATGGTGATGAGCACGCCGAGCACGAAGGCCCCGCCGAGGATGAGCCAGAGCTTGCGGCTGCGCACCATACACGCGCCCACGCGCTCGCCCATCGGCGACATCGACATCTCCGCGCCCAGGGTGAAAAACATCATCCCCACGATCAGCAGCACCGCGCCGAGCAGCAGGCAGAGCAAAATGCTCGCCGAGATGGGCGCGATGGTGAAGCACAGCAGCAGCACCAGCCCGATGATCGGCAGGACCGCGCGCAGCGCCTCCATCAGTTTTTCTTTGAGTCCTTTCAGCATAACAGTGTCATCCACTCCCCCTGTCCGCCGCCGCGCCGGCCCGGCACGGCGGCCTGACCGGCCCGGCACGGGGCGGCGGTTCCGGTCTTGTCCCTTCATTATAGCCGACAAGTCCGCCCCCGTCAATGAAAAGGGCGGCGATGGTCGAATTTTCGTCTCAGTTTTTCCCGCGCAGGCCGGTTTCCTCCGGCACATATCAGTCAAAATGTTGCAAAACTCAAAACGGAATCCCATTTCGCCCCGCGCGGGATAGAAAAAACTGACAAATATTTTGCCTTTCCTTTACCGGAAGGGGCCCGTTTTGGCTTGTGCCCCATCCAAAAAGCTGGTATACTGGCCTTGCAAACGCCAGATCAGGGCGGCTCTCCCGCCCGTCTTCCGGAGGACCGCCATGAAGCTGCTGAAAGGATACACCCGCCAGGAGATCAGCTGGATGATGTACGACTGGGCCAACAGCGCCCACTCCGTCATCGTCGTCACCCTGCTGCCCATCTTTTTTGACTCCGTCGCGAGCTTTACCGCCGACAGCGTCTCCAGCCTCTCCACCTGGGGCTATGCGACCAGCCTGGCGATGGCCATTGTCGCCGTCTCCGCCCCGCTGCTGGGGGTCTTCGGCGACATCCGGGGGATGCGCAAGCGGCTGTTCGCCGCCTTTGTCGTCCTCGGCGCGGCGGCGGTCGCCCTGCTGTCCTTCACCCCGCTGATGGACTTCACCTCCTCCACCGAGGCGGCCGGGCGGGTGGCCGGGATGATCCTTGCGCTCTACATCGTCAGCGTGATCGGCTTTGACGCCTCGGCGATCTACTACGACGCCTTCCTCACCGACATCACCACCCCGGAGCGGATGGACCGGGTGTCCACCATGGGCTACGGGCTGGGGTACATCGGCGGGTCCACCATCCCGCTGGTGATCTTCCTGGTGATGAATCTGGTGGGGGTGCCGATGCTCACCTGCCTGGCGGTCATCTTCGCTCTCACGGCGGCGTGGTGGCTCCTCTTCAGCCTGCCGCTGCTGAAGAACTGCCATCAGACCTCGGGCAAGCCCTATGAGCGGGGGGATGTCGGGCGCAGCGTGCGCGGCATCGGCCGGACGGTGCGCGAGATCATCGACAACCGCCCGATGCTGGTCTATATCCTCTCCTACTTCTTTTACATCGACGGCGTGCATACTGTCATCAGCATGGCCACCTCCTACGGGGCCAACCTCGGCCTGGACACGACGGGGATGATGCTCGCCCTGCTGCTGGTGCAGGTGCTCGGTCTGCCGTTCTGCCTGCTCTACATCCGCCTGAGCGACCGCTTCGGCGCGCGGACGATGGTGGGCGTGGGCATCTGCGTGTATATGTTCATCTGTGTGTTCGCCTTCTTCCTGCGTGAGCTGTGGCAGTTCTGGCTGCTGGCAGTGCTCTGCGCCACCAGTCAGGGCGGTATTCAGGCCCTCTCGCGCTCCATGTTCGGGCGGCTGCTGCCCGACCGCGACCGCAGCGGCGAGTTCTTCGGCTTCTTTGATATCTTCGGCAAGTTCAGCTCCATCATGGGGCCGGCGCTGGTGGGCGTGGTGAGCGCCGCCGCCGCCAACGGGATGCTCGCCGCCCGGGGACTGACCGAGGCCACCGCCACCGCCGAGGAGATCGACGCGATCAACGCCGCGGCCAGCCCCTACGGGATCGTGTCCATTCTGCTCATCATTGCGGTGGGCGCGGTGCTCTACTTCGCCGTGCTCCCGCGCGTCTCACGCGGTCAGGCGCGCTGAGCGCCGCCGCGCCCGGAGAGGAGACCGGTATGCCGGAAGGTTACACCCACATCCGCACCGCCCGCCGGGCGGCCATGACGCTCCGCTATCCGCTGCGCTGCCCGGAGGCCTTCGCCGCCGGGGCGAACGGGCCGGACGTCTTCTTCCCCTTTGAGGTCTGGAAGCCGCGCGGCTTGCGGCGCTTCGATCTCGCCGCCCTGGGCAGCCGGATGCACCGCGAGGATACCGGGGCCTTTCTCGTCAGCCTGCTGCGCCGGGCGAAGACCCGCGCTCAGGCGGAGTACACCCTCGGCTTTCTCAGCCACTACGCGGCGGACACCGCCCTGCACCCCTACGTCGCCGCCCTCTGCCAGAGCGGGATGCCCTATGACATGCCGGGCGGGCACGGCTACTTCGAGATCGCCCTCGACTCCGCCCTCCACGCCGCCGACACCGGGCGGCCGCTGGTCCCCGCGCAGAGCAGCAGCCCGATCCCGCCCACCGGGGAGCGGACAGAGCTGGCGGTCCTGCTGCGCGCGGCCATCCGGGAGGTCTATGGTCTGGAGGTGCCGCTCGCCTGCCTGGAGGACGCCTTTGTGCAGCTCCATCAGGTGCGCCGCCTCTTTCCCAGCCGGCACGGGCTGCGCCGGGGTCTGTTCTATCTGGTGGAGACCTTCTTCGGCGGCCGGGGCTATCTGACCGGCCACGTCTCCCCCCGTGCCCTCGCCCCCGACCTCCCGGACGAGTGGGTGAACCCCGCCACCGGCCAGCGCCGCCGGGCGGACATCCAGTCCCTGCTCCTCCTTGCCGAGCAGAACAGCGTCCTCTTCTTCTCCGCCGCGCTGCGCTACTGGACCGGCATCCTGCCGGAGCGCGGCGTGGCCGGCCTCCTCGGCAGCCGCGACTACGAGACCGGAACGGAGACGGAGGCGAGCGCGCCCCCGCACAGCTGACGCCCATCCGTCCCCCCAAAAACATCAAAGCAGCAGAGAACCGCATTTTTCGGTTCTCTGCTGCTTTTTGTCTCGCTGTGCCGGACGCTGTCCGGTCTGGGGGCAGTGGGCCGGCGTTACTCCGCGCCGTCCTCCGTCTCCTCCGCCGTACCGGCGTCCGCGCTCTCCTCGGTTTCGGTCTCGCTCTCGGCCTCGGTCTCGCTCTCGCTCTCGGCGGTCATCACCTCATTGAGATAGGCCTGCAGCTCATCCAGCCGCGTGAAGAAGGCGGTCATGTCCACGCTCTCCAGCGCCTCGCTCACCTGGCAGTCGGCCTGCGCGATCCACTCGTCGATCTGCGCATTGAAGACGTCGGAGTTGTAGTACTCCCGCACCGTCTCCTCGTTGGCATCCAGGCGCAGGAGGACGAAATAGCCATAGTCCGTCTCCTCTGACATGCCCAGCTCGCCGGGAGCCAGCTCGGCCACCACCTCGCGGAAGCCGCTCACCAGAGAGTCGTCGTTGGTGAAGGTGTACTCGTCCGTATTGCCGTCGTAGTTGTGCTCCGCCTGCAGGCTGGCAAACGTGCTCTCCAGCTCGCCGGCCTCGGTGGCGGCCAGCTGGTCATAGAGCTCCTGCGCCTTCTGGCGCTGGGCCTCGCGGCCCTCCGTATCGTCCTCCTCCAGGTCGGCGGTGTAGAGCAGGATATAGCGGCAGGTGTAGATGCCGTTCTCGTTGGCATAGCTGGCCAGCGTCTCCTCCGTGGCCGCCAGCGCGCCCCCGTCGCCGAGGAGGTGGTCCTGGAGGTTGGTGGCCATGAAGTTGCGCTCATAGCCCTCCCGCAGGCCGTCGCGGCTGGTGGCGTAGAAGAGCAGGAGGTTCTCCTCCATCATCCCGTCCAGGCTGTCCAGCTCGCTCTGCTGGTCCTCGGAGAGGGAGAGGCCCTCCTCCTCCGCACGCGCGCCCAGAATGGCGTACATCTCGCACATGGAGACCACCTGCTCGCGCAGGGAGTCGCCGATGGTCTCTCCCGTCTCCTCGTCCACGACCTGAGAGGGGTCCAGCCACATGCCGCTGCTGGCGTAATAGTAGGCGATATAGTTATACTGCATCGCCAGGCGATAGAAATACTCCGCCGCGCTGATCTCAACGCCGTTGGCGGTGAGCGCCGTGTCCGCCGCGCCGATCGCCCCATCGGTGAGGTAGGCCACGACGTCCTCCGCCGCCCCCTCGGGCAGCTCGGTCATCCCCTGTGTCTCCTCTGCGGCGTCCGTTCCCTCACTGGCGGAATCGCCGTTCTGCTCACTGTCCTGTGCGGCGGGGGCCTCGGCACAGCCGGAGAGCAGGCCGAGCAGCATCGCCAGGGCCAGCAGCAGGGCTGCCAATCTTCTGTTCATGCAAATCCATTCCTTTCTCTGACGGCGGGCCGTCCCCGCCGCAAACGCTTCCTCTATCCTATCAAAAAAGGCGATGGATTACAATCCCGCATGCGAAAGTTTCCCGCCCGTGCGGCAATTTATTCCGTGGTTCCCTTAGATTTCTCCCGCGCTCTGGCGTACTCTTTCACCAGCCGCTCCGACCAGGCGAGCACGTCCTCCCCCGCGCGCAGGCGCAGGGAGAGCACGATCTTCTCCCCCGGCGAGAAGAGGATGCGCCGCTGGAAGACCGGCTCGGCGCACAGCCGCGCCACCGCCGGCAGGTCCGCCTCGCGCAGGGTGAAGCTGACCACCGTCCCCTTCTGGCCGATCTCGGTGATCCCCGCCTGGGCGGCCGCCGAGCGGAGCAGGGCGACGGCGATCAGGTTGTTCACCACCCGCGGCGGCTCGCCATAGCGGTCGAGCAGCTCGTCGCCGATGTCGTCCGCGTCCTCCTCGGTGCGCACCCTGGCGATGCGGCGGTAGAGGTCCATCCGCTGCTCCGCCGAGGAGATATAGTATTCCGGGATGTTCGCGGACACCAGCAGGTCCGCCGTCACCCCCTCGGTGCGCACCGGCGTCTCCCCGCGCTCGGCCAGCACCGCCTCCTCGAGCAGCTTGAGGTACATGTCATAGCCCACCGAGAGCATGAAGCCGGACTGCTCCGCGCCGAGGAGGTTGCCCGCCCCGCGGATCTCCAGGTCGCGCATGGCGATCTTGAAGCCCGCGCCGAACTCGGCAAACTCCCGCACGGCGGCCAGACGCTTGGCGGCCACCTCGCTGAGCACCTTGCCGTGCCGGTAGGTCAGGTAGGCAAATGCCCGGCGGGAGGAGCGGCCCACCCGGCCGCGGATCTGGTGGAGCTGGGCCAGTCCCATCTTGTCGGCGTCCTCGATGATGAGGGTGTTGACGTTGGGGATGTCGATGCCGGTCTCGATGATGGTGGTGCACACGAGGACCTGGATCTCCCCGGAGACCACCCGGCTCATGACGGCGTGCAGCTCATCCTCGCTCATCTTGCCGTGGGCGACGCCGACCTCCACCTCCCCGCCCAGCATCTCGCGGATGCGCACGGCGGTGGAGGAGATGGTGTCCACCCGGTTGTGCAGGTAGTAGACCTGCCCGCCGCGGCCGATCTCCCGGCTCATCGCGTCGGCGAGCATGGACCAGTTGTGCTCGAGCACATAGGTCTGCACCGGCTGGCGGTCCATCGGCGGCTCCTCGATGGTGGACATGTCGCGCAGGCCGGAGAGGGCCATGTTCAGCGTGCGCGGGATGGGGGTGGCGGAGAGGGTGAGCACATCCACCTGGCGGGTGCGCTCCTTGAGCCGCTCCTTCTGGCCGACGCCGAAGCGCTGCTCCTCGTCCACCACCAGCAATCCGAGGTCGTGAAACCGGATGTCCTTGGAAAACAGCCGGTGGGTGCCGATGAGCACGTCCACCAGCCCGCGCTCCAGCTCGTTTAAGATGCGTTTCGTCTGCTGGGCGGTCTGGAAGCGGCTGATCACCGCCACCTTGACCGGGAAGCCGGCAAAGCGGCTCACCGCCGTCTGGTAGTGCTGGTTGGCCAGCACCGTGGTGGGCACCAGAATGGCCGCCTGCTTTCCCTCGAGGACGCACTTCATCACCGCGCGCAGGGCCACCTCCGTCTTGCCGTAGCCCACGTCGCCGCAGAGCAGCCGGTCCATCGGGATGGGGCGCTCCATGTCCGCCTTGATCTCCTGGACGCAGCGGATCTGATCCTCCGTCTCCTGATAGGCAAACTTGTCCTCAAACTCCTGCTGCCACGGGTCGTCCGGGTGAAAGGCGTAGCCCGGCTGCCGCTGCCGCTCGGCGTAGAGGGCGATGAGCTCCCTGGCCATCTCCCGCGTCGCGCGGCGGGCCTTGCCCTTGGCCCTGGCCCAGTCCGTCCCGCCGAGCCTGGACAGGCGGGTGCGCTCGTTGGCCTCCTCCCCGCCGCCGATATACTTGCTCACCAGGTCGAGCTGGGTGGCCGGGACGTAGAGGGTGTCTCCGCCGGAGTAGGCCAGCTTGATATAGTCCCGCTCCACGCCGTCCACCTTCATCTTGGCCAGCTCGACAAAGCGGCCGATGCCGTGCGTCTCGTGCACCACCAGGTCGCCCGGCGAGAGGTCGGTGAAGCTCTGGATCTTCTGCCGGTTGGTCGCCTTCTTCCGCCCCGCCTTGCCCGCCTGGCGCGCCGGGGCGGCCTTCCCCTCGGTGAGCACGGCAAAGCCGGGGTACTCCATCCCCGCCGAGAGGCCACCCGCCGTGAGGTAGGTCTCCCCCGGCCCGGGCAGGTGCTTGAGGTCGAGGTCGATCGCCGCCGGGACCCCCTGCTCTCCCAGCAGGTCATGCAGGGCCTTCACCCGCCCCTGCGAGGCGCAGAGGACCACGGTGGCCGCCCCGTCGTTCTGGTAGTGGCGCAGGTCGGAGACCGCCGTCTCCAGGCTCGCGCCGAAGGAGGGGAGCTGCTTGCAGGGCATGGAGATCAGCGCCACCGGGTCCACCGGGCAGGCGGAGGTGTGGAAGCTGTCGGCAAAGACGGAGGGATACTCCTTCGTGAGCCGCCGCGCCAGTCCCTCCCAGCCGGCGGCGTAGCGGGCGCCCTCCACCCAGAGGATGCCGGACTGGCAGAGGGCCTCCACATCCTCCGTCAGACGCCAGAGGTAGTGCTCCGCCGCCTCGCGGCAGCGGGGAGACTCCGCCCAGAGCACCAGGGCGTCCGGCGGCAGATAGTCCGCCGCGCAGGCGAAGTCGGGATAGATCAGGTCGAGATAGCGGTCCGCCGCCGGGAAGGCGCGCAGGGAGCCGATCGCCTCGCTGTCGCGCCGGAGCGTCTCGAGCAGGGCGTCCGTCTCCGCGCTCCGCTTGCCCCGCTCGAGGCGGAGGATGCGCCGCTCGATCTCCCCCACCAGGCCGAGCGGGCCGCCGGGGGCGAGCTGGGGCAGGGCCTCCGCCGCCGGGAGCAGGAGGGCGCGGGCCGCATTCTCCTCCCGCCGCTGGGTGGCGGGGTCGAAGAGCCCCATCGCGTCCACCTCGTCCCCCCAGAACTCCACGCGGACCGGCCGGTCCATCACGGGGGAGAAGACGTCCAGGATGCCGCCGCGCAGGGCAAACTGGCCCGGCCCCTCCACCTGGTCGCAGCGGGCGTAGCCCAGCGCCGCGAGGCGGGCGGTCAGCTCGGGGAGCTTCCAGCTCTGGCCGGGCGAGAGGGTGACGGCGCTCGCGCGCAGCACCGCGGGCGGCAGGGTGCGCTCCATCACCGCCTCCATCGTGGCGATCAGGAAGGGGCAGCCCCCCTCCAGCAGCCGGTAGAGCACGCCGAGGCGGCGCTGCTCCCACTGATGGCTCACCGTGGCGTCGTGGAAAGTGAATTCCCGGCCCATCAGCACCGGGACCTCCGCGCCGGTGAGGGCGGCAAGGTCGGCCGCCAGGCGCTGCGCCTCCTGCTCGGCCGGGCAGAGCAGGACCACCGGACGCCCGCTCTCGCCGCCGAGTGCGGCGGCCAGGTGCGCCCGGTGGACCGGGGAGAGCCCCGCCAGGGCGACCGGGGAGCGGCCTGCATCCAGCAGCGCCCCCAGCTCCCGGTACTCCGGCAGACGGGACCAGATTTGATTGAGCAGTTTCATGTTACGTCTCCTCCGTGCCCGCTGCGCCGGAGGGCGTCAGGGGGGGTGCTATCCTCCATTATATCGGTTCATCGCCTGATCCATGCCGCTGGAGATCACGCACTCCACCGCCTCCGCCGCGCTCTGGGCGGCCTGGGCGATCACCCTCTGGTCCTGGGAGGAGAATTTCCCCAGGACCCAGGCGGCGAGGTCATAGTCCGGGTGCGGCTTCTGCCCCACGCCGATCTTCAGGCGGGGGAAGTCGGGGGTGCCGAGCATATTGATGATGGACTTCAGGCCGTTGTGTCCCCCGGCGGACCCGCTGCGGCGCAGGCGCAGGCGCCCGAGGTCGAGCGTCACGTCGTCGGCCACCACCAGGCAGCGCTCCGGCGGCACCTTATAGAAGGCGGCCGCCTCGGCCAGCGCCGTGCCGGAGAGGTTCATAAAGGTATTCGGCTTCATCAGCAGCGTCTTGTGCCCGCCGAGGGTGACGACGGCGGTGAGCGCCTTGAAGCGGATGCGGCGCACCGGCGTGCCGGTGCGCTTTTCCAGCGCGTCGGCAGTGAGAAAGCCGACGTTGTGGCGTGTGTTCTCATATTCCCGTCCGGGGTTGCCCAGGCAGCAGACGATCCACTCCACGCCGCCTTGTTCCGATCTCTGAAACAGCATGACTTACTCCTTCCCGCGCTCACGGCTAACAGGGGATGCCGGAACGGCATCCCCTGCTGTGCGCCAGTGCGCAGCGGTCTGTGTCATTTTTGGTCCGGGCGGACCCTCCCGCCCGCACTGAGGTCCGCTCAGGAATAGATGGAGGAGATGGAGACCTCCTGATAGATGCGGCTGATCGCGGCGGCGAACATGTCCGCCACAGAGAGATACCGGATCTTGCTGCTGTTCTCCGCGCCGCGGGGGGCGGGGATGGTGTCCAGGAAGAGGAGCTCGTCGAGCACGGAGTTCTCGATGCGCTCGAGCGCCGGGCCGGAGAGCACGCCGTGGGTGGCGCAGGCGGAGACGCTCTTGGCCCCGCCCTCCTCCATCAGGGCGCGCGCCGCCCCGCAGAGGGAGCCGGCGGTGTCCACCATGTCATCGAGGAGGATGACGTTCTTGCCGCGCACATCGCCGATGATGTTCTTCACCTCGGAGGAGTTGGCCTTCTGGCGGCGCTTGTCCACGATGGCGAGCGGCAGGTTCATCTTCTGGGCAAAAGCGCGGGCGCGGGCGACCGAGCCGACGTCGGGGGAGACCACCATGGTGTCCTCCTCGCGGCCGGCGAATTTCTCCTTGAAATACTCCACAAACAGGGGCGCGCCGGGGATATTGTCCATCGGAATGTCAAAGAAGCCCTGGATCTGGGCGCAGTGGATATCCATCGTGAGCACATGGTTCACCCCCGCGCTCACGAGCAGGTTGGCCGTCAGCTTGGCAGAGATGGGGTCGCGCGGCTTGGTCTTGCGGTCCTGGCGGGCATAGCCGTAGTAGGGGATGACCGCGGTGATGCGCCCTGCCGAGGCGCGCTTGCAGGCGTCGATCATGACGCACAGCTCCATCAGATTGTCGTTGACTGAGCGGTAGGTGCCAGCCGAGCGGCTGCCGGTGGCGCAGGTGGACTGGATCAGGAACACATCGCTGCCGCGGACCGTCTCGTAAAAGGAGACATAGCTCTCCCCGTCGGAGAACTGGCCGCATTCTGCGTTGCCCAGCGGGACGGACAACCGTTCGCAAATCCCCCGGGCAAGCTGGATGTTCGAGTTGCCGGCGAAAATCTTGATGTCTTTACCGTGAGAGATCATAATAAACGCTCCTCTGTCTTTCTACTGTAACTATGCCGGATATCACGCTGCAGTCCTTGCAGGACGGACGGCCCGGCGGGCTGTCCATCCATCGCCGTTCATCCTTTTCCAGTTTCATTATAACAAACGCCGCCGGAAAATTCACTGCCTTTTCCAATTATTTTTTCTCCCGGTACCGTTATTTCCCTCTTGCACAAATTAAAATCGGTCCGTTTGGGCAAAATAGTCATTTCGACAGCCAGTTGCGCGCCCCGCGGCGGCGTTTGGAGAAATTTTTTTCAGAATTTGTCCGCTTTTCATTGACATTGCCCTCTCCGGCTGATAAAATGATACAGCCGCTTTGAACGGGTCTCAAGGGGCAGGTCTGCCCACCCGCAAGAGCGAGCCCGTCATGAAGGAAAGAGGTGCAAGTGAAATGACCGCTATTATCGTGACCGGCGGCAAGCAGTACAAGGTGTCTGAGGGCGATACCCTCTTCATTGAGAAGCTGCCTGTCGAGGCCGGGGACAACGTCACGTTTGACCAGGTGCTGGCCATTGTCGACGGGGAGAAGGCCACCTTCGGCGCGCCCGTCGTCGAGGGCGCGAAGGTCGAGGCCTCCGTCATGAAGAACGGCAAGGGCAAGAAGATCCGCGTGCTCAAGTACAAGCCCAAGCGCGGCTACAAGCGCACGCAGGGCCACCGTCAGCCCTACACCAAGGTCACCGTCAGCAAGATCATCGCCGGCTGATGACCACGGTAGCCTTTCATCTGGAGGGTTCCCGGATCGTCTCTGTGGACGTCCGGGGACACAGCGGCATGGCCGAAGAGGGCGCTGACCTCATCTGCAACACGGTGGTCAGCGCGCTGCAGTTGCTTGAGTGCACCGTCAACGATGTGCTCGGCCTGGCGGCCGCGGTGAAGGTGGAGCCGGAGGAGCCCCATCTCTCCCTCCATCTGCCAGGCGGCTTGTCCGAGCTGGACGAGTATACCTGCCAGAACCTGCTGACCGGGATGATGGTCTATCTGACCGCGCTCCGGCAGCAATACCCCGACTATCTCACTGTTATGGAGGTGTGACACCTATGCTGAACATTTCGCTCCAGTTCTTCGCCCACAAGAAGGGCGGCGGCTCCACCAAGAACGGCCGTGACTCCGAGTCCAAGCGTCTGGGCGTGAAGCGGGCGGACGGCCAGTTCGTCCTGGCCGGCAACATCCTGGTCCGTCAGCGCGGCACCAAGATCCATCCCGGCGTCAACGTGGGCAAGGGCAAGGATGACACCCTGTTCGCCCTCAAGGACGGCACCGTCAAGTTTGAGCGCAAGGGCAAGGACCGCAAGCAGGTCTCCATTGTCGAGCTGGCTCAGTAAAGAACCGAAAAGGACGCTCTGGACGCACGTTCAGGGCGTTTTTTCTGCTGCGAGAAAGGAGGACGGCCTATGGCCTCCACATTTGTCGACACCGCAAAGATCACCGTCAAGGCCGGCAAGGGCGGCAACGGCGCCGTGGCCTTCCACCGGGAGAAATATGTCGCCGCCGGGGGCCCGGACGGGGGCGACGGCGGCCGCGGCGGGGACGTGATCCTGGTGGCGGACAACCACCTGACCACCCTGATGGACTTCCGCTACCGCCGCAAGTACGCCGCCGAGGGGGGCGCGGACGGCTCGGGCGCCCGCTGCTCCGGCCGGGACGGGGCGGACCTCACGATCAAGGTGCCCACCGGCACCGTCGTGCGCGACGCGGAGACCGGCGAGGTGATCCGCGACATGTCTGACGGCAAGCCCTTCGTCCTCGCCCGGGGCGGGCGGGGCGGCTGGGGCAACCAGCACTTCGCCACCCCGACCCGTCAGGCGCCCCGTTTTGCCAAGCCCGGCCTCCCCGGCGAGACGCGGGAGGTCATTCTGGAGCTCAAGCTGCTCGCCGACGTGGGTCTGGTGGGCTTCCCCAACGTGGGCAAGAGCACCCTGCTCTCCGTCGTCTCCAAGGCCAATCCCAAGATCGCCAACTACCACTTCACCACCCTGATGCCCAACCTCGGCGTCGTCTGGGTGGAGGAGGGGGTCAGCTTCGTCATGGCGGACATCCCCGGCATCATCGAGGGGGCCAGCGAGGGGGCCGGTCTCGGGCACGACTTTTTGCGCCACATCGACCGCTGCCGCCTGCTGGTCCACCTGGTGGACGTCTCCGGCAGCGAGGGGCGCGACCCGGTCGAGGACTTTGACGCCATCTGCCGCGAGCTGGAGCAGTACTCCCCCGAGCTCGCGAGCCGCCCCATGCTGGTCGCGGCGAACAAGTGCGACCTCTGCTATGACCGGGAGAACATCGACCGCTTCCGCGCCTACGTCGAGGAGAAGGGCTATTCCTGCTTCGAGCTCTCCGCCGCCGCCCATCAGGGGGTGCGCGATCTGGTGTGGGAGATCGCCCGCCGCCTGCGCGACCTGCCGCCGGTGCGCTACTATGAGCCGGAGTACACCGCCCCCGCCGCGCCCGCCGTGGAGCCCTCCGGCCCCGTCAAGATCTGGCGGGAGGACGGCGTCTGGCACGCCGAGGCGGACTGGCTCGACCAGCTCATGGAGTCGGTCAACTTCGGCGACTACGAGTCGCGGAGCTGGTTTGACCAGAAGCTGCGCGCCAGCGGCCTCTTTGACCAGCTCGAGGCGGAGGGGATCGCCGACGGGGACACCGTCGATCTCTACGGCCTGCAATTTGAATACCAGCGCTGAGCGCTCTGTCAGCCACCAAAGAACCCCCTGTTTTCGCAATTGGAAAACAAGGGGTCAGACTTTCTTGATCGCCTCTGCCCTGCCCCGCGAGCGCGGGACAGGGCAGAACGTCATTTTGGGGGCATCGTCCGGACGCTCACTCGATGGCGATCCGGTGCACGGTCTCTGCCTGAGGCGCGGTCTTCTTCGGGAAGGTGAGCGAGAGGACGCCGGACTCATACTTGCCCTGGACCTCCTCCGGCTGCACGTCGCCGACGTAGAAGCTGCGGCTGCAGGTACCGGCGTAGCGCTCCTGGCGGATATAGCGCCCGTCGCTGTCCTTCTCGTCGCGGTCGAGATCCTTGGAGGCGGTGACGGTGAGATAGCCGTCCTTGAGCTCCACCTGGACGTCCTCCTTCCGGAAGCCGGGCAGGTCAATGGCCACCTGGTAGCTGTCCTCACCCTCGCGCACGTCCGTCTTCATCAGGTGCTTGGCGTGCTTGCCGTACAGGGGATCGCGTCCGCCGAAGAAGCTGCGGTCAAACGCGCCGTCAAAGAGCTCATCAAAGAGATTCTCGCCAAAAATGCTGGGTAACATCGTACATTCCTCCATTCGATTCGATGTGACTCGGTTTCGTTCGGAGGTCTTGCTGGGACCTTCTGTGTACCTCTTTCTCGGTACGGCTATAAGATAGCACCAGAAATTAGCACTGTCAATACAAGAGTGCTAATGTTTACAGAAAGATCACATTTCATCTGAAAAAAAGACATACTTTCACAGTATGAAGTAAAAAAGTCCCGGTTCCGGCCGTGTTGACCGGAACCGGGGCGTGGAGGACGGTTCACATCCCAAGTTTTTCCATCTCCTCGAGCACCTGAGCCTCGGACGGAGGCTCCGCCGCAGGGGCCTCCTCCTCCCCCTCCTCCTTCTGAAGGTAGGGCCGGTAGAGCGGGAGCAGGAGAGACGAAGTAAACATGGCGATGGCGGAAAAGCCGCACATGCACCAGAGGAAGACGTAGAGCGGCTGATTCACCTGATCCAGACAGGTGACGGCGATCGGGACCGCGTGGGCCAGCAGGATGAGCACCAGGTTGAGCGGCCGCTTGACGGCGAAGTAGATGCAGTTCTTCACCATCTGCGGCAGGGTCCCCCGGAAGGTGGCCAGGGTGGGGAACAGATAGCAGAACAGGACGGCGGCGGCGAAGGCCAGCGCGAGCAGGGGGTAGCGTAGCATGGCGACCATCCCCTCCGCCTGGCTCACCCAGAAGTGCTCCAGATAGAGCACCCCGGCGAGGACGGCTCCGATCAGGAAGACGGCGCTGCCCTGCCGCCAGTTCTGGCGCAAGCCGTCCAGGAAGGTGCGGAAGGGGTTGAGCTCCGGCTCGCGGTAGAGCGTCTTGAGCATCACATAGTACAGCGCCGCCCAGCCCGCCCCGGCGGTGACGACCGGGATGCAGCAGAGGACGAAGAGGAGGTTGGCTGCGATCAGGATGCCGCAGCGGGTCATCAGCCGTCCGAAGACGCTGTTGTTATCCAGAAAGCTGCGCAGAAAATTCATGACGCTCCCCCCTCCAGCAGATAGGACAGAAAGACGGACACCTGGTCCGGGTGCGGCACGTTGGCCGAGACGCCGAGCACGCAGTCCCCGCCGTAGGCCTCCGCGGCCAGGGCGGTATCGGACAGGTCGATGCCGACGGGGATCTCCTCCCCCTCAGAGGAGGTGACGTAGACCAGGCGATCCTCACAGGACGTGCAGAGGTCCTCTGTGCGCGCATCGCGCAGGTCGATCAGCCGGCCGGTCTCCCCCAGGGCGACGAGCTCTGCCTCCTCCATCAGCACGACGTCCAGCGTGCCCGCCTCGAGGTAGGCCACCAGCAGTTCGTAATAGGTGTCCCCCATCGGGTTGGTGGAGGGCCGGCAGTAGAGCTGGTCCTCAAAGACGAGGTTTTTCTCCTTCAGGTCATAGCCCGCCCAACTGGCGAAGCCGTCGTAGAACCCGCTCCCCTCGCCGAGGTTGACGGTGGTGTTGGCAAAGCAGGCGAAGAACCAGTTCTCCGACGGGGTGGTCGCCAGGTGCCAGGCGGTGGTCCCGCCGATGAGCAGCAGGGCGGCGAAGGCGGTCAGATAGAGCTTGTAGTAGTCCCAGATATAGCGAAGCTGTTCGCGGCGCGGCAGGCCGGCGAGCTTCTCCCGCTCACCGGCGAGCCATTGTTTCAAACGGGCGGTCAAGGGATAATGCCTCCTCTGTGTGATAGACGGTCAGATGCGCACCAGATGGAGCTGTACGCTGGGGAAATCGCCGGAGATGCGCGGCAGGGTGTACCCGCCGTACATCAGCGCCGCGCCCGACCATCTGCGCGCCGGGGGCGCGTCCCCTCCGGCCTCGCCGGGGGACGGCAGATTGGTCGTGCCGAGGAAGCGCTGCACCGCGATCCGGTAGGTCCCCTCCGGGTCCAGCCCCTTCAGGCGGAAATGGACGAGGGGGGCGTTCGCCCGCGGATGGGTGACCACGACGCTCACCAGCGCCTCGCTCCGGTCGGGAGAGACGGTCTGCCAGGCGGTGAAGTCCCCGTCCACCCCGGTCAGGCGGTAGTAGAGGCCGTCCTGGATCAGGTGGTACCAGCGCTTGAAGTCCTCGATCTGGTAGCAGACGGCGCGGACCTCACTGGCAGAGAGCTTGTTGAGGTCCAGTTCATAGCCGAAGGTCCCCGACATGGCGACCACCGCACGGGTGCCCAGCGGGGTGGTCCGTCCGGTCTGATGGTTCGGGCAGGCGGAGACGTGCGCCCCCACCGCCGAGATGGGATAGCCGAAGGAGGTGCCGTGCTGGATGATCAGCCGCTCCACCGCATCGGTGTCGTCACTGCACCAGATCTGAGGGCAGTAGGCCAGCATTCCGGCGTCAAACCGTCCGCCGCCGCCCGCGCAGCCCTCGATGAGCACCTGCGGGAACTCCGCCGTCAGCCGCCCGAGCAGGCGGTACAGGCCGAGCATGTAGCGGTGGGAGGCCTCCCCCTGCCGCTCCGGCGGGAGGGCGCGGCTGTAGACGTCCGTCATATTGCGGTTCATGTCCCACTTGATGTAGTCGATGCGGTGGCGCCGCAGCAGGCCGGACAGCAGGTCATAGAGGTAGTCTACCACCTCCGGGCGCGCCAGGTCGAGCACGAGCTGGTTGCGGCCCAGGGTGGGTTTCCGGCCGGGGAGGGTGAGGGCCCAGTCGGGGTGGGCGCGGTAGAGCTCGGAGTCCTCGCTCACCATCTCCGGCTCGACCCAGAGGCCAAAGCGCATGCCGAGGCGGTGGATGCGCTCGATGAGGGGGTTCAGGCCGCCGGGGAGCTTGTTCTCGTTCACGAACCAGTCGCCCAGACCGGTGAAGTCGTCGTCCCGCTTGCCGAACCAGCCATCGTCGAGCACCAGCATCTCCACCCCCAGCTCGGCGGCCTTGGCGGCGATGTCCACGATCTTGTCCGCGTCAAACTGGAAATAGGTCGCCTCCCAGTTGTTGATGAGGATGGGGCGGCGGGCAAACTGCCACGCGCCCCGGCAGATATTGTGCCGCAGGAAGGCGTGATACTGCTGAGAGAGGCGGGTCAGCCCCTCATGGGTGAAGGAGAGGAGGACCTCCGGCGTGTCAAAGACCTCCCCCGGCGCGAGATGCCAGGAGAAGAGCTCGTCGTGCAGGCCGGTGACGGCGCGGACGCCGCCGGACTGCTCCAGCTCGATGTCGGTGCGGTGGCTGCCGGAGTAGACCAGCATCATCCCGTAGCAGTCCCCCGCGTCCTCGGTGGCCTGATGGTCGCAGAGGATGACAAAGGGGTTGTGGTGGTGGCTGGAGGCCCCCCGGCGGGAGGAGATGGTCTGCACCGCCTGCGTGAGCGATGTGCGCTCCATCTGCCGCTCCATGCAGTGCCGGCCGTGGAAGTGGATGAGGTCCCACTGCCCGTAGGGCAGGTCGAGGCAGGCGGAGGCCGCCTTGCCCAGCGTCATGGGCCGCTCGCTCCGGTTGACGAGCCGGGCCTGACGGGTGATGACGTCGCGCGCGGCAAAGACGCCGTAGGAGAGCTGCAGCTCCAGCCCGGTGACGGGGTCTGCAAGGGTGATGACGAGGGTCTCCACCTCGCCGCCGCTGTCATAGGCGCAGGGCAGGCCGTCCACCTGATATTTCCCGGCGCAGATCTCATGGCGCACATAGAGAAAATCCGCGCCCGCCGCCCCGGCGGCATCGGAGACGGACAGGCAGCTCACGCGGAAGTCGCCGGTGTTGCAGCCGGAGTACTCCTGCGGGAGCAGGTCGAGGGAGAAGTCATAGTCGGCATTGCAGCCATAGGGGACGGGGGAAAAGCCGCAGTTGACGGGCAGAACCTGGGCGTCCATCCGGTCCCCCTCCGCTAGTCGGCGGCCATAGTATAGGTGCTGTAGGTGGCCGGGCTGGTCCACCTGCATCTGATAGGTCGTGCTGCGGGTGTGGAGCGTGAAGGAACGGTTCTGGCTGTCAAACTGAATGCTCATGGGTTTGTCCTCCTGTCAGCCGCGTAGGCGCGGCGTAATCTGCTGCTATTGGCGCGATCTGCCGGCGGGGAGCTCCGGGAGGGGCCTCCGCTCCTCCTCCGGCTGGCTGCGGTAGTGCTTGGGGCTGACGCCATAGGCTCGCTTGAACATCTTGGAGAAGGTGAGCGGATTGTCATAGCCGACCCGCCGGGAGATGTCCTGCACCGGCAGATCGGAGGAGACGAGGAGCTGCGCGCTCTCGCGCAGCTTCAGCGAGATCAGAAACTCCCGCGGAGACACCCCCACCCGCTGCTTGAAGATGTTGGTGAAGTAGCTCCGGTTGATGCCGATATAGTTGGAGATATCCGCCACCTTGATGCTCGCGTAGTTGTTGCGGATGAAGTCGAGCGCGTGGTCCACATAGGAGTCGGGGGAGTACTCCGCGTTCCGGTGGCCGCTGGAGGAGCGGTCGTTGGACTCCACCGCCAGCGAGATAAACTGGTAGAGCAGGCCGAGCCGCCGCAGGTCGTTGGCGAGGTTGAGCTCCGGCCGGGCGAGGAGCTGGTTTGCCAGGTCATAGAACTGGTCGGTGTCCACATAGCTGTTCGCCGTGTTCACGCCGTCGCCAAAGCCGGCCTGGCGCATATAGTACTCCGCCTTGTCGCCGGAGAAGGTGACCCAGCAGTAGGTCCAGGGGTTGTCCCGGTGCGCGTAGTAATGGGTCACCTCGCCCGGCTTCTCCAGAAAAATCTGTCCGGAGTGGAGGGTGGTGTGCTGGCCGTTCACCTCCAGCGTCCCCTCTCCGGTGAGGACGACGTGCAGGTGATAGCCCGCGCGGCTGGCCGGGCCGTAGGCCTTGCCCGGTGCGCAGCGCTCCATGCCGACCATATTCAGCGAGAGTGAGTCAGACTGCCGGTGCAGGTACTCCATGCAGCGAAATCGCGTGGTTTCGTGGTAATGCTCTGTCTGGTAGGCCATGTCGGAGGGACCTCTCTTTCGTGCGGACATTCATGGCGAGGTGGGGCGACAGGTACAGGAAGGGGGACAGGGGGCTGTCCCCCTTCCTGCGCCGGCCGGAGGCATTCGCGGTGGCAGGCGAAGCCGCACGGAGACGGCTTCGCCTGCCGGAAAGGGGAAGGGAGAGTGGGATTACAGCTTGCCGCCGGAGGTGGCGATGCCCTGGACGAACTGCTTCTGGAAGCAGAGGTAGAGGACGATCATCGGCAGGCAGGCCATCAGGGCAGCGGCCATCATCTGAGGATAGTTGCTGCTGTACTGGCCCTGCATTTTCGACAGAGCGGCGGACAGGGTGGTGCTGGTGGCGTTGGTGCACACGATCATGGGCCACATCAGGTCCTTGTAGGCGAACACGGCGGTCATGATGCCGAGGGAGACCATAGAGGACCGGGTCAGCGGAGCCATGATGAAGAGGAAGCGCTGGCCGATGTTACACCCGTCGATAGCGGCGGCCTCCTCCAGGTCACGCGGGAGGCCCTGATAGCCGGTTTTCAGCAGGAAGGTGCCAAACGCGGTGACCATACCGGGGAAGACCAGGGCAAACATGGTGTTCATCATGCCCAGGTTGGAGACCATGACGTACTGCGGGATGATAAAGATCTGGCCGGGCACCATCATCTGGATGAGCACCAGGGAGAACAGCGCGTTCTTGAGCGGGAAGTTCAGGCGGCCAAAGGCGTAGCCCGCCATCGTCGCCGTGAGCACCGCGCACACCACGCGCCAGAAGATCATCAGCAGCGTGTTGCCGTACAGGTAGAGAAAGTTATAGCTCTTCCAGACATTGACGAAGTTCTCCACTCCTCCGGCCCAGTCTGCCGGGAAGATGATGAAGGGGTCAATGCTGCTGGCCTCTGAGATTGTCTTAAACGACGTGAGCAGCATCCACGCGAAGGGGACGATCATGGTGATGGACACCAGAATCAGGATGATATGAATGAGCGTCTGTGTCAAGCGCTTTTTCATGGTATAGCTATCCATCGTGCGCCCCCCTTAGTTGTAGAATACCCACTTTTTCTCGCTCTTCTGCAAGACAAAGGTGATGATCATGATGATGACAAGCATGCTGACGACGATGGCCGCGCCGTAGCCGCGGTCGCCGTTGGTAAAGGCGTATTTGTAGAACAGATAGACCACCGACTGTACGGAGGACAGGGCCTGGTTGGTCTCGTCCATCACCATGTAGACCAGATCAAAGATTTGAAGCGCGCCGATGATACGGGTCTGCAGGATGAAGAAGGTGGTGGGGCTGAGCAGGGGGACGGTGATGTAGAAGAACTGGCGGATGCCGGTGGCGCCATCGATGTCGGCGGCCTCGTAGTAGTCGTGGGGGATCTCCTGCAGGCCAGAGAGGAAGAGGATCATATTATAACCCACGATGGACCACACGCCAATGATGCCGATGGCGATCCAGGCGATATTGGGGTCGGAGATCCAGGCGATGTCAGTGCCGAAGAGGTTGTTAAGCAGGCCGAAGTTCTGGTTGTACAGGAACTTCCAGACCATCGCGACGGCGGCGGGGGCGCAGACCATCGGCAGGAAGAAGATGGTGCGGTAGCCGCCGCGGAAGGCGATCTTACGGTTGAGGAACACGGCCAGAAGCAGCGCCAGCACCAGAGAGAAGGGTACCTCGATGATGGCATACTTGACGGTGTTGAGCAGGCTGCCCCAGAATTCCCCGCCGGTAAGAACGTTGACGTAGTTGGTCAGGCCGATGAAGACGTTGCCCCGTCCAAAGTCGCCGGTGCGGCAGAAGGACTGGTAAATGGTGTAGAAAATGGGGTAGAAGTTCAAGACGATCAGGCCGATCATGGTGGGCATGACGAATGCCAGCCCCCATATCGCCTCATTCTTCTGCGCCTTGGACATCTTGCGCGAGAGGCCTTGTGCGCGACTCATATGCTCCCTCCTTTGAAATGAGTCAGGTCAGGCGGATGCCGGAGACGGGCGGTCTCTCTGCCGCCCGCCCCGGCAAAGCCGAGAATCAGGACTCGGTGGCCAGAATATCGTTCATGTACGCGGCGGCCTCGTCCAGCTTGTCGGACATCACGGAGGTGTCCAGCCAGGCGGCAACCAGCGTCTCACGGATGTTATTCTGCCAGTTGGTGGTGTACTTGGAGAAGGGATAGGAGATCAGCGTGGCGGTGTCGTTCATGACCTGCACGGCGGAGGCGTCGATGCCGGCGTCGGAGATGGTCTGCGCATAGGCATCGTCAGCGCCGATGTAACCGGCCAGAGTCACGCCCAGCTCGGCCTGCTTGATCTGCATCTCCTCGGAGGTGAACCACTCGATCAGGCTGTAGGCCTCGTCAGGATGCTCGCTGTTGGCCGCAGCGGACCAGCTCAGGGAGTTGTAGACCGTCACGCGCTCGCCGTCGTCGCACTGGCCGTTGCCGTTGGCATCATGGTAGGGCATGACCGCCACACCGAAGTCGGAAGCGTTGTCATAGGTGGTGTAGTTGCGGATCGTGTAGTTGCCCTGGGTGATCATCGCGGCCAGGCCGTTGGTGAACAGGCCGCCGGTGCCGTTCTCAGAGACCAGCGCCTGCGGAGCAAAGGCGTCGTCGATCAGGCGGGCGACGAACTCCATCGCCTCCTTGGTCTCAGCGCTGTCCAGACCGGAGGTGGTCTTGTCCTCGCTGATGATGCTGCCGCCGTAAGCGTAGACAATGTTCCACCAGCCGTCCTGGTCGTTGGTGGTGTTCATCGCCGCGCCGTAGACGCTGCCGCCGCTGGCGGCGGTGATGCCGGAGGCAACCTCATAGTAGGTCTCCCAAGTCCAGGTCTCGTCCGGATAATCAAAGCCATACTGGTCAAAGACGGCCTTGTTGTAGAGAATCACGTTGACGTCGTGGTCCTTCGGGATGCCGTAATTTTTGCCGTCATAGCTGTAGAGGGAGACGGCGTCGGGATAGTAGTTGGCAAGGTCGACGGAGTCAGAGGCCTCGATGTAGGGGGTGAGGTCGAGCAGAATGCCGTTTTCCATGTACTTCTGCGCCTCGTTGACGTGCATCCAGAAGACATCCGCCATCTCACCGCCGCTCGCGCCGGCCTCAAGCAGGGTCCAGTAGTTGTCCCAGGTGACGACGTTAATCTTGACCGGGACGCCGCTCTGCTCCGTCCAAAGGTCCGCGATCTCCTGCAGGCCGGCGAGCTGGTCGTTGTCCCAGATCCAGACCTCGAGCTGATCGGCAGAGCTGCCGCCGCCGGAGCCGCCGCCGTCACCGGAGCCGCCGTCACTGGAGCCGCCGTCACTGGAGCCGCCGCAGGCGGCCAGCGCCAGCATCATGGCCAGGGCCAGCAGGAGAGCAAGAATTCTGTTGCGAGTTTTCATGTGTTTTCCTCCTTCTGTAATGTTTCCACTGAGACTCAAGTTTTCTCAATGAACTTGCATTAAGATTACTAGCAGGAGGCAGAATGTGACATAGACAATTGTGAGCCGGGCATTTCTTTTTGTTGGCTGGCAGAAACTTCTCCCTTTACCACAAAAAGAAATGGCAAATTTTGTGAAATCCAACCAGAATTTTTTGAGGAAAAACGCGGTTTCCTGTGCCCCTTTCCGCACCCGCGAGAGGGGCAAACCGGAACCGCTCCGCCCGCCGGAGCGCTGAGACAAAATCACCAGAGCAAAAAATAAAAACTATCCGGTGAAAATGCATGAGCAGCTCTCCATAAATGCAGGCGCTATTGTGCAAAGTGGGAAGCTCCGAAAAAAGAAGCATGTGGAGGCAACAAAAAGCCATATCGGAAAACCTATCCATCTAATGATATTGCGATGGTTAAGCGCATAACGGGACAGGAAAATGAAGAAAGCTGCGGCACACCGGCGGTGTAGCGCAGCTTTCCGTTTGTGTGATTTTATCGTGGGCTCAGCCGAGGATCATCCGGTCGTTGGCAAATTCCTCGCCGGAGGCCTCGGAGAACTTGGCCAGCAGGTCCTCCACGGTGAGGTTCCGCTTCTCCTCCCCGGCGATGTCGAGGATGATGCGCCCGTCCTTCATCATGATCAGGCGGTTGCCGTGGGCAATGGCGTCGCGCATATTGTGGGTGATCATGAGGGTGGTGAGCTTGTGCTGGCTGACGATCCTGTCCGTCAACTCGAGCACCTTGGCCGCCGTCTTGGGGTCGAGGGCGGCGGTGTGCTCGTCGAGCAGGAGGAGCTTGGGCTCCTTGAGGGTGGCCATGAGCAGGGTGACGGCCTGGCGCTGGCCGCCGGAGAGCAGGCCCACCTTGGTGGTCAGCCGCCCCTCCAGGCCGAGGCCGAGGTCGGCGAGCATCTCCTGATAGCGCGCGCGCTCCTTGGCGGTGACGCCCCACTTCAGCCCGCGCCGCTGGCCGCGCCGGGCCGCGAGGGCGAGGTTCTCGTCGATCTGCATGGTGGCGGCGGTGCCGGTCATCGGGTCCTGGAAGACGCGGCCGAGCAGGCTCGCGCGCTTGTGCTCCGGCCAGCGGGTGACGTTCACCCCGTCGATGATGATATTGCCCTGGTCCACCCCCCAGACGCCGGCGATGGCGTTGAGCATGGTGCTCTTGCCCGCGCCGTTGCCGCCGATGACGGTGCAGAAGTCGCCCGGCGCGAGGTGGAGGTTCAGGCCGTTGAGGGCTACCTTCTCATTGATGGTGTCCGGGTTGAACACCTTGATCACATTGTTGACCTTCAGCATGGTTCAGCCCTCCTTCTTCCGGCCCATCACACGGGCGAGGTATTTTGCCCCGTAGCTCCTGGCGAAATACTTCGCCTTGAGATAGGGGGTGGCGAGGAAGATGGCGACCACGATGGCGGTGAGCAGCTTCATGTTGTCCGGCGGGAACTTGAGCCAGAGGACAAAGACATAGACCAGGTAGTAGATCACGGCGCCGAGCACCACAAAGAGGAGCCGGAGCCAGAAGTTCAGGTGCTTGCCCAGGATGGCCTCGCCCAGGACCTCGCCGATGATGACGGCGGCCAGGCCGATGACGATCGCGCCGCGGCCCATATTCACGTCGGCAAAGCCCTGATACTGGGAGAGGATGCCGCCGGAGAGGGCGACCAGGCCGTTGGAGAGGGCGAGGGCGATCACCTTCATCACGTTGGTGTTGATCCCCTGCGCGCGGGACATCTGCGCGTTCGTGCCGGTGGAGCGGATGGAGGAGCCCTGCTCGGTGCCCATATACCAGTAGATGGCCGCGATGAGCACGGCGCAGCAGATGGCGACGATCAGGATGGTGCGCGGCAGCAGATTCACGTTGGAGGTGAAATTCAGGGTGACGCTGTTGACGTTGATCGCCTGATTCGCCTTGCCCATGATGTTCAGGTTGATGGAGTAGAGGGAGATCTGGGTCAGGATGCCCGCCAGAATGGGGGGAATGCCCAGCGCAGTGTGGAGAAATCCGGTGGCGATGCCGGAAATCACGCCCGCAGCGAAGGAGACCACCAGCGCCAGCTCGGGGTTCCAGCCGTCCATGATGAGCATGATGCAGACCGCGCCTCCGGTGGCGAGCGAGCCGTCCACGGTGAGGTCGGCAAAGTCCAGCACCCGGAAGGTGAGGTAGACGCCCAGAGCCATGATGCCCCAGATGAGGCCCTGAGCGATGCCGCCGGGACAGGCCCGGAGGAGCGCCATGGGGTCGAGCGCGGCGAAGTATTCTAACATAGTGCAGTCCTCCCTGTTCTCAGGCAATAAAAATCCAGAATACACTATAGCATAAAATCCCGGCCAGGGGAAGCCCCGGCCGGGATTTTTTGTCCTTTTGTTATCTGCGGTCAGTCAGAGCGGTCACTCCGCGGCGGCGATGGCCTCGAAGCCCTCGGGCATCTCGAAGCCGATGGCGGCGGCATAGTCGGCGTTGTACTTCTTCACCGGGTTCTCGGAGTAGCCGATGGGCATGGTGGAGATGTCGGCGCCGTTGACCAGGATCTCATAGGCCTGCTCGCCGCACATGTATCCGATGTCGTAGTAGCTGATGGAGACGGTGGCGAGGCCGCCGTTGCCGCACATACCCTCCTCGCCGCAGATCACGGGGATACCGGCGGGCTGGCACACGTTGGCCACGATGGTCATGTTGGAGGCGGCGGTGTTGTCAGTGGGGATGTAGAGCGCGTCACAGCCGTTGATGGCGGAGGTGACGACGGACTGCATGTCATTGGAGTCAGCGAAGGTGTAGACGGTGCAGGTGGCGCCCATGGCCTCCATGCAGGCCTGGAACTGCTCGGCCTGGAGGACGGAGTTGGCCTCGGCGGAGCAGTAGAGGATGGAGACGTTCTGCGCATCGGGCACGAGCTCTCTCACCAGATCGGCGTAAAGCTGGGCGGACACGCCGTCAGAGGTGCCGCAGACGTTGATGCCGGTGCCCTGCGCGGCGTCCATGTCGGGGGCGTTGAGGGCGGTGGCGTAGTCGGTGACGGAGGTGCCCAGGATGGGGATGTCAGAAGTGGCGGACATGGCGGCCTGGAGGGCGGGGGTGGCGTTGGCCAAGATCAGGTCATAGCCGTTGGAGACAAAGCCGGTGACGATGGTGGAGCAGGTGGGGGTGTCGCCCTGGGCGTTCTGCAGGTCAAAGGTGACCGCGTCGCCCAGCTTCTCGGTCAGGGCGTCCTGGAAGCCCTGGGTGGCGGCGTCCAGCGCGTCGTGCTGCATGAGCTGGCAGATGCCGATGGTGTAGGTCTCGCCGCCGGTGGAGACCTCCTCGCCGTCCGCGTCGTCCGCCTCGGTGGTGTCCGGCGCAGCGGCATCGTCCGCCGTGTCGCCGGTGGACGCGCTGTCAGCGCCGTCCGATGCGTCGTCCGCGCCGCCGGCATTCTCGCCGCAGGCGGCCAGAGCCAAGCACATCACGAGCGCCAGCAGCAGGGCCAGCAGCTTCTTCAGATTCTTCATGATTCATCCTCCTCTTAGCTGTTGCTTTGCATGCGAGCGCCCCGCCCGGGCCGCATTTCCCCGCGCCGGAGGGGCGGACGCGCACCCCGCGCCGGGACGGGCGGGGCGGCAGAAAATGACGCACTTTAGCGATTTCCTGCTTTTATGTGCTAAATTATACTCGCGCAAATGGGTTTGTCAAGTGGCAAACAGCGGGAAAAAGGGCGGAATGAAAATTTTGAAAAAATGGTTGACAGCCTTCGGCGCAGTGGCTATAATAGGGACAAGTTCAAACCGGTGACGAAGAGGAGTACGTCCCAGCGCCAACTCCCAAGCGAGCCGCAGACGGTGAGAGTGCGGCGAAGAGGCGGGGGCGGAATGGACTTCGGAGGGCGGCCTGAACGGAAAACCGGTGTTTTCCCATTAGGTGCCGACGGGAGCCTGGCCCGTTATCAAGCAGGGGCATATCGCGTGTATGCTGAGAGAGCGGATACGAAACGTATCAATTTGGGTGGTACCGCAGGAGAGCAACTCTTGTCCCATATGGGACAGGGGTTTTTTTGTTTTTCCCGCGCCCATCAAAACAGGAAAAGGAGGAACCTGAGATGATGAAGATGAAGAGAATGCTGGCCCTGCTGCTGGCCCTTGTGATGTGCCTGGCCCTGGCCGCCTGCGGCGGCGACACGGCGGCGGACAGCTCGGGCGGAGATGCGTCCACCGGCGATACGGAGGACAGCGCGGCCACGCCGGACACCACCGAGGCGGGCGACGCCGACAGTGACGAGGTCTCCACCGGCGGCGCGCAGAGCTATAAGGTCGCCATCGTCCAGCAGATGGACCACGCCTCCCTTGACGAGATCCGCACCGCCATCGAGGCCGAGCTGGACGCGATCGCCGCTGAGCAGGGCATCGAGATCACCTATCAGTCCTTCAGCGGCCAGAACGACGCGACCGTCCTCTCCCAGATCGGCTCTCAGGTGGTCTCCGACGGCTATGACGCGGTGATCCCTATCGCCACCCTGGCCGCCCAGTGCATGGTCACCGCCGTGGAGGACGCGGATATCCCCGTCATCTACGCCGCCATCTCCTATCCCGATGAGTCCGGCCTGACCGGCATCGACTATGTCACCGGCGTGTCCGACGCGCTCAACACCGCCTTCATCCTGGACATGATGCTCGCCCAGAACCCGGACGTCCAGACCGTCGGCCTGCTCTACTCCAAGAGCGAGACGAACAGCGCCCGCCCGATCGAGGAGGCCAAGGCCTATCTGGATGAGGCCGGCATCGCCTACATCGAGAGCACCGGCAACACCACCGACGAGATCCTCGCCGCCGTGACCAACCTGACCGACCAGGTGGATGCCATCTTCACCCCGACGGACAACGTGGTGATGGGCGCGGAGCTGGCGATCTATGAGACGCTGATCGAGGCGGGCGTCCCGCACTACACCGGGGCGGACTCCTTCGTGCGCAACGGCGCCTTCACCACCTGCGGCGTGAACTACACCGAGCTGGGCGCCTATGTGGCGGACATGGCCATCGAGGTCCTCCAGACCGGCGAGATCCCGGAGTACCATGTGATGGACGGCGGCATCATCACCGTCAACACCGAGACCGCCGCCGCCCTCGGCATCGACTACTCCGCCTTTGCGGAGATGGCCTCCACCGTCGTCGAGGTGACCACCACCGAGGACTGACGGCTGTCCCAACTGTATCAAGGAACCGTCTGACCGGCCGTCCGGGGGAGCGTGCGCTTCCCCGGCGCGGCGCGAGTGAGGAGAATGAGGTATGCTGACCCTGTCCATTGTACAAAACGCGCTGGAGGTAGGCTTTATCTACGCTCTGGTGGCGCTGGCACTCTTTTTGAGCTTCAGCACATTAAATATTGCCGATATGACCACCGACGGCAGCTTCACCCTCGGCTGCGCCGTCTCGGCGGCGGTCTGCCTGATGGGCCACCCCATCCTCGCCCTTCCGGCGGCGATGCTGGCCGGGGCGCTGGCGGGCTTTATCACCGCCTTTTTGCAGACGCGGCTGGGCGTTCCCTCCATTCTGGCGGGCATCGTGACCAACACCGGCCTCTACACCGTGAATCTGGCGGTGATGGGCTTTTCCAGCAATCTCTCCCTCTTTGCCAGCGACACCATCTTCACGCTGGCGGAGGGCGCGCTCGAGCCGGTGCTCGGCAGCTGGGACCGGCTGGCGGTGGCGGTACTCATCACCGGGGTGGTGAGTCTTGCGCTGGTGCGCTTCCTCGGCACGCGGCTGGGCATCTCCATCCGCGCCACCGGCGACAATCCTGACATGGTGCGCGCCTCCTCCATCAACACCTCCTTTATGATCACGATCGGCCTCTGCGTGGCCAACGCGATGACCTCCCTCTCCGGGGCGGTCCTCGCGCAGTACAACAAGACCTCGGACATCAACCTCGGCACCGGCATGGTGGTCATCGGTCTGGCCTCCCTCATCATCGGCCAGACGCTGGTGGGCAAGGGCGGCATGGGCCGCTCGGTGCTCGCCGTGGTGGTGGGCAGCGTGCTCTACCGTTTTGTCATCGCCATCGCCCTGCGGCTGAATGTGCCCGCCGAGTGCCTCAAGCTGGTCTCGGCCATCATCGTGGGCTTCGCCATCGCCCTGCCGACGTTGAAGGAGTGGGCCGCCTTCCAGCAGAAGCGGCATGCATCTGTGCGGGGAGGGAGAGAGTGATATGCTGAAGATGACCAACCTGAGCAAGACCTTCAACCCCGGCACCGTGAACGAGAAGAAGGCGATCGAGCACCTCAGCTTCCAGCTCGAGGACGGCGACTTTGTCACCATCGTCGGCTCCAACGGGGCGGGCAAGAGCACCCTCTTCAACGCCATTGCCGGCGTCTTCTATGTGGACGAGGGCACCATCGAGCTCGACGGGCGGGATATCACCTATCAGCCGGAGTACCGCCGCTCGCGCGTGATCGGCCGCCTCTTCCAGGACCCGCTCAAGGGCACCGCCCCGCACATGACCATCGAGGAGAACCTCTCGCTGGCCTACCTGCGCGCCTCCCGCCAGGGGCTCGGCTTTTTCAGCCGGGTGAACGCCACGGAGAAGCGGATGTTCCGCGACCACCTCGCCCTGCTCGGCATGGGGCTGGAGGACCGGATGCGCCAGCCGGTGGGCCTGCTCTCCGGCGGCCAGCGCCAGGCGCTCACCCTGCTGATGGCGACCATCGTCACCCCCAAGCTTCTCCTGCTCGACGAGCACACCGCCGCCCTCGACCCGGCCACGGCGGAAAAGGTGCTGGAGATGACCCGCTCCATCGTCGCCGAGCGGCAGATCTCCTGCATGATGGTCACCCACAATATGAACCAGGCGCTTGAGCTGGGCAACCGGACGCTGATGATGGACCGGGGGCACATCGTCCTCGACCTCAAGGGGCAGGAGCGCAGTGGCCTGACCGTGCAGGACCTCCTGCAAAAGTTCCGCGAGCAGGCGAAACGCACCTTCAACAACGACCGCATCCTCCTGTCCACCGTAGAGGGGGAGTGAGCTCCAAAACCTGCGGCAAGCCGCCCGTCTGCGGGAAAGACATTCCGCAGGCGGGCGGCTTTGACGTGCCGGCAGAGCGCGCAGAGGACCGTTTCTGGTTCTCTGCGCGCTCTGCATAACATATGGTGGGCAGACCGCGGCGGGCTTCTGTGAAGGGCCGCCGCAGCCCTGCCCTGTTTGATGCTGTGCCTCAGGACTCCTCAGGGAAGATCAGCTCCAGGGAGGCGAAGACCTCCTCCCAGGTGTCCACCATCTCCGCCGCGTGGTCCGCGTGGGTGTCGAAGGCGTAGAGGTAGGTGTAGAGGTCAGTGAGGACCATCAGGCCGTCCCACTGGCGGGTGTCCTCATTTGCCCCGGTCCGCCAGGTGAGGCGGTAGGCGGGGACGGACTCCATGACGGTCTCCTCCATGGAGAGCTCGCCGGGCATCTCGCCGCAGACCATCTCCAGCCACCGGGCGATGGCCTCCTCGGTGGTTTCGTCCGTCAAGAGAGAATCATTCGTAAAGCCGCAGTTGACGATGGTGGTGAGTCCGTCCTCCGTCTGGTCGGCGTAGTAGTAGCCGCCGAAGTAGTCGTTGTCCGCCTCCAGAGGGGTCAGCCCGGTAAAGCCGGGGCTGTAGACCAGGACGCCGGGGGCGGGCATCTCCTCCTCCCCGTCCACCGGGGGAGTGTCCAGCCGGATGTACACCGAGGAGAGGTCGCCGTTGCCGATGTGGATCTGGGTGTCCGAGTCGAAGTAGAAGCCGTTGATGAAGTTTCCTTCGCCGTCGTACATGTCGTAGCGCCCGTTGCCGTCGCCGTACTCATCCACATACTCCAGATAGCCTGCCGTCTCCGTATAGCCGCTGGCATAGAAGGCGATGAAGCCGCCCTCGCCGTCCATATAGAGGCTGGCAGAGCCCGCCTCCCCGTCCAGATACCAATTGCCCTCGGTGCGGGAGAAGTCGGCCTGCGCGCCCGTATCCACCGGATCGCCCGCATCGCCGGCGTCACCGGTCTCACCGGCGGCATCGTCATCGCCCCGCCCGTCCGCGTGGGCGAAGTAGAAGGGGCTGCCCAGATAGGCGATGCCGGAGGGGAAGGTGCTCACCGGGGCCAGCTCGTCAAAGGTGAGCTCCTGCCCGCCGTCCATGGTGTAGTAGACCTCTTCTGCGGAGAGATTTGCCGTCAGGGTCTGCCACAGGCTGTCCATCATGAACCAGCGCAGGGAGTCCTGGTCGTGGAAGAAGAAGTCCTCCTTCTGCTCCCGGTCGTCCAGACCGGCCACCAGGGTGGAGCTTGCCGCCCAGTCCACCGTGACGGTGGTCCCGTCCACCGTGGCGCCGCTCAGGGTGAAGTCCAGGCCGGTCCACTCCGTGAGGGCGGCGGCCAGGGCCTCCGGGGTCTTCTCCGCCGCCGTCGCCGTCTCGGTACGGATCAGGCCGTCCGCCCCGGCGGTCTCGCTTCCGGCAGAGAAGTCGGCGTAGAGGGTGACCTCCTCACCGGCGGGAGTTTCCGCCCCCGCCTCCGGCTCTGTCACCGGCGCGGGGTCCTCCTGGTCCGTCTCCTGCCCGGCGGTCTCCCCGCCGCTGCAGGCGGCCAAGGAGAGACAGAGAAACAGGGTCAGCAGCATGGCTGTCAGTCGTTTCATGTTTTGTGTCCTCCTTTTTGATTTTTCTGTCCATATCTTTTGCAGCCGTCTCCGGCGATGCTCAGTCGATGCCGCCGAGCAGGCAGGCGGTCAGCGCGCCATAGAGCAGCCCCATCGCCAGCAGCCCCGCCCCGAGGGGGATGAGCACCCTGCGCGGGCCCTTGCCGAGCAGGCCGAGCAGCAGCGCGAGCGCGCCGGTGCCGGTTCCGATCAGCCACATGGGGTCCCCTGCGGGCCGCTCCCCGCCGCAGGGCGCACGCCCTCGCGGGCGGGACTGCCCAGAATGGTCAGAACGTCCCCGAAGTCCATCAGCTCGCGCTCGAGCTTGTCCATCAGCTCGCCCGTGTTCTTGCTCTCGCCCAGCTCAAAGAGGTCCCAGCCCCGCAGGACGATCAGCAGCTTGCCATCCCGGCGAAAGCGCAGGGCAAACTTCTTCCCCCGCTCCATCGAAAGCTGTGTCAACTGCGCCCGGTAATGCGGCGGGAACGCCAGCTCCACGTCCCGCTCGTCCCCCTCGAGGAGGCTGAAGGCGTCGTCAAAGCCGGGGTCGCCCGTCATGCGCCGGTCTCTGGGCGTGGAATACTGGGTGACGGCGACATCCGACCCCAGCAGCAGGCCGTGGTGGCAGACCACCAGAATGCCGGCGAAGACGGTGACATACTGCTTGTGCTCCTCCCCGTCGGAGTCTCTCACCCACTCCCCTTCCTCCAGGCCGAACTCGCCGAACTCCAGCGGGATGCCCCGGAAGACGCCGCGCACATAGTCGCCGTGCTTGTCCACCCTGTCATAATACGGAAAGCCGAAATTCGCGTCCAGGTAATTCCGGTCTATCTGTTCCCTGTGGTCATACCAGTCCAGCCGGTCCATCACCCGGGCCAGCACGGCGGGCGCATACGCCGCCGTGACCTTCTTTTCCGCCCGCGACACCAGCCACCCCCCGAGGAGGGAGCCCATGACCATTATAATACCGAGCGGGGCAAGGAGCAGGCACAGAAAAATGGCGATGTCCCAGTGGAGGAGCATCTCATCTGCCACGACCATAACGCCGCTGCCCACAAACATCAAAACGCCGGCATACATCATCTGCTCCATTCTGCGCGCGCGCCGCCTCAGCTGTTCCAGCCGCTGGTCGGTGGCCTGAAGGGCCAGATCATATTCCGTCATCTGCTGCACCTCATGTCTATGATTTGTTTTGCCCCCTCCGGCAGTGTTCTGCCGGAGGGGCGTTTTTGGCGGCTTGAAGCCAAATAAACCCCCGGTTCTACCGGGGGAAATAAAAACTTCAGTATATGAAAAAACGACCTCCAATGATAAGATGGTAAAGGTTTGGCGACCGCATTACCAGAAATCAAAGGAGGTAG